>CAIJOY010000048.1 GCA_903822425.1 uncultured Actinomycetes bacterium | reverse complement strand
TGGTTGCCGGGCCGAGAAGTTCATGGAGATTTTACGATGCATGGAGGAGCTCGCGCGATGGATGAACTCCTGGCTCGCCCGAGTCGGCCCACAGCAATTTTTTGTGAATCCGATGAGATGGCTATTGGCGCGATGCAAGCCGTCAAACGACATGGTCTTAACGTTCCCAAAGATATTTCGATCGTGGGTTTTGATGGTCACGAAATGGCAGAGTTTTCAGATCTCACAACGATCGAACAACCCGCATCCTTAATGGGTGAGATGGCTGCAAAATCGATTATGGACCAACTCAAGCGACAAGGTGTGGCAAGTACGTCGCTCACATTGCCGACCACCCTGATTGTTCGCAATTCTACGCGGCGAATCAGCGCTTAGGTTTTTGATCAGGTAAGTGGAATACTGACGACTATGAGCCCCCTTGAAGTAAAGGCGCTTTCCCTTACGGAGATGCGTACACATCGCAGTACCAAGTGGCGAGATTTTCCGGCAGATGTTCTCCCTCTGCCGGTTGCCGAGATGGATTTCCCAGTTGCCGAACCAATTCGCAAGGTACTCATTGAAATGGTCGAGCACTCCGATCTGGGGTATCTGGGTGCAATCCCTGAAGTTGGTGAAAGTTTTTCACAATTTGCGATGGCTCGTTGGGGATGGAATTTAGATCCGAATCAGGTTTACATGTCCACAGATGTCGGAGTTGGAGTTGTTGAGCTCCTTCGTTTGTTTACCCAACCTGGTGATCGAGTGCTGATTAATTCTCCGATTTACCATAACTTTTACACGTGGATTGAAGAAACGCATGTAACCAAGGTAGATGTTCCACATCTGCTAGAGAGTGATGGTTGGAAAATCGATTGGCCTGCACTGGAGGCCGCATATAAGACCGGTATCAAAGTTCACATGGTCTGCAACCCTCATAATCCACTTGGGCGCGTATATAGCCGCGAAGAACTTTTGAAAATTGCACACTTGGCAAAAGAACATGGCGTAATAGTTATTAGCGATGAGATTCACGCCCCACTAACCTATAGTGATTCAAATTTCATCCCATTTCTTTCACTTGGGGAAGTTGCCGAGGAAATTGGCGTAACAGTGACTGCGGCAAGCAAAGGCTGGAATATTGCTGGACTTAAATGCGCAATCATTATTACTCAAGGCCAAGTTATGGCCAAGAAGTTAGAAAAGCTTCCACCGGCTGTGCATTACCGAGCATCATTGCTTGGCGGATTTGCAACGGCGGCAGCGTACTCCCACGGAGTGGAGTGGTTAGACGCGGCAATTCGCACCCTTGATCACAACAGATATTTCTTGCAAGAGTTACTTGCCAAGAAGATTCCAGCAGTTGGATACCACGTTCCTGATTGCAGTTATCTGGCATGGCTGGATCTATCCGCCCTTAACTTGGGCCCTAATCCCACGCAAACTCTTCTTGAACGTGGCAAAGTCGCATTCAATGCAGGACAAGATTTTAGCCCCCACACTCCACAATTTGTGCGCTTAAATTTTGCCACCAGTGAAGAAGTGCTGATCGAAGCAGTTGACCGGATTCTTAAATCAATCTAACTTAGAGCGATGAAACCACTCGATTACGATGTCGTAATCGCCGGCGGCGGACACAACGCATTAGTTGCCGCAACTTACTTGGCTAAAGCTGGTAAGAGCGTTTTAATTTTAGAAAAAAACCCGGAAATTGGTGGCGCCACCGCAAGCGTCAGAGCATTTCCGGAATTCGATGCTCATGTATCGCGATATTCCTATTTGGTTTCACTCCTACCCGATCAGATCATTCGTGATTTAGGTGTGAATTTTGTGACGCTACCAAGAACTGTCTCTTCCTACACTCCGTATTCTCAATCTGGATCCGACAAAGGACTCTACATTGCGCGCGACTGGAATAAGGAAAGTGAGGATTCTTTCCGCGATCTCACAGGTGATGAGGCAGAAGGCAAGGCATGGCAAGAGTTTTATACCGAGATTTCGCAATTTGCAAAAAGATTTGCCCCAACAATGTTGCAACCACTCAAAAGCCGACGCGAGTTACGTTCTTTAGTCAACATGCCGGCGACGTGGGATTTTATGATTGAAAATCCTATTGGCCAAGTGATCCAAGAACGATTTGCTAGTGATCTAGTCAGAGGTGTAGTTCTGACAGATGCTTTGATCGGCACTCACATTTCCGCAGATTCGCTGCAAGCAAACAGATGTTTTCTCTACCATCTTGTTGGTAATGGAACTGGTGAGTGGCGTGTACCGCGGGGCGGAATGGGTGCACTTGTTCTAGAACTAGAGCGCGTTGCATTAGCTGCAGGTGTTGTTATTCAATGCAACAGTCCTGTTATAGGTATCTATACAGATGCAGATCACGTTCAGGTTGAGGTGGCAGATGGCCAACCGGTGCATGCTCAATATCTACTCGCTAACTTAGCCCCTCAAGTGCTTGCACAGTTACGGGGAGATTCGGTGGAACCAAGTTTGGATGGCTCTCAAATGAAAATTAACATGCTGGTTAAGAAGTTGCCTCGCCTGAAATCCGGAGATGATCCACATAAAGCTTTCTCGGGAACTTTCCATATCAATGAGAGCTACTCACAACTTGAACACGCATATCACGCATCAAAAAATGGTCAAATGCCGCCAAGTTTTCCATCTGAGATCTATTGCCACACTGTGACAGATCCTTCAATTTTAAGTCCAGAACTGCAGAGTAAGGGTTTCCATACTTTGACTCTTTTCGGAATCCATACCCCGGCTTCGTTGTTTGATGATGATGCACAAGGAGCTCGTGACCATGCGTTACAAGGAACGGTTGCATCTTTAAATCACTATCTTCTGGATCCGATTGAGTCGGTGCTTGCGACAAATTCTGATGGCTCCTTGTGCATTGAGGCTAAATCTCCCTTGGATTTGGAAGAGGCTATTGGTTTACCCCGAGGCAACATCTTTCATCAGGATCTAACATTCCCATTTCGTGAGGATGATGATCCGATTGGATGGGGAGTGGAAACCGATGACCCACGGATATTTATCTGTGGAGCAGGAGCAGTTCGAGGCGGCGGGGTCAGTGGGATCCCGGGGCATAATGCGGCAATGGCAGTGCTGGCGAAGGATTAGGCTTACCCAGTGAGCAACGAGAAGAAATTGCATCCTGAGAGCATTGCTGTCAGTGCTGGCAGACCTGCGCCGAGTCCAGATGCGCCAGTTAATTTTCCGATAGAACTCAGCGCCACTTTTGTAGTTGGTGGACCGATTGGATATGGACGTTACGGCAATCAAACATGGCACGCTCTTGAAGATGCCATTGGTGCACTTGAGCAAGGTTCGACCTTAGTTTTTTCATCCGGAATGGCCGCAATCAATTCCGTCTTTTCCATTCTGCCAGCTGGGTCAGTGGTGACAACTTCCCATCAGGGATACAACGGAACTATGAATTTGCTGAAATCCATGCAAGAGGGCGGTCATTTAGAGGTGCGGTTCGTGGATGTGGCCAACACGCAAGAAGTTTTAGATGCCTTGCCTGGTACACACTTACTATGGCTTGAATCTCCCACTAATCCAACGTTGACCATTGCTGACTTACCTTCCTTGATATCGGCAGCAAAGAAATTGGGCTGCCTTGTAGCGGTGGATAACACTTTTGCAACACCACTCAATCAGCAACCACTGCTGATGGGTGCAGATTTTGTTATGCATTCGGTGACGAAATACTTAGCCGGTCACAGCGATGTATTAATGGGCTCAATTTCCACGCAAAACCCAGCGCTTCTAGAAAAGATTTCTACTGCCCGCAAACTAGGCGGCGCGATAGCTGGTCCCTTTGAAGCATGGTTGGCTCTTCGAGGACTTCGAACTTTCGCGCTTCGTTTTGAGAAAGCTCAGAGCAATGCGATGGCGCTTGCAACCCGACTCAGCGTTCACCCAAAGGTCTCCATAGTTCATTACCCAGGCTTGGCCAACGACCCACACCACCTAAGGGCGAAGAGTTTCATGAACGGGTATGGCGCGATGGTCTCTTTCTTGGTTCATGGCGATGCGGCTACTGCCGATAAGGTGTGCGCCTCTTCTACCCTAATTACCCAAGCAACAAGCTTGGGTGGAGTTGAATCCTTATGGGAGCGACGCCGGCGTTGGGCGGGGGAGAGTGTGAGTGTTCCTGAAAACCTCATTCGACTTTCGGTTGGGTGTGAAAACATTGAAGACCTTTGGACTGATATCCAATCTGCACTTATGAAGGCTTAGCCACACAGGAAATCAAGAGGAAAAAAGTCCGCCGATAGAGTATTTTTAACCTATGTTGAAATTCATTCGACGAACAGCCGGGATCATAGCGCTGGCTATTTTGTCCTTCCGCGCTGTTGGGTCATTTCTTTCTTGGATGGAAAAACAAGAAGATGGACCACAAAATGTCTGGGTGGATGAAGACGAATTCGAAGATGCCTGAGTATTTACCTGGTAGTTGCAATATAGGTTCTGGTGAGATTCGCCGTCGTCAATTGGTAGCACTGGGTGGATTAATTTTTTCTGTCATCTCACTTATAGGTTTCATTTCTGCAAGTGTGCCGCGAGGTGCACGTCTATCAATTTTCATACCCCTGCTTGTCACAGCTGTTGGCTGGGTGCAATCGCGCAAAAAATTCTGTTTAGCGTATGGTTTTATGGGGACATTTAACTTTGGCAAACTTGGCGAAATTTCACGAGTATCAGATCCTGTTGCGCGTGCTGCCGATAGGGCCACCGCTCTTGGAATTCTTGGCCAATCTGTAGGGCTCGCACTTGCCCTCACGTTAGTCGTTTTTGCCCTCCCACTCTAAAACTCACAGTCAGATCTGGGTAAATAATCTTCCGCAGTACCTTCATTTGTGCCATTGTTAGATACGAACAGAAGGAGATCGAAATGAATATCGTTCTTCATACACGACAAGCTAATGTTGCTGAAGATTTCAAAACTATCGTCAATGAAAAGCTAAAATCAATGGAACGTTTTAATGTGACTATTGAACGAGTGGAGGTCGAAGTAGTTCACGAACCCAACCCCAGGCAAGGCAAGCAATCGCATCGTGTAATTTTGACCGCGCATGGTGCCGGTCCCTTGTTGCGAGCAGAGGCTGCAGCCTTTAACGATGTTGCTGCCTTTGATTTGGCAATCAAGAACTTTGAATTACAAATCCGCAAAATACATGAAAAGTCAAAAGATCGAGGCAAGGAAACACTTCGCAAAAGAGTTGTCTAAAGATCCCTACTTGGTGCTTGCAGTTCCACGTGTTGCAGCCAAGCTTGCAACTGTCGTAACGATCAAGATTGTGACGATGGATCCTAAGCTGAACTCGAGTGAAACCTCGGGAACGTGAATTCCCCCAACTTCATGGACACCAATCCCGTGTAGTGCTTCCAAGATCATTTTTACCCCAATAAATGCCAAGATAATTGAGAGCCCCTTAGACAAGTAGATCAAGCGTTTGAGCAATCCCTCAAGAAGAAAATAGAGTTGGCGCAAGCCCATAAGTGCAAAAATATTAGCCGTCGTCACGATGTATGGATTTTTAGTTAATCCGAAAATTGCTGGGATAGAGTCCAATGAAAATACTAAATTAGTCATTCCAAGTGCAACCAATGCAATAGTAAATGTGCTAATTCCACGCGCTTTCATGCGCGTCACGATCGCACCTTCCTTCCACTCCTCTTCATCAGCACTCTCTCGAGCAAGGGTGTAAGCGGTGTAGATCAAAAATGCTCCAAAAACAAAGAAGATACTTGCGAATCGCGCGATGAGCGCCGCCCCAATAGGAATGAGAGCGCCCCGCATAGCGATCGTCAGCATAATCCCCAAGAGCAGAACCAATTGCTGCTTCTCTTTCTTCACGTGCAAGTGACCCAAAATAATAATAAAGACGAAAATATTGTCTACAGAGAGTGCGTATTCAGTCAGCCAACCAGCAAAGAATTCCTTTTGAGCTTGAGCATCAGTCCAGCCTGGAAGGAAATATCCAAACACGACGGCGGTGCCAATATAGAAAATAGTCCAAAATGCTGCTTCAAGCAGTGAGGTTTCCTTATTTCGTCTAACAACTGCCAACGTTAGATCAAAAAGTATGATGAAAGTTAGTGCGCCAATAGTTATCAGCCACGTAGATAGTGAAATCATGAACTCTTTATTTTTGACTCTAATTCACGCAAAAGCTGGTGCACTTCTGATGAGATTTTCTTGAGCTCTTTAAGTTCTTGGGTGGCAATGGTGCGAGATTCTTTGGCTAGCTCAAATTCTCCAAGACTGGCTGTATGAGTTTCATTGATCTTCTGTTCCATACTTTCAGACTGAACAGTTTGTCCCACCATGATGATCGAGAGCAACACAAGTTGCAAAAACGTTTGAGCAATCCAAGCAACGATAATGATCGTATCGCCGGATTTGATGGCCCCGGGCAAGGAAACCAGAGCGATTGCTGCAAAAATATAAGCACACCACATCGTGCCTACCATGGAGGTAATCTTGCCGGCCAAAGCAGCATTGAAGTGACTCATTTTTCCCATGGTGAAACGATAACTATCTGTTGCCCGACCTACGGCCAACTTGGCCTAGATTTCCATCACTTTTCTGATGCGTTTAGCTCGGCGATAAGTTCACCCATCATCAAATCCAGACCATCTCCCATGAGACGAGTTTGAATTTTCTCAAAATTACTTCGGATGGTGTGAACTTCGTGGGACAAGCCTGTGGGGCCGCCAAGGCCAGATTCTTTGCTCCAGGTGCATTGGGCCAAAACCATGGACAATTTTTCAAATGTTTCACCAGCGGCTGAGTATTTAAATAACCATGGTTGGATTTCTGCAATGAGATCTGGTCTGGAAAAATTGGGACTTGTGAGATGTAGATGATCACGAATGATCACCTCGGCGGTTTTACGAAAAATTTCTGCAGCAATTTCAGGTTTACCATTTCGCCATGCACTCACTGCTGGCCCCATCACCGTTCCAAGATCTGGGGCAGCGTTGCCAGATAAGCAAGATCCCATGGAATTGCGAAGAAAGCGTCGCATCGCTTCGTAATCCTGAGGTGGTGTCACCATAAGACTTAAAGCGCGATCCCAAGATTGCTCGGGGTTATAGCTTTCGCTATTCCACAAGTAATCACCGATCGTTGCTAGAGGTAATAGTGACATTTCAAATTTCTCCATTGGATTGGAAAAAAGTCCACGTGAATGTTTGTGTAAACCAACTTCGCGCCCTCTGAGTGGGCCAATATGTAGCTCGTGAGTCATGGCCACATCATTGACTGGGTAATTATCCCAATACAACGGTGGACGCTTGGCATCGGCTGCAAATATTATGGCATCAGAGATGTCTAAATATTCAGAGCAGATTTGTCGCCCGGTCCACATGAGGTCAATATCGGTGTCTAATTCTTCTCCAAGTTCTGCGATGTATGGTTGATGTCCACGTCCGCAATATTCCATCGGGCATACCGTGAGGCGTGCATTGCTATTCATTTTCTTCAGTGCCGTATATACACGATTCGTAAAACTGGCTTGAGCTGCTGCCGTCGTTGCGTATTGTGCGATATCTTCATCAAATTGAAGCTCCCAAGGAATGTCATCATAGAGAAGCCCAAAATGGCTGACACCAATCTTTGCTAGTTGACGATATCGAATCATGATTGCTTCGACGTCATTATTGTCAGAGTATTTAACGCTCAGGCCAGGAGAGACGCATACTGAGATATTTACTCCATGCAGTGAGCCTCGTTCTACTAATTCTGCGGTCACATCCAATAATTCTTGACTGAAAGGTTTACGCCAATCAAATCGTTGCCATGGTGAATCTTTAGGGGCCATCATGTAAGAATTCATTCCAAAGTCAGCAAAAGTTTCAATTCCCCGCAAGCGTTGCTGGTGAGTCCAAGGAATTCCATAGAATCCTTCGATAACCCCTCGCACTGTGAATGCAGGAGCATCGATTAAGTTTATGGACTCTGATCCGCTCTCGTGCCATTGCAATAAAGCGTTAAGTCCCCAACGCAGCCCAGCTCCACTATTTGTTGCAATGGTTGCAGTGATGACTTGAGCCTTTTTTTCGCCTACCAAATTAAAGGATTCTGGAACGGTACTCTCGTGAGGTGATGAAGAAATTTTTAGCTCATATCCAGATAGTCGCGATTTATGGCGATGCGCAAAGGCTTGAATCATTGCCGAGTGCTCTGCCATCATCGGACCTTTCTTTAGTCTTGCCATTGCCCAGACGTAAATTTATCTAAAAGTGCGTTGCCTGCCGAGCACCTGAGAATACTTCTTTAAGGAAGGGATCGGGTAGAGGACCCATATTTTGGGTAGCGGCATGAATGGCTGCGCCAATAACAGGCGCGATTTGCAATACATGTGGCCGAGCATGGGGGTAGGCGGCGGTGAGTGTTTCTTCGAAAGTCTTATCGAAAGTTTCAGAGCCAGCTGTGTGCAGACCACCAGCTCGCACTACATCGAAACCCTTTTCGTTAAATGTAAGTTGTCCCACCAGACCAATGACGTCTTTAGCATGTTGGCGAGCCACGTGAGCTACGACTTCTTGAGCGCCTGCATCTTGTGCAGCAGCGGCTTGAAAAACCAGTGGTGCAAGTTCCTCAGGAATGTGTAGATCGTCTCGAGCGATGGCTTTAAAAAAAGTTTTTGCATTATCCATTCCAAAAAAAGTTGGGATTATCTGGTTCATATCCGTCTGGCTGGCTTGGCCGTGTATAGCTTGGGCCATGCGATGGATTGCTAGATCCATGAGTTGACCTGCGCCACCGCCTTCACCGAGTGACATCCCCATTGTCTTCACAACAGTTTTACCATCCTGTGCCACCGTTTTGCCGCCAGTACCTGCAATGGATGCACACCCAATTCCAGATGGAACTCCGGCGTATAGTGCTGCGATCGCATCGTTGATGAAAGCCGCCCCCTGTGAAAGGCCGATGGATTCAACAAATGGTACGAAGATTTCGGTGTCGCTGCCCCAATCAATTCCGGCAAGTGCAAGAGTGATTCCAGTTATTTGGGCATAACTCAGGTTCGCCGATGAAATAACTTCATCAATTACTTCAGAAAGAGATCTCTGTGCCGACACGACACCGATTCGTTCCCAATTTGCAGCTCCATTTGCGGCCGTACTAATAACTTTTCCAGCAGAATCGATCAAACATGCATGGGTCTTTGTCCCGCCGCCATCTACTCCAATGAAGTATTTAGACATTGAAAGCCCCTATCAGGCCGGCATTTTCTTCACGCAGCCGTTTCCAAACTCGATTGGCTTGAGAAATATTGGGCCCAAGTGGATTGCAGATCAAGGCACGCAGTGCCGAGTCTTCATTGCCCGTGACGGCAGCATCGATCGTCAACAATTCAAAATCCTTGACGTTTCGAACAAGGGCATCGACATCCGAACGCATCGCTGAGGTCTTAATGGCTTTAGCTCCTTGAGATGTAATCCGAGCTGGCAATTCCATGACTACATCATCTGGCATTCCAGGCACCGCTCCATTGTTTTGCGTATTGACGATGTGCACCGAACCGGCATCAGTATGTATATCAGCCATAAGTTCGGCGGCAGAATCTGAGTAATAAGCACCACCACGCAACATCAATTCAGCAGGTTTTTCGGTAAGCGCCTTATCTTTGAATTTTTCCATGAGACCGGCTTCAATTTTCATGACTTCACTTGCACGAGTCGGATTTTTTCCTTGAAACTGCAGCCACTTTTGTGTTTCATAATAGTAGAGAAGATAGTAATTTGGTATTGCCTCAAGGATTCGAAGAGATTCTTCATTCCAGTAGGGCTCATCTTGTTGAGCACCTTGCTTAATCACTAAGTTCTTGAACCCTGTTAACGATTCCTGTGTGCGATCAACACCAGCAATGTGAATTCCTCGTACCCATGAAAGGTGATTAAGACCTATGTAATCTAAAGAGATTGAATCAAGTGGCGCCCTCATTGCATGTGAAACTTCGGTTCGAAGATTCCAGGGAACGTTGCATAAGCCAATAGTGGTCAGGGCGGGGGCGTGACGTCGGAGCGCCTCAGTTATAAGTCCGGCAGGATTTGTGAAGTTCAAAAGTATTGCTTGCGGTGCGATTTCCAAAATTAATTGTGCAAGGTTGAGAGCAACTGGAATTGTTCGAAGAGCTTTAGCAAAACCACCCACACCTACAGTTTCTTGACCAATTAAATTAAATTCGCGACCCAAGAGTTCATCGCGATGTCGTGCGGCTTGGCTGCCAACTCGAAACTGACTAATTACGAAGGTCGCATCTTTTATACCAGCTCGAAGGTCGCAGCCCCAAAGGATTTTGATGGGGGCTTTCCTGGCATCGATCATGCGCTGAGCAAATGCAGCAATAATTTCGACGCGAGCCGAGTCGATATCCACCAAGTAAATCTCTGAAATTGGTAGGCGTGCGTGGCGCGATAGGACACCATCAATGAGTTCAGGCGTGTAAGTAGAACCCCCGCCGATGACCGCTATCTTCATCAGACAGATTGAGCCAATTGTGTAGTGCGGTCGCTGAATACACGATCACAGGCAATAGAAGTTGCAAGATCTAAGGCTCCTCGCAAAACTCCAGATTCTCCAAGTGTTGAGATTTCAATGCGTGGAGGAAACGGCACCACTCCCGCAACAAATTCACGGATAGTTTTTAAGAAGAAGTCGGCTTGTCGTCCAATACCACCAGTGAGAACAATGAGTTCGACATCGGCAACTGATGAAATCGTGGATATATACAGTGCAATTCTTTCGGCTTCAAGTTGAACTACTGCATTAGCCAATTTGTCGCCTTCACGGGCCGCAGCAAGAATGGAAATGGTGGAGTAAGGAGATTTGAGAGTTGTGGTTTTGTATTTACTTGCCAGAGACCTGGCTAACTCCGGGATGCGATCGGCAGAGGGGTTAGTAGAACTTCTGTGCGGGTCCGTTGGATCACCAAAAGGAACATAGAAAACTTCACCGGCCGCGCCACGATGGCCACGAAGTAGTCTGCCATTGAGAACCAACCCGGCGCCAAGTCCTGAACCAACAGACAAAACAGCAAAGTGTTCAATTCCCTTGCCGAATCCGTGCTCCTGCTCTGCAAGGGTCACTAAATTGATGTCGTTTTCTACGATCGGCGTTATTCCGAATTTTTTCGCCACGACTTTTGACAATTGGACGCCGTCAAGATCTGTGATCGTACCTGCAATTGAAATTTCTCCTGATAGTTGGTCGACTACCCCCGGTGCACCCACTACCAGGGAGTTAACGTGTGGCATTGAAAACCCAGACTCTTTGAGGGCCTGATGCGAAGCTTCTTGCATGACCGAAAGTATTGAATCCAACGTGAGATTTTTCACTGGAACAGATGTTTGCGAACGGATCGCGCCAGTGAGGTCGCTGACTCCTGCGCGAATAAAGCGTGCGCCGATATCTATCCCGAGGGCTACGCGCACATCATTGACAGCCTCAAAAACAGAACGCGCACGCTTGGGATCGTTGGCTCCTGGAAAATATTCTTGAACCAACCCTGCTTCAACGAGTGATCTGAGAATGAGTGATGTTGTCGGTTTGGAAAGTCCATTCACGCGTGCGATTTCTGCAGCGTGCAGAGCGCTTTGATTGCGCAAAGTATCTAGCACTCGGCGTTCGTTGATTTCACGAAGCAACGCCGGTACTGCCGGGGAGTCGAAAGTGCTCATCTAACCCTTCACTCCGGTAAGCGTGACGCCTTCAATGAAAACCTTTTGAGAAAGGAAGAAGATAACAATAACAGGCAACATAAATAACGCAGATGCTGCCATCATCAAGTTGGCTTCAACATGGTGGGCGCCTTGGAAAGCGTTAAGTCCAATTCCCAGCGTCCAAAGATTTGGGTTTTCCACTATGTAAAGAAGCGGTCCAAAGAAATCATTCCAAGAGCCAAGGAAGGAAAAAAGCGCTACTGCTGCGATCGCTGGTTTAGCAAGGGGCACAATGATCTTTAATAGCAACTGCAATTCGCTGCACCCGTCAATTCGAGCAGCATCAGAAATCTCATCCGGGATACTGGTAAAGAACTGGCGCAGGAGAAAGATCGAAAACCCACTCGAAAAGAATGCGGGGACGATAAGTGGGAGCAAGGATGGGATCCACCCCATTTTGGAAAAGGTTACGTACACCGGAATCATCGTTACTTGCCCTGGCAACATCATGGTCGCAAGGATGATGATAAATGCAGTGCTGCGACCTCTCCACTGTAAGCGAGAGAGGACATAAGCTGGAGGAACACTTGAAATAACGGTGCCAATCATTCCCAATGTAGATACCAGGACGGTATTCATAGTCCAGCGCAAGAAAGGAACATCCTGGAAAACTTTGATGTAGTTGTGCCAGATGAATGGATGTGGCCAGAGCGAATGCGAGACCGTCTGACTTCGATCCATCAAAGATGTAGCGACAACGAAAAATAGCGGCATCATGAAAATCACTGACATAAAAATGAGAGTGGTGTGATTGGCAACTGAATAGAGAAAGTCGTGCCACAGCTTGGCGCGACGTCGAGCGTTAGCTTCTGGATCGACGTAGGTGGCGGGATCAAATGTCAGGGTGCTCATTTAAATAGGGATCCGTTCGGATAATGAACCCATCGTTTTTGAGTTTTAAGGATGACCATGGTGCAAAGCAGGGTAATCACCAAAAGTACCCAAGCTAGCGCAGAGGCGTACCCCATTTCATAGGCACGAAATGCGCTGAAATAGACGTGGGTTGCGTAGAAATACATCGAGTGTGAGTAGTCATTCACTTGCCCTGCTGCTACGTAGGCTTGTGTGAAATATTGAAAACTTCCGATAATTCCTGTTACACCTGAGAAGAAAATGACAGGTGTAATGAGCGGCAGAGTGATGTATCTGAATGACTGCCAGGAATTAGCACCTTCCAAGCTTGCCGCTTCATAGAGAGAGCGAGGAACATCCAAAAGTCCTGCTAAGTAAATGATCATGGTGTCGCCAATTCCCCATAAGCCAAGCAGGATGAGTCCCCATTTTGACCATACGGGATCTAAAAACCAGAAAGGTGGATTCTTAATGCCAATGTGCTGCAGGAAATTATTGATTGGCCCATATGAAGGATTGAAAATATAAGTAAAAGACATTGACGCAGCAACAGTTGGCACCATCGCTGGCAAGAAAAAGAGTGTTCTGTAAAACTTCATACCTTTTTTAGGCTTAGTTAGAATCCAGGCAGCAAAGGTGGCAAAGGCAATACGAAGGGGAATACTAATAACCGAAATCCAGATAGTGTTACGCATCGCAATCCAAAAATCGGGATCATCAGAAAACATGCGCTTGTAATTAGCCAGGCCGATCCATTTTGGAGATTCAATCAAATTAAATTTAGTAAATGATTGGTAAAAACTGGCAATCATTGGGTATGCAGTGAAGAGCAAGAACCCCAAGATCCATGGCGAAAGACACAGAAGAATAAAAACCCAAGGGACTTTCAATTTCTTTCGAGGTTGCATAGGACCACTTGTCCCTCGCTTGCGCGAGGGGACAAGTGATTTTCCCATGTTTAGAGGCATCTTCTTTTTGTACCTTTTTACTTGCCCTGGCGTTCGATGATTTTTGCGACGTTCGCGCCGGCGGAAGTAAGTGCATCAGATAGGTTTGTTACCGAACCTGCCTGCCAGCCTGCCATCAAGTCATCGAGCTCTACTTCATCAAGGTGTTCACCCGTTGGCATCAAAGGATGATAACCAGAGCGTGGATGGGCAACGATGTCAAAGAAAGTCTTGTAAACCGCTGGGTAGACAAGGTCTTTGGAGGCAAGTGCTGCCTTTGTTGCAGGAATCGAAGTACCCCAGTTGGAGTAATCAATTTGCAGTTTGGTATCTGTTGCGAGGAACTTAAGAACTTCCCACGCATCAGTTGGATTCTTGGAACCCTTTGAAATACCCATTGGCTGGGCACTAAAGCGGCCAGCTCCGTAGTTGGTCGACTTCATTGCTGCTAATACTGGTGTTGGTGCAACGCCGAAGTTGATGTATGGATGATTACAAGGGTTGAGAACCCAGTTACCGGTGTTATCGCAATACGCACCAGCCATCCATTGAGCAACAATCCACATTGCAGTTTTACCAGTCATGAAGTCGCTATCGCCACCCCACTCATCGCCAGCACCCGCTGTGAATTTAAGAAGGCGTGATTTTCCAAGTGTGAAGTTTCCGCCACCGAATACATCAGTAATGAAAGTCTTCTGCCAGTTAAATGCCTTTGCCCAGAGAGGATCTGTTCCAAATGCTGGTGCGCCATTAGGTGAGTACCAGTGAGCACCAAACATGAAGCCAAGATCTTGCGCTCCAAATCCGTAAGGGTTGTTGTAGCCAACCCAAGGAACGAATCCTGCAGTTTTAATATTTCCGGCAGAGTCAAATGTCGTCAACTTCTTTGAATAGGCGGTGAGCTCTTCAACAGTCGTTGGAGGTTTTGTGAACCCCGCTTTTGCGAGCATATCTTTGTTGTAGTACATACCTACAACTTCTGCAGCAAAGGGGAGTGCGCAGCGATTACCCACAGAAATAGTGGACGAGAGAACCGAAGCCGGGAAGATTGATTTCACATCAAGACCAACAGTTTTGCTAGCAATGTTCTTATTAAGATTTTGCCATGCACCTGTTGAGCAGAACCAGCCGACGTTTCCAGCGCCGTTTGCGACAGAGATATCGGGACCAGTGCCTGCATTGATTGCTGCAAGTGATTTAGCCATATCTACGCTACCAACTGAAACCACATTGATAGCTGGGTGAGTTTTTTCAAAACGAGCGATTGCAGCATCCCAGATAGCTAGACCATCACCGCTAAATGGACTCCACACAGTCACTGTGCGAGGAGCGGCATGGGATGCACCCATGAACGCGGCCTGACCAGAGACTATGAGAGCTGAAACTGCGAATAACGCAATCATGCGCTTCTTCAACATAGGTACTCCCTTATTTTGGGGTAGGTCCACAAGATGCCTCTATCGTTGCGTTAGGAAACCTACCGATTTGTGTTAGGTTACCTTACATCTCCCCAAAGCCGAGTCAAGTCTCAGATAGGGTGAACTTTATGGGTGGGCGTGTCGTAAGTATCCGACTGGTGAGCGCCATTGCTGCTTTTTCTATTTTCACATTTCTGGCCGCTAACCTGCAACCTGTGCACTCCACTCGATATTTGCAAAAGTCTGACTTACGCCTTGAGGGTGTTCTCGTGTATCACCGTTATTCCACGTATAAAGCGTGGGATGCCACTTTATGGATGATGCGTTTAGACACTGGCGAGATGTCTCAAATAAATAAAAATTGGACATCAATGCTTTCACCGATTAATGCCCACATTAGCGTTGATGGCGAGTCGATGACATTTATGGGTTCCCAAGTTGGACTACCCCAGAATGAATGGGATGTTTTCATTTCGCACTGGAATGGCTCGGCTTGGGCAGAACCGATCAATTTAACTGGTCCTAATGGAAAACGCGATGAGGATCCGAAGTTTTCACCTGATGGGAAGAGAATTGTTTACAAGGAAGATGGCGTGCTAACAATTATGAACGCCGATGGGTCCGGTAAAACTTACTTGACTTCTGGTGAAGCTGAATCATCTATTCCATTTTTCACTCCAGATGGTAAGGGAGTGATTTTTGAACGAGATCGCCAAATCATGTTAATTAAAAATGGCGTTACGACGGCGTTATGGAATGACCCAATGTTAACTTCTTACTATCCAGTTGGCATCGATGAAGAACGATACATCTTTACACAAGTTCAATCTAAAAATTATGACCGATTGATGTTTGGATATTACGATGGCCGAGAGGCACAACCATTGTTCTTTAATTCAACATCGTGGGATACATCCGATGGCTATCCCTATAAAGATGCCAGCCATTACGTTTTTTATGTGAGTGGGGATATTGCTGACTTGCATGGTGGATATAACGTCATGGTTGCCGATCTCAAGCGAGAACAGATTGCCTCTCTTGCGGTTCTTAATCCAGAGGCTAATTCTGACCTCCAAGAGCTTGGCCCAGCATGGTCTCTTAAGGGCAAATTCCCTTTAAACTAAGGACCATGACGCGCACTCGAGTAGATTTAACTGATCTGCAGATTGAACATTTGCGCACTTTGGTTTCTGGGCAAGTCTCCACGAATTCATCGGTTCTAGAACTGCACTCCCATGATGAATCCGCCGCAACACCAGTGCTTCCATCAGCTGTTGTGATGGTGGAATCGATGCAGGAAGTTTCTCAAGTATTGGCTTATTGCAATCGCGAGAAAATCCCGGTGGTGGCCTTCGGTGCAGGAACCTCGCTTGAAGGTCACGTAGTTCCACTTTTGGGTGGAGTGAGTTTAGATTTAAGTGGTATGAATAAAATTCTAGAAATTTCAGCTGATGATCTTTTTGCGCGCGTCCAGCCTGGCGTTCATCGGATCGCACTGAATGAAAAATTATCTAGCCATGGACTTTTCTTCTCTGTAGATCCAGGGGCAGATGCAACCATCGGAGGGATGGCGGCTACCGGAGCTGCCGGAACGACAACGGTGCGCTATGGATCCATGCGTGAAAATGTAATGGCTCTCACGGCAGTACTTGCAGATGGAACAATTATTCACACTGGCCGCGCTACTAGAAAACTTTCAGCTGGCTATGACTTAACGCGACTGCTTGTTGGTTCTGAAGGTACTCTGGCAATAATCACCGAACTTACTGTGCGACTTTTCGGTATTCCAGAGAAGATGGCAGCGGCGGTGGTGCGTTTTCCCTCTCTCACCGAAGGTGTTGCTGCAGCCACTGCCGTCGTGAGATCTGGAATCGCAGTGGCTCGATGTGAATTCCTTGATGCAAAGAGCATTGGTTACATCAATGTTCATGAGAATCTTTCATTGACTCAGGCCCCGACTCTCTTTTTTGAATTTCATGGAAGCCCCATAGGTGTTGAGGAAGATGCAAAATCTGTAAGAGAGATAGTGAGTGAATTTGGTGGTTCCGAATTTGAATGGACAACGGATGAAGGCCAACGCCGCAAACTTTGGCAAGCACGCCATAGTGCACACTGGGCCATTCTTGGGGCCAACCCTGGCATGGCAAGTGTGAGTACTGATATGGCTGTTCCACTTTCTCATCTGGCACAAGCAGTTGAAATGGCTGAAGAAACGTTGACAAACTCTCCATATCTTTTTGCCGTAGTAGGGCATGTGGCTGATGGCAATTTTCACTGCCAAATTTTGGTTGATCCCAACAAGCCGGAGCAACAAGTGCACGTTAGAGAGATTACCCATGCAATGACATCTAAAATCATTGCGATGGGCGGAACTTGCACAGGTGAGCATGGAATTGGCTCAGGAAAGATGAAATCACTTGTTGAAGAAACCGGTGAACCCGCGGTTCAAATGATGAGAGCCATTAAGCAAGCATTAGATCCCAATGCCATTTTAAACCCAGGGAAAATCTTTAAGGAAGCGTTGTGATAACCAATGTTAATAAGGGTTTCCCTTTGGCTGCAATGGGCCAATCTATAGAAAAGTTTCTCGCTACTAAACCAAACTTATTTTCATCCGGTTTTCAATTTCCCATTGCAGTATTGCGAAAAAGTGCAATCGAACACAATCTTAAGAGAATGCAACAGTATTGCTACGATGAAAAAGTCTTACTAGCACCACATGCGAAAACAACGATGTCGCCGCAACTTGCTCAGATGCAGATGGATCATGGCGCCTGGGCACTTACCGTTGCAAATTTTTCTCAAGCACGCATATTTCTCGACTTCGGTTTTAAACGCTTCATTATTGCAAATGAAGTGGTGGACCCTGATTCAATCCGCACAATCGCTGCAATCAACGCGAAGCCCGAACATGAAATTCTCTTCTACGTGGAATCCCTGGCCGGTGTAGAAATTATCAAGAAAGCACTCGCCGGTGTTTCAGATGTAAGTGTTCATCTCCTCATTGAGATCGGAATGGCTAAGGGCCGCGCAGGTGTGCGAGAAAATGATCAAGTTGTGGCAATTGCAGAAGCAATTTCTCAAGACCCGAAACTCATTTTGCGGGGAGTCGCAGGCTTTGAAGGAAGTGTCCCGGGAGACTCACGAGAACGTGAAGGCATTGCAGCACTCAGTGCTTTCTGTCAAAAAATTGTTGACGCTGCAACGAAAATTAAATCTTATGTGGAGGATGGCCCGATAATTATTTCAGCGGGAGGAAGCGCATACTTTGATATTGTCTCGCGAGAGCTTAATAAATTTGGCACAGATTCGTTAGTTATCCTGCGAAGCGGATGTTACATAGCCCACGACCATGGTTTCTATTCCAGACGGTATCCCTTTGTGGGGGCAACTCCTGATGAAGTATTTTTGCCGGCAATTGAATTGTGGTCTCAAGTATTAGCTCAACCCGAAGTTGGGCTCGCAATATTAAATACAGGCAAACGAGATGTGGGCATAGATCTTGATCAACCTCTGCCAATCAAGAGATATTCAGGGGAGATATTGTCCATGAAAGGCAAGATTGATCACCTCAACGATCAGCATGCTTTTATGCACGTGGATTCAACGCAAGAAATTATCGTTGGTGATTTGGTTGCGCTGGGAATTTCGCATCCATGTACAACCTTGGATAAGTGGCGCTTGATCCCCATGATTGATGACGACTATCAGGTAGTAGATTGCATTCATACATATTTCTAAGAAAGGGTTGGGACCATCGAAATTGATGAAGCTTTTCTAGACGCATTTAAATTGATTGGCCAAACCGAGAACTTGGTGCGGGTGGTGCTCTCTGGTCGCCGTCGAAACATGCAACCTGGTGTAGTTCGCGTTGATATACGACCAGTGCGGATCAAAGATGCACTCATGTTACAAGTGATGAAAAATGATGGACGACAAACAACAACCAACAACTTTCTCCCAACCGAACTGGATGTTGCTGCATTACTTAACTCTGGATTTGCGAACGTTTTAGTCGAGCATATCGGCGGATCCATGGCCATTCGCTTAACGAAAAAGGACGCTGCACTTGTACATATTGAAAATGGGGAGCGTCAACAAAACCTTGAACACGATCGCGTCAAGAATCGTCTTTTACAGTCCACCGATCCATTCTTACAAGAAGTTGGAATCTCAGATAGCAGCGGCCAAATTAAGCCAACACGGCAAGATAAGTACAAACAGATTGAAGAATTTCTTCGCCTACTTGCACCTTCGCTCAGAAGCGCAATCGAAGCTGGCCATATACACACTCCAACGGCGAAGCACCCACTTTCCATTGTGGACTTGGGGTGTGGTAACGCATATCTCACGTTCGCCGCACATCAGTACCTCGCAAGTATCGGTATTCCAGCCCATGTAACTGGAATTGATATTCGCGAGGATTCCCGCAATCGCAATATTGAAATAGCCAAAAAACTAGGAATTACATCAACGATGGATTTCCTAGCGCAAGAAATTTCGGCTACGACTCTTGAATCAGCCGATATTGCCATTGCGCTACATGCGTGTGATACCGCAACCGATGATGCAATTGCGTGGGGAGTAAATCATGAAGCAAAACTCTTACTCATTGCACCATGTTGTCATCACGACATACAAAGTCAGATGAAGTTGGCACCAGAGCCTTGGAACTTGCTCACAAAACATGGATTGCTGAAAGAGCGCTTGGCTGATTTGTTGACTGATGCTTTAAGAGCCCAGATTCTTAGGCTCGTTGGCTATCGCACAGAAGTGATCGAATTTGTCAGCGATGAACATACGCCTCGCAATTTGATGATCCGAGCGATCAAAACTGGGGCAAACCCAGATCGTGAAGAAGTATCTCGCTACCAAGAGATGCTGAAGATTTGGGGAATTGAGCCTGAATTGGCATCTTCACTTCATTTAGCAAGTGCAATTGAAGCCATTTCACAGTCAAGGGCTTAAGTGATTGGATTGCACCATGTCGTTAACTTTTGGGACCGCTCCTGATTCTTGGGGAGTCTGGTTTCCAGATAATCCTGCGCAACCACATTGGTCTCAATTTCTCGATGAAGCAGCATCAACGGGGCATCGTATTATCGAACTTGGCCCCTTTGGTTATCTACCAACTGATGTAAATCTTCTGCGTGATGAATTAGCAAAGAGAGACCTCTCCTTAATCGCAGCAACGCTTATGACGCCAGATCTGTATTCGGCTGATTTGTTTGATAAGAAGATTGCAGAGGTCCGGCAGATTGCCAGCTTGGCTGCACCTCTTGGCGCCAAATACTTTGTAATGATGGGAGATCTCTACAGAGGTTTAGATGGATCCTGGAATTCACCCACGGCAGTAGATGGTGCCCAATGGTCACAACTGGTGAAAACTTGCGATGCGGTCGGTAAATTAGTCTTAGAAGAATTTGGAATGATTTTAGCATTTCACCCTCATGCAGATACTGTTGTTGAATATTCAGAACAAGTAGATCGATTGCTTGATCAAACAGATTCCAGATTCACCCAGTTGTGTCTTGACACCGGTCACTACTTTTATCGCGGTGGAGATTCGGCGGCGCTGTTGCGTGAGCGTCACTCCAGAATTCCTTACATGCATCTCAAAAGTATTGACTCCAGCGTTTTGAAGATCGCACAAGAAGAAGAATTGGCATTCACTCAAGCCGTCGGTCGTGGTGTGATTGCAGAACCTGCAAAAGGTGGCATAGATTTCTCTGGTATTGCTTCGGTGATGCGAGATGTGGAATGGAAGGGATACGCGATCGTGGAGCACGATATGTACCCAGTTGCTTCCATGAGCGCCCCCGCTCTCGTCTCTGAGCGCTCTCGCCAGTATTTCAATTCATTCGGTTGGAAGAACTGATGTCAGAACAAGCATTTGATGTCATCACCATTGGACGGGTCAGCGTAGATATTTATCCGCTACAAGATGGAGTTGGACTAGAAGAAGTTACAACCTTTGGCAAGTACTTAGGAGGCAGTGCAACGAATGTGGCTGTAGCTGCTGCTAAACATGGTCTTAAATCTGCGATCATCACGCGCACAGGACATGACCCTTTTGGAAAATATATCCATCAAGAGCTCATTCGCCTTAACGTGAGCGATAGGTTTGTCTCGCCAGTTGATGGCCTCAATACGCCAGTTGTTTTTTGTGAAATTTTCCCACCTGATAACTTCCCGCTCTACTTTTATCGCGCTCCCAAGGCCCCCGATATGGTCATTAATGCTTCAGAGCTAGATCTTGATGCGATCAAGGGTGCCAAAATCTATTGGTCAACTCTCACCGGCTTATCCGAAGAACCCAGTGCATCGGCTCACCATGTTGCATGGGATGCACGCGGACGCCGCGATCATACGATTTTAGATTTGGATTACCGCCCAATGTTTTGGAAGTCACCACAACAGGCTCGTGCCCAAGCAGAGATTGCTCTGAGCAAAGTGACGATTGCAATTGGAAATCGCGAAGAGTGCGAAGTCGCCATCGCTGAAACGGATCCACATCGTGCAGCCGATGCTTTGCTTGAGCGCGGAGTTGAAATAGCTGTCGTGAAAATGGGACCCAAGGGTGTTATGGCAAAATCTCGCACGCAAACTGCGCAGGTTCCTCCAGTAAAAATCAACGTTATTAATGGTCTTGGTGCTGGAGATAGTTTTGGTGGAGCGTTCTGTTATGGCCTCACACAAGGCTGGGATTTGGAAAAGATTCTCACTTTTGCCAATGTTGCCGGAGCAATTGTTGCAAGTCGCCGAGAATGTTCTACCGCCATGCCTACAACGGCAGAAGTTGAGGAGTTTCTAAAAAAATGAAAGCAAAAATTGCTGAACTTTCGCGTTTACGAGCTCAACAACCAGGTTTAGTTGCTCAAATATTAGAAAAGCGTGTTCGCCGCTCCGTAATTGGGGGAGATGAAAAACTTTTCATCATTGCAGCAGATCATCCTGCACGCGGAGCACTCAGTGCTGGCAGCGATCCCTGGGCGATGGCAGATAGACATGTCTTGTTAGAGCGCCTAGCAATTGCGTTAAGCAACCCACGTGTAGATGGTGTTTTGGGTACTTCAGACATTATTGATGATTTAGCCCTCCTAGGACTTTTGGATAATAAAATTGTTGTTGGGTCCATGAACCGGGGCGGGATTAAGGGCGCATCTTTTGAAATGGATGATCGCTTCACTGGATATGACATAGCCGGTATCAAAAAGAGCGGTTTAGATTTTGCCAAAACTTTGCTGCGCATCAATTTGCAAGATGCTGGTACTGCAGCAACGTTAGAGGCAACTACGAGGGCTGTTAATGAGGCGGCTGCAGCACAGATCCCCATCATGCTTGAACCATTTATGTCTCAATGGGAAAATGGGGCAATCAAGAATCAACTCACAACCGAGGCAAATATTCTCTCTATTTCAATTGCTGCAGGTTTGGGAAATTCCAGTGCCTATACATGGCTAAAAATTCCTGTAGTGCCAAACATGGCGCGCGTTATGCAGTCAACCACTTTGCCAACTTTATTGTTGGGTGGAGAAGTTGCTAACGACCAAAGTGCAACATTTGGCTCCTGGGAAAGTGCCTTGGCTCTACCTGGTGTGCGCGGCATGGTTGTTGGCCGCAGTTTGCTCTTTCCCACCGGGGGCGATGTCGCTAGTGGCATTGAGACAGCAGTGACTTTAGTACATGGGATCCGCTAGTAATGCACATTCGTAATGATGATTGGTTTTATGCACGAAATACTTTGGCTCGAGATGGCTGGGAATCTATTGTTGATTCATCAACGCACGGTTGGAAATACACCGGCGTTCGAGTGGCAGAGCTAGTTGCTGGGAAAAGTGTTGAGTTTGCAGCAGAAAACTTAGAACGAATTATCTTGCCTCTATCTGGATCCTTTGAGATTTCCTATGTTTTACACGATGGAACAACCGCTTCTCAAAGCCTCATAGGACGAAAAGATGTTTTTCACGGACCGACCGATACTTTGTACTTGCCGATAGGAACCTCAGCTCGCATTAGTGGCAATGGTCGCGTTGCAGTGGCCGAAGCAGTTGCACATGAAATTTTTCCAGTGGCCTACCTTCCTCGTGAGAGCGTGGCCATTGAAATGCGCGGTGCCGGAAATGCCACTCGCCAAATTCATAATTTTGGTACTCCTGCAAATTTGGCCGCTAGTCGCATCATCGCCTGTGAAGTTATTAATCCAGCTGGCAACTGGTCGAGCTACCCTCCCCATAAACATGATGAGAATAAACCGGGCGTTGAGTCAGTCCTTGAGGAAATTTATTATTTTGAAGTTGCAGTTGATAGAAATACCGTTGGTCACGGCGATGTCGACCCCATTGGTTATGTACGCAATTACGGTTCATCAGCCGGCGACATAGATACATTGGCCGAAGTTCGTACTGGAGATATAGTCCTGGTGCCATATGGTTGGCATGGTCCTTGTGTTGCACCTCCGGGATACGACTTGTATTACTTAAATGTGATGGCTGGCCCTGATCCAGAGCGCACGTGGCTCATTACCGATGATCCCGCCCATGGATGGGTGCGCGAAAGTTGGAAGAACCAAGAAATTGATCCGCGACTTCCATATACAAGAGATTAATTAGCCACAAAGTATCTGGGCTCATCAAAGCAACTCCATCAGTTAGGCTGTGCTCATGTCCAAAGTTCTTGCATCTTTGCCGGTTGGTCAACGCGTTGGAATTGCTTTCTCTGGCGGTCTTGATACTTCAGTAGCCGTTGCGTGGATGCGTGCCAAAGGCGCTGTGCCATGCACCTATACGGCAGATCTTGGCCAATATGACGAGCCAGAGATTGCAACCGTCCCAGCTCGTGCAAAGGAATACGGCGCTGAAATTTCACGACTCATCGATTGCAAAACCGCCTTAGTTGAAGAGGGTTTGGCTGCGATTGCATGCGGGGCATTTCATATTCGCTCTGGAGGAAAACAATATTTCAACACAACACCCCTTGGCCGGGCAGTTACCGGCACATTATTAGTGCGCGCGATGTTGCATGACAATGTTGGTATCTGGGGAGATGGTTCCACTTACAAAGGTAACGACATAGAACGTTTCTATCGTTATGGCCTCTTGGCTAATCCAAATCTAAAAATATACAAACCATGGCTGGACTCTGATTTTGTTGCCGAATTAGGTGGGCGAAAAGAAATGTCAGAATGGCTCCTTGGACACAATTTGCCATATCGGGACAGTGTCGAGAAGGCTTACTCAACTGATGCCAATATTTTGGGTGCAACCCACGAAGCCAAGAGCCTTGAAAATCTCGATACATCTATAGAAATTGTGCAGCCAATCATGGGAGTGCGCTTTTGGGATTCGCAGGTAAAAATTGAAAGTGAAGATGTTCGGATTCAATTTAGCCAAGGCCGCCCTGTTGCCATTAATGGCTTGGATTTCAGCGACGCAGTTGCTTTGATGCGCGAGGCCAATGCAATCGGTGGGCGTCATGGATTAGGCATGGCCGATCAAATAGAAAACCGAATTATTGAGGCAAAAAGTCGGGGCATTTATGAAGCACCCGGAATGGCTCTGCTGTTCATCGCCTATGAGCGATTAGTCAGTGCCATTCACAATGAAGACACCATCGCCAACTACCACTCTGAAGGTCGCAGATTAGGCCGCCTGCTTTATGAAGGTCGATGGTTAGACCCTCAGGCCTTAATGCATCGTGAATCTTTACAACGTTGGGTGGCATCGGCTGTGACAGGTGAAGTCACAATTCGCCTGCGCCGTGGTGATGATTTCTCGATTATTAACACAACTGGCCCTGCATTGAGTTATCACCCAGATAAACTTTCCATGGAGCGCACAGAGAATGCTGCTTTCGGGCCAGCAGATCGAATCGGACAACTCACCATGCGCAATTTAGACATTGCTGATACTCGTGCAAAACTCGAGCTCTACAATTCGCAAGGCCAACTTGGCGGTGGCGATTTCACACTGATTAAAGAGATAGGGAACGATTAAATGCGCTTGAAGAAGTTTGCTCTTGTCGGAGTATTGTTTATGTCCATTGCATCACTTAGCGCTTGTGGAGGTTCATCCGTGCCAAATGCTTCAGCTAATTTGCCATCAGTTACAGGGGCTGCAGGTAGCGCGCCAACGATTGGTGGCCCATCTGGAACCCCTCCAACAACGCTACAAACTAAAGACATTATTGTCGGCACCGGCCCAGAAGCAGTTGCCACATCAACGATGACCGTGCATTACACATTGATGGCATGGTCAACCGGAAAAGTTGTGGAATCTTCTTGGGATGGTGGTCAGCCTGCAACATTCCCACTAGCTAATGTGATTTTAGGATGGCAACAAGGAATCCCTGGAATGAAAGTTGGAGGTCGACGACTACTAGTTATTCCGCCAGACCTCGGTTACGGCGCAGCAGGCGGTGGGCCGATCGGACCTAATGAAACGTTGATCTTTGTCGTAGATGCGATTGCGATTCAATAGAACTTCGCGCTGAGCGTCGCAAGAGTTCCAATCTCATTTGTAGTGAGTTTCCAGTCGGGAGCAAAAACTTCAAAGAGCGTGGACCCAAGCCCCTGACTCTTGGTCGATTTGAACTTTCCGTCATCTTGAATTTTCATAAAACATGTACCGGATTCAATAGTTGCCGTTACGCGGATGTTTTTCGCTTTACCGTGACGAATCGCATTCACGATTGATTCTTCGATAAGTTGTGAAATTACTTCACCATTGCTAGAGATCTTCTCAAACTCGGTAGGAAAATCAAAGTGAATTCTTGCTAACCCCTTCCAGGTTGCTGCCATCTCCTTCAATCGCTCTGCCGGAATTCGTATCGGCCGTCTTTCAAATGGAGTATTGAGAAGTTCTATACGTTTAACAACTTTCTGTGTTACTTCCGGTGAAAAAAGTTGAAAGTCTGACTCTGCAGCCTTGAGTAAAAGCAATTTGCAGGCCAGAAGCTGAGATTGCACCTCAGCATGAAGATATTGGGCGTAGTCAGATTTGGATGTAGATGCCACACTGCCACTGATCATCCTCTCCATTGCCTGCGTTGAGATTGAATCACGTAATAAATTGAGTGCGTCATTACGAGTTGAACGAACGGTTAAAGTTATTGCGGCAATTCCGATTAAGGCTATAAAAGTGAGCATTGTTGCGTATGACACTTGCACCGTACTAACGGAAGAATATGCATTAGTGGTGGGCCACATCCAACCTAAAGCGACGAGAATGGGTGCTTGGAGAAAAATAAAGAAAACCATGAAGAGAAGATTGCTAGTTGCTACCGTTTGTGAAAATCGCCTTGTAACTAATCGGGATAGTAACAACATCGCGATTGTGAGAGTAAACCCAAGCACTTGTCCGATACACCCATGTAAAAATCCCTCACGCGCTATATGTCCAGTCAGGCTTAATGGAAGCATGAGAATGAGGACTGAGATGACGGGTGCCGGAGTTCTTACCAGGGAGCGATATAAAACATTTTGTATTTGAATCTTGGGCCAAATCAATTCACTCTCGCGCCAGCGTTTTGCACTATGAGGGCGAATGTGATCTTTGATGAGTTTATCGATGGCGTTGGCTTGCTCTGTGAGCGTATAAACCGAGCCGCCCTCCTCTTTAGCTTGCGATAACGAGAAGCTCAATTTGCTTAAGAGTTCTTGTATGTTGGAATCATGCTGTGGCCCAGTAGGCGATAGCGATGTAAGACTAGGCTCTATTTTTCTATCATTTATGGCATCAGAGAGTAGAGTTCTCAAGTCTCGTTCGAACCCAGCCCATACCGAAAAAATGATTCCCGTGATAATTAACGCATAGAAAACGGTTAGCGAAGAGTTAAAAGTACGACTTATCAGTGAGATGGGATCCTGGACTAATAAAATTGGCGCTAGCAATCCAATTGACGCGCCACGTGCAGCACCCATGCATGCAGAGAGTATGAAATGAGTGCGACGGCCAAATTTTCCATGGGCGTAGATGACAAAAGGTGCCATGCTGGCATGGGAGAGAAATCCAATTGCTAACCAAGATAAAAATGCAGATTTTGTTGTGAATTCCTGTTGGACAAAAACGCAAACGCTAAGGACGGAAAAAGGCGCAAGCGCCCAGTAAGCCTTCCAGGTAATGATGCGGACGGGAATGAGAGCGAGAATCGCATCTATCTCGATTCGCTCTTTACTTAGCACTTTGATGCTACGAATCTGACCGCTCTCCTTAGTTAGATAATTCTTTAACGCCAAGATGTTGAATTTCCCAAATTGCTTCAGAGAGAAGTGTATTGGTATTAGCCATCAAGTCTGGAGAAGGACGTTTGGAGCCATTACCGCTAGCACCCTCTTTGAGAATATTGAGACCGATGATTACTCCAGAAATTTTGCCTTGCAAGTTGCCAAAATTTGCTGCCAAACTCACTCGATCAAAGTCATCTGTCGAGTTACTCAACTCATTGATCTGAATGCGGTTTTTAGCAGTGGCAAGACCTAAAGTTAAAAATGCTTCGTTTTGCTCGGTGAGCAATCCCGATACAACAGAGGCTAGATAGACAGCAAAGACACACTTAGTAGCTGAGTACCAAGGCATAAATGGTGTGGCTAAATTCAGGCCAAAGAGAGATAAGTGAGATGAATAGAAGTATTGAATCCCAAAGACTCCGGCATAAACAATCGGAGTGCTCATCCACTTCGGGACGCCCTTAAGTAGTGGAACCACAACACAGGCAATCTGCAGGAAAGTAGTGATGAGAAGACTTGAAATTATTGCGGCAAGTGCACCCATGAAACCGTTTCGTGGCAGCTGGCCCACTATGCCGCCAAAAAAAAGTGCGACAAAAGCGGTGCGCACTGATATTGTTTCAGGAAGCAGGCCCTTGATAAATGATGAATGGGTTATTGGCTTCATGGAATCAATCGCAGAAATATCAACAGCGCGTTCCATTGCCGTCAATTCCTCGTTCATTTTTTCGTTGAGACTTTCGGCTTGAACTCTCAGAGTACGCAGCCCGTTAGAAAACTCTTCTGAAGTGGCAAATTTGCTGAGTTCGCCAGTTAATTCTTGGAGCTGTTTTACTTTTGGTGCGAGAAAAGTTTGAAATGATGAAATCGCTTGCTTTTTTGCACTTATTTGATCGGTCGAAAGGTTTGTAGAATCAATGGCAAGCAAATCACTCAAATTCCAGAGGGCTTCAGATTGTATTTTTTTGGCAGAAACCGATCCGAAATAGAAAGCAGCCAAAGTAAGGGAAATGCCTGTGAAGAGCATGGAATTTGCCACACGCAAGAGAAAATGTATAGGCAGATTCAAGACAAAATGTGCGTAAAGGGCAGCAGCAAGGCCGCGTACCAATCCGGTACTTAACCAAACGAACACGCACGTACTTAACTTTTGCAATTTTTCTTTACGTTCGCTGAGCAAAACTGCTTGAGCAATGAAGAGATACAGGTAACCAACAAATTCTCCTGCTGCGGTGACAAGTACGCAGGTAGACAAGTTCCCAAGTTGGATTGCACTTTCACGTTCGAGAGAAAATCCAATACTTAGAGGCGCAATAATTAAAAAAGATGGAAAGGCGATAGCCCATCGGCCAGTAACGGCCGTTCGAAAGGCGGAAAAGTGATGCTTCATCGGATCACGATCTTGTCTTCTTGCCACATGCGCACAGCCAAAATGCGTGGGTTGTATTCCTCATCACTTTTAAGTCCTAAAGTTGCAAATGTGCGCTGAACCAAAGTTTCGGTAGCTCGCAGGGATGTTTCCCGACGAACAGCGATGGCTGCATTTGTAAATCCTTCTGCCATTAATCGCAAAATCTCACCTTGTGTATGGCTGATTACGATTCGAGTATTTTCCAAGACCGGACGCTCAGGGGTGGCATCAACTTTGGCGATAGATTCCCGTACGGCTTCACTCAAACTTGCAATCGTCTGCAATTCAGATTTAACAAGGTAAGTAACATTTGCTGGTAGCGAGGTTCCGCGTGGCAGGGCCAGAGCGGGGGAGGCGTGTGATGTCAGAATCACCTTGCCAATCCAAGGATGCTCTTGCTCAAGGAAGTTGAGCAGATCTGCCCCGCTTGGCGCATTGATTCCAAAATTTAGATCGCTAATAACGGCATGGGGATCGAAACTATCTACGGCAACAATCGCATCGGCCACAGAGTTAACGGCCTTAACCTCAAAATTGGCATCGCTCAAAATCTCGCGCAAAAGATTGAGAGTAAATTCCTCATCTTCGGCGACAAGGACACGAGTGCGAAATTCCGAAGACATGTCACTCCCAAATCACTCTCACGCTTTACTGGCAAGGGGTTGCAAGGAAGCAGGCTCGAAGTTTACGTCTAGATCGCAATTGGCTCCAACCCCCTTGTTCGGTTGATACAACTTATTGCACGGTAGGCTTGCGCTGTGGAAATTGGCCGTGGTTCTCGCCGCACACCTCTGCTGCGCGCTCGAGCTGCCGCCGAGGTAATGAGAAACCAAGAGCCACGGATTCTGCTCTATCGCCTCCTTGCATTAGCACTGGTCGGAATTGTGCTTACGATTGTCGCGCCCGTTATAGCCGATGAAAATGCGACGCCCCCGCCGATGGAGGAAGTTGCTGGACAACCAAGTCAATCTGCATCGCCCATTCCATCTGAGTCAGCATCGGATGCTCCCGCAGATTTGATTATTCCCATCGACCCTTCTGCACCATCACCGAGTCCTGCACCATCTGCTAATTCTGCTTCACCTGGCGATCCCAATTCGATGGTGGATTCACCTGACTCGATGACCGTTGGTGGATCAGCCACCGCAAGTCCTGAAAGCATTCAAACGCTGCAACTAAATATCCCGACCGTGTTACCAGTGGACCCACGAGCATTATTTAGTTATCTGCCCCCAATCAACGTATCGGGGTCGCGCTATCTACTGGCTTGCTTGCGAGGAAACAATTTACTTTTTGATGTCTATGCAAAAAATTCTCGTGATTCATTCTTCAATGAAGTACAACTTGTCGAAGGTGATCTCACCTCCGATCTACTGATTTCTGGTACAACAGATCAAGTTGTTGCGATATTAAATAGTGGGGGAGGTACACGAATTGTGGGCGCTCGCGGGCCCCTTGGCGGCCTCTATCTCAGCCTTACCCTTATCGCTCTGACTTCTCCATCCTTGGATCCGGTCCACTGCGGCCAAGCAAGTGCGATGAATTCACGCACGATTTATTTACGAGCTTTGGGTCTTGGTATGGATCTCATCAAAAACGGTATCTCCCTTAACCGCTAGAAAAACTCACTTCCGCGCAGCGTCAATCACGGGTTTCTCGCACGCTCAAAGGTAAAGTAACGAGCGAGTTCTCTGTGCATTCTGGAGGACTCCCTCACCTGAGAATGGAGTCTTGATGCCGCAGGGTTTGCAATCCCCCTTAAGCGGGCGGGTCAACTCTGGCTTTGGCGGCGGACAACGACGTCACCGAAATAAGATTATTTTTGGCGCAGCACTTGCTGGCGTCGTTCCGTTCTTACTCTCAACATTTGCAGCAAGTGTGACCGTTGGAAGTGGCGCTCTCGAGTTTGGCCAAGGTTCACAGCAAGCCGTTGCGTGCGATCCCACCGTCTTTGCTGCAATCGGTGAAGAGTGGCACTCCCAACCCACACCTACAGATACTTCTGCTGGATTTTTTAGAGTGAGGGGTGTGACCATTTCCAACCTTGATTTGATGGCCTGCCATGGCAAGAAATTGCGAGTGCGCTTGATTGATACTGCTGGTGCTGAGCTCTCCATAGGACCGACGGTGGATGCGCACGTCCTTCAGATTGCTCTTCCTAATGTTGATGCACCTGTAAGCACCAGCGATGCCGGAGCCCTTGCTTTAACGTATTTAACTGGTGATGGCTCGCCAGTATCGAGTGCAATGTCTGCTGCCGTTTCATTAAATGTTTCTGGCACTTCAATCTATGACGGTACTGATCTCTCTGCGACAAATGCAGATGTCACTTTCTATTTGGATCCCACAGCTACGAGCGTCAATTTAGATGGGCAATTAATTGGCCGTACAACAGTTGAAACTGTAAATAATCCAACTCGATAAAACCTTATAAAATAAGGGTTTTTTGTGTGATTTCATTTTTTTCACATTCCGCGCAATTTAAACAGCTCTCTAAAATTTATGTGCACATTCTTTAATGATGAATGAATTCTTCAAGCAGAGCAATGAGAATTTCGGCTCCGGGCCAAGGTGTCTTACATCCACTCATTCATTTCCTTGATTTATTGCGCTAACGTCTTTGCTCTCTCTGTGACAACCAGCTCTGGCCTCAGAACTACAGATGGTCTAGGCATCCAAGGGCTGGGGATGCCCCTGGTGAAAGGCTTCCTTATTGGTTAAAACTCGCAAAATACGCCCAAAATGACCGTAAAACCCGAACGGTTTCTCACCCTCTGACAGATTTGAGCGTGGGCCAAGAGTGGGAATGTGTTGCACAACGCGCGATGCAGATGCTTGACTAACCCTCGACATCAACCACAGGTCTGAGCCTGACGGGGTAGCCCCCAAGGTTCACCCGAGTTGAGAAGTTCACAACCTGTGAATGGAACGTCGAGCATTTCCCCTTGAGGAGGAAAACAGATGGAGATTTTAAACCTAGGTGGAGCATACGAGCCATCTGAGCGCACCTCGAAGAAGAAGAAGATTAAATTTGTTATTGGTATTGGTTTACTTGCTGGCATGATGGGCTTGGGCTCAACTCTTGCAGCGAGCATCTCTCTTAACGGCGGAAGCTCTGTTGAATTCGGTCAAGGCGTTGCAGCAACTACTGCTTGTGATTCAGATATCACACTGACTCCAGGTGCGACCTTTATTAACTCATCGGATGCTAACTTTGCTTTCACATCCCTTACTCTTGACGGCATCGATACAGCCGCTGCTGTGTCTTCGGATGGAGTCTCATCTCACTGTGGAAATATGTTCTTTTTGATCCACGCCTATACAGCATCTGGGGCAACTGGTACCGCCCTTGATTACGCCTATAATGGTTCGGCTTTGAACCCGCTTTACTTGGGTTGGAACTACGGTGGCAGTGCTGGTGCGACTGCTTTCGGCGGCTCTGCTGGCGTATCAACTGTCGCAAAGTACAATCAAGGATTTGCGATCCAAATTCCAACATCGGGCACATCTGTTGTAGACACTGTAAGCACAGAGAACTCTGCCAGTGCTGATGCAGGTGGAATTTCTTGCTCCATGAGTGCTGGTGTCTCTGGCGGAAAGATCACATGCTCAATTGGTTCTAACGGCACTGCAAATGCTGGCGTAAAAGCCTTCTACGCCCCACCAGCTTCAGCTGTTGGCAAGATCACCGTTGAATCTATCGATGCACTGCCAAGTGTGTATTCAAGTACTGCTCTCTAAGAAGTCCTAGGACCTCATAGAAAACGTGTACTACAAGTAAGAAGCCCCTCAAGGCTAGAAGTGTGAAGAACGGCTCCGCCCTAGAAAGTTAGGGCGGGGTCGTTCTTGTTTTGTACCTATTGTGCTCTAAACTTGAAAAGGTATTTCCTTGATCTTTGGGTGAAGGCTCAGAAGTACTTTGCCAAAACGTCACCGAAAGTTTCACGGCCTAATTACCGCAAGTTCCTGGGCGAAGAATGGGAGGCAGCGATGGATGCAGAGCTCGAGCCAATCGCATCTGCGAAACCTTTCTTGCTTGGTGCCACTGCGATGTGGGTGGAGAATCCTGGTTTAGTGGCAGATTCCAATGTGCTGATCACCGTCTCGGATTCAACGGGTGAACACAGCTATCTTCTAGCCGGTGAGAAGATTTTAGAGACGAAGGCAAGTCTGTTTGTCCAAGCCCCTGTTGAGCGTATTGCAACTGGAGCACGCGCTGTTTCGACGCGCCTTTCTACTTTTTTTAGATGGTCTGGCTACCTTGTCGCCACAGTCTTGCTTACCTTTTCAGTCTTCTCCTTTTCTGGAACCGTCAAAGCGCGCGTGGTCTTAACGGGTTCGATGGTCCCGGCCATCAATCCTGGCGACATTATCTTGACTACGCCCACTAAAAATTTAACACCAAAAGTTGGCACAATTGTTGCCTACGTTGGACGCAGATTTGATGGAAGCGCCGTAGGTGTTTTCTCTCACCGCATTATTGGCGGAGATGCAGAGACTGGTTTTATCGTCAAAGGAGATGCCAATCCATCACCGGATGTGCAGCATCCAAAGATCCCAGATATCACCGGTGTGGTCTTCTTTGTTATTCCCGTGATTGGCAAATTTCTCACTCCGCGCGCTCTGTTGGTGACCGTCCCATTGATTTTTGGTCTATGGATGGTTATTGATGCTTTAAAAAATGATTAGGAAGATTTTTGCTGGCCTTGTAGTCACTTTCTTCTTTACCTCTTCCACACCTTTTGCATGGGCTGAGGATCATCCACTGTTGACGTGGGAGCGGGGAATTGAACAAAACATCGTTCTTGGAGGGGTTGCTTCAACATCCACTTGGGAGATAAAAATGGTGCGCCAAGGCTCGCCGCCTGTGAGCTTTCAGAAGAGCTCAATTAATGCACAAGGATTTTTGGTTTATTCTGCGGTGCTTGCCAGTGACCTACCGCTGGGTGATTACACCGTTTACATTTTTGAAAATGGTGCAACGTCTGGTTCGGTCGCAGCCACAGTTTCGGTCGTGAATTTAACCCACTATTCCATCTCTCATCTTCCTCGAGATTTAGCTCTGGTGATTCTTGTGTTAATTTTCATCATAGTCAGCCTTTCTGTCATACGTGGTGTTAAATATTCACAGTTGGATATGTGGCGGCAGAAAAGTCTTATTGAACACGGGACTCTGATGTTTGATAAGCGGCTGCCACGTTTTGCCTACGCCATCTATCTCTTACGCCATGGCGCACTAGTGTCGGATCGAGCTTCGGTCTTTAAATTCCTGCTTCGCTTGGATGAAACTTTTGTCCATAAAATCTCGCCGTTGCTGTGGTCACTCCTGCCAGCAATCGCCCTATTTGCTGGGGTAGATGCCGGCTACCTCACCCATGGAAATCTGCCCAATATCCCTATATTTTTTCTTTTTGCACTATCGAGCATTGGACTCTTTGATGCCTTCAGTGGGGTCTTCGCGACGTTGGGCTTTGCCATTGGACAAGTTCTCATCGGCGAGGTGATGAGTTTGCGCGCAGTAATGGTGCTGGCTTCATTAGCTTTGATGTGGGTATTTGCCAGCGTCTATGGCAACTTGCTCTATTCTTCTGCTCGTCTTGATTTTCCTTTTGCCAGGCAGCGGAAGAATTCTACAGATGGTGATTTCTTACTGTTGGTTGTGATTTCAGTGATCATCGGAGTGTATTTCTTTGCAGTGCAAGTCTTGACCCAGAGTTTATCGATCGGGATATCTAGTAATAGAGAAACTATGATCAGACTCTCAATTGCCATGGGAGCCTTCTTCGGAGTGAAGATTTTTGCCCGTCAGCAATTGGATTCAAGTATTGCCAGAGGTCAGAAAGCAGATTCGCTCACTCTTGAGAATTATCACTTCAAAAACCTCATGTCACCTAACTTCGTAGCCATAGTCGCATCCTCGGCCATGCTCACAGCTTTTGTATGGGCAGAGAGTTGGGCAGTGGCAATTGTTAGCGGATTACTCTTTCTAGTACTTTTCGGATCCCTCATGCTCGATTCCCGGCCTGTTAACTTGCATTTATTCTCTCAATGGCGCCGAAACGTTTTAGTAGAAGCCGGTGCGATTACTCTCGTTAGTTTTTACCTCTTCTCGTATGTCGATCAGCTGCCATTTCAAATAACACAGCGATCTGAGATTTTCATGACTTTAGGTTTTCTGCTGCCATTACTGCATGTGATACTGAGTAGCTTTCATCTTGCTTCTCAGCGAATCAAAGTCAATGGTGAAAGTATCAATCAATGAAAAAGTTAACCTTCTTTCTCCTGATTCTAATATTTTCTCGAGGCTTAGCTTCTTATCCCAGTGCTGCCTCAAGTACCACCAGCCAATTTGAAAATCTTTTCTTGGGATACCAAGTCGGAACAGATACAAAACTCAACCAAGTATTGGCAATCATGATTGATCGCCAAGGCAAACCCACTGTCAGTGGCGTGGGAGGCAGGAGCGGTTTTGTAGGACTCAATGGCCAAGCCGGAAAGGATGGAATCGATGGAGCGCCCGGTCCGATCGGACCAGGTGGCCCACCTGGTGTTGCTGGTGCAAATGGGGACGCCGGCGCTGCTGGTGCAAGTGGAACAGCTGGTAGTGCTGGCACGCCGGGCACGCCGGGCACGCCGGGCACTCCTGGTGTGCCAGGAAGCAGGGGTACACAAGGCGCTGCTGGGCCGCCGGGAGCACCGGTAGCGGTAGTGCCAGTTTTGCCAGGGGATGAACATTGCCCTGAAGGGGGAACCAAATTTATTGGAGGAGATGGCGGTATCTCCTATGCGTGCAATGGTTCGGCCTTAATGAGTCATGGAACAGGAACCGCCGACATTGCTTCCTGCGACAGTGCAATCAATTTAGGAATGTTGAGTCATTTTGACACGGTCAACCATCGCTTTATTTTGGATGGAATCAAAGTGGGCGATCTCAGTAGTGATTGCTCGGGTCATCGACTCGATGTGACTTTATCGACCACGGATACATTAGGCACAAACCTGCCATTCACATGTACGGTTCTTGCCCTGCCAGACCCAGGTGGGCGTGACCTCTATTTGGCTAGACCTGGGTATGCTTTGAAGTATGGGGAGTCAGGCTTAGTGGTGACACTTGTGTGCGACCCTCTTCTAGAAGTGATGGATCTTCGTATTCTGGATTCCATACTTGGATTTCAACTGTTATGACCGACCGGAAGAGAGTGGCCGAATAACATGGCATCGAAAAAGATCGAGGTTCCTGTAAAGCCAATCATCTCTCGCGTACCGTTGCCAATCTCTGATTCAGCATTGGTTATTGATCTACCTGATGGGCAAAAATTGGTAATCGGTAAAATGAACCAAGGAACTGTGATTGAAGTTGCAACATGGCGTGGAGTTGGACGCCCTGATTCGCGAACTAATCGAATGATGTTTGGTATGTCCAGCGCAGAAATCGATGAAGAAGCCAACGAGCCACACCATGAGCAGTCAGCTCTTGCCTCATCTGCCAATATTTTTGTAAGAGTGCTCAACTACCCCATAGAAATTGTGAAATGGCTTTTTAATATCCAGAGTGCACCTAAACCTAATAGCGCTCGCAAAGGTAGCAAGAAATTAATTATTGAACCAAAACCTGCGACTACTTTTGTTGACTCTCAAGGCGGAGCCGCTCCAGTACAAGAAGCAGCGCAAAAACAAAAAATGGCGATCGCCGCCTCACTGGCCCACATTCAAAAAGTTCTATCGGCACAAGTGGTTATCGCTCAGAAGTTACTGACCAAGAGTGCACAGAGTGCGAAAAAGGAGGTTCGAACGCCTTCAACTGAGAGTGAATCCATTGATATAGATCAGTGGCTGGCCTCGATAACTGCCAAGACAAAGAAGCCCAGCAGCGCAGAAAGCTCGAAATCACTCCCTAAAAAGAGCCAAAAGAAATAAAATGAAGAGAAATTTCGCTTACTAGGAGCATTTTCGACTCCGTGAAGGTATTCTCACGGGTGGCTAGATTAAAAGGAGGGAGCACGTCATGAGCGATAACACTAAGCGCGGCATCGTCTTTACGCTCCTGCTTGTTGTCATTTTATTTAGTTTAGGGTTGCGTGTAGATCATCCAAAATCTGGCCTTCGCAACGCCATTGGATCAGCGAGTTCATCAGTGGCCATTTACTGGCACCATGCTCAATTAACTCCTGGTGAAAAAATTATTGTTATGACCGATACCCCGGGCATCGACCCAGTTCTAGCACTTGTTAATACCGTCAATGGCGATACGGTGGATATTCAAACGATGGAAGGGCTTAAGCGCGTTCCGATCAAGAATGTCCGAGGCTCACTGGTGATGGTTTTTCCCTTCATCGGCATGCTCTTGGGGGCATTCGGTCTTTAACGGCTTAGCCAAGGCATGCAATAGACAGTTTTTTCTTCAAAACGCTAGAATTTACCCCTCGCAGTCATCCCCTAACTGAGGAGAGGTTTTCTTGTGTTCTCCTTAGCGTATGCCGTGACCGCCCTGTGCCAGGGCCTCATTATCGTGGGTGGCCAATGAGTCTGATAGAAATCGAACCCATTGAAATTGAGGAAAAGCGTTTCCCTAAAGTTTATTTGGGTTTGGCTATTTCAGCGGCAATTGCATCGCTGGGTCTTGCCGTTGGCGCATTAATCACTATTAATGGATCAAATAGTAATTCTGCCGAACTTGGGCACGGCGTTGTGGCAGTAACACATTGCGACTCAGAGATTACGATGCTTCCTTTCGAGAGTTTTTATTCGCAAGACCTATTGGGCAAATTCACCCTCAATGAAGTGCAGTTAACTGGTATTTCTGATCAATGCTCTGGAAAAGATTTTATTTTGAAAGTTTTGGATCAAAATGGTGTGAAACAAGATATCTCAGTCGATGCCGCTGGTGTCCCAATTGATAGTGTGAGATTTTACTTCAGTCGCTTTGGCGCCGGAAGTAGCGTCGATGAAAACGGGAACATGGCCAACATGTACCTACTCTTAACAAAGGATTCAACAGGAACTATCGCTGACTCAGTAATTACTGTTCTACCAACGAGTCCACTGGTGCCTACAGCAACTCCACTTCCTGATACTTGGGCAACTGATACCCCGCCTTATGCTAATCCGGATCTCTACTGGAAACTCAGTCCAAACGATAACTCTGTATCTATTGTATTTAACCCTGCTGCAAGAGCTGGCGTAGATTCAATTGCTGGTTTTGCTAAAGCCAATCTTACTTATCGGATTATTTTAGAATCAGCCGATCACTAAAATTAGATTGGTATTTCCCTTTTCTAGATTCAATCAACTTTTAGCTTAGGCCTACATCAACTAAGAAACGCTAATCCTTATCTACGCTGCTCCACTATTGACCACTTTGCCTCTGAGGTGACCTCGGGCAAGGATGTGAGGGTTGGATTGAGGATTGCCACCACATTTGCCGCTCCCAAAGTAGATGGTCTCCAAATGCAGGTTGCTGTAAATGTGCCCGTCTTGGTTGTGGAGATACCAGAACACCCAGAAATTACACGATCATTTTGCTTGAAAGTAACTTTCCCGGGAGTGCCCACCGTTGCGGTAATCGAAATGCTCTCTTGATAGACCACCGTTGGAGACAGGACAATTATTACCGTAGAAGATGTAGTAGAAAATGTGATGGTTGTTAGGTCTGATGAGACAGGGTTATAGATTGCGTTGCCGGCCATCGTTGCCGTGACTTTACAACTACCAGCGCTAGTTGCTGACAAGTAACCGCCATCTGTTGTACAACCAGCATTATTGTTGCTACCCGAAACAACATAGGTAACAGCACCGCCTGTTGAACCACCGCTTGTTATTAGCGTCAATTTTCTACCAAACGTGCCAGTAATTGATGTGATGCTTAATGGAGCCTGAACACCAGATGTGACAGTCATCGTTGTGGTTGCAGTTGCGCCCTTAGTATCGGTTGCAGTGACTGTCATCGTGTAGCTTCCCGCTGAAGTGCTTACAGATGTAGTAACAACACCAGAGGTTGAACCGATAGATATTCCAATGACTGCTTGCGAATCTGAAGTTTGGGCGATGCTAAAGGTGATCGTTCCTGTTCCACCTGATGAGCTAAAGGCGGTGGAAGATGCTTCAGTTCCAGTAGGAGTAGCAATGTTGGATCCACCAGAGATTGCTGGTCGAGCATTGACAAGAACTGTCAATGTTGCCGAGGCGTTAGAGGTATTGGCATCGGTCACAGTCACGCGCATGTCATAGCTGCCAGCAAGAGTGCTTGAGCTTGCGCTAACAACACCGGTGGATGAGTTGATAGTAAT
>CAIJOY010000047.1 GCA_903822425.1 uncultured Actinomycetes bacterium | reverse complement strand
TTCTCTGGACAAACCTTCGGAGTAACAATTTACTTGCGGAACGATCAGTTGCTGCCAGACCGGCAATTCGGCCTTCAGTGACAGACAATTGCCAACCTCCGATACCGGTAATTTCACCCGCTGCAAATACTCCAGGTAAATTAGTCTTTTGAGATTTATCAACTCTTACAAACATGCTTTGGTCTACCAAGGACATTTCTTGCTGAACTCCAAGATTATTAGCCAGGGAAAGGTCACTCGTAAATCCCCAACCAATTGCTAGGCAATCGCAATCTATTTCTCTGCTATGTCTGATCCTAAAGTTGCGATCAATTTTTGCGATAGTGACGCGAGCTAGCTTTCCTTGAGAATCTGCGTGAGCTGCTACTACAGTCCATTTTCTTTTTTGCTTAATGTGATATTTTCTCAACATGATGGCGTACCTAAAAGCTTCTCGAAGTTTAGAAGGATTAAGAATCAATTGAGGTAGGTGCGGCATCCAGGCACTGATCGAGTTCGCCTCATAGAAACCAATTACGTTCACTCCAGCTTGAGCTAATCCTGTTGCAACTGGGAGTAGAAATGGACCAGTTCCTGCAACAACCACTTTTTTCCCAAATCCAACGCCGCTGCCTTTGAGTAAAGCTTGAGCGCCACCCGGTGTCATCACGCCAGGTAGATTCCAACCGGGGAAAGGCAGAGAGCGATCGTATGCACCTGTTGCAATGATCAGTGATTCGGTTTCAATGATTCTTTCTTTACCATTGGCTATTACATTCAAAGTTGTTTTGCCAGCTTTGTAGGATGCATGCCAGACGTGAGCGTTTAATAAAACTTCTACCTGGGAATGTGCGGTAAGGGAGTTACCGATAGAGAAATTTTGCCCTTGCTTATGACGCCAATATTGACCGCCAAGTCGTGAGCTACTTTCAATGAGGATTATCTGTGCGCCGTTTTCTGCGGCCGCTAAGGCAGCCGAGATTCCTGCGGGTCCGCCACCAATAATTACAATCATGAAATCACATTTCCTTGGCTCTGTATTCTCATACCTTCTCGAACCTCTGTAATGCATGCTCTTTGGTTAGGTAAGCCATCAATTACGACTAAGCAATCAAAACAAACACCAATTCCACAAAACATTCCCCGTGGTTTGTCTTCAATCCGGGTATGACGCAATATTGATTCTCCCCCAGCTAAAAGAGCGGCACCAACACTTTGACCAGGAACGGCTTGGAAATTAACGCCATCAAAAAAAATTGTTATCCCTTTCATGATGCCAACTCTGCCGAGAATCGTTTTGGAGAAAATGGTTCTGTGTCCATGAAAGTTTCTAGACCGTGAATTTGTGCGTTAATAATCTCGGCAGTGGCTGGCGCCAAACCAATTCCAGCACCTTCATGGCCTGCTGCATGCCACAAACCTTTGACAATTCCATCTTCACCAATAACTGGAAGATGATCTGGGGCGTAGGGTCTAAAGCCATGGTAGGCGCGTAATAATTGAAGATTATTTAATACTGGAAATAAAGCAATTGCTTGTGCTGCAAGTTTTCTTAAGATTGATATATCAAGATCAGATTTAAAGCCGACTCTTTCCCTGCTGGCGCCGATTAAAATGGTTCCGCCTCTTGTGCCCTCAACAACTGCACTCGACTGCAATTCTGCATCTCCGCTTGCCACATTAGCAACATAGTCAGCATCATAAACTTTATGTCTTATCAAGTTCGGTGCTGGCGTTGTGACCAAAATGAATCCACGGCGAGGAGCGATCGGTACATAAGACCCAGCGAGTTTGGCTATATCTCCCGCCCATGTGCCCGTTGCATTTATTACAACTCTTGTTTCAAATTCACCTTTATTAGTAACTACACCCTGGATGCCCGTTGAGCTTACTTTTATGGCAGTCACAGTTGCACCGACTAGAACACTTCCTCCACGCAAACGCACAGCCCTTAACATGTGGGCTGCGGCAAGCATTGGTTGACATTGAGCATCACCCGGGTAATGCACTCCTGTTTGAAGCTCGTGAGAAAGATTTGGTTCCAGAATCCGCAATTCTTTCGCGTCAACTTCACGTGCATCTACTCCAGCTTTGCTTTGCAATTGAGCAAGTTTTCTTAACTCACCTACGCCGATCTCCGATCGAGCAACTACGATTCCGCCCTTATCTTCTAATTCAAACCCTCCACCAATCTCATCTGAAATTTCAAACCAGGCATCTCGGGATCTCATTGCCAATGTAAGTTCAGGGCCTGGCTCCTTATCCGAAACCAAAATATTTCCTTCGCCCGCTCCAGTGGTCCCACCAGATATTGGACCGCGGTCAATGACTAATACACGTAATCCAGAAGCACTTAATTTGAGGGCGCAAGCCGCCCCAACAACACCAGCACCGATAACAATTGCATCTGGGTGTTTCATGTAGCCCTCGTGACCCTCATTAAGTTAAATGGCATCAAAGCCGCAATTGTTAAGGGCAGCACCCACCAAGCTGCGGTGCCGATGTTGCTCAACCAAGAAGTTAGGAAAAAGGCACAAAGTATTCCGAGGGTTCCACGCCAATCATCACCAATGAGAAAATCAAACCAAAATCCAGCAAAAGCCTTAATGGCCTTACTTAAGGTGCTGCTCTGCAAGATTTCTAGTTCATCTTCTTCTATCAAATCTAATGGGTCAGATTGAACATGCGAGTGTGAAATGCGTGCCTGAGCCAGATGACGTTTGCGCAACAATGCAACTAGCAAGAATGAGAGAGCGGTCATGAAAGCAATGATGAAGATTAATGAAAGATCCTTACCTGGCCAAATTGCTCCTGAACCTTCGGCACCCCAAAAAATCCCGAAAGAGGTGAGCATGATTCCAACGCAAAATTTCATAGTGTTTTCGGGCACGCGAGCTAGTGGTTTCCTCAGCGCGAAACCTGCAGATGCAACAACTACGACGGCAGCAATAGCGGCTAATGAAGCCCTTCCGACTTGATTTTGAATAGTTCCAAAAGTTAAGACAATAAATGCAACTTCAAGACCTTCAAGCAATACGCCTTTAAATGAAAGTGTGAATGCATACCAATCATGAATCCCTAATCGGCTACTACTTTTTGCTTTCTTAGCTGAAATTACTTCTTCTTGAAAAATTGCATCTTCATCATGAAGTGCCTTAAATCCGCTGCTTCGCAATATAGCTTTGCGCACCCACTGCAATCCAAACACAAGCAAAAGGCCACCGACAAAAAGTCGTAGATGTTCGATGGGAAGTTGAGAAATTCTAGGACCAGCCGACCAAACCACTATCCCTAATACTCCAAGGGCGCTGACCGTTCCAGAGATTGCTGATCGCCAATCGCGCGCCGTTCCGGCAGCTAAGACAATTGTGGTCGCCTCAACTGCTTCAACGGCGCAGGCAAGAAAGACAGAGATAAAAAGCGCTAATCCACTCACTTCCCAAGTATGTCTCAGAATTTCAACCTACTTAAGAATTGAGGGCCTGCACTGAGAGGGAAATCTCCCAGCTGCATGCCTTTGCCTCTAGTCAAAGGGGGGCAAAGTGAGCAAGATAAAGGGGTGACCAAGCCGGTTCTCTCGCTCGACCAAGTAACTATCCGCTTCGCCGGCGATAGCGGCGATGGAATGCAACTTACGGGCGATCGCTTCACTATGGATACAGCAAGCCTTGGCAATGATCTTTCAACTCTTCCTAACTACCCCGCTGAGATTCGTGCGCCACAGGGCACAATTCTTGGCGTCTCCTCTTTCCAACTGCACTTTGCCGACCACCACGTACAAACCCCCGGTGATGCACCCGATGTACTCGTGGCAATGAATCCCGCTGCGCTTAAAGCAAATATAAAAGATCTTGCTCGCGGCGCCACGATCATCGTTGATAAAGATGAATTCACCACCCGCAATCTTTCGAAAGTCGGGTATGAAACAAATCCATTAGAAGATGGATCGTTGGAAAGCTACAAAGTGCACGGTGTTGCATTGACATCTCTGACGGTTGCAGCCTTAGCCTCACTGGCCTTGTCACGTAAAGATGCAGAACGTTCTAAGAATATGTTTGCTCTAGGACTACTCACGTGGATGTATCACCGTCCTACAGAATCTACGGAAAACTTCTTAAAAACAAAATTTGCAAAAAAACCTGAAATTCTTGAAGCTAACTTACTTGCCTATCGCACTGGCTGGAATTACGGCGAGACCACAGAAGATTTTTCGGTTTCTTACGAAATTGCAAAAGCAAAAATGCCAGCTGGAAAATATAAAAATATAAGCGGAAATTCCGCGATGGCATATGGTCTTATCGCTGCAGCAGAACGCAGTGGCCTCAAACTGTTTCTTGGTTCATACCCAATCACCCCTGCTTCAGATATCTTGCATGAACTCTCCAAACATAAAAAATTCGGTGTCATCACATTCCAAGCCGAAGATGAGATTGCAGCAATTGGATCAGCTCTTGGTGCTTCATACGGTGGAGCTTTGGGTATCACAACAACTTCTGGACCAGGCGTGGCGCTTAAGAGCGAAATGATTGGGCTTGCGGTCATGCTTGAGCTTCCTTTAATTATTATAGATGTGCAACGTGGTGGACCATCAACTGGTTTGCCAACTAAAACAGAGCAGGCCGACTTGCTACAGGCAATGTTTGGCCGAAATGGCGAATCACCTGTTGCGGTTATCGCCCCATCACATGCAAGTGATTGTTTTGCAATTGCACTTGAGGCAGCGAGAATTGCCACGACATATCGAGTTCCAGTTTTCATCCTCTCAGATGGCTACATTGCCAATGGTTCTGAGCCATGGAAAATCCCATCTGTAGATTCACTCCCTGATTTACACGTTGATTTTGCACAGAGCCAAGAAGATTTCTTGCCATACCTTCGTGATCCAAAAACTTTAGCTAGACCTTGGGCAATTCCGGGAACCAAGGGAATTGAACATCGAATTGGCGGACTTGAAAAAGCTGATAAGACTGGTGAAATTTCATACGAACCAGCCAATCACGACTTCATGGTCCGCACTCGTGCTGCAAAAGTTGCTGGCATCGATGTCCCAGACCTAGAAGTTGAAGACCCCAGTGGTGAGGCAACAGTTCTAGTTCTTGGTTGGGGATCTACATACGGCCCTATCTCTGCTGCCATGGAGAGTTTGCGAGCAAATGGAGAAAACGTTGCTCAAGCCCACCTTCGTTATCTCAATCCATTCCCAAAGAATCTCGGCGAGGTACTCAAGAAATATCCAAAAGTAATTGTTCCTGAAATGAACTTGGGACAACTTGCATTGTTGTTGCGTGCGCAGTTCTTGAAAGACGTCATTTCCTTCAATCAAGTGCGTGGATTGCCATTTACTACCGCCGAACTAATGGAGGCCACAATGAAGGTGATCCATGTCTGATGTAGCCCTAACGAAGAAGGATTTTACCTCTGACCAGGAAGTCAGATGGTGTCCAGGTTGTGGGGATTACTCGATCCTCTCAACAATGCAAGCCTTTTTGCCAGAGCTGGGAATCGCTCGCGAAAATATTGTCTTTATTTCCGGCATCGGGTGCTCATCTCGTTTCCCTTATTATCTTGAAACTTTTGGTATGCACTCCATTCATGGACGTGCTCCGACGATCGCTTCAGGCCTTGCTATTTCACGGCCTGATTTAACTGTCTTTGTTATCACCGGTGATGGCGATGCGCTTTCCATCGGTGGAAATCACCTCATTCATTCGCTTCGCCGTAATGTTGAGTTGAAAATCCTGCTCTTTAACAACCGCATTTACGGCTTAACAAAAGGGCAATACTCGCCAACTAGCGAACAAGGCAAGATCACAAAATCTACTCCGCTTGGTTCGCTAGATACGCCATTTAATCCTGTCTCACTTGCAATCGGAGCGGAAGCAACATTCGTTGCTCGTACAGTAGATAGCGATCGCAAGCACTTGACGGAAGTTTTACGTGCAGCTGCCGCCCATAAGGGTTCTGCTCTCATTGAGATATTCCAAAATTGCCCAATTTTCAACGATGGCGCATTCGATATTGTTAAAGATGGTGACACCAAGGGCGCCGCTCTTTTGCAAATGGTTCATGGGCAAGCAATCAAATCAGAAACTCATGGCCTAGTTCATGATGGAGCGTCGCTTAAGGTGGTTGAGCTTTCAACGGTTTCTGAAAGTGATTTGGTGATCCATGATGCCCATAATGAAGATCCTTCATACGCTTTTGCTCTATCCCGACTTTCAGCATCAGAGCTAGACCATGTCCCTGTTGGGATTTTCCGCGATATTAGCCGCCCTGGTTATGGAGAATTAGTCAATAATCAAGTTGCTGAAATCATTTCTAAACAAGGCGCTGGAGATCTCACTGCACTTCTCAATGGTGGAGATACTTGGGAGGTTGAGTAAGGATTTTTTAGTACTGCATACGGGTTAGACCTATGATTGCTCCCATGCCTACTGAGTTTGCAGAAATTGATGCCATCTTCGATGAATACTTTTCACAAGGAATCACTTTGGGGTTGGCATACGGAGTCGCTCGCAAAGGGAAATTAATTCATGCTCGCGGATTGGGCTTTGATCAAGTTGGCGGTAATACCCCAACTAGCTCGAGTGCATTTCGTGTGGCATCCATCGCCAAATCTTTCTCTAGCGGTGCGCTGCTACTTCTAAGAGATCGCGGATTTTTAAACCTTGAAAACCCTATTTCCGATTATTTGCCGGAACTTTCCAATTTAACGGCACCATTTAATGATGCACCAGCGATTAATATCAGAATGCTCATGAGCATGAGCGCTGGGTTTCCTACAGATAATGAATGGGCAGATCGACTTGAGGATCTCAGCGATGCTGCTTTCGGAGAGATATTGCAAGCAGGAATTCGTTTTGATACTCGACCTGGAACCAAGTATGAGTATTCCAATCTTGGCTACGCATTAATGGCGAGAATCATCACTCGGGTGTCGGGTAAGAGTTTTGTAGATTTCGTAGAAGAAGAAATTCTCACACCGATGCAATTAACTACCTCGACTTTTGACTATCGAAACAGTAGGAATTTGGCACTAGGTTATGTGAAAAGAGATGGATGGGAAATCGAAACTCTCACTGCGCCGGGTGCTTTCTCCTCTATTGGCGGACTTGTCACAAGCGTTGAAGATCTTGCCACGTGGAGTGGCTACCTCAGTGAGGCATTCGATCCTGGTGCTGCTGAACGCGGGCCGCTGTGCAAAGCAACGCGTCGGCAAATGCAGGAGATCCAACAAGTGATTCCCATTATTCGTGAACCAAATACTGAACATTCTTACACGGCAACTAATGGATATGGTTTTGGTTTGCGCGTAGAAGAAGATTACGATTCTGGGAAAATTGTCGGCCACTCCGGCGGTTATCCCGGGTATGGAGCTCACTTTCGATGGCATCCTGCAACAGGCTACTGCGTCATAGCACTGACAAATGCTCGCTATGCAGCCCCCGTTAAAGCCTGCGCACCAGCGCTAAAACACTTAATTGGATCGGTGGGACGTCCGGCTAGCCCTCCATCGCCAGAGAGTTTGCTTCTTCAAACTCACGTCAACAAATTAATCGAAAATTGGGATGAATCAATAATTGAAAACATTTTTGGAATCAACATGGATATGGACCATCCACGATCATTCAGACTCAAGAAAATCCAGGAAGCAGTGCAATCAGTAGGGGGATTAAAATCCCTTGAGGTTTCGGATGTTTCTACTCAGAATGCATCCCACCTATCCTGGAAGTTGCAAGGAAACAATGGTCAAATCTCAGTAGAAATTTGGCTAACCCCAAACCTGCCAGCAAAACTTCAGGTGTGGACAGTGCTACCCGTAGTTGGGCTCAATACCTGATTTCACAAGAGTTGAGACAGCGCCGAAGCAACGAAAAGCCTCAACCATTGTTGGCAAGGTAAAGGAAACTTCTCGTTCACCCGTTTGTTCAACGCCTGGAATATGGCACGCCGCGATTACCGGTTGAGTGGAATCAAATTCAATCCGATAAGTGAATGGGCCCTGCGGTTTTGAAACGGGAATAATCTTTGCAATCGATTTCTTGGCAGCCTCTTGGATCATCGGCATTGTCTTTTCTGGAGTTAAGCAAATTGCGGTATAGCGATCGACACACGTCTTAACCGCAACACCAACAGCATTCGGTGCATAAGTTTTGCCATCAGCGATCGTTAAATCATCACCGGTGATGAGTACCACTGGGACTCCAAAATCAGATGCAAGCTGGGTGTTCATGTAGCCTTCGCTGCAAGCTACCTCATTAAGCCAAACACCAGTGTAGGTATTTCCAAGATACGTATGAGAGAGAATTCCCTGCTTACCGGCTCCCGTGTGATAACCCATAAAAGCAACTGCATCCACACCAGAATCAATTCCTTCAATCATCGAATACTTCTTGTGATGCCCAGAAATCAACTGAGCTCTGCCGTCTAACCGATCTATGACAACGTTGCGCATTGCATTATGTGAATCATTTACCAAAATCTCAGTGGCACCGCCTGAGACGAATCCCCTGATAGCAGCGCTGACTTCATCACTCATAATGTTTCGAAAATGATCCCAACCTGGGGTGCCGGGACGACAATCATCCGGACATGTCACACCTGTAACGCCTTCCATATCAATAGAAATCAGGATCTTCATTGTGACTCCATTTCCTTGAACATGCTTGGCACCGATGACAAGAGTTTCTTAGTATATGGATGAGTAGGGCGATTGAATATATCCTCATTTGATGCAAGCTCTACAAGCTCACCTTGATTGAGGACACCAACACGATCACAAAGATATTTCACAACCCCCATATTGTGGGAAATGAAGAGATACGTTAACCCAAATTCGCTCTGTAAGGATTTTAAAAGATTGATGACTTGGGCTTGCACTGAAATATCCAGGGCGGAAGTAGGTTCATCTAAAACGACTAATTTCGGGCGAGTAATCAGAGCGCGTGCAATTGCTACCCGTTGACGCTGTCCACCACTGAATTGGTGTGGCCTGCGATCCAGGTGCTCTTCGCGCAACCCCACCGCTTGAATAAGTCTTACTACATCTGATGAATTCCCAAGTTCAGTTTTCTTTGCCCCTGATAGGAATCGCAAAGGCTCTTCAATGATTTGCCGGATAGTCATTCTTGGATCTAGCGATGAGCGCGGATCTTGAAAAACAACTTGGATATCTCCATAAGGAAAACTATTTTGCGCTTTAGAATCAGCAATGGTCACGCCATTGAAGGTGATTTCACCTGAATCTACCGACTCTAAATTCATGAGTAAGTTCGCGATTGTAGATTTTCCAGAACCCGATTCTCCGACTAAGCCAAAAACCTCACCAGGCTTAATCGCGAAAGAGACGTCCTTTACCGCATGGTTTTCATGCTTAACGCCCTTATTCTTAAAAGAAAATGTCTTGTTAAGACCAGAAACTACAAGTAAGTCTTGATTCATGAGGAACTCCTGGATCCTTGAGCCCAGCACGCAACAGAGTGTTCATTATCGACCTTCATCAACACTGGACTTTCGGAACATTTATCAAATTTCTTAGGACAACGTGGTGCATAAATGCAACCTTCAGGGCGTTTTCGCAAGTCTGGGAATTCTCCTGCGATTGTCTCCAGGGAACTTCCGCGGGCTGCAATATCTGGAAGTGATTTCACTAAGGCTTGCGTGTATGGATGTAATGGTGTGCGCAAAACATCAGAAACTTTTCCAGTTTCAACAACTTCGCCAGCATAAAGAACCGTGACTTTGGAGCAAGTATTTGCGATCACTCCTAGGTCATGGCTAATAAGCAAGACCGCAGTGCCATGAACTTTGGCTAGTTTGCCAATGAGGTTAAGGATTTCTGCTTGTACGGTGACATCAAGAGCCGTTGTTGGTTCATCAGCAATCAAGAGAGCAGGGTTTGCAGACATAGCCATGGCAATAACTACTCGTTGTCGCATCCCACCGCTGAGTTGGAATGGGTATTGGTTCTCAACAATCTCGGGCTTAGCAATGAGCACTTCTTCCAAAGCCGCACGTACCTTTGCTTGCGCTTGCTCTTTTGATAAATCTGAGTGCCTGCGGATCACATGAAAGAGCTGCTTGCCAATAGTCATGGTGGGATTGAGCGCAGTCATGGGCTCTTGAAAAACAAAGCCGATCTTCTTACCTCTTAATTGAGCGACGGATTCTTCAGATGAGGTCAAAATATCCATGCCATTGAAATAAATGCTTCCGCTTGAGAAGGTGGTTATTTGGGTAGGTAGGAGTTTGGAAATTGCTAGGGCAGTTACGGATTTCCCTGATCCTGACTCTCCGACGAGTCCCACGATCTCACCTGCAGCGATTTGCAGCTCAACGCTCTTGAGAATACTTACTGGAGTTCCAGAAGTAAGGAAAGAAAGAGATAGATCTTTAATATCTAATACGAGCTCGCTCATCATTCACCTGCCTTAGGGTCAAGTAAATCGCGAATCCCGTCGCCAATAATGTTAAATGCCATTACGGTAATAAAGATGGCAGCGCCAGTGAAGGTTGGATACCACCATTGATCAATCAAGTAGTTCCAGCCCGTACTGATCATTGCACCCCATTCAGGAGTAGGAGGTTGTGCTCCTAGACCCAAAAAGCCGAGGGTTGCAATCAACAAAATTGCATCGCCAATATCCAATGAAATTTGAATCACAATCGGCGTCAATAGGTTCGGCACAATATGTCTACGGACAATCCAGCCCGATTTGACTCCAAAGGTGCGAGCAGATTTAACATAAAGTGTTTGCGAAATAGATAGCGCTTGCGTTCTTGCTAAACGCATATAAATCGGTAATTTCACGATAGCAATGGCAAGGGCAGCGTTCACGATACTGGGTCCAAGGGCAGCGGATAAAGCAAGTGCTAAAACTAATGTGGGGAAAGCAAGCAATACATCTGTGCTGCGCATAATCACTTGATCTATCCATCGACCGATAAACCCAGAGAAGGAGCCAATAAAAGTTCCAACAAATGCAGCGAGCAAGATCGCAAAGAGTGCGATTCCCACAGAAATTCTCGTTCCAGCAAGAATGCGACTGAAGATGTCACGCCCAAGTTCATCTGTACCAAAATAATGGAGATGACCTGGAGCTAAGAGGCGGTCCTCAGGTTTGGTGTCAATAGGAGAATACGGAGTAAGTAGCGGCGAGAAAATAGCGATGAAAGCTATGACGCAAAGTGAAATAAATGCTCCGCCGGTAAAGCGATTCTTTACTAGCTGTTTGATTGATTTCAACATTTTACTTCCTCGTTTGTGGATCGAGGGAGTAGACCAGTAGATCCACTAAAAGATTGATAATCACATACGCAAGTGCAATAACCACTGTAAATCCCATAATTGCTGGAAAATCACGACCGAGAATTGAATCAGTCACATACTTGCCCATACCTGGCCAATCAAAAACTGTTTCCGTCACAACCGCCCCACCTAAAAGTGAACCGAAGGAGAGACCAATGATTGTTATGGAAGGGATTAGAGCATTGCGAAGCGCATATCGAACCACCAAGAATCTCTTTCCGAGGCCATTTGCCCGACCAGTTAAGTAATAATCTTGGGACAGGGCATCAAGCATGCTCGATCGCACCTGGCGCACAATGAACGCTAATTGAACATAGCCCAATGCAAGTGCGGGCATCACTAAGTGTTTCAATACATTGATGAATGCTTCTTTATCACCAGCAATGAGTGTATCGATTGTATAAAAACCAGTGACGGACTCAGGGGAATTTAATTCAATATCGAGGCGCCCCGATGATGGTAGCCATCCCAATTTCGCATAAAAAATCAGGATCATGACAAGTCCGCCCCAAAATAGCGGTACGGATACACCACCGACTGCAAAGAAACGAATGATGTAATCAGAGAAAGAATTCTTCTTGACTGCCGCAAGCACACCTAATGGAATTCCAAAAGCGATGGCGACAATAAATGCAACCAACACCAGTTCGAGTGTTGCTGGAAAGAATGCCAACATTTCGTGAGTTACAGGTTGTTGGCTTCTGATAGAGGTTCCTAGATCTCCATGGAAGAGATCTGAAAGATAACTTAAATATTGTGCTGGGAGTGGCTTATCTAATCCGAATTGGGCCCGAATTGAATTTAATGTTTCCTGACTTGGATGCGGGCCAGCAAGAGCTGTAGTTGGGTCTCCAGGCAAAACATGTGCCATTAAGAAAGTAATAATGCTGACACCAAAAAGCACAATCACAAGCATGGCCAAACGAGCACGTATTAGTCGTAACACTCATTTGCCTTTCTTATTCTGAAGATTCTTTATCCTAGCGGTAAAAGCAGTTCGGCCCTTTCAAAATCCTAAGATTTCAAAAGGGCCGAATCTACTGCTTGTGTTCTGTAGAGACTATGCCTTTGACATTGTCGCTACGTTGTAGATCTGCTCAAGCATTGGGTTGAAGACATACCCCTTGACACTTGAACGCAATGCCAAACGGTAGTTCTTCTGATAGAGGTAACCGTAAGCAGCTTCATCAATGACGATCGTCTGTGCCTTGATGTAAGCAGCTGTGCGCTTCTTCTGATCAGTGATCTTTGCTGCGTAGCGGATCAATTTATCTACTTCTGGATTTGAGTAGAACGAACGGTTTCCGGCAAGACCAAAGTTATTGGAATCAAACCAGAAGTTCATGAACATTGAAGGATCTGCATAGTCAGGACTCCACACGCCAAGGCATAGATCGAATGTTCCAGCATCGATCATTTGACGAGCAGTTGCGTACTCAGTGAGCTTCAAGTTGACTGTGATGCCAGCTTTAGCCAAGTTATCTTGGATTAATTGTGCTTCAGCTGCCCACCATGGTTGGCGTGCAGAATAAAGTAGATCCAAGCTGAGATTGCTTACGCCAGCTTGGGCAAGGAGCGCCTTAGCCTTTGTTACGTTAGTTGTGTACTGGAATGCCTTTGGATCTTGTCCCCACATGCCGTTTGGAATTGGTCCGCGCATTTGCGTTGCATTTCCAGCTTGTGTTGTTGCAATAAGACCCTTGTAGTCAAGTGCATAGCTAATTGCTTGACGAACAACTTTGTCCTTCAAAGCAGCATTGCCCTTGGTGCTGTTCATGTACAAGATGTCTACTGTAAGACTTGGCTTGTTCATGACTGTATTGCCAGCTTCCTTAGCAACGGCGTCGAATTGATCTGAAGTAATTCCTTCAGCGATATCAATTTCACCCTTACCAAGTTGTAGACGTTGGGATGAAGCATCTCCAACAATCTTGAAAAGAACAGTCTTTAGAACTGGCTTAGTTCCTGAGAAGTACTTGTTCTGCTCTAACTTGAGGTATTGACCCTTTTTCCAGTCGGTCAAAACGTAGGCACCAGATCCAGCAGTGTGATTGGCCAAATAAGCCTGTCCGCTATCGCCTGCAACTTCTTCTGCAGCAACTGTTGGGTTAACAATTCCACCGTAGTTACCGGCGAGTGTGTATAGGAATTGTGGTGAAACCTGCTTGAGAGTGAAGACAACGGTGTTCGTTCCGGAAACCTTAACTGATGCAACTGCTGTGAAGTTATCAGCTGGACCCTTTGCGATCTTGAGAAGGCGCTGGAAGGTGTACTGAACAGCCTTGGCTGTAACAGCTGTTCCGTCAGAGAACTTATTTCCTGGCTTCAATGTGAATGTATAGGTCAGGTTGTCTGCAGAAATGGTCCAACTTGATGCAAGACCTGGAACAACATCGGTATTAGCACCGTTGTATTCAACAAGGCGTTGGTAGCAAGGATATGTAATTTTCCATTGTGCGTTATCCATTGTGGCTGCTGGATCGAGAAAATCAAGATCGGCAGACATACCAACAATAAGAGTTGTCTTGCTGGTTGCTGCATTTGCTGGAGCTGATACGACCATACCCATTACGAGTGCGGTGATCACTGCAAATGCCGACAACGCAGAAATGCGTGTACGTGAAGCTTGTGTCATGTTTATCCTTTTTCTTCCGGGGGCTTACTTGGTAGCGTGAATGCTCCACCTTGGGTTCTCCCAAGTCAAGTTAAATTAGGGGTTCTGGCTGGATTTAGGCGTGAGAAACTTTCACTTCTTTGGATGTGACAAGAAGAAATCTACTAAGGCGGTCGCAAATGAAGAAGTTGGAAATGGAACATGGACTCCGCCATCAACGCTCCAAAGTTCGACGTTTGTCTGATTCTCACAACTTTGAAACCGAAGAATCTTTGTTTCAGCGCCGATAATACTTTTCTCAACCTCGAGCTTCTTCTTTACCGTAACCGGAAGAGCTGAACACAAATTCAATTTGGCCCAAGACTTTACAGTTCGTAATGCCGAAGGATACTTCTCCCCGTTGAGCAGTCCGCCATGATAAAGAATTGTCTTATCTGCGGTTCCGTGAATCTGCAAAATACTCACCGGTGTAGCGGGCATACAGCTACCAGGATCTTCAAAGGTCGCACCCGCATAACTAGCTATCGCTGCGATTCGCTGGGACTGGTCGCACGCCATTCGGTGTGCCATAAATCCACCATTGGAATGTCCGAGAATGTAGATTCTTTTTTGATCAACTGCATACTTCTTCGAGACTGCATCAATGATGCTGATCAAATACCCCTCATCATCTACTCCTGCTTTAAAGACATTGCAGCAAGCAGGAGTGGCATTCCAAAAAGAGTTACCAACTGCGTCTTTCGTGCCATCTGGATAAATTAGAAGAATTCCATGAGCTTGCGCAACTGGATCTAGCTGAAATCTTTTCTCAGTAGTTGCACCACTAGATGAATAGCCATGTAACGCAATAATCAGCGGTGCTGGTTTACTCTTTTGATAGGTAGTCGGCACAACGAGATGGAATGGGCGCTGACCCGAAAAAGTTACCACTTGGGCGTTAGCTGTTGAGGCCGTGACCAACAAGGCTGAAGGTAGGTTCAACCAAAAAAGTAAAAAGTAAGGAATTACTCTTCGACTAAGTGTCATGCTCAGAGTTTACGTTTGTTAAGGCGCATTAGGTAAGTAGGTGAGGATGTAACTTTTTAATACTTATTACCTGGCAACTTCTATGCTGTATGGCCGCCGAATTGGCTGCGCATAGCGCTGAGCAAACGGTTAGCGAATTCGTCGTTATCTCTTGAAGCAAAACGCGAATACAGAGCGGCACTCAACACATGCGCTGGGATCCCTGCTTCAACAGCAGCTTGAACCGTCCAACGTCCCTCTCCACTGTCACTTACAGATGCGGAATACTCGAGAAGGTCAGGGCTTTCTTGCAATGATTGTGCTGTTAAATCTAATAACCAAGAATCAACAACACTTCCGCGCCGCCATACTTGAGTTATTTCTGCAATATCAAATTCGTAAGCAGGAGTCATTCCGTCGGCTGCTTCAAAAATCGCTAGTCCTTCTGCGATTGCTGCCATCATGCCGTACTCAATTCCGTTGTGGATCATCTTTACAAAATGACCAGCACCATGGGGGCCGCAGTGAAGATAACCATGTTCACTCTGAGAAGGCTCACCTTTTCGCCCAGGAGTACGTGTAGCAGAATCAACCCCCGGTGCAAGTGCCTTAAATAATGGGTCAAGTCTTTCAACAACTTCCTTTTCCCCGCCAATCATCAAGCTATATCCACGTGAGAGGCCATGGACTCCGCCGCTAGTACCAATATCTACAAAGCTGATGCCTAGAGCCGCTAATTTCTTTGCGTTAACTACATCATTTTTGTAGTGGCTGTTACCGCCATCAATAACTGTGTCCCCGCGTGATAGATGTTGAGACAAATCTTCGATAGTTGCATCCACCGCGGAAGATGGGACCATGATCCAGATTGTGCGAGGAGTGGCAATTTTCGAAACCAAATCTGCCAAATCTGATGCCGCAGTTGCACCTTCTGCAGCCAACACTTTGATGGCATCTGGTGATTGGTCATAGATAACAGAGGTAATTTCATGCTGAGAAAGGCGGCGGACAATATTGGCGCCCATTCGACCAAGTCCAATCATGCCAAAATTAATTGAACTCACTTCGCCTCCATTTCGGCAGTGTTTGCGCCCATAAGTCTAGTGCGAGTTAAAGTGTTGCGTGGGGACATGGGAAACTATGACTTCAACTTCTCGAGTATCAAAGCCGCCGCGCTTTCTGGACCAATGCTTGTTTCAATTACCAAGGAAGCAACTTTACGATACCTGGGATCACGTCTTTCATATCGTTGGCGGATGACCGTGGTCGGGTTTTCAATTAACCCCTGTCGTCCAACACCTGTCTTTCCGGCACGGTGTAGCTGATCTTCAAGCGGTAAGTGCAAGTACACAGTGAATTCATTTTTAAGCGCATTCACTAAATCTAAATTATCAGCGATGGAGGCAGCAGCACCTGCTATGAGCGGTGCTGGGCGAGTAAGAACCTCTCTCAAGTAATCGGCTTCGAGTGCATGCAGACTCGGCACATCTAATTGAGTCAATTCCTTAATCGATAGAGATGCCATTCTGGACATTTCAAAGTCATTATCAATATATTTCCACTCAAGAATTTCTGCCAACATTTTCCCTACTGTTGATTTCCCAACACCCATTGGCCCAACCATAATAATTCTACGATTAGGAATGTTGCCGATGTTTTCGTTTCTCAAGAAGATCCTTTGTTGATGCTGGTGGCGGGTGAAGGATTTGAACCTTCGAAGGCAGAGCCGGGGGATTTACAGTCCCCTCCCATTGGCCGCTCGGGCAACCCGCCAGGGTCGTACTTTTTTACGGCGTGCGCAGATTACCTTATTAGCTATCGATGGGGCTAATTGCCTTAATTCACTTACTGGCTAGCAGTAACCAAAGCCCCTAGTCCAGTTGTATATTCTCGAATCAGCGCTCTTCCTGAGGCAAGCAATTGGTTGGCATCGGCCATAGCTGAATAATCTTGATTTTCAAGGGCTCCGATAATCTTTGTCATTCCATTGTATTGATCGTTCCAGCCCTGGATATATTTATTGTGAAGCTCCAACAGTGCAGGATCTGACGGTTGGATTGTTTCAAGATCCGTTGTAAATGAACGAATATCTGGGACAAGAGCTACAAGTACGTCATACATGGTTGCATCGTCTGTGTAGTTATCTCCGGAAACGCTGTCATAGCGAGCAAGGATGTCAGATTCTCTGCTACTCAAAGCGCCAACGTCGGTGACATAAGAATTAAAATCACTGGTGGAGGTCGTGTTTGCACTTAAACCCTGCGATGAGTTTGTTGCCGCATTGGAGCCATCAGCGCTAGGAGTTGCTTTTGAACCACAACCACTTAAGACAAAGGTGGCACTTATGAGAGCACTTGCTAGCAGAATAACCTGGCTTCGTTGCATGTTCTTCATCATTAACTCCCTTGATCCTCAATGAAAGGAATAATCTCTTAGCAAGATCGATTAATCAAGAACCAACAAGGGTGACAAATCTAAAGTAGCACTGGCATGCGGGACTTTCGAGACTCCTCAGCTGCGATTGCGATTCGAAGTGAGGTTAAGCCGTCTCTAGCGCTAGTTAAGTTCTGTGCTTGGCCCTTAATAAGTTTGATGAAGTGATCTACCTCTGCCTTGAACGTCGGTTCGAAGCGATCCATGAAATCTTCATAGATTCCTTGTGGATGAAAACCATCACTCTCAATTGAAGTGACAGGTGCATGTGAATCAAAACCGACAGAGAAAGTGTTCTTTGTTCCATAGATTTCAAGGCGTACATCTTGTCCGGCACCGTTGCGTCGGGTCCCTGCAACTGTTGCAATTGCTCCTGATTCGAATTCGAGCACTGCTACAGCTGTGTCAGCATCACCGAACTTGGCATATGTTGGCTCATCCAGAACTGCACCAAATGCTTGAACAGAGATCACTTTTTCACCTAGAACCCATGGGATTAGATCAAAATCATGAATTAACATGTCTCGCCAGACTCCACCGGATGAACCGATGTAATCCAGATTGAGTCCGTTGTGATCCAAGGCGGTTGATCGGACAAGGCGAACAGTGCCAACTTCACCCGAAGCAACTTTTTGCCGAAGTGCTTGAAAATGTGGATCGTACTTTCTGTGAAATGCCACCATTACTTCGGTGCCACTTTTTTCGATCTCATTTGCGAGAGATTCCAATTCATTGAGTTCAAGTGCTAAAGGTTTTTCAACCAGGGTGGTACGTGAATGCGCGATGCATTTACGCACTAACTCTGGGTGCGAAGCTGATGAACTGGCGATGAGGACTCCATCGCTTTCAACAATTGCTGCGTCAAGATCAAGTGTTGAACTTAACTTTGCTTTCTCAGCATCGGTTGCAAGTTGATCAGCAACTTTTGCACTTGCAATCTTCAAGCGGTCAGAATCGCGACCGACAAGGAGAACTTGATCCACACTCTTGTGTTGCGCCAGATTTCGAGCATGCATCAAACCGATTCGCCCTAAGCCAATTACTGCAATCTTCACCGGTAGCTGTTAGCGCTGTTCGGCATAGAACTCATCGAGCACACCTTGCAAGAAGGCAACGCTGGCTTTCGCATCCAACATCGGACCTTGCCCAATTGCAGGAGCTTCGGCAACAACATTGTCTTGTTCAAGTGTGAACCAACCGTCATACCCTGCAGAGAGCAAACTGCGCACAATTCCGCGCACATCTAGATCTCCTTGACCAAGAGGGCGGTACATGCCTTTGGTGACTGCTTGATAGTAAGTTAGCTCGCCAGATTGGACTTTTTTAGCCCAAGAAAGATCAACATCTTTCAAGTGGCTATGGGCAACGCGATCTGAATACTTTTGTGCAAAAGCAACAGGATCAGTTCCGCCAATGAGCATGTGGCCAGTGTCTAGGCAGAATGGAATTGCAGAACCATGTAATACGCGCATGATGTCATCTTCAGTTTCCACCATTGTTCCGACATGGGGATGTAGAACTGCTTTAACTGATTTTGTGGCTGCGTAATCACGAATTCGATCAAGATTTGTAAAGACAATATTCCATTCTGCATCAGTCAGGACGGGACGTTTAGCGTCATAACCATCGATGCCCGTGCCTGCTGCAAGGACAAGAACTTCAGCACCTGCTGCTTCATATCCCTTTAGCTCTTCAACTATCCCTGGAAGTGGATCGTGATCGCCTTTATGCAAAATGACTGGTACGAAACCTCCAACAGCGCTCATGCCGTGCTCTTTTAGAATCGATGCCTTAAGAGCAGGATCCATAGGGAGAAAACCTTCTGGGCCAAATTCAGTTGCTCCAAAACCTAAGTCACTCATCTCTTTTAAAACACGGCTCGGTTCCATCTGCAATCCCCATCCAGGAACTTCACACACTCCCCATGAAATTGGTGCTGCTGCGATTTTTGCTTTCTTGGCGCTCATGTATTTCTCCCTGTTTCCTGTGTTGGATTGGCAATTGCCTTTGGTGTTCTGCCTTGCAATACATCTGCCACTCCTTGAGCAGCATCGATGAAAGTTGTTTGTGTTGATTGGATACTGAGTCCCATGACATGGGGAGTTAGGACAACATTTTCATGAAGAAAAATTTCGTGACGTTGAGGTGGTTCTGGATCAAAGACATCCAAACCTAATCCACCAATCTTTCCGCTTTGCAGCCCCACAAGCGCTGCATCCAGATCGATCAAAGCACCACGGCCGCAGTTAACAATGATGACACCATCACGCATCGAATTAATTGCACTGTGATTAATTAAGTGTTCGGTTTGAGGCGTCAGGGGCAGGTGGAGGGAAATTACATCTGAATTTTTGAAAAGTTCATTGACATCTTGTACTTTCATAGCAGGCGGTACCTGTGCGTAAGGATCAAAAGCGAGGACTTGCATTCCTAAAGCCGAGCAATAATCAGCAAGGAGGGTGCCAATACGGCCGAGGCCAACGATTCCCACGGTTTGGCCAAATAGATCACCTACAGGATATTTTGTACGTTCATTCCAGCGTTCGGATTGAACAAGTGAAGTCAGTGGGCCAAGTCTTTTCACCAAGTGCAAAATATGGGCCAGGGTGCCTTCGGCTACGGCTCGCGAGTTCGCACCTGGCGTAACTACAACAGGTATTCCACGTTCACTTGCAGCAACTAGATCCACGAGCTCGGTACCGACCCCGGTTCTCGCAATTACTTTTAAATTTGGCATCGAATCAATCAGCGAGCGATCTACAACCGCCGCCGCACGCGCGATAACTCCAACGGCTTTCTTGTAATCATCGGCAGTGGGATTTTCAACATAACGAACGTCTGGTCCAAGAATTGGAGAAACGATGGCAGCATCAACAGCACCAAGTGCTAGAACTGTCATTTCTTGTGCCAATGGAGGACCTTTATCGAATCGCTGCTGTTGTTCCAACAGATTGTTTAATTGGAATCCACTTCTTGCTTGAGGCAGATTCTTCAACTGCCGAAACTACGCGAGCAGCCGCAACAGCATCATGAATGTTTGAATTCTCGCTCACTCCCCCAATATAAGAAATCAAGAATTTCTTTGCTTCGATGATCTTGAGATCGTCATAGCTCATTCCTGTTCCAGCGCCAGGTTGAAAGTGAGAGAAATCCCCAAAACCAGGCGCAGCCATGATTGTCTGGTAACCAACTTTGTCACCACTGATTCCAACTGCGAGTTCTAGTTCATTCATGCGTTCGAAATTCCATTTAACCGAACCATCAGTTCCGTAGATTTCAAAGGTATAGCGGGCACGTGGGCCTACTGCAACGCGAGAGGCTTCTAACGTTCCAAGAGCACCGGCAGCCACTGCATTATCTGCAAAGTGAACCAACATGGCACCGTAATCTTCATTCTCGACAGGCTTCATATCTCCACCTTCAATGATTGCAAAGTGAGTACCCGTGCCCATCGGCAATTCAGGCCGTTGCGTATGGATTGTTTTTGTAACTCCACAGACTTCATCAATGGGCCCTACGACATAGTGCATCAAATCTGCAAGGTGACCCATTAAGTCACCGAGTACTCCACTTCCTGCAAGTTTGCGGATGAAGCGCCAGGAAAGTGCTCCGCGGGGATCTGCTGAATAATCAGCGAAGAAAGTGCCGCGGACGTTGGTAATGCGGCCTATGGCCCCCTCGGCAATGATCTTCTTGGCATATTCAACTGCAGGAGCATTGCGATAGTTAAAACCAATTGAGGTGATAATGCCAGCGGCGTTCGCGGCAGTCTCGATACTCTCAGTTTCTTGTGCGTTGCGTCCTGCAGGTTTTTCTAACCAAAAAGCTTTACCTGCCTTAGCTGCAGCAATAGCAATCTCTGCGTGTAAGAAGTTTGGTGCACAGATGGAAACCACATCAACATCTGGATGAGCAAGAACGTCCTTGTAATCCAAAGTTGATTTCTCATATCCTAAAACGTTGACGGCGTAGTCGGCACGTTCTTGTGAAGTATCTGCAGCAATGATCAGACGTGCGCTGATACCTAGCTCAGGATAAACAACAGGGAGAGCTTGATAGGCCTTGGTATGGACTTTGCCCATCCAGCCAACGCTGATAAGTCCCACTCCAATGACGTGCTTCTTCGTATTTTCTGAGGTAGACACTGTTCTCCTATTATTTATTCGTCGTTTGTGTGCGTACTTCGGTCATTTGAGCATTTACTGCACTAGCTAAGAGTGTGGAATCAGATCCCACCGCGACAAAATTAAATCCGCGGTTTCGATAATCGATAGCACCAGCAGCATCCAGTGCCAAAATACCGGCAACCTTTCCTGCCTTCTTTGCCGCATTCACTACTTTTTCGGTAGCTTCGATAAATTTGGGGTTCTTGAAATCGCGTGGAACTCCAAGATCAAAACTTAAATCCAGTGGCCCGATAAATAAAACATCAACACCATCTATAGCAGCAATTTCATCAATACTCCCAAGGGCCTTCGCTGATTCAATTTGCACTATGCCAACACACGTGCGTGGTGCGGTCAGGGCGGCAGCATTCTTTCCCCACTGGGCAGAACGGTTATATGTCGCAACACCACGATCACCAAGAGGCGGATAGCTCAAGTGCTTAATACTTTCTTGAATTTCACTGGGTGATTCGAGGCGAGGAATCATTATTCCTGCAGCGCCTGCATCAAGTGCTCGCCCAATACGAATTCGTGCTGCAGATTCAACGCGTACAAGTGTTGGAACACCATAAGCACCTGCTGCAACAACGGTTGGTCCTACTTGATCTTCTCCTCCACCGCCGTGCTCGAGATCGAGAAGTACCCAATCAACACCATTTAGCGCAGCAATTTCAGCGCTCATGGGTGCGTTCAAACCTACGAAGATGCCCATGCTAAATTCATGGGCATTAATTCGGGCGCGTAGCACGCCTTGATCTAGCGGTGAGCGCGAACTCATCCGTGCCACCTTTGAGTGCCCAAGCCATCTTCGTAATCCTTGCGAAGTGGAGCAATCCAACTCTGTGTTGAAACTTCAGCAGGTGCTACATCCCACCAAACTCCAGATGCCGGTAATAGTGCGTGCTGAACCGTAGGAACAACAATTACAACTGGTCCGTGTTCGTCGCGAGTTTGATTAAGCACCTTGCGGAAATCATCTGCACTAAGAGCACGGTATGCCTTGGCTCCCATACCGCTTGCCATCTGAACAAGATCAATCTTGAGATAATCTCCCTCAAGTTTTGATGTCTTCCCATCTACGACAGCGTCCTCGGTAAAGAGTGGACCAGCAGTGCGATAGCGGAATTCATTTCCAAAACTCTTACCAGTGCGCCACATCTGTAGACGACGAATCACTTGGTACCCATGATTTTCTGAAATGACAATTGTCAGAGGAAGTCCTTCTTGAGCAGCGGTAACAAGTTCGGTTGGAGCCATTACGAAGGTTCCATCACCGATGAAAGTTGTGACACGGTTGGCTGGATTTGGATGAGCAAGGCGCACGCCAATTGCTGCGGGCACTTCGTATCCCATGCACGAAAAACCAAATTCGAGATGCGCTGTGCGTCCGCCGGTAGCATCCCAAACTTTCTGGACATCGCCGGGGGCGCCACCCGCTGCAGCAATGATGATGTCACCGGGGCGTGCATGCTCTTGCAACACTCCGAGCAACTGCCCTTGTGTCAAAATCGCATCAGTGATTGGAGAATCAGGAAGAGTGGCTTTATCAAATAACTTGTCAGGGTTTGTCGCATCGATGCGCTCGATCTCCCAAGCGCTATTCAGGCTAGCTACTTCAGCGCTCCACGCCGCAGGAACTTTGTAACCTTTTAGTGCAGGCAACAACGCTTTCAAAGATAACTTTGCATCACCTATGACAGCGTGAGCGCCTTGCTTGATCGCATCAAATTCAGAGATGTTGATGGACACAAACTGCACTTTTGGATTATTAAATATTGACTGAGATGCGGTGGCAAAATCTGTAAGGCGGGTGCCAATATGTAATACAACATCTGCCTTCATTGCTAATTTATTAGTAGCCGGGCTGCCTTCTAGGCCAATTCCGCCTACTTGCCATGGAGCCTTAATCTGGACAGCGCCTTTACCGGCAAAGGTTTCACAGATCGGAATCCCCGTCGCTTCACCAATTGCTTCGAGTTCTTTACCTGCATCGGAATAGTTAATTCCTCCACCAGCGATGATGATTGGTTGTGTGGCACCAGCAAGAATTGCAGCAATCTCGGAAATCTCTACTGGATCAGGAAGAGCACGACGAATTTTCCAATCATGTTCTTCAAAAAATGAAACCGGAAAATCAAAAGCGTGAGATTGAATATCTTGAGGTAAAGCGATAACTACCGCACCCGTTTCAACCGGATTTGTAAGAACTCTAAATGCCAAAGGAAGTGAGGTGAGAAGTTGTTCAGGGCGAGTGATGCGATCAAAGAAGCGAGCGATAGGTCTGAAGGCATCGTTAACTGAGATATCTGGTGCAGTTGGATTTTCTAGCTGTTGTAAAACTGGGCCTTGTCGACGCGTTGCGTAAGAATCACCTGGTAGTAATAAAACTGGAAGTTTATTAACTGTTGCAAGTCCAGCAGCTGTAATCATGTTAAGGGCGCCTGGTCCGATTGAAGCTGTGACTGCTAGCGCGCGATGGCGGCGATTAGCTTTTGCAAATGCAATAGCAGCATGAGTGAGCGATTGTTCATTTCTGCCTTGAATAAATGGAAGTTCATCACTGTATTGGTCTAGCGCTTGACCTAAGCCGGCAAGGTTGCCATGACCAAATATGCCGAGTGCGCCGGGAATAAATCTTTGTCTGACTCCATCGGCCACTGAATATTGGACTGAAATATATTTAATAACTGCTTGAGCAACAGTTAGTCGAATTGTTGGTCCGTAGTTGGGTGTGGTCATATTTTTTCCCTCACTCGTGTGATCTTCATGCTGGATTCCAAGGTTGGCCGTGTAAAACAACTGTCTTTACTTCGGTCATTTCTTCAACTGCAGAGCGAACGCCCTCTTTGCCGATGCCGCTAGATTTTAATCCACCATATGGCATTAAATCTGCCCGCCAAAGCGGCGTCCAGTTGATATCGATAATGCCAGAATCTATTTCTCGAGCAGCTTGAATTGCCGCAGAAACATCGCGAGTGAAAACTCCAGAACCTAATCCGTATGAAGTGCTATTAGCTAAATCAATTGCTTGTGCCACCGATGTCGCACTGCTCACCGCTATTGCGGGTCCAAAAAGTTCATCTTGCGCAATTGATGAACGTGGATCAACATGAGTCAAAATTGTAGGTTGCATGATCGAGCCATCGATTTGGCCACCCATTAATAACTTTGCTCCATCAGCAACCGCTTTTTGAATAGTCGCATTTACGCGAGCGGCTTCTTTGGCGGAAATTAAAGTCCCCATCTTGGTATCAACTGATCCTGGATCTCCTGTAGTAATTGCAGACACTTTGGGAGCCAGCAAATTAAGAAAATCAGCCATGATCGATTCATCAACAATCACACGCTGCACTGAAATGCATACTTGACCCGCATTTACATACCCACCAAGTGCGATCGAATTTGTTGCTAGCTCTAAGTCCGCATCTTTTAAAACAATCACTGGGCAAGACGCGCCTAGTTCAAGTGAAAGTTTCTTGATCCCAGCGATTCGAGATATGTGCTCACCGGTAACAGTAGAACCAGTAAATGAAACTTTGCGCACTCTTTTATCACTCACCAATGCATCGCCGAGTTCGGCTCCTGATCCAGTGAGAACACTTAAAACACCTTCAGGCAATCCAGCATCTAAGAAACACTGTGCAAGGGCCAGGGCCGTAAGTGGCGTCGTGCGAGCTGGCTTAAGAACTACAGCATTGCCAGCAGCTAAGGCCGGAGCTAATTTATGCAAAACTAAGAGAGCTGGGTAATTGAATGGGCTAATAGCTACGACAATTCCAACCGGTTGACGAAGGGTAAAACCTATTTTTTCTTGTCCTGTGCCGACATTTGCATCTAATGGCAATGTACTTCCATAAAGTTGAGAACCTTCAAAAGCTGCAAGACGAATAATCTCTCCTGATCGGCTCGCCTCACCTCGCGCTTCTCCGATGGCTTTGCCATTTTCTGCGCTAATAATTTGGGCAATTTCCTCTGCTCGTTCATCTGCTAAAGCTGCAGCTTTCAAGAGAATAGTTACGCGCTTATGCGCTGGGGTTCGTCGCCATAAATGTGCGCCTTTTTCTGCAGCGACGAGAGCGCTTTCAACATCACTCAATCCCGCGATAGATACTTCCCCAATTACGCGTTGATCAAAAGGTGATCGAATTTCCTCAAATTTTGCGTTGGTGGGTTCTCTCCAAAGACCGCCTATTAAGAGTTGCTTGCGTTGCATTCTTTCTCGCCTCGCTTCTCAATTGGACCGCTCCAAAGTTATTGCTTAAAAAGAGTTAAGTCAATACCGAGCGGAGGAGGAATCTCGAATAATCAATCGTGGTTGTACTAAAAATTGGCCACCGGCTTTGATGCTCTCAACTCCTGTGAGCCACTTGACAGCTTGGGCTGCAATTTCAGCATTATCTTGGTCAACCGAGGTCAAGGAAATGGTCTTAATGTCCGCCAGATAGGTGTTGTCATATCCCGTAAGAGCGATATTACTTAGGCCCATTTCTTTGATTGCATCTTCTATGCCGATTGCCACAAGATCATTTGCAGCAGTTATCGCTGTCGGGCGCTTTGAACCTTTGAGCATTTTCAAGGCAGCTTTGTAGCCAGACTTCTCTGTGAAATCTGCATCTTCGATGTGAATGTACTTCTTCAAACCGTTTGCATTCATGGCATCTTCATAAGCTTTCGCGCGACCCAGCGAAACTTTTCCCCCGCCCCCGCCAATATGCGCAATGTTTTTATGTCCTCGCTCAACTAAGTGATCTACGATCAAAGCCATTCCTTGCGAATCATCAGTTCGAACTGATATTGCGCGCTTAAGTTTTGAGGGAATTGCACTAGCAACCACTATTTGGACATCCGCAGGAATCTTATCGAGTGGGCTTAAATCGGAGATGGACCCAACAACCAGCACACTGCGTGGTCGGAGATCGATCAAAGCATTTACGGTGCGGCTATCTAAGCGAGGAACTCCATCGAGTCCTGGCAACATGGCTGATGTCATAAAACCGTACTCCCCTGCACCTTCAAGTTCCAATCGCACAAAATCTACAATTTCGGCAAAAAGTGGATTATGGAGATCTGCTACAAGAATTCCTACGAAGATTCCAGATCCAGTTGCTAAAGATCGCGCTAAAAAATTGGGAGTGAAGTTCAAGTCCTCTGCTGCTTTAAGCACGCGTCGCTTCTTATCAGCGCTAACCGCTGCCGGATCACTAAAAACAAGTGAGACCAGAGACTTAGAAACGCCCGCTCTTGCTGCAACATCTCGAATAGTGGCACGTTTAGCGACCACTTCCGTTTTTTTCGATGAAGCTCGCATTGATTCTCCGTATTTTCTTGAGAAGGCAAAGATAGACCAAGGAGGGCGAAAAACGCTATCTTTGTCTTATAGATAAGGAGTAAACCCATGGCTTCAGATAGCAGTTTTGATGTAGTTTCTAAGATCGACCGCATGGAACTGGATAACGCTGTTAACCAAGCGATCCGCGAAATTGATACTCGTTTTGATTTTAAGAACACCGGTGCAAAGTTAGAACTCGAAGGTGAAAAAATTTCAATTGAAGCTGGAACTGAAGAGCGCGCAAAAGCCACTTTGGATGTCCTGAAAGACAAGTTGGTCAAGCGCGGGGTCTCCCTCAAGCACATCGATCCGGCTGAACCTGCGCTGAGTGGAAAAATCTACAAAATAAATTGCCCTCTGAAAGAAGGTATATCTACAGAGAATGCAAAGAAAGTTGCAAAACTATTACGCGATGAAGGACCGAAATCAATTAAGACTCAAATTCAAGGAGATGAATTACGCGTAACGAGCAAGAGCCGCGACGATCTTCAAGATGCAATAGCCATGATCAAAGGGGCAAAGTGGGAATTCGCCGTACAGTTCACGAATTACCGGTGAGACTCAATTACTAAAATCGAACACCGCGCAACTGGGCTTTTCTACGGTGTTGCTGCCAACGTCATTTGGGGTCTGCTTCCACTTTTCTGGCATTACATGCACAAAGCCTCGGCTTTCGAAATCCTAGCTAACCGAGGAATTTGGTCGCTGGTCTTATGTGTAATCCTGCTAGCAAGCCTCAAACAACTACGCACTACTTTTGCCATCTTTAAACAGCCACGCACTCTGGCGTTGTTAGGGCTTTCCTCACTTTTCCTCACAGTAAACTGGGCTGTATACATCTGGTCAGTCAGCGTTGACCGAGTTGTAGAAGCTTCTTTGGGTTACTACATAACTCCACTTGTTAATGTTGCATTCGGTGTTTTCATATTCCATGAACGTATGCGCAGAATTCAATGGATTGCTGTCGCCTTTGCCGCCGTCGGAGTTGTAATTCTTACTATTGTGTACGGAGCACTTCCTTGGATCGCAATTGCACTTGCTGCATCTTGGGGAACCTATAGTTTGGTCAAAAAGACGCTAAATCTAGGTGCCCTTGAAGGTTTATCTATTGAAACTACCTTTGCATTGTTGCCCAATCTCATCTATTTGGGTTATCTAGAGTCTCAGGGTCGGGCACAATTTGGGCAATCACTTGGTTTTTCACTCTTGCTCGCGTGTGCTGGTCTTGCCACAGTCATTCCACTTCTGGCATATAACGGAGCTACAACTCGTTTACCATTATCAGTTACAGGGTTGTTGCAATACATTTGTCCTACGATTATGTTCTTGGTGGGCACGCTCATCAATCGCGAAACAATGTCCCTGGGACGCCTTGTTGGCTTTTGCTTCATCTGGTTTGCGTTGGTCTTCCTTGGAACTGACTTAGTTAAAACCAATAGAAATCTTCCAGCTCAAAATTCTTAGTTAGAGCGCTCAATCACCGCATCGCAAAGTGAAAATAGGGCACCCGTTGCATCACAGATTGGCAGAGGTCCCAGGGCTAAGCGCGCTTTCTGTGCAACTTGTAAAAGCTGCTGGCGAGACTCATCTAATGCTGGATGATTACGTAGAGCTAGAAGAACTTCTTGGACAACTTCTTCGGATTCGATAGGTGCGCGCAGCAATGACTGAAGTTCCCGATCCCCAGGATTCTGAGATTTCAATACATTTAAAGTTACTAAAGTTGGCACACCTTCGCGAAGATCTGTTCCTGGCGTCTTGCCCGATTCAACTGAATTGCTAGCGATATCAATGACATCATCTACAAGCTGGAAAGCAATACCAATTTGCTCACCAAATTGCGTAACGGTTTCAACGATTTCTTTAGGTGCTTTTGACAGTAATGCACCAAAGCGTGCACTGGTTGAAATCAACGAGCCAGTTTTGTCTGCAACAACTTGTAGGTAATGCTCAAGCGGATCCTGTCCGGCATCAGGACCTTGAGTTTCCATGATCTGCCCAATCACTAAGCGTTCAAAAGTTCGCGCCTGAAGTCGCACCGCTTCAGGACCTAAATCGGCTAGTAAATCTGAGGCTTTAGAGAATAAATAATCACCGGTTAATATCGCAATTGTGTTACCCCAGCGAGAGTTAGCACTTTGAACTCCACGTCTTAGTGGTGCTTCATCCATCACATCATCGTGATACAAAGTGGCAAGGTGAGTGAGTTCGCAGACAACGGCTGCTTCAATAATCTGAGGGTTACTCGGATTTCCAAGGTGAGAAGTTAGTAATGTTAAAAGCGGTCGCAAGCGTTTTCCACCCGCCGCAACTAGGTGATGTGAGGTTTCCTCAACTAACGGGTACTTTCCTTTTATGTGACTTGCAAGAAGCTCTTCTACTTTAACCAAACCTTCAGTTACATCCCGCTCCAACGCATCTGACAGATTAGGTATCCCAAATGCTGACATCAGCGGAGTAGGAGGGCCGTTGATGTAATGAAGTTGAGTACCGGAGCGGGAAACACGCCCAGGAAGATTGTGACTGCGAATGCCGTAGTAACTGCAAAACGGGTAAGAATGGAAGGGATAACTACCGTTGTTCCATCTTCAACAGGATCATTAAAAAACATTACAACGATGACTCTGATGTAAAAATATGCAGCGATTGCGCTGGAGAGTACACCCACAATAACGATGGCGTGATTGCCACTTTCGTAGGCTGCAGAGAAGATCGAAAACTTTCCAATAAATCCACTAGTCATTGGAATACCAGCAAAAGCTAAAAGGAAGGCAGCAAATAGGGTCGCTGCAAACGGTGAACGCTTCCCAAGTCCTGCCCATCGCTTAAGGTCTGTTACCTCGCCCGTGGAATCTCGAACGAGTGTGACTACACCAAATGCACCGATTGTCGTGACGCCGTAAGCCAATAAATAGAAGATAGAAGCATCAAGTCCAGCTTTGTTTAGGGCAATCACACCGATGAGTAAGAAACCAGCATGAGCAATTGACGAATAAGCCAACATGCGCTTCACATCACGTTGCGCAATTGCAACAAAGGATCCAAAGAGCATCGTGATGATCGCAATTGTGGTCATAACTGGTCGCCAATCCCAGTAAGCATTTGCAAGTGCGGTATAGAAAATTCGAAGCATTGCACCAAATGCAGCAACTTTTGTGGCTGCTGCCATAAATGCAGTCACTGGTGTTGGTGCGCCTTGATACACATCAGGAGTCCATGCATGAAATGGCACTGCTCCTACTTTGAAGAGAAGGCCAATAGATAGAAATGCGATGCCCATGAGCAAGAAGACGTCGTTGCCACTTCCACCAATTACTGCTTCTCGAATTCCAGCAAATGAGACGCTACCTGAATAACCGTAAAGATAAGCAGCGCCGAATAAAAAGAAGGCAGATGAAAAGGCGCCCAGCAAGAAATATTTCAAAGCTGATTCTTGGGAAAGCAACCGTCGCCGGCGAGAAAGCCCCGCCATTAAATATAAAGGTAAGGAAAGCATTTCTAGAGCAACAAAGAGGGTAATCAAATCATTCGATGCTGGGAACAAGAGCATTCCAGCAACTGCAAAAAGTGTGAGTGGATAAATTTCTGTTAGCTGTTCCCCGCTTTGTATTGATTCGCGTTCCTCTGAAGAGCCAGGAAGTGATGCCGCTAGTGCGGTAAAATGTTCTTGATCGGCAATAAGTGCAACACCCAAGATTGCGATCAATAAAACTGAACCTTGTGCCAAAATTGACGCACCATCAATCGCAACTGATCCCATTGCTGCCGTTAGCGATGATTGGTGACGAATTCGCCAAACTTGGACAAGAGCCAAAATCAAAGTACCAAAGGTGATACTCAATTGTGCAATGGGACGAATTTTGCGAGAAGCAAATGCCTCGAGCATTACTCCGATCAGCGCTCCTCCCAAAACGATAAGTATTGGTAACAGGAGTGAGTAATTAAGTATTGGGGTTGTAAAGGCAGACATTTATTTACCCACCTTTGCATCAATTTGTGGAAGTGGATCGCTATAGCCTGCTTGTGAAATTGTGTGCACAGCACCAGGGTTGATGACATTAAGAAGTGGAGATGGGTAGAAACCAAGTCCAACTATGACAGCGACTACTGGAGCAATCGCAATTTTTTCGCGCAGATTGAGATCTGAAAGAGCTTCGTTACCAGGCATCACCGGGCCATGAAGGGCACGTTGAATTGGAATTAAGATATACAAGGCAGCCATAACAATTCCGAGTGTGCCAATTACTGCTGCTACTGGATAGCGCGTATATGTTCCAACCAGAACCAAGAATTCGCTAACAAAACTAGAGAGTCCAGGAAGTGCCAAACTCGACATTCCCGCGAAGAAGAACATCCAAGCCATTACTGGCGTCACTCGCTGCAAACCACCAAAATCTGCAATTTTTGAAGAGCCGCGACGAGAAATCATCCACCCTGCAACAAGGAAAAGTGCCGCCGTTGAGAAGCCGTGATTGAACATATAAAGCGTGGCACCAGAATGGCCTTGAGAAGTCATTGCGAAAATTCCCATAGTGATAAAACCGAAGTGCGAAATCGAAGTAAATGCAATCAGTCGTTTCAAATCAGTTTGTCCTATAGCAAGGAATGCACCGTAGATGATGGAAATGACCGCAAGAACTAAAATAACTGGGGTAAACGTTTTAGTTGCATCAGGAAATAGCGTTAAGCAATAACGAATCATTCCAAAAGTTCCAACTTTATCGAGCACGCCTAGAAGAAGTACTGAGGTACCGGGTGTAGCTGCTGCTGCAGCATCTGGTAACCAAGTATGAAATGGCCAAACGGGTGCTTTAATCGCAAATGCGATAAAGAATCCCAAGAAGAAGAGGTTTTGAGTCATCGAACTCATCTTCAAGTGTGAAAGCGCCGCAGTATCGAAAGTGTGACCGCCTTGCTCACCCGATAGAACATAGAGAGCAATTATGGAAACCAACATCAAAAGGCCGCCGAATAGGCTGTAGAGCAAGAACTTCACCGCAGCTGCCGAGCGCTGTCCAGTTCCGTATCCACCGATGAGGAAATACACGGGCACCAACATTGCTTCGAAAAATACATAGAACAGAAATACATCGGTAGCAGCAAAGACTCCGATCATCATCGTTTCTAGAACAAGAATGAGAATATAGAAAGTTTTTGCACTCCAACGTCCGCCAAGTGCTTCATTCCACCCAGCAAGGATGACGATTGGAGCAAGAAGGACAGAGAGCAAAATCAAGACCAATGCAATGGCGTCAACGCCAACTGCGTATTTGATACCAAAAGTAGGGATCCAGGAATAGCTTTCTGTAAATTGCATATCCACGTTATCGCGTTGGAATTGAATCGCCATCGCAATAGTTGCACCAGCAACGATGATCGTCGTAGCTAAGGCAGCATTACGAGCAATAGCTGAATTGGATTTAGGAAGCGTTGCAACAACGCCCGCTCCAACTAAAGGCAGCAACATCAACATTGTTAACCAGTTCATAGCGTCACCATCCAAATCGCGGCAACTAAGCCAATTGCTCCCAATACGATCCACATTGCGTAGCTTCGAACAAATCCTGTTTGAGTCGTTCGCAAGATATTTCCGGACCCAACGGCCATACGTGCAATTGCGCGCACTGCTCCATCGATGACCGAGCGATCAGCAGTGAGCAATCCGCGGGTAAGCGCTTGCCCTGGACGCATAAATACTGCTTCATTAAATTGATCTTGAAGTAGATCGCGACGAGCGATGCGAGTAAAGACCGTGACATCTTTTGGAGCAACTTCAGGAACATCTGAAAGCAGGTACTTAACAATCGCTAGACCCACACCGATCGCGACAAGGACTAGCGCCAAAATCGAAACAATCGCTGGGCTCAATACTTCAGCTTCATGAACTGCAACTGGCTCAACCACCGGAGCAAGCCAATTACGTAGCGCATCTCCGTGGGTGAATAAGAATCCAGAGGAAACTGAACCGAGTGCAAGTAGGACCATGGGGCCCCACATAAGAAATGGTGATTCGTGAGGATGAGCTTTTTCGTCCCAGCGCTTGGCGCCAGCAAATGTAAGAATGACGACGCGGGTCATATAGAACGCTGTAATTGCTGCACCTAGCAAAGCTGCAGATCCAAGGGTGATGCCTTTTATCCCGCCAGTATTAAATGCAACTTCAATAATTTTATCTTTCGAGTAAAAACCAGCAAAGGGTGGTACTCCGATAATTGCCAAATAACCAAGACCAAATGTTGCGAAAGTAATTGGCATGAACTTGCGAAGTCCCCCATAGCGACGCATATTCACTTCATCATTCATGCCATGCATGACCGAACCTGCACCTAGGAACATTCCAGCCTTGAAGAATCCATGAGTAAGCAAGTGCATGATTGCAAATGCATAACCAGCGGGCCCTAGGCCTGCACCCAAAATCATGTATCCAATTTGGGACATTGTCGAAGCAGCAAGTGCTTTCTTAATGTCATCTTTGGCCATACCAATCACGGCGCCAAATAAGAGAGTGATCGCACCAATAATTGCCACCGCTAGTTGGGCGGTAGGTGCAGCATCGAAAATAAAATTAGATCGCGTTATCAAATACACGCCAGCTGTAACCATCGTTGCTGCATGGATCAGGGCTGAAACTGGGGTTGGACCAGCCATCGCATCGCCCAACCATGCTTGTAATGGGAACTGAGCAGATTTTCCAGTTGCTGCAACTAACAACATGATGCCAATAGCCGTGAGCGCACCAGTTGATGCCTGCCCTACATGCTCTTTTACTCCAGCAAATGACACTGTTCCGAGAGTTGCAAATGCGATCATGATGGCAAGTGATAGACCCATATCGCCAACGCGGTTGGCAATAAAAGCTTTTTTGGCGGCAGTTGCATATGTTGGTTTCTGATTCCAGAAACCAATCAATAGGTAAGACGCAAGACCTACGCCTTCCCAACCGACATAAAGGTTGAGGTAAGAATCACCTAAAACCAAGAGCAACATCGCTGCAATAAAGAAGTTGAGGTAAGCGAAGAATCTGCGTCGATCGTGATCATGTGACATGTAAGCGATGGAATAGATGTGGATCAAAGTACCTACACCTGTAATGAGCAGAACAAAACAAATCGAAAGTTGATCCAGCAACAAGCCAGCATTAACTTTGAAAGTTCCGACTGAAATCCATTCAAATAACTTTTGGGTAATTGCGCGTTCACTATTGGATTTGCTCAACATAATTGTCAGCAGATAAGCACCAACCCCAAATGAGGCAGCCGACATCAGCGTGGCAAAAATGTGCCCCCAGCGATCAGTCTTTCTTCCTCCCAGCAACAACACGGCAGAACCAAAAAGAGGAAGTGCGATGAGATAAATAGGCAAGTTACTAATCACTTGGTCACCGTTTCAACAAACTGGCATCATCAACTGATGCCGATCGCCGTGAACGATAAATGGTGACGATAATTGCCAGCCCAACTACGACTTCGCATGCTGCGACAACCATTGTGAAGAACGCAACAACTTGACCTTCTAGGTTGCCATTTATGCGAGCAAAAGTAACGAAGGACAAATTTGCTGCATTGAGCATGAGCTCTACACACATGAAAACCACAATCGCATTGCGTCGTACGACGACTCCTATGGCACCAATCGTGAAAAGGAGGGCAGACACATATAAATAATTGGCTGCGTTCATTACTCTTCCTCGCTCTTGCGCTCGAGTTGGAAGGGACGTGAATCGATAACATCACCGCGCGCCTTGAGTGTTGCAGAAATGGATGCAGCAGCAGCTGTGCCATCTGGCAAGAGCGCTGGAACATCTACTGCGTTGTGAAGGGCGTAAACACCAGGACCTGGAAGCCCTGCAGCATCTGCCAAAGAACCAGAACGAAAGCGGGCTCTGGAAAGATCTCGTTGTGTTGGGCGAGCAATGATGCGGTGGTTATGCGCTAACACCATCGCGCCAAGTGCTGCAGTAATCAAAAGAGCTGAAACTACTTCAAAAGGCCAGACATACTTTGAAAATAAAAGGACAGCTAAACCTTGAACATTTCCATCGACATTTGCTTGCGATAGGCCAACTGAGGTTCTGCCTAATGTTGCCCGTCCTAATAGTGAAACCATCAGGCCACCAAAGCCCAGCGCAGCGGTGATCGCAATCGGACGCAATCCGCGGATTGTTTCGGTGAGTGAATCCGATGAATCAACACCGACCAACATTAAGATAAAGAGGAACAACATCATTACTGCGCCGGTATAAACAACAATCTGCACAATCCCAAGAAATGCAGCATCTTGTGCGATATAGAAAATTGCCAAAGTGATCATTACCCAAGCCAAGAGCAGCGCTGAATGGATTGCTTTCTTTACTAAAAGCATGCCTAATGCGGCGAGGACTGAAAGTGGCCCAAGAACCCAAAAGAGAATCGCTTCGGGTGTTTGCGTCTGCCCGACTTCGATCGCAGAACTAATCATGCGCTACCTCTTGTGAAGGATGCGATCCTGGCACTTCGCCTTTGTAATAATTCGTATCGTTCATGTCTGGATACATTGGATGAGGAGGCATCAGCATTCCTTGCTGCAATGGTGCCAGTAGATCCATTTTCTCGTAAATCAAACTCTCGCGTGAGTCATCCGCTAGTTCGTATTCGTTAGTCATAGTTAGTGCGCGAGTTGGACATGCTTCAATGCAAAGTCCACAGAAAACGCAACGCAAATAATTAATTTGATAAACCTTGCCGTAACGCTCACCGGGAGACATTCTGTTCTCTTCGGTATTTGATTCACCTTCAACATAAATTGCATCAGCCGGACAGGCCCAGGCACATAATTCGCAACCAATGCATTTTTCTAAACCATCAGGGTGGCGATTGAGTTGATGCCGGCCATGGAAACGAGGTGCTGTTGGCTCTTTTACTTCTGGATACTGGACCGTGTTAGGTTTTTTAAACATAGCTTGGAAAGTGACCCAGAAACCAAGCATTTGTTTGCCAAAACTCACTGGGCCGTCATTGTTAACTGGGGCCGATTGAACTGCCTCAAGACCTAAATCGCGACGAGTTGGTTGGATATCAGACACGTGGTTCCCCCAATTGTGGCGCTGGTATTTTTGGAACAGCAAAAGTTGGTTCAGGGAGTTCTGTCTCTACAATCGTTCGAGATCGCTTTTTTGAAGATTCGTAGGCAATATTAACTAGCAATACAACAAAGACTATTGCGCTTGCAAATGCAACCACGATCATTCGCGACGCCCCCTGAAGTGAAAGCACTCGCAACGTCGAGACAATCATGATCCAGAACAAGCTAACGGGAATCAATACTTTCCAACCAAATTTCATGAATTGGTCATAGCGCAATCGAGGCAAAGTTCCACGTAACCATACGAAAATAAAGAAGAAGAAAAGAACTTTAGAGAAGAACCAGATGCCAGTAAACCAACCACCAAGCCATTGTTCGGTGAAAGTTAAACCAGGAAGTGCGTGATATCCGCCTAAGAAGAGTGTGGTTGCTAGAGCAGAAACAGCAACGATGTTGACGTATTCAGCCAAGAAGAAGAGCGCAAACTTAAGTGATGAATACTCAGTGTGGAATCCGCCAACAAGTTCACCTTCAGCTTCTGCTAGGTCAAAAGGTGCACGGTTAGTTTCGCCCACCATTGAGATTGCATAAATCACAAAGGAAGGGAACAAAACCACTGCAAACCACCATTGAGATTGTGCTGCAACAATTTCGGAAGTGGACATCGATCCTGCGTAAATGAAGACTGCAACTAGGGAAAGTCCCATTGCAACTTCATAAGATATGACTTGGGCGCTAGAACGAAGTCCGCCAAGAAGAGGGTAAGTGGAACCCGATGACCAACCAGCTAAGACAATTCCATAAACACCAACCGAAGCAATCGCTAATACATAGAGAACTCCGACTGGCAGATCAGTCAGCTGCATGGCTGTTTGATGTCCGAAGAGTGAAACTGGGCCAGTAATAGGTATAACTGCAAAAGACATAAAACAAGTCGTCGCGCTGATGATTGGAGCAATGATGAAGACTATTTTATCCGCAGCCGCCGGTATGAGATCTTCTTTTAATGCCAGCTTTACACCATCTGCAAGTGCCTGAACTAATCCAAATTTTCCTACGCGATTGGGGCCAACGCGCATTTGCATGCGTGCAACGATGCGACGTTCTCCCCATACTGACATGAGAGTCAGTAGTACGCACAATACGAATACGAGGAGCCCCTTGACTGCAATGAGCCAACCTGGATCTTGGCTTAGGAGTTCTGCTGTTGTCATTAGTCCTTCACCACCGTTACAACCGCACCGCTTGCTACACCGAAAGTTGCAAGAAGATGCGAGCCGCGAGAATTGCGTGGGAGCCAGACCGCATCATCATGGATCATTTCAACCAGCACTGGCAAAACAATTGCTCCATGTTCATTTGAAACTCTCACCTTGTCACCATCTACTACCCCAATAGCTGAAGCGCGTTTGGGGGAAATAACGACAACACTCTTGCGGGCTGTCCCTGCCAGATTTTCTTCGCCTTGTTGCAGAGTTCCTTCATCAAGAAGTCTTCTCCATGAAGTGAGAAGTGCCTCATGTGCACTTAACTTCTTTTGGGCTATTGGCGCGCAAGATGTGAAAGTGGAAGATGCGCCATCCCATGAAGCAAGAGTGGCAAATTCTTTTGCAGCAGCTTTGACTGTAGAAAGGTTGATCGGTTTTTTCATTTGATCTGAAATCATGGACAAAATACGAAGGTCACTACGCTGAAGTGAATCGGCAACTGCCGCATCAAATGCGCGAGCACGACCTTCCCAGTTTAGGAATGAGCCCGACTTCTCGGAAACTACAGCAACGGGTAGAACTACATCAGCCAACTGCGTCACGGCACTTGGACGAATTTCTAGGGAGACAACAAATGCTTTCTTAAGCGCAGCAAGAGTCGCCTGATGATCTTCTGAATCAAGTGGATCAATACCGCCAACAACTAACGCACCGATTTTGCCTTCGTTAACACTAGAAATTATTTCCTTTGCATTACGACCGAGAGCAGTTGGTAAAGTTGCAACGCCCCACACAGCCGCAACATCAACTCGAGCGGCAGCATCGCTGACTAAACGCCCACCTGGCAATAACTGTCCAATGGCGCCAGCAGCAATTGCACCACGCTCACCAGAACGACGAGGAATCCATGCGATTTTAGCTCCAGTTTTTTCTGCAAGAGCTACGACAGCTGAAAGTAACCCGACACTCTCAGATGCTCGCTCTCCTACGAGAATGACAGATTTTGCAGTTAGTTCCTGATTTGCCACCGCTTGAGCTTCAAGTCCTGGAGCAACGCAGATGAAATTTGATTTCAATTTCTCGTTACCGATTGAGAGTTTGCTTGCAATCGCAGTAACTTTTAGTGATCGCTTATGTACTTGCTTGTTAATGCGTAAGAAAACAATTGGTGATTCTTCCTCTGGTTCAAAAGCAACTAAGAGCACAGAATCTGCTCGGTCAATATCACGGTAAGAAGTTTTAAGAGTAAGAGTTTTTGTGGCAAGGAATTCATCTTCTTCGACAGAGGAAATACGAGAACGGAAATCAATGTCATTGGTGTTAAGGCTTACGCGAGCAAACTTGCTGTAACCGTAAGCATCTTCAACGCTCACTCGACCACCGGTAAGTACAGCCGCCGTTTTGCCTGCAAGTCCGGCAGCAGCAACAGCAAGGGCTTCAGGCCAAGACGCAGGACGCAGTTCGCCGGATGCATCACGAATCATTGGTTCAGTTAAGCGATCGTGGGCGTTTGTGTATACAAAAGCCCATCGACCCTTATCGCAGTTCCATTCTTCGTTAACTTCAGCATCATCACCAGCTAGGCGGCGCAGAGTTTTCCCGCGTCGAACATCGGTACGAAGAGAACAACCTGATGCGCAATGTTCGCAAGCAGAAGGCGTTGAGACCAAATCAAACGGACGGGCACGGAATCGATAAGAGGCGCCAGTTAATGCACCTACTGGACAGATCTGAACTGTATTACCCGAGAAATAAGATTCGAAAGGTTGATTCTCATAAATACCTACTTGCTGCAGAGCTCCACGTTCATTCAAAGTGATGAATGGATCTCCGGCGATTTGATCAGAGAATCGAGTACAACGGGCGCATAAGACGCAACGTTCACGGTCGAGCAATACTTGTGTTGAAATGTGAATAGGTTTTTCAAATGTCCTTTTAACTCCCGTGAAACGCGACTCTGAACGACCAGTACTCATTGCCTGATTCTGCAACGGGCACTCACCACCCTTATCGCACACTGGACAATCAAGTGGGTGGTTCATCAACAAAAGCTCCATCACGCCTTCTTGCGCTTTCTTGGCAACAGCAGATGTCAATTGCGTTTTTACGATCATTCCCGTTTCCACTGGGATAGTGCAAGAGGCTTGTGGTTTTGGAAATGCGCGGCCGTTAATTTCAATATCAACTAAACATTGGCGACATGCACCAACCGGCTCAAGAAGTGGATGATCACAAAATCTTGGAATTTGAATTCCAAGTTTTTCAGCAGCGCGAATGACGAGAGTTCCTTTAGGCACAGTGATTTCAAAGCCATCGATTACGACAGTGATCATGTCAACAACTTCTGCGCTCATTAGGCACCCACTTTCGTGCCAGCAAAAAGAGTCGAAGCGTGCGGATCAAATGGACATCCTTGATTAGTTACATGCGCGATGTATTCATCACGGAAATACTTAATAGATGAAGTAATTGGGCTTGTTGCACCATCTCCTAGTGCGCAGAAAGAACGTCCCATGATGTTGTCGCAAAGATCCAGTAGTTTTTCCAGATCCGCTTCAGTACCTTTACCATTCTCGAGGTCTTGAATGATCTGGACTAACCAGTAAGTTCCTTCACGGCAAGGCGTGCATTTGCCACAAGATTCGTGCTCATAGAACTCGGACCAGCGCAGTACTGCTCGCACAACGCACGTAGTTTCATCAAAAATTTGCAGAGCTTTTGTTCCCAACATCGAACCAGCTGCGGCCACACCTTCGTAATCTAAAGGAGTGTCTAAGTGGTCAGCTGTAAAGATTGGAGTCGATGAACCACCAGGTGTCCAGAATTTAAGTTGATGTCCCGGGCGAATTCCCCCAGCCAGTTCGAGAATTTCACGCAAAGTAATTCCCAGTGGTGCTTCAAATTGCCCAGGGTTTTGGACGTGACCAGAAAGAGAATAAAGGGTCATGCCTTTGCTTTTTTCGGTTCCCATAGATGAAAACCATTCGGCTCCATTTGCAATGATTGAGGGAACTGATGCGATTGATTCAACGTTGTTTACAACAGTTGGTCTGGCATACAAACCAGCAATTGCAGGAAACGGTGGTCGCAATCGCGGTTGTCCACGAAATCCTTCAAGTGAATCAAGGAGAGCGGTTTCTTCTCCACATATGTATGCACCGGCACCAACATGCATTACGAGCTCAAGATCGACTCCGCTACCAAAAATATTCTTACCTAGGTATCCCGCTTTGTAGGCATCTTCGATTGCTTGCTGAACGCGACGGACAACGTGCGTGACTTCGCCACGTACGTACACAAATGCATACTTGGCGCGAATTGCATATGAAGCAATAATCATGCCTTCAAGCAATACATGTGGGTTTGCAAGAAGTAGAGGCATATCTTTGCAAGTTCCAGGTTCGGATTCGTCGGCATTAACAACCAAATAGTGGTCTTTGTTATCGCCTTGTGGAATGAATCCCCATTTCATGCCAGTTGGGAAACCTGCTCCACCGCGACCGCGCAGTCCTGAATCTTTCACCAATTGAATGACTGCATCAGGTTCCATCTTCAAAGCTTTAGCAGCTGCGTCATATCCTCCATGGCGCTTATATCCGGCCATCGTGAATGAATCTTTCTCATCCCAATGTGCCGAGAGCACGGGCATCAACTTGGTCATCCCTTTGCTCCCTTCTTGGAAATTTTTAATCCCAGCAAGGAAGGTTCTCCTGCTTGGACACCCTCTGCAGAGCGACCGTCATTTAAACCTGCAAGCACGGCAGAATTTTCTTTCCACGTGGGTAAGGAATCAGGTCCGCGAGTTGGTGGTTTAGGTTTTCCAGCACGCATCGAATCAACTAAATCTTTAGCTGACTGCACAGTTTGATTGTCATAGAACTCCCAGTTGGCCATGACAACTGGTGCAAAGTCACAGGCAGCATTGCATTCGATATGTTCAAGTGAAACTTTGCCATCTGCTGTGACTCCATCATTTTCAATACCTAAATGATCTTTCAGGCCAGAGAAAATTTCATCTCCGCCCATAATTGCGCACAAAGTATTGGTGCAGACACCCACGTGATATTCACCGACAGGCTTACGTTTGTATTGTGTATAAAAAGTTGAAACTGCTGAAACTTCAGCAGTAGCTAAATCAAGTTTCTTAGCGATTAATTCAATGCCTTCACCTGTGATGAAACCATCTCGAGATTGGGTGAAATGCAGCAAAGGCATAATTGCTGAACGCTTACGAGGGTATCGCGCGATGATCGAGTCCATCGTTACTAGATCTTGCTCTGTATATGCCATTAGCGGTCAACGCCTCCCATTACAGGGTCAATGGAAGCAACCGCTCCGATAATGTCTGCAATCAAACTTCCTTCACACATTGCTGCCGTTGATTGCAAGTTGTTAAAGGATGGTTCGCGAAAGTGCACGCGATATGGTTTGGTGCCACCATCTGAAACTAGATGCACACCTAATTCACCACGTGGAGATTCCACTGCTGTATAGACCTGGCCAGCTGGAACGCGGAAACCTTCTGTCACTAATTTGAAGTGATGAATCAGTGATTCCATCGATTCGCCCATAATTTCGCGGATGTGATCAAGGGAGTTGCCCATTCCATCTCCACCAAGTGCAAGTTGCGCCGGCCAAGCAATCTTCTTATCTGCAACCATCACTGGCTGTCCTTCGGAGAGTTCCAATTTATCAATACATTGATCGATGATGCGAAGTGACTGTTCTAGTTCGGCCATACGAATTAAGAAACGACCATAGACATCTGCACTGGTTGCGGTGATTACATCAAATTCATAATTTTCATATCCGCAATATGGGGCAGTTTTGCGCAAATCCCAAGGCATTCCAGTGGATCTTAATACTGGGCCGGTAACACCGAGAGTTGTGCATCCTGCTAGATCTAGATATCCAATTCCTTCAGTGCGCTTCATCCAGATCGTGTTTCCGATAAGTAGTTTCTCGTTATCTTTGAAATCGCGGCGAAGCTCTTTCACTGTCTCGCGGATTTTTGGCAAAGATCCCGCTGGAAGGTCTTGAGCCACTCCACCTGGACGGATATAGGCCATGTTCATGCGAAGACCTGAGATGTTCTCGAAGACATCTAAAACTTTTTCACGTTCGCGGAAACAGAAAATCATTGGTGTTAAAGCCCCGAGTTCGAGTGCTCCGGTGCCTAGTGCAACCATGTGAGATGAAATGCGATTGAATTCCATCATCATTACGCGAATAACACTGGCTCGTTCTGGAACATCATTGGTGATACCCAACAATTTTTCGACACCTAGGCAATAAGCGGTTTCATTAAAGAGTGGGGCTAGGTAATCCATACGAGTAACAAAAGTGACGCCTTGAGTCCAGCTGCGGAATTCGGCATTCTTTTCAATGCCTGTGTGGAGATATCCAATTCCGCAGCGAACTTCCTTAACTGTCTCACCTTCGAGTTCAAGAACTAAACGTAAAACTCCATGTGTTGATGGGTGCTGTGGACCCATATTCACGACAACGCGTTCTTCTTTAGTTGCTCCGATTTCAGTAACTAATGAATCCCAATCCCCGCCAGTAACCGAGAAAACTGTTCCTTCAGTAGTCTCGCGCGAGGACGCGTATGGATCTGTAAAAGTATTCATCGGTACGACCTACGTTCATCAGGTGGTGCGATAGTTGCACCTTTGTACTCAACTGGAATTCCTCCGAGTGGATAATCCTTGCGCTGAGGATGACCGCGCCAATCATCCGGCATTAAAATACGAGTAAGACCAGGATGGCCATCAAAAATAATTCCGAACATGTCGAATGTTTCGCGTTCGTTCCAGTTATTGCCAGCCCAAACTTCGACCAAAGATGGGACATGTGGGTCTGAATCTGGGACACAAACTTCCATACGTACGCGTTGATTCTTTGTCAGCGAAAGTAATGGGTAGACCGCATGCAACTCGCGATTAGTATCGGTTGGATAATGAACTCCACTAACCCCCAGACACATTTCAAAAAGCAACTTGTCGCGTAAAACTAGAGCAACATCAACAAGTCGCTCACGTTTGATATAAAGAGTTAGCTCGCCACGATCAACAACTACGCGCTCAATTGCATCTGCAAAATCTGGATATGCGCGCTCGAGATCATCGGCAACTTCATCAAAATAACTTCCATAAGGACGCTGGCTTGAGCCCGTGGATGCTGGAATGCGAACTAGGCCGCCAAATCCTGATGTATCTCCGGTGCCGGGGGCTCCAAACATTCCCTTATCGTTCACGCCAACAAACCCTTCATTTGATGGGTTGGTTTGGCTGCCATTGCGGCTGCTTCTACTTCTTGAATAATTCTTTCGCGATTTGGACCGAGCTTTGCATCGTTAATGTTTTCGTGCAATTTCAAGATCGCATCCATCAACATTTCAGGTCGCGGTGGACAACCTGGCAAATAAATATCTACAGGCACTACGTGATCAACACCTTGGACGATGGCATAGTTGTTAAACATTCCACCAGATGATGCACAAGCCCCCATCGCAATAACCCATTTTGGAGCAGCCATTTGATCGTAAATCTGACGAAGTACTGGAGCCATCTTGTTTGATACTCGCCCAGCCACAATCATTAAATCTGCTTGTCGCGGCGAAGCGCGGAATACTTCCATACCAAAACGCGCCAAGTCATAGCGGCCTGCACCGGCTGCCATCATTTCAATTGCGCAGCAAGCTAAACCAAAAGTTGCTGGCCAAAGAGAATTCTTTCGCATATACCCAGCAAGTTTCTCAACACTGGTAAGAACTAATCCGCTAGGTAACTTCTCCTCGAGACCCACGATTAATCCCATTCCAGTCCGCCGCGGCGCCATACATAGGCATACGCAACAAAGACCGTAGAAATAAAGAGCATCATTTCAACCAAACCAAAAACGCCGAGTTTGTCGAAAGAGACTGCCCATGGATAAAGGAATACGATTTCAATATCAAAAATAATGAAGAGCATCGCAGTTAAGAAATATTTAATAGGAAAACGTCCACCCTCAGCAGCTTGTGGACTTGGTTCGATTCCACATTCATATGCTTGCTCTTTAGCTCTGTTGTAACGTTTTGGACCGGTTAGTGCTGCGATAAGAACTGAGAAAGCAGCAAAGCCAAAGCCAATTGCTCCAATGACCAAGATCGGCACGTAAGGATTAGGTGTGGACGCCATGATGGCTCAAATCCTATGCTCGCAAGCGCTAAGCCAATAACCGCTATGGCTTGATGGCCGTGTGAACTGCGACAACCCCACCCGTGAGGTTCTTCCATGAGGTCTCACTCCAGCCAACATGGGTGATTGCCTTGGCTAATTCGGCTTGGTCTGGCCAATTTTGAATCGATTGGGCCAGATATACGTAGGCATCGGGGTTACTCGAGCTCAAACGAGCAATCCGAGGCAGGGCGTTCATCAAATATTTCATATAAATAGTACGAAACGGGCGCCACGTAGGGTGGGAGAATTCTGCGACAACTAATTTGCCTCCGCTTTTGGTTACTCGCAGGGCTTCTGCAAGAGCCTGTGACATATCGCTGGTATTTCGAAGCCCAAAGGAGATAGTGACTACATCAAAAGTTGCCGGCTTGAAGGGCAGATTCAGGGCATCGGCCTTAACGAAACTCAGATCTGGGTGGCGAGCGCGGCCAGCTGCCAACATCCCTTCAGAGAAATCGCTAGCAATGACCTGCGCACCAGCGGCTGCTAATGGGGCACTGGAGGAGCCAGTTCCTGCGGCCAAATCCAAAATCTTCATGCCAGGACGGGGAGCGATCAGTGCGGTCGTGGATTTTCTCCACGCATGAGTGCGACCCAGGCTCAAAAGATCGTTAATAAGGTCATAACGCTGTGCCACACCATCAAACATGGCGGCAACTTCCTCGGGATCTTTATCTAGATTAGCTCGAGCCATGCCCGTATTCTCGCGCAGAGTAGGCTCACCCCACAAATCAAAACCACCCATGAAGGAGCGATCATGTCGATTTCGGTCATCTCACTGCGAAGCGCAATTTTTCCTCGCACTACTGCCCTCAACAATGCTCTCTTTATCACTTCCGGAACCCTCTTTATTGCTGCAATGGCACGAATTGCGCTCCCTGTGCCCGGCTCACCTATTCCTGTAACCGGCCAAACTCTTGCCGTGCTCTTAATTGGAACTAGTTATGGTGCAACCTTGGGTGCAACAACAGTTCTTATGTACTTACTCGTCGGCATTGCTGGCGCACCAGTTTTTGCTCACGGAGCTCATGGCCTTGCACGTCTGACTGGTGCTACCGGTGGTTATCTCATCGGAATGCTTGTCGCATCCATCATTGTTGGTGCACTTGCCGGTCGCAAGTGGGATCAACGCATTATGACTGCACTCCCAACAATGCTGCTCGGAAACGTTGTGATCTTTTCATTTGGACTTATTTGGTTATTTGCACATTCTGATAAGGGTTGGTCTTGGACGATTTCTGCAGGACTTACACCATTTATTATTGGCGAGATTTTTAAAGTTGCAATTGCCGGAACTTCACTCCCAATCGTGTGGCGATTCGTACAAAAATAAATTATCCAAGTGCCCTCTTTAATCCCCGTAACAACTACCCATCTCGGTGAGCATCCACCACTTTTAGAGTTATTTCCCGATGCTCAACCAGTTTCTTGGGTTCGTGGTGGCGACGGATTAGTCGGGTGGGGTGTTCACGCCAAAACAACAGTCCGTGGCCCTAATCGATTTCGTGAAGCGCGCCAATGGTGGCATGCCCACTTAGAAAAATTTGCTATTACAGACTCTGTACACGCTAACGGAACAGGGCCAATACTTTTCACATCATTTTCATTTTCTGATGAAGAAGATTCTGTCTTGGTGATTCCAAAAATTGTAATAGGCATGCGTGCGGGCAAATCCTGGATCACCTGGATTGGAGAAGGCGGACAGCCACCAATTGATGTCAGCGATGCAGTCCCATCTCAACTTCAATACTCCTGGCACGATGGCACGCTCTCGGCGCCGCAATGGCAGCGCCAAGTTGCAACAGCAATTGATTTAATCAAGTCCGGAAAAATTCAAAAAGTTGTTCTGGCTAGGGATCTAACTGCGACGACTGACTCGACGATAGATGCACGCTCAATCCTGCGCGCTTTGGCAGCTGAATATCCCTCGACATGGATTTTTGCCGTTGAGGGGCTAATCGGTGCCACACCAGAATTACTTTTGCGGTTAAACAAAGGAATGGTTACATCCAGAGTTTTGGCTGGGACTATTAGTCGGACAGGTGATGATGAGAAAGACTTAGCACTTGCGGCATCACTTGCTCGCTCCTCGAAAGATTTAGAAGAACATGACTTTGCTGTCCGCTCTGTTGCTGAATCTTTACTTCCTTTCTGTACTTCAACTAACGTGCCTGATTCACCTTTCGTTTTGCACCTAGCAAATGTGATGCACTTAGCCACTGATGTAACCGGGGCACTATCGGATTCACCTAACCGTATTGATGTATTTGCCATCCTTGAAAAACTTCATCCTTCTGCTGCGGTCTGTGGAACTCCAACTGACCTTGCAGCAAAAGTTATTTCAGACCTTGAAGGAATGTCTCGAGGTAGATATGCAGGCCCTGTTGGCTGGATTGATGCACGTGGTGATGGCGAACTAGGCATCGCATTGAGATGTGGGCAAATTACAAACCATCAAATTAGATTATTTGCTGGGTGCGGGATCGTATCTGAATCTAATCCAGAAAAAGAGTTCATGGAAAGCCAAGTTAAATTTTTGCCGATGAAAAGCGCTCTACAAAAGAGTTGAGTTAATCTTCTTCAAGTATTTTGCATTTACTTCTCTATTGGGAAGGTCGGCGACAAGAACGGAAATACCTTGAATAGGTAACGATAACTCCTGTAAAAGTTGCTTCATGTTTTTTACATTTTTAGTGGTAATACCCATAGAAGTTGCGATCGCATTGAGATCTAGACCATGGGGTGTTCCAAAAATCTTTTCAAAGCCGTCAACGCCATTTTGTGGCAAAGTAGAGAAAATGCCACCACCATCATTATTAAGCACCAAGATGCACAGGTTGATGCCTTTTGCTCCAATCAAGCCCGTGAGATCGTGAAGGAATGAGAGATCACCAATAACAGCAACGGCAGAATCTCGTTGAGAAGCGATTCCAAGCGATGTTGAAATATTTCCATCGATGCCGGCTAACCCCCTATTGGCAAAAGTTTCAATGCCCGCGCGTGGTTCAGCAAAACCTTCAATGTCACGGATTGGTCGTGATGAGGAAATAAAGAGTGTGGATCCTTCTGGTAATCGGGCTGAAAGTTGGCGTGCAATATTTTGTTCGGACCAATCAGGCACATCTGCAATTGCTTGCTTAGCTTTCTCGCTGTATTTGTGCCACAGTGGAATCCATTCTTCATCAAAGGTAAATTCGTTTGTAAGTTTAGGTAAACCTTCCAAAATCTGATCTGCAGAACGCTTCACATCAATGTCAACTATTCGCGGATCAATGACAATTTCTTTACGTGCGGATTTCACAAGAGCATTAATCGAGCGAGAAAGGGTGGTGCGACCAATCACAAGTACGACATCTGGTTGCAAAATTTCGCGGGTCTTTTCTGAAGTCAACAAGAGGGATGCGTGAGCAATACTGTTTGGAAAGGAGAGGGGGTCTTCTGCAACTATCGGCCAACCAAGTTCTATGGCAAAGTCTGAAATTTCAGTCACGCTCAATCCTGCGCGATCATGGCCAATAACGAGAACTCCTCGCGACTGTCTGATTACTAATTCTTCGCGGGGTGATTTACTTGTTAAAAGATAGTCTCGAGGCTTGATTCCTTTGAGCCACTTACTTTTGTCATCCGGTACCAGCGGTTCATCAAATTGCAAGTTCAGATGCACTGGTCCAGACAAGAGTCCGTTGAAAGCACGAGTGAGTTTGATATCTGGGTCTGAAATATCTGCTTCATAAGCAACTGCGTTAGCAAAAATTCCATTTTGAATTGTTGTTTGATTTGCTCCGGTTTCACGCATGCGTGCTGGTCGATCGGCAGTAATTACCAAAAGTGGAATATGTGAGTGATGTGCTTCCAGGACGGCCGGGTGGTAGTTAGCCACTGCAGTTCCGCTCGTGCAAACAACAGCGGCGGCTTTTTTTGCTGCTTTTGCAATACCTAGCGCAAAGAATCCAGCGGTGCGCTCGTCAATACGAATATGGAGGTTGAGCAGGCCCGCCTTTTCTGCTTCATATAAAGCAATGGAAAGTGGTGCATTGCGAGAACCAGGTGAAAGAACTATGTCATTGATGCCACCTTCAATTAATTCAGTGACGATTCTGCGGGCAAGTTGAGTAGATGTGTTCACCAGACCCACCCTTCACGCGTGACCCACTCTTGTGCGCCAGCTGCCCAAGTATCTCTCACTCTCGCGCGCCACCAATCCAATTTTTCAGAGCTCACTGCGTAGTGCTCTAATGCACGTGCATCGGGTGTAACTGAATTCACGGCAATCTCGCCATTAAGTATTGGCAATAAAGCTACATCTGCGCTCAGAAGTGCACTGGTTCCAAGCCCACAGGCAAAATCCAATTGAGGAAGTACGGCCGCAAGTTTCAGGCCACGGGAAATCCCTACGGCAGAATCAAGGGCACTGGAGACGACAGTTGGAAGAGCGAAATGTTCTGCTAATTCTAATGCGCGCTTAATCCCACCTAAGGGTGCAACTTTTAGCGCAACGATATCAACTGCGCCAAAAAGATTTAATTCAAATGGATTTGCTGCTTTTCTAATTACTTCATCACCAGTAATAAGAACAGGGATTTTCAATTGAGATTTAAGAGAGCGGAGTTCAGCAAGCGTTGCACACGGTTGTTCCACATATTGAATGGGTCCGCTTGCATAGATTTGATTGAGACCTTGGAGGGCAACTGCCACACTCCAACTTCCATTGACATCTATTCTGATATCAGCATCAGGTAACAATTCTCGGACAATCTCAATACGTGCGAGATCTTCCAAAAGGTTTTTCCCTACTTTGATCTTTACCGCCGATGCGCCGGGATACCACGAGAGAACTTCCTGAATTTCCTCATGACCATTTATCGCTGGAAGTGTCGCATTGATTGGAATTGATGATCGCAGCGGGTTTGGAGGTGTCATCAAAGCTGCTTCCACCGCACTCACCAACCAAGGAACACACTCTTTAGCGCCATATTCTATGAAAGGTGAAAATTCACCCCAACCGGCAGGGCCTTCAAAGAGAGCAACTTCGCGAGATGTTACAGCGCGAAAATCAGTTTTTGTTGGTAGCGCAATGACGCGAAGAGATTCAAGAATTGAATCCAGCATTTATGGACGCCTAGGGAATTTTCCAAAATCTGGCGGACGTTTTTCTTTATAGGCATCACGTCCTTCTTGGCCTTCCTCGGTCATATAAAAAAGAAGTGTTGCATCCCCTGCAAGTTGTTGGACTCCAGATAAGCCATCATCGGCAGCATTTAAACTCGCCTTAAGTAAACGAAGTGCCATAGGAGAATTACGTAGCATTTCTCGACACCACGATACGGTTTCGGCTTCGAGTTCTGCTACCGGTACGACAGTGTTAACCAATCCCATATCCAGAGCTTCTTGCGCATCGTATTCGCGAGTAAGAAACCAAATTTCGCGCGCTTTCTTCTGGCCCACATGTGCAGCTAGGAGACCAGCACCATAACCACCATCAAAAGATCCAACCATCGGTCCTGTCTGTCCGAACTTTGCGTTCTCTGCAGCAATTGTTAAATCACAGACAACATGTAGCACGTGTCCACCGCCAACTGCCCAACCCGCAACCATGGCCACGACGGGCTTGGGTGTGCGTCGAATTTGAACTTGTAAATCCAAAACATTCAATCGGCCAATTCCTTTTTTAGCCAAGGAATCATTGCCTAGATATCCATCATCACCACGTACGCTGATGTCTCCACCAGAACAAAAAGCTTCGCTTCCTGCACCAGTAAGAATAATTACTCCAACTTCTTCATCATCGCGCGCCAATGAAAAGGCACTCTGTAATTCAATAATTGTTTGTGGGCGAAAAGCATTGCGCAATTCCGGACGGTTAATAGTTATTTTGGCCATACCTTCAGCAGTTTCAAAAATGACATCGGTAAAACTTTCGCTGCTTTCTGCTTTTTTCCATGCCGGTATCGCACGGCTACCGAACTCACGCTTGATTGGCTTGCTCACATTTCCTCCTGCACGGGTACTGGCGCTAGCCTACGGTGGCAATGGATAAGTCGTCACAACGAGAGCTGCTACCCGTAGGCGAAGCATGCTCAATTCCTGAGGTTATGGAGGATTTAGCGCAGGCACTCTCTGGTAACGGAGCAGCCCTGGGATTTGGCAAACTGGAAAGCACCCATGTTCCTGAAGGTATTGCCGTAGTGATTGGAACGAGCGGAAGCACTGGTAAGCCAAAACAGGTGGGCCTTTCATCGAGTGCACTTCTTGCATCAGCACGCGCATCACATACATTCCTTGCCGCCGAATTTGGGCACATCTGGTCACTTCTCTTGCCGATGACTCACATTGCAGCAGTGAATGTCCTCGTACGCTCACTTGAACTAGGAACCATCCCGCTTGATTTACGTAGTGCTAAAGAATTTCCTCAAGCAGATTTTACTGCCATTGTGCCGACACAACTTTTTCGTGCCCTTAACGGTGACACTCAACTCTTAAAGCATCTTTGCAACGCGCGCGCTGTTTTAGTGGGAGGTGCTGCACTGCCAGAAGCAATACGAACCAAATCTCATGCCTTGGGTATCAACGTTGTTTCAACGTATGGAATGACTGAGACGAGTGGAGGCTGTGTCTACGACGGAAAATCCTTGCCTGGAGTAGATGTGGCAATCAGTGAAAATGGAAGAATAAAAATCAAAGGCTCGACTCTTGCTACAACATATTTAGGCAACCAAGAGGCTTGGGCATCATCACTATCAGATGAATGGTTTGTTACCAACGACATAGGAAGTTTCATTGACGGAAAACTCTTTGTTGAAGGAAGAGCCGATGACATCATTATTAGCGGCGGAGAAAAGATTTCCCTAGATGTAGTTGAGTCAATTTTGCATTCAAACTTTCCAGACTCTGAGTTTGCAGCCTTTTCCATTGCAGATGCAGAATGGGGTAGCTCACTTCAGATAGCAATTGCTAGTGCGCAATCGGTTTCTACTCAAGAAATCACAAGGGTCCTAGCTAATACTTTGGGTGATGTTGCAAAACCAAAGGGATTCCTTATGCTTTCCAGTCTGCCAACCATCGGCATAGGAAAAATCGACCGTAAAGCTTTGACTCAACGCAAGTTACAAGAAGGGAGCCATTCGTGAATTCAATAAGCATATGGATACAAGGTGCACGGCCACGAACCCTCCCTGCAGCGCTTGCTCCAGTTCTTGTGGCAACGGCACTTGCTGGAAAGCACGCCAATGCTCAATGTGCACTCCTCGCTTTGATCGTGAGCTTGTCACTTCAAATTGGCGTGAATTTTGCCAATGACTACTCCGATGGAGTTCGTGGGACCGATGCTGATCGCGTGGGACCAACTCGCTTAGTTGGTAGCGGCCTTGCCACTGCAACTGCGGTGAAGAGTGCAGCCCTTCTCTCTTTTCTCGTTGCTGCTATTGCTGGATTAATTTTGGCTCTCCAGACTTCCTGGCTTCTAATAATTGTTGGGGCAGTTGCTATTGCCGCAGCTTGGGCTTATACGGGCGGAAAGAAACCTTACGGCTACAGCGGGTATGGAGAAATCTCTGTGTTTATTTTCTTTGGAATCGTTGCCACTGTTGGTTCTTTTTATGTGCAGACAAAGACCATAACTTTGGAAAGTTTTATAGTTTCCATCCCCATTGGGTGCATTGCATGTGCAATTTTAGCTGTGAACAACATCCGCGATCGCGCAAAAGATTCCCTGGTCGGAAAACACACACTCGCCGTTCGAATGGGAGATCACCAGAGCAGAAATTTCTATACAGCTCTCTTAGTAATCGCTCACATCGCTGCCCTGCTAACTCTCACTCCTTGGGCTCTCCTTACTCTGGCAGTTTTTCCGCTTACTCTTAACCTTTCTAAATCCATACGTGGAGATGTGCAAGGGCTCGCCCTTATTCCCGTTTTAGTCAAGACTGGTCAACTGCAACTCGGCTTCTCAGCCTTGTTAGCAACGGCACTATGGCTTTCTTAATGCAGGGTAGGCTTGCATCATGATTCGTTACGTGCCGATTTTATTATTACTCATTTTTGAAATTTATACGTTGGTCGATTGCGCTAGAACTGATGCATCTGAAATACGCAACTTACCTAAATGGGCGTGGATTTTAATCATTCTTATCATCGGTACTTTTGGTCCTATCGCGTATTGGATTGCGGGACGTCCTCGCCGTAACCCCGGACCAAATCGTGGACCTCAACGCCGAATCTTGCCTCCAGATGACGATCCAGATTTCTTGCGGAGTATCTAGACAACTTGCTGTTGAAGTTATTTCTTCTTATAGCCAGTAGGGCATGTGGCTTTAACCGCAGTTACCTTTTTAGTTAACTTTCCTTTGACGCAGGTAATTGTTGTGGTTTTCTTCGCTGGCGCTGCCGGAACCTTTTCTGCGGCAGCTGGCGCACCCACTTGTGAAAGCTTCACTTTGATAGTCGGTGATGAGAAAGTAAAGTTCTTGGCGCTGAGGTAGAGCCATTCATGCGCATCATCTTCGCGAATGATTTCTGACGCGATGTCTTGCACCGAACCGTCTGTGGAAACAACTGAAACTTTGGCCTGGACTGGCGCTTTAGTAAATCCGTATAAACAACGCGCAAAATCAGTGCGTAGGACAAGATCATAAGATCCCTTGAAGAGCGTTACGCCATCTTGTAAATAGTGAGCACCAGCAACTTTGTAAATGAGTTCGCCATTAACGAAAGTAGGTGGGTTTGGAAAATAAGTTGGTGCATTAGTAGTCACTAGCCCTTGAAGTTTGCTTTTATCTGCATAGCAGGGGCTTCCAGAGCCCGTCCCGGATTGTGTACCAAATCTCCAGATTGAGGTTACTAGTTCAGCAGACTTAACTAGATCTTCAAATGCTAGAAAATCACTCATTGCCCATTCTGGGGCCGGACCAGTATCAATTGTGTTTGGACTCGTAAAATCATCGGCTGCCAATTGCTGGCGGCGCTCTTTCCAATAATCAATAATTTTCGGATACTTACTTAAGTCACTCTTGGCAACGTAAGCATATATTTTCGGAACATCGATGGGGTTGGCCTCCACGCGAAGTAAATTTGCTGAAGTGGAAAGTGGCTTGACATCTAAATTCACATTCTTCATTTGTCCAAAAAGAAATCCAGTTAAGGAATTATCAATTCTGAGAGTAAGGGCAACCCGAGCCCCTGCTGAAAAATCGGCTGCCCGAATGCAATCTTGGGCTTCTGTCCACAAGCAGGTTTCGCTTGAGCCCGTAATGGCCCCATGAGCAATGGGGAAAACTCTCGCTCTAAATCCGCTAGTGAATCCACATGGGGCAGTTACATATTGAGTACACCCCTTATTTTGGTAGTTCTGAAAAGTGGTACTAACGCTCACTGCATATTCGTCAAGACCTGCTGAATTGAGAGAATCTTTAGCGTGCCACACACTTGCAGAGCCACCAGCAGGTACTTTGCGAGCTTTGCTGGCAGGAATTCTTTCCCCGGGTGCTTCATAACCCAGTGTTGCTTTATGTAAAACACCACTTGCATCAGTGACCTCTAAAGACTCCACACACATTTCATCTTGAGGCGTCGAGCAGGGAGGGAGTATCGCTTGGGCAAATATTGAATTTACTTGAGAACAAGCAAGATCATCCACCGAATTGCAAGTGACGCGTTCTGAATAAAGTCCGGTCGTTGCACCTGCGGGAAAAGATAGGCCAGTAACGTAAGATTTAGTTTCAACTAAGCTGTTGTCGCTAGATGAAAATCCAATAGATGGAACAGCTGGCCAGACGCTTCCAAGACTGTGCGCTGATGTAATAGGAATCAGCAGAGCAACAACAACAAATATAGAGATAACCCTTGCTCGCATAGGTAAAGACGTTATCAGATTCAATCTTGCCACTACAGGTAAGGCGCAGTGAACTCCAGGGCCAGATATGTAAAAACCGCCCGATTTAAGGCTTTATTCTCTTTGACCGCACTTGCGGCATCGTTGATGAGACCTAGTCAAGGAGCAAGCTACTTTCACAAAACTCGAATGCCGACATTGAAGAAGTCCAAGAAAGCATCGCGGCTTAATCACACTACCATCCCCAAGAATTTGAGGATGGTTTTTCACTACAAGTTCCTGCGCAGCAATTCATGCCTACTCGGCAGCGATCACATCTCCAACAACTTTGATCTGAAAATCTAGTTGGTTTAAATCGTTATTTTCCATAAATGTGGTTGCAGCATCTGTTACAAGATCGATATAGGACTGATCTTCTTGTCGATCTGCTTCATTTACGGTTAGTGGAATTTCTGCAATTAGTTCGATGGTGATGCTGACAACGGCCATGATTTACCTCTTTCGGGAACACTTAAATGTGTAGTAATTGTGGATCTATTAGAGAGCAATTGCATTCAGACGCGCTAGCCGATTGCGATTTGGTTGAAAGCAAATCTCTTTCTATAGACCAGAGTACGTGTGCTTGCCGGTTCCCCAAATGTTGACATAGACGTAATTGAATAAGAATGTTGAACCAGCAAAGAGACAAAGCCAAGCCGCTTTTCTTCCACGCCAGCCAACTGTTACACGCGCATGCAAATAGGCCGCGTAGGCAACCCAAGTAATGAATGCCCAAGTTTCTTTTGGATCCCAGCCCCAATATCTGCCCCAGGCATGCTCTGCCCAAATTGCCCCGGCAATAACGGCAAAGGTCCAGAGTGGGAACACAAAGGCGACAAGGCGGTAGGAAAGTTGATCAAGCACTTCGAGTGAAGGTAAGCGCTTAGCCCAAGCTTTGCGTTCACCTTTTTGCTCCATGGAATCTAAATAAAGGTAAGCAGCAGCGATGGTATTGGCTAATAAAAATACCCCGCCAGAAACAATCGCAGCAGAAACATGGATAACTAACCATGTTGATTTAAGAGCAGGCACAAGCGGTGCGCTCGGACGATAAAGAACTGTTATTGCAGTTCCAAGGGTAAGGAGAACCGAAGTTGATACTAAAAGCCCCAACCAACGAAGATCGTATTTACGAAGTGCAACTAAATAGGCGCCGCAGAAAGCAAGTGCGCCAGTGATTGAGAATTCATACATATTTCCCCATGGCACCCGCCCTGCAGAGATGCCGCGTGCTACAACACCGGCAAAGAGAAGGAGAAAACCAAGGATCATGAAAGCTGTTGCGATTCGGGCAACCCGTTCCGTGCGAGAGTAATCCAAAGTTTTTACTAACAGATTGCCTTCTACGGCAGGTCCTTCGGGAGCGCGCACCGCCCAAGCAGTTTCATATGCGTGAGCAAAGAATGCAAGGGTGTAAACAGCCATCGCAGAATAAATTAAGTAGTTTGAAAGGTACGCCCACGAAGAATGTGTCACGTTCTCTCCTTTTGTAAATGCGTTACTAGTTCTGCAATTTCTTTCTCTAAGCCAGGTGCCGCGTTCTTTGCTAGACCAGCCACTTCTATAGTTCCGTTCTGATTCACACGTACCCAAATTCTACGTCGCCGCGTAAATAAGGAGCCGAGCAATCCCAAGATCGCCACAATAGCGCCAAGCAGCGCATAAATCTTTCCGGGATCCCTGACCACCTGCAGATTTACCCATGGAACAAGGTTGTCGAAAGTGATCGATCCCTCTGCAAAGCTAAATGTTTCACCAATTTTTAGGGAATTTAGACCGATCTGTTTCATTTTGGAAGTATCAATTCTGTAGACAGATTGGGGTGTTCCGCGATCTAAGCCTAAATCTCCTTTCCAAATAGAGAAAAGAAGTTTTGGATCTAACGCTTCAGGATAAACCGAGATGGCGCCACGGACAGCGTCACGCCCAGCAGTAGGTACAAAAGATGCGACGAAACCAAGTTGTGGGTCTGAATCTGGAACTTTGATAGCACCGATTGAGGTCAAGTTTGCATCTTGTGGCAAAAATGGGATCGCACCTTGCAAAACGACATCGCCAGCTTTATTGCGCACTGTCACTATCGGAGAAAAACCATTTGCTTGTAAATAAACATTGGTGGCACCGAAACTTAATGGACTGTTAACTTTAATTATCCTCTTTACTGGAGTAGCTCCAGGCTTATCTGTTGCAGTTACCGTCAAAGTGTAATCCTGAGGTGCATTAGTTAACGAGTCATATTTAGCTTGAAAATCATCAATGGTTAAAGTAAAAGGTGAAAGGGAACGATCGTTGAAAAGTTTTCCATACGATAAAGAATCATAAGTAGTGGGAATGTTGATGAAGCGCTCTCCAACGCTGAGGATTGCCTCGCCCTTCATCCCAAAAAGAGCTCCCAAGCTAACGCCAATCAAAATGAGAATCAGTGCTAGATGAAAGAAAAGATTTCCAGTTTCACGAAGATAGCCTTTCTCGGTTGAGAGGGCACCGTTGGATTCTTGAATGCGAAAACGTTTCTTGCGAAGCCAACTTCTGGCATTCTCCAACTCGCTGCCCGAAGCTTTCCAACTTTGGTGAAATTCCATGCGTTCAAGATATTTAGGTGTTAAAGGCGGCAGTGCGCGGGAGGCCTTGAAATGTTCCACAGTGCGCGGTAGTACGCAACCAATGAGGGAAATAAAAAGAAGTATGTAAATGGCACTAAACCATGGAGAGCCGTAAACATCAAAGAGTGAAAGCCGATCCATCCAAGTAGCAAGAGTAGGGTCATTAACAAAATACTCACGAACTTTCATCGGATTCTGTGTTCGCTGCGGAATCAAAGATCCTGGAATAGCAAAAACGCCTAGAAGGAGCAAGAGAATTAGCGCAGTGCGCATACTTGTTAGCTGGCGCCAAAGAAAGCGCAAAGCACTTACTCCGCCAATCTCTGTTACTTCCTCTTGTGATGTCACTTAAATCACCGGGTTAAAATCAGAAATAAGTGAGCGCATGGTGTTCATGAGGTCATCCCAATAACCAAAGAGTTGTAGCAACCCAATGATGATTAGCATGATGCCACCAAAATAAGTAATTATGTTTCCGCGGCGGGAAAGAAAGCGTCGTAGTTTCTCTGACCGGTCTAAGAAAAGCCCTGAGAGAATGAAGGGCGCTCCAAGGCCAATGCAATACCCAAAAGATAAAATCGCACCTCTCATCGCACTCGCCTGTTGAACCGCGAGTGTTTCAACAGCTGCAAGTGCGGGTCCAATGCACGGAGTCCAACCAATTCCAAAAAGAAATCCCAATAGTGGTGCACCTAGCAAGCCACCAGTCGTTGAAATCTTCGGTTTGAAAGTCGGCATCATCGGGAATCGCCCCATAAAGATAAAACCAAGTGCAATCGTGAACAAACCTAGAACTTTTGTAATTGGACCTTGGTGCGACAAAATCTTTGAACCTAAACCACCAAAGAGTGCGCCATAGGAAACAAACAAGAATGTAAAACCTAGAACAAAAAGCATGGAGCCAGCTAGAACTTTGCCTCGACTCTTAGATAATCCCGCAGCAAAAGAAAGATAGCCGGGAACCAGCGGGAGCACGCATGGAGAGAGAAAAGAGATGATTCCAGCAACGATAGAAACTGGGAGGGCCGCTAATAACCATCCACTATTGATTTGGGCAACAAAGAAATCTCTCATTCCTTAGACACCCGATCAATTAAGTCAGTAAGGGATGCAACGGTAATTTCTCCGGAAATGCGCCCTGCGACTTTTCCATTCTTATCAATAATTAAAGTTGAAGGTATTGCATTGGGAATGAGTGAGGTGTGAAATCCCAAAAGTATCGAATCATCAACCAGCGTTGGGTATGGAAGATTGAATCTTTTAACAAATGCCACAGCGGTTGCAGTGTTATCGCGCGTAAGCACCCCAACAAAGTGAACCCCTGGATACTTATTGGAAATGGCAGCCAGTGCTGGAGCTTCAGCCCGGCAGGGCGAACACCACGAAGCCCATACATTTACAACAGTAACTTCTCCAGCTACTTGCTGAAATGTGCCACCTTCAAGAGTTTTGCCCTCGATGGTGGGAGCTTGGACACGAGTCTGCGCATTTATGAAAGTCACTGTTCCATTTCCAGCGATAAAACTTTCAGATCCAGTAGTTGAAACTCCGCCACCGCAGCTTGTTAATAGCGCTGGTATCAATAGCAAAAGGGTGGTGGCGCGAAGTTTCTTCATTACTTTTGCACTGGAAGTAAATGACGCGCTGGTTCGGAATAGGTAATACCAGAAATTACGTTTTCGGCATCGAAGTGAATGCTTGTCACCGAGGCCAAAGTGCACTCGCGTTTGCGAGGATCATGAATCATGCGTCGACCTTCGATTGCACTGCGCAAAATCCAGATCGGTAATTGGTGGGAAACGCAGATTGCATCTTTTCCATTCGCTGCTTCGTGAGCAGTGAAAACCGCTGCAAGCATTCGACTAACTTGCTCGACATAAGGTTCGCCCCATGAAGGCTTCCATGGATTCCAAAGATGTCGCCACGCAGAGGGATGAAGCAAGGCACCATCACCAATTCCAAATGGTTTACCTTCAAAAATATTGGCGGCTTCAATCAGTCGATCATCTGTAGTAATTGCAATTTTCTGAGCAGATGCAATCGGTGCTGCGGTTTCTTGCGCGCGTTGCAATGGCGAAACGTGAAGAGCGCCGAGATCAATACTTTCTGACCACTTACCTAAAACTTCAGCCATTTCTTGCCCTCGTTGTGAAAGCTTCCAACCTGGTTGGCGTCCGTAAAGAATCTTCTTGGGATTCTCAACCTCGCCATGCCTAAGGACGTGAACAGTAGCCATTGGTAAAGCATAAAGCGTTGCGGGGGTGCAGTCGCCGCTAAGGTTGTGCCATGGCTCTAGTGACCAAACGTGCAGCCTTTTTTGACGTGGATAACACGCTCATCAGGGGTTCAACGCTCTATTTCCTTGGTCGTGGAATGTATCAACGAGGATTTTTTACTAAGAAAGATGTCTCCCGTTTTGTTTTGGCTAATTTGCGCTTTAAGTTAACTGGGAAAGAAAATCCTGAAGAAATTCAACGTTGGCAAAACGCTGCAACAGATTTTATCGGAGGCCACGACGTTGCTCAGATTGAGAAAATGGCTCAGGAAGTTTATGACCAATATGTGTCTCCGGCTTTGTGGCAAGGCACAATCGACATTGCACAATCTCATTTATCTCAAGGCGAAGAAGTTTGGCTAGTTACAGCGGCTCCCGAAGATATGGCTCACTTGATATCTCAGCGTCTTGGATTCACTGGCGCACTGGGTAGTAAAGCTCAAATTAAAGATGGGGTCTACACAGGAGCGATGCTAGGAAATCTCTTACACGGTAAAGAAAAAGCAAAAGCAATTCAAGAATTGGCTCAAGAGCGCGAATTTGATTTGAAGAATTGTTATTCCTATTCCGATAGTCATAACGATTTGCCACTACTACTTGCAGTTGGGCACCCAAGTGCAATCAATCCAGATGCAATCTTGCGTATCCGGGCGTTACGCGATGGATGGCCGATCCACGATTTTCGCCGTGCTCGTGTTCTTAATAGATTTCTTGGTCCCGTCGTCTCCCGTCTCGCTGCCTTAGGCGCGCTAGTTACGCCTCGATGGGGTAGATCAAAGGAGCGGTAAACGCACTCCTTCAACTTCCACTAATGTAGGCAAGTTATGGAAACGCGATCTTTTACTGAGTACCTGCGCGGGCTCGATGATGCCGCCATGCTCGCGCTTTTCTCTCTTCGCCCAGATCTAGTCTCACCAGTTCCGCCTGAGTTTGCCTCACTTGCCGTGCGTGCAAGTTCTGCACCGAGTTTGGCACGGGCAGTTGATTCACTTAATGAATGGCAATTTCAAGTTCTAGAAGCGTGTGCTGCGCTCAATGAACCCTTCGCTGAGAAAGAGATCACTTCTCTCACAGATTCATCTGCAAAATTTGTTATCCCGCATCTCTTAAATTTAGCTTTATTGTATAAATCATCCGACGGCTATCGCCTTCCAAATTCATTACGTGAAGTACTAGGCAATGAACCGGCGGGTCTAGGACCAGCATCAATGGCTAAGTTATCCATGAAGAAATTAGATGACGCACCGGATTCTTCCAAAAAAGTATTGCAACGCTTGATTTGGGGCCCTCCTCGTGGAAGCGTTGGAGATATCAAGAATCCTGGTCCTGGTATTGCTTGGTTATTGCAAGAAAACTTTCTCGTGCCACTAGATCAGCGCACTGTGATCCTTCCAAGGGATGTGGCTATTTATTTGCGCGGCGGCAAATTGCACAAAAATCCACAACCGAATCCACCAGTTGTTCAAGGCAAAAAAATTGATGCAGCACTTGTTGACCGAGCTGCTATTGCAAACATCGCAACGATGCTGCGCTGGTGTGAAGAGATCCTGAACTATTGGTCTGAAGAACCTCCTAGCGCACTTCGAGCTGGTGGACTTGGCGTTCGTGACTTGAAATCTGCCGCAGAACATCTTGGAGTCGATGAGAACTGTGCTGCATTTATTACCGAACTTATATTTTTGGGTGGATTGGTTGTTATTGATCCTGATGATCGAGTGCTTCCCACACATGCCTTTGATTTATGGCTTACGCAAAGCGCAGAATTGCGCTGGAGAAATCTTGCATCTCTCTGGCTGATAACTTCCCGTGTTAGTGGTTTAGTCGGACGTGCAGATTCAAAAAACATTGCAGCACTTGGCCCTGAACTTGATCGTGTTAACGCAGCCAGTACACGGAAATTAACATTAGAAATACTTGCGCAAAATCCACTTCTCACTCCAGAAATAGAGTCGCTTCTGGCGTTGATAAAGTGGCGCGCACCATCACGTAGAAACCCTGGCCTACAAAGCGAACTAGTGCTCTGGAGTCTTCGTGAAGCTGAGTGGTTGGGACTAACGGGTCAAGGCGCACTTTCTAAGTACGGGCAAGCATTCATAGCTGCACAAGATGCACTAGGGATTCAAGCCGACCTGCCAAAACCAGTTGATCACATTCTGATTCAAAGCGACAACACTGCCATTGCCCCAGGACCGCTAGAAATTCATGTGGCAAGAGTTCTGGATTCGATTGCTGATATCGAAAGTCGCGGTGGTGCAACCGTTTACCGATTTAGTGAAACTTCAATTCGACGAGGTTTAGATCACGGTAAAACTGGTGAGGAAATTAAAGATTTCCTAAGAAAGACTTCTAAGACACCGATGCCTCAGCCTTTAGAGTACTTAATTACCGATGTCTCAAAGCGGCACGGTCGATTACGTGTTGGCAATACCAGCTCTTATATCCGTTGCGAAGATCCTTCGATTCTCACTGAAATTCTCAGTGATAAGAAGATTGAGGGTTTACCTATTCGCCGCATTGCTCCAGAAGTTTTGGTCTGCGACATGGAAGCAACAGAGGCGATGGCGCATTTGCGTGCTGCTGGATATATGCCTGCAGCCGAATCTGGTTCTGGAGTCTTGCTTGCTGGGATGAAACTAAACCGCGCAAAAGCTCGACCTCGTCCTCCAAGAATTATTGGAGAACTCGAAGCTCCCACAGATGAAACCCTTACTGCAGCGCTGCGATCTATTCGTGCAGGAGAACGCTCGAGTAGTAAACAAAGTTCATTGCGGCAGATCGCATCTAATGCCTTAACAGCTTTGCCTCGCACAACTGCAAACGAGACACTTGAAATTCTTCATGAATTTATCAAACAACAACGCACGCTCTCCATTGGATACGCTGATAACAATGGTGCCGCAACGCATCGCATCATCGATCCATTAAGTATTAGCGCCGGCTCACTTATTGCACGCGATCATGGCACTGGAGAACTTCAAACCTTTCGCATCCCGCGTATTACTGGGGTCGCTGCCCTATGACCTCCCATGATCAAGACAAATACGGCAGAATTGCCCCCATGCTCGCAGCCCTTGAAGCCTTGGTGAAATGTGAATCTCCTACTGAAGATTTAAAGGCATGCAACGACGTTGTGAAATTAGCAAGTGATATCGCCACAAGAATTCTTGGAATCCCTGCTCAAATTCGTGATGTGAATGGTCGCCCCGTGTTTTGGTGGGGTGCAGAACAACCTGAGATTGTTCTCTTGGCTCACCTTGATACGGTCTGGCCACATGGTTCTTTCACTCCTATTTGGAGTGTGGAAGGAGATGTCGCTAGAGGTCCCGGAATTTTCGATATGAAAGCTGGATTCATACAAGCCCTTTTCGCCTTAAAAGGAATTACTGGCTCTGTAGCCCTTGTTGCAACCACTGATGAAGAAACGGGTAGCGATACATCCAAAGAATTTATAAAAGACCTTTCGCGCAAAGCTAAGGCGGTCTTGGTATTTGAAGCAGCGGTAGATGGGAAAGTAAAAACAGGTCGTAAGGGAACTTCAAACTACAAGATCAATGTTCACGGAAGAGCTGCTCACGCCGGCCTAGAACCAGAAAAAGGCGTCAATACAACGGTCGAGATTGCTCACGTAATTTTAAAACTTGCTGCATTAGAAAATACAGAGCACGGAACAACTGTTGTTCCAACACTTTTACATTCTGGCAATACGGCCAATACTGTTCCAGACCATGCTGTCCTCGATGTAGATGCGCGTTCATTTCTTCAAGCAGACCTTGTCAGAGTGGATAAGGCGATTCGTGAATTGCAAAACGAAAATCCAGAAGCCCGCATTGAAATCCAAGGTGGCCTTAACCGTCCACCTCTAGAACTAAAATCAACTGAAGAACTTTACAAACGCGCTGAAAAAGTTGCTCAAAGTTTAGGAATGGTTTTAGGCCATGCAGCAGTTGGAGGCGCTAGTGATGGAAATTTCGCTGCAGAAGCCGGCGCAAAAGTACTTGATGGCCTAGGAGCTGTTGGTTCCGGTGCCCACGCACTCACCGAATGGATCAGCGTGAAAGCTTTGCAGGAGAGATCAGATTTCACTCATGCATTCATCAAGGAACTTTTGAATGACTGATGGGCCGCTGATTGTTCAAAGTGACAAAACTCTACTTCTGGACATTGATCATCCACTAAGCACAGAATGCCGTCGCTCGATTGCACCCTTTGCCGAACTTGAAAGATCACCTGAACATATCCATACCTACCGTTTGACTTCATTAGGTCTTTGGAATGCACGTGCTGCTGGGCATGATGCCGAACAAGTAATTGACACACTTCTTAAGTACTCACGTTACGCCGTTCCGCATTCCATTCTTGTTGATGTTGCTGAAACGATGTCACGATATGGCCGCCTGCGTTTAGAGGCTGATCCAGTACATGGTTTGGTATTGATCACTACTGATGTAGCGGTCCTTGAAGAAGTTATCCGCGCAAAAAAGATTGCACCTTTACTTGGGATACGAATTGATCCAGAAACAATTGCCGTTCATCCCAGCCAACGTGGTCACATCAAACAATCGCTCCTGCGATTGGGTTGGCCTGCAGAGGATTTTGCTGGATATGTCGATGGCCAACACCATGAGATAGATCTAGTTCAAGATGGCTGGAAAATTCGTCCATACCAAGAACTCGCTGCTGAAGGATTTTGGCACGGAGGATCTGGCGTTGTTGTCCTACCTTGCGGTGCTGGAAAGACGATTGTTGGTGCAGCGGCTATGGCCCATGCCAAAGCGACGACTTTGATTTTGGTAACAAATACGATTGCTGCTCGGCAATGGCGAGAAGAACTATTGCAGCGCACGACTTTAAACGAAGATGAAATTGGCGAATATTCTGGGGCAAAGAAAGAAATTCGTCCCGTCACTATCGCCACCTATCAAGTGATGACAAAGAAAAAAAATGGTGCCTATGCGCACTTAGACCTGTTTGATACGCATGACTGGGGTTTGATTATTTATGATGAAGTGCACCTACTTCCAGCGCCAATTTTTCGTTTTACTGCTGATATTCAATCCAGGCGCCGTTTAGGACTTACAGCAACTTTGGTAAGAGAAGATGGATTAGAGGGTGAAGTTTTCTCTCTCATTGGACCCAAGCGATATGACGTACCTTGGAAAGAAATTGAAGCGCAGGGATATATCGCACCTGCTGAATGTATTGAAGTCCGAGTCACCTTAACAGAAAATGAAAGATTGGGTTATGCCACGGCAGAGCCAGAAAATCGATATCGCATTTGTGCAACTACCCGAACTAAACGAAATGTCGTTGAAGAACTTGCCAAACGTCATGCAGATGATCAACTTCTTGTAATCGGACAGTACATCGATCAACTCGATGAACTTTCAGAAGTCCTAGGAGTCCCTCTCATAAAAGGTGACACTCCAGTAAAAGAGCGAGAAAGACTTTTCAACTTATTTCGAAGTGGCGAAATTAAATGTCTAGTAGTTTCAAAAGTTGCAAACTTCTCGATTGACTTACCCGATGCAACAGTTGCTATTCAAGTTTCAGGTGCGTTTGGATCACGACAAGAGGAAGCTCAACGATTAGGAAGAATTTTGCGACCTAAATCTGATGGCCGCACTGCTCGTTTTTATTCCGTGGTCTCTCGCGACACGATCGATCAAGATTTTGCGCAGAATCGTCAAAGGTTTCTTGCAGAACAAGGTTATTCGTACAAAATTATTGATGCTGACGATGTTTTTGAAGGGAAACTCTAAAGCGTTCTGGATCTACTCGAAAGAAATCATGTTGTTTGCCGTCAATCTTTATGACAGGAACTTGTTCCCCATACTCTCTTTCTAAATCTGCATCCCCATCTATAAAGATTTTTTCAACATCGAAATCCAGCTCTGCCTGCAATCCCGAAAGCGTCTCGAGGGCCACATCACACAAATGACAATTATGGCGTGAGTAAACCGTGATCAAATTCCTCACTTTAGTGGCGCCTTATGGGTTCTAAGTGAATGCACAGGAGTTGGGCCATGGCCAAATCATCTCATCCTGATACCTTTGCGCAATATGAGAATTCGTGACGTACGCATTTTTGTCTTAGCTGCAGCCATTGTTGGTGGCTTGTTGAATGCTGCCCCTGCAAGTGCTCTCTCACTCGTTCATGAATTTGCTTCAACAACTTGGGGTTACACATATGCAGCACCGGCCACAAAGAGCGCCTCAGTCCGTACATTTGCAGGCGCACACCTAGATGCCAAAAGCTCCTTTGTTGTTACTTATAACGGTTTTCCAAGTTGGGCCAAGGCCGATATACAGGCCGCTTTAGACACATGGGCGGCAACTTTTGAATCAAAAATTCCGATTACCGTTGATGCGACATGGGGGCGTTCGGCAACTTATGGTGTCCTAGGTAGCGCCCAACCTGGAAACTACTTTACAAATATTCCAAATGCTCCTGATTCCACTCTTTACTATCCATCAGCATTGGCAAACGCTATTGCAGGGCTTGATCTCGACAAGCGAAATCCAGAGATCATTATCCGCGTAAATTCTGAGGCAAACTGGGATCAACGCAATGATGGAATGCCTACAAAAGCAGAATACGACTTGGAATCTGTTTTTATCCATGAGTTGGGTCACGGTTTAGGATTTCTCTCCACTGATTCGTATGACACATTTTTCAAATATGGAAGCATCGATAAGCCCACTCCATTTGACGCCTATGCACAAACACAAGATGGCCGACGACTTTCAGATCTTGCATCTCCGTCTTTGGAATTAGGAACAGCGCTCACGAGTCCGTTGGTTTGGTCTGGACCACTTGCAATTGCAGCAAATGCTGGGGTGAAACCTGTTCTATACACTCCAGCAGTTTATGAAGATGGATCATCGGTAAGTCACCTAGATGAGAAGACATACAGCTCCTCCTCACTCGATTCGGTTATGACGCCAAATTTAGAAGCAGGCGAAGTTTTTCAAGGCCCAGGCCCACTTCTCATTGCCATGATGCAAGATATTCGAAACAAACCGCCGGTTGGTTTAGCTGCGGCAATCCCAAATGTGCCTCGCAACGTCATCGCTCTTGTTGGTGATAAATCGACAGTAATTTCTTTTGATCCTCCCGCAAACATGCGAGCATCCCAGGTTTCTGCATACACAATCAAAAACAATAGATCTGGTAAGGAAATTACTGTTACTTCTAGTCCAGTAACGATTTCATCTCTGACAAATGGAACCACAATGACTTTTTCTGTTGCTGCCAAAAACTCATTAGGCAGTTCCGATTGGGTCATCACCAATCCAGTAACACCACAAGCGGGATGGACGCCCACGGTTTTAGATCCTCTAGCTGATGCGAAGTTTGTTTCGGTAACTTCTTTTAGAAATCAGCCAGCAGTTGTATATAGCGACAGCAAGACCGGTGATCTCAAAGTAGCTCTATGGAATGGCAAACTCTGGAGGAAAGTAACAATAGATGGCCGTGGCGGTGCCGATGGTCGAACTTCTCATAACGTTGCCGGCCCCGTTTCAGTTTGTATTAGTGGGTCTAGCACCAAACAATTAATGCATATCTTTTACACGGATATGGTCGATAAAGATTTGCGTTATGCGCTGTATGACAGCGTGAATTTTACATATGACATTGTTGATGGCAATGGTCCGATTGTTCAGCCATATGATCAACGTGATCGTTTTCGAACTTCAAGTGATGTAAGTGTTACCAACGCGTGTGCTGTCACTGCCGCTGGAGTTCAAGTTTTCTATCGCGATGAAGATCAGGGAGTCTTGCTCGGTGCCGTAAAACTGGGTACAGGAGTGTGGGCTTACGAACTTGTTGATGGTGATCGTAAAACTGATGGTCGATCAACAGGAGATGTTGCTTTTCACATGAGAGCTGTAAGCGTAGGCAACAAAGTTTCTCTTCTCTATGACTCGGTAACTGGTATGAATCAGTCCAAACAGCTGACATCTGGTGAGATTCGATTGGCTACTCGCTCCACTGCATCTGCTGCCGACTGGACTTATCAAAACTTAGACGTGTCTACAGCTGATACTGCCGTGGTTGGTTTTGATGTTTCTCTAGATAAGACAGCTGATGGAATTATCGCCGGATGGCTGACCTCAACTACGTTAATGACTCAAAAACCAAATCAAATTCGCTGGGTGAACTTAACAACTCCTACTGTTATCAATAGTGTTGGAACTCAAAACTATGGAGCTCCAAGTGCGCCCTTGATCGTTGAGAACAAAACCTTGCTTTTTGGCTGCGAATCTCGGCTTTGCTCTCTTGAATTAAATTCACCAGCTAGCAAGCCAACTATCAAATTAGTTACCGGAACACGAAATGCCACTCAAGTTCAGAGCGCTTGGATAGTTCTGAATAAAATTAGGTACGCACTTACTAGCATCGATGGCAAGCTAACTCTGCTGAAACCCTAAAAAGAAAAATTACTTCTTGGCGTTACGACGCTGAATGCGAGTCTTTTTAAGAAGTTTCTTATGCTTCTTCTTCGCCATCCGCTTACGTCGTTTCTTGATTACTGAACCCATACGCCACGATCTCCTTTTGAGGTTGAGGCCACGAGCCCCAAGGCCGTTAGGTTACCTTGTAAGTGCATGAAAAATCGAAACGCCTACTGAGGTAGTACCCAGCACCACCAGGCCAAGATCTGCGTTTGAGGCCACCGATATGACGGTTTTTAGCGAACTCGCCCCGTATGCCCCCGTGATGACCCCTTTGCTATCAAAGAAGAGGCTGATTACTTGGCCTTTACTTGCTTTCCAACCAGTGACTCCTTTAATCGCACTCGTGGAAGTAAATGTCATTGCTGAAGATTGTGATGTGAGATCACATGCAATAGCCAGACCACGTGAGGCATACCGGGTCGTCCACACTGGGATGAGCGCAGCAGAAAATTTAGTAACAACTGCCTCAGTTTTGCCATTTGTTACTGCATCACCACCCAGAAATAGTGAGTTCGTTGCATTCTGCCATGTGCGCATGCTTTGTGAATTTGTGCTCCGTACAACAGCAGTCACTTTGTTTTTGGTCGAAATTGAAACGATAACTCCATCTCGCAAGCCCACTAGTTTTTTGCCACCCAGTGACTCAGTACTACTACCAAAGGCAATAAGAGAATTGTCGGCTCGCATCGCAATGGCGTTGACTTCGGTATCTGACTGTCCAATAGCTAAAAGTTTACTCAAAACACCAGTTGCTCCAGTTTGCACAACAAACCCAGCGTTTCCAGTTTCAGTAAGAATCGATCCGCCTATGGCAACTCCATTGGCAGTTGCAACAACAGCGCGAGGAAGTATGGCTTGAGAGACATCCCGTGAAAGTTCTTTAATGAGGGCTCCTTGCGAAGAAACTTTCCATACTTTAAGAATCGTCATATCTGGCCGTAGCGGTGTTTCTGGATCAAGGACAACTGCATCGGGATTAAGTGCCGAGGGAGACGAAGTTGGAGTTGGGGTGATTTCGGGAGATTTTGCCGAAGCCCCAACAATCCAGATATTTCCTTGTCGATCGCGCGTTCCTGCAGTGAAAATATCGTCTGCACCGCTATCGATCGGAAGATTCCAGAGCACATTGCCTTGGCTATCTATGGCACGTAAAAAACCATCAGTAGTAGCAGAAGCTACAGAGGTTCCAAAAAGGTAGATGATTTTTCCGTTAAGAAGCATCCCGGAAATTTCTTCCGTGGCATCAAGTTTGACCAACTCAGTCAAAGGTTTAACAGTAATTGTTTTCGGAGCAGCAGTAGCAATGTTTATCGGGGTTATGGCGCAAACTAATAATACAGCGAGATATTTCGAAAACTTCACGCTAATTCCTGGGAGCGATCCCGCGCTGCCGTCATCGCGCTTTGAACTATTTGTGCAAAGTTTTCTGCGTTAAAGGAGGCGATTGCTGCCGCTGTTGTCCCATTAGGACTTGTAACGTTTTCACGCAATGTGGTCGCGCTCTTGCCTGAAGTAGCAAGAAGCTTTGCTGAGCCAACTAAAGTTTGAATGGTTAATTCAGTGGCTATTTCTTGTGAAAGCCCCATCGAGATTCCACCTTGAATCATAGATTCCACGAAGAGAAAGAAATAGGCCGGACCCGATCCACTAGTTGCAGTGACGGCATCTTGTAAATCTTCGGGAACTTCAACTACTTTTCCGGTAGCAGATAAGAAGCTGCGAACAAAATCTAGATCTTGCTTCGAGGTGCCCGGTCCTGGTGAAATTGCAGCCATACCTTCACCGACCAGAGTTGGCGTATTTGGCATCACACGAATCACGGGTGTGTGGCCAGAGAGATGGCTTGAAATAAAGTCAATCTTCTTTCCAGCAGCAAAGGAAATAACAAGGGTTTCTGCTTTGAGAGTCGGTTGGATTTGTTGGCATGTTAACGCCATGTCCTGAGGTTTGACCACAATGAGCAGGGCATCACTTGAAGCAACAGTGGTGCTAATTTCAGCACTATTGACTCCATAGCTTTTGATGAGTTCTTGTGCACGATCTACGCGCTTTTCGGAAATTGTGATTGATGTGGCAGGAATGCCTGATGCAATGAGGCCAGTGATCAACGCTTCACCCATAACGCCAGCACCAATTACGCCAACATTCCTGACCTCTTTCATGGTGCAAGGTTACCTGCAACTGATGTGCGTTATCAGGCAATAACCCGTAGGCTCTGTGACTATGTCTGAAATCAAGCCAGGTTTTGCCCGCGATTGGTTTGAATTTGCCGATCCGCAAGATGAGACAGAAATCTATAAATGCGATCTCACATGGCTTACCTCCTTTTGGACCTGTATTTATGGGGATGGTTGCAAAGGTGTTTTTGCTGATCGTCCCAATGATGGCTGCTGCACAGAGGGCGCAATGTATTCAGATGAAGCAGACGAAGCGCGAACGATGCGTGCTGCTGCCGATTTAACTCCAGAAATGTGGCAGTTCTACTCAGAAGCACAACCAAAGAAATTCGGCGGAAAATTACAAATCAGCGATCGAGATAGTGATGGGGATCGTAAAACTCGCACCATCAACGAATCCTGTATTTTTCTCAATCGTAAGGGTTATACGGCTCCAGGTTTTACTGGTTCATTCGGTTGCGTCTTGCATCATTTGGCAGAAAAAGAAGGTCGCCACTTTGTTGATACAAAACCAGATGTGTGTTGGCAACTTCCATTACGACGAAGCTTTGAAACTCGCGAAGTAGGCGAGCGCGAATATTCTGTAACAGTCATTGGCGAATACGAACGCTTGGCTTGGGGCGATGGCGGCGATGATTTTGATTGGTATTGCACGAGCAATACAGATGCGCATGTAGGAATTCAACCGGTTTATATTTCTAATAAGACCGAACTTATTGCCCTCATGGGCCAAGCCCCCTACGACATCTTGGCCCGCCACTGTGATGCCCGAGTTGAGGCAATCAAGGCGATTGAAAAGCGCACGTTGCCCCTATTTGTTATCCAGCACCCCGCTACATTGGCTGCGGCCAAGGCCAAGGCTTAGTCAGTCCTTCGCTCTAGGCTGTACCCATGGCTAAACCCGAGAAAGATCCATTCCGTTGTGTTGAATGCGGATGGACAACTAATAAGTGGGTTGGTCGTTGCGGTGAATGCCAAGTGTGGGGAAGTGTCGAAGAAATCGCGGCGCCAAAACGACTCTCACTTGTTCCAGGTGCAATCACGCATGCAGCTACTCCTATTGGTGAAGTGGATTTATCCAGTGCTGCTGCACGATCAACTGGTGTTACCGAATTAGACCGAGTCCTCGGCGGTGGATTAGTTCCAGGCGCTGCCATTTTGTTGGCTGGTGAACCAGGAGTAGGTAAATCAACACTTCTCTTAACGGTGGCAGCACAAAGTGCATCTCGTGGAATTCGCGCTCTTTATATCAGCGGAGAAGAATCTGCATCGCAAGTTCGTTTGCGGGCTGAACGTATCGGCGCTGTAGATCCGCTTCTTTGGTTAGCTTCTGAAAATGATTTGGGTGCAGTCATTTCACATATCGATTCAGTTAAACCAAATTTGTTGATCATCGACAGCATCCAGACAATGAGCAGTGCAGCCGCTGATGGTGCCTCAGGGGGCGTGACTCAAGTACGTGAAGTTGCCGGAGCCCTCATTCGTCTAGCAAAAGATCGCGACATCACTCTCCTACTCGTTGGCCATGTGACCAAAGATGGCTCCATTGCTGGTCCTCGCTTGCTGGAACATATTGTGGACGTAGTTTTGCAATTTGAAGGCGAACGTCATTCTCGGCTTCGATTAATCCGCGCTACCAAGAATCGTTTTGGCGCCAGCGATGAAGTTGGTTGTTTTGATCTACACGATGGCGGCATTGAAAGCGTTGCAGACCCCACTGGTTTATTTACCACTCGCCATACCGAACCGGTTCCAGGCACGTGTGTCACCGTCACCCTTGAAGGACGTCGTCCACTGCTTGCTGAGATTCAAGCACTCGTAGGTCTTGGGCGCGATAACGATTACGGAAATGCTCGTCGAGTCACTAGTGGTTTAGATGCAGCCCGAACGTCGATGACACTTGCCGTGCTGGAGCTACGCGCCAACATTCGCATCGCAGGGCGCGATGTTTATGCCGCAACGGTCGGCGGAATGAAGATGACAGAACCTGCAGCTGATCTTGCACTTGCACTAGCTGTTGCATCAGCTGCTAAAGGATTGGCGCTTCCTGGAGATCTTGTGGCAATTGGAGAAGTTGGTCTTGCTGGTGAAATTCGTAAAGTTAGCGGGGTTTCTAGGCGATTAGCAGAAGCACATCGCCTTGGTTTCAAACGTGCGCTGGTTCCTCACGGTAGCGATATCAAGATTGATGGCATGGAGATCGTTGAAGTTTCTCGCCTTGATCAAGCCCTGAGTCGGGTAAAGATCTCCGGGGAATGATTTCTTTCCAGCCAGAAGTTATTTCTTGGTTTGCAAAAAATCAGCGCGATTTACCTTGGCGCAAATCAACTCCCTGGGGTGTGATGGTAAGTGAATTTATGTTGCAACAAACTCCTGTATCTCGAGTTCTACCCAAGTGGGAAGAATGGATGCAGCGTTGGCCAACAGCAAGTGATCTTGCTAAAGCCACACCAGCAGAAATAATCACCGCATGGGGGCGTTTGGGTTATCCACGCAGGGCACTTCGGTTACATGAATGTGCAAAAGTCATTACAAATGAGTTTGATAACCAAGTTCCACGCAATGAAGAACTATTGCGTCAATTACCAGGTGTTGGCGACTACACCGCAGCTGCAATAGCTGCCTTTGCTTATCAAGAGCGAACATTGGTTCTGGATATCAACATTCGTCGTCTATTTTCTCGCGCAATTGATGGTGAAGAATTCCCGAGTTCTAGTCCCAGCAAAGTAGAACGTGGCCTTCGAGATGCGTTGATCCCAGAAAATACAGCGCATATCTGGGCAGCTGCAACGATGGAACTTGGTGCTTTGGTCTGCACCTCAAGAAATCCTGCATGTGAGAAATGCCCGATCTCCACAAGTTGTAGATGGCGGGCCAACGGATATCCCAAATCGACGTTGAAACGCACAACTCAAAAATGGCATGGTACTGATCGCCAGTGCCGTGGCACCGTCATTCAAGCGCTACGGGATAACCCATCATTATCAGTGGATCAACTCAAAAATCTTTGGCCTGATGAATCCCAAATTGAGAAAGCGCTGCAGACTTTGCTTTCTGACAAACTTCTGGCATGCGATGGTGTTCTCTACTTCCTGCCTTCGGCCTAAACTAAGAAGATGACTAACTACCTTCTGGCCGGGATAGTCATAGTGCTTATCAATCTCATTCCTGCTTTCGCGCCTCCCACATGGGCTGTCCTTGTTTATTTTGTACTCAATCAACATCTCAATCCCATTGCCCTAGTCATCATCGGTGTTTGCTGTGCGACTGTTGGACGAGCTGGCTTAGCGCTCTATTTCCGCAGAATAATCAATTGGTTTCCAGCAAAATTTATTGCAAATATGGAATTAGTTGCTTTAAAGATCGAATCCAACAAGAACAGGACAATTGGTGTTCTTGCTCTGTTCTTCCTTTCCCCCATTTCCTCCGCACAACTTTTCGAAGCAGCTGGAATAGTCAAGAAAGTTTCTCTCAAACCGCTTTTGTTAGCATTTGCAGCCGGACGCTTTGTAAGTTATTCCGGTTACGTTTATGGTGCAAAAGCGCTTAAAGAATCATCCCTCGGCGGCGTACTGACACGTGAACTGGCTTCATCTACAGCAATTGAAGTGCAGATCCTTGTTATCTTGAGCTTTATCGCCTTAGGTAACAAAAAGTGGAAGCAGAAGAGCTAAACGCTAGGAGCTTGAGTCAAGTCCCCTGGAGTATCTGGCATCAAGGCTTTTGCTGAGCCAGCAAAAGTAAATTTGGCTTCCGTACCTTCACCTTCAACGTCGACTACGACTATTTCCCCTGCCTTAAGTTCTCCGAAGAGAATCTTCTCAGACAAGTTATCTTCGATCTCACGTTGAATTGTGCGACGCAATGGCCGGGCACCCATGAGTGGGTCATAGCCGCGAGTAGCAAGTAGCTCTTTGGCAGCAGATGTGAGTTCGATGCCCATATCTTTTGCCTTCAGGCGATCATCAAGGTTGGTGATCATCAAATCAACAATCTGAATAATTTCAGGCTTGGTTAACTGATGGAACACGATGATGTCATCGATGCGGTTGAGAAATTCTGGGCGGAAATGAGTTTTGAGTTCATCGCCAACTTTGGACTTCATGCGCTCGTAGTTGCTGAGTTCATCCTCAGAGTTAGCAAAGCCAAGGCCTGCACCCTTTGAGATGTCACGAGTTCCCAAGTTAGTTGTCATGATGATTACGGTGTTCTTGAAGTCGACCACGCGACCTTGAGAGTCGGTTAAGCGACCATCTTCTAAGACCTGCAGCAGTGAGTTGAAAATATCTGGGTGCGCTTTTTCAATTTCGTCAAAGAGCACAACTGAGAACGGTTTACGACGTACTTTCTCAGTTAGCTGACCACCTTCGTCATAACCAACATATCCTGGAGGTGCACCGAAAAGACGTGAAGCTGTGTGACGTTCAGAGTATTCAGACATATCAAGTTGAATGAGTGAATCGGCGCTGCCAAACAAGAAAGCAGCAAGCGTGCGAGAAAGTTCAGTTTTACCAACACCAGATGGGCCAGCAAAGATGAATGATCCACCAGGACGCTTTGGATCTTTAAGACCTGCACGTGTGCGGCGAATTGCTTGCGACAAAGCTTTGATTGCTTGGTCTTGACCGATCACGCGCCGGTGCAGTTCATCTTCCATGCGAAGCAGGCGTGCAGTCTCTTCTTCAGTTAATTTAAATACTGGAATTCCAGTTGCGATTGAAAGGACTTCCGCAATGAGTTCTTCATCTACTTCAGTGACCATATCAAGGTCACCGGCTTTCCACGTCTTTTCTCGTTCTGCTTTTTCAAGAATTAAGCTCTTCTCGTTGTCACGAAGAGATGCAGCTTTTTCAAAATCTTGACCATCGATTGCTGATTCTTTCTCTTTACGAACAGAGGCAATCTTCTCGTCGAATTCACGTAGCTCTGGTGGAGCAGTCATGCGACGGATGCGAAGACGTGACCCTGCTTCATCAATGAGGTCAATGGCTTTATCTGGCAAGAAACGATCAGAGACGTAACGATCTGCCAACGTTGCAGCAGAGACCAGCGCAGCATCTGAAATTGATACACGGTGGTGTGTTTCGTAACGATCACGCAGCCCCTTGAGAATTTCGATTGTGTGCGCAAGAGATGGTTCTGCAACTTGGATTGGTTGGAAACGGCGCTCCAGTGCAGCATCTTTTTCAAGATGCTTGCGGTATTCATCCAAAGTCGTTGCACCAATCGTCTGCAGCTCCCCGCGTGCCAACATCGGCTTTAGAATGCTTGCAGCGTCGATTGCACCCTCTGCAGCACCTGCACCGACGAGAGTATGAATCTCATCGATAAAGAGAATGATGTCACCGCGTGTGCGGATCTCTTTTAAAACTTTCTTTAAGCGTTCTTCAAAATCTCCACGGTATCGGCTACCAGCAACAAGTGCTCCAAGATCAAGGGAGTAGAGCTGCTTATCTTTCAAAGTTTCAGGAACATCGCCCTTAACAATTGCTTGTGCCAAGCCTTCAACTACGGCAGTTTTACCAACACCTGGTTCGCCAATAAGTACTGGGTTGTTCTTTGTGCGGCGTGAAAGAACTTGCATGACGCGTTCAATTTCTTTTTCGCGACCAATAACTGGGTCAAGCTTTCCTTCGCGCGCTGCTTGTGTGAGGTTACGGCCAAATTGATCAAGAATCAGAGAAGTCGATGGAGTTCCTTCAGCAGGTCCGCCTGTTGTAACCGTCTCTTTGCCTTGATAGCCAGAGAGAAGTTGAATTACTTGTTGGCGAACACGGCTAAGGTCTGCACCCAACTTCATCAAAACTTGAGCCGCAACACCTTCGCCTTCGCGAATAAGTCCGAGCAAAATGTGTTCTGTGCCAATGTAGTTATGTCCCAATTGCAACGCTTCACGCAGTGAGAGTTCAAGAACTTTCTTTGCACGCGGAGTAAAGGGAATGTGTCCACTAGGTGCTTGCTGACCTTGACCGATGATCTCTTCCACTTGCGAGCGCACAGCTTCTAGGGAGATACCCAAAGATTCCAAAGCCTTTGCTGCAACGCCTTCGCCTTCGTGAATTAATCCAAGAAGGATGTGCTCAGTACCGATGTAATTGTGATTGAGCATGCGTGCTTCCTCTTGCGCCAATACAACAACGCGTCGGGCTCGATCGGTAAAGCGCTCAAACATCTGGTGCTCCTTCTATGGAAACTCGCTAGTCGCTAAGCCTAATGCCACGCAGGCTAAGGCTGCGCGGTGAGCTTTGGCTTGATCCATATAACCCTAGATATGGGCTATTTATGCCCGAGATAAGGCTAGATCTGGGGCTTGGCTTAGAGATGCTTGAGCATGCGCGTATTACCCAGAGTATTGGGCTTGACGCTCTCAAGTTCGAGAAATTCGGCGATACCGGTGTCATAGGAGTGGAGAAGTTCGCGATAAACCTCTGGTTCCACTGGGGTTCCTTCAATTTCTTCAAAACCATGACGGCCAAAAAAGTTAGTTTCAAAAGTGAGACAGAAAATTCTCTTTACTCCAATTTCACGAGCGCGTTGCATCACTGCTTCTAATATTTGATGACCAACACCTTTCCCGCGGAGGTGTTCTGATACTGCAACGGTGCGAACTTCGGCGAGATCTTCCCAAAGCACATGCAGTGCCCCGCAACCGACTACAACGTCATCCTCTACTGCCACAGTAAATTCTTGAACGCTTTCATAAAGAGTTACAGTCTCCTTCGAGAGCAATCTACGCTGTGGTGCATAAGTATCAATGAGTTTGCGAATCCCTTTAATATCCGTTGCTTTAGCTGGACGAATTTGCAACATCGTTAATCGATCTCAGGTTTAACCAGTGGAAAAAGAATTGTTTCCCGAATTCCTAGACCCGTTAAAGCCATCAGCAAACGATCTACTCCCATGCCCAGCCCGCCCATAGGCGGCATTCCAAATTCCATTGCACGCAAGAAGTCTTCATCAACGCTCATCGCTTCGAAGTCACCTTTAGCTCCAAGTCGTGCTTGGTCTACTAAGCGTTCACGTTGGATTACTGGATCAATCAATTCAGAGTATCCAGTTGCTAATTCAAAACCATCGATATAGAGATCCCACTTCTCAACAACTCCAGGCACATCGCGATGTGCGCGAACTAACGGAGCGTTGTCTATCGGGAAGCCCATTACAAATGTTGGTTCAAGCAACTTATCAGCGCTGACATGTTCGAATATTTCTTCTGCTAACTTTCCAGTAATCCAGTTAGGATCTATTTTGATGCCTAATTTAGTGGCAATTTTCTTCAAATCATCACGAGAAGTCAGAGCAGTGACGCTTTCGCCAACTCCTTCAGATATTGCGTCATAGAGTGAAATTTCTTTCCAGTTGCCGCCGAGATCTGACTCGCGTCCATCATTGTGGCGTGCCACGTGAGAACCAAATATTTCCATGGCTGCGTTCTGAACAAGAGCGCGAGCAAGATCGGCTTTTGTGCGCCAATCGGCATATGCCTGATAGCTCTCGATCATGGCAAACTCAGGTGAGTGACTTGAGTCGGCACCTTCATTTCGGAAGTTTCGATTAATCTCAAAAACGCGTTCGATACCACCCACCACACAACGCTTCAGGAAAAGCTCTGGTGCGATGCGCAGAAAGAGTTCCATGTCATAGGCATTACTTAAAGTTTTGAAGGGACGCGCTGCAGCGCCACCATGTTGAACTTGCAACATGGGAGTTTCAACTTCTAGATAATCTCGAGAGTGAAAAGTTTCACGTAGTGATCGCATAACCGCAGGTCGCATGCGAGCATTTGAGCGAGCTTCAGGCCGAACTATTAGATCCACATAGCGCATGCGGACGCGCGTCTCCTCAGACATCGGTTTGTGATCATTAGGCAATGGTCGTAAAGATTTTGCTGCAAGTTTCCAATCCTTAGCCAGAATAGAAAGCTCTCCGCGCTTGGAAGTTATTACTTCTCCTGTAACACTGACAATGTCACCAAGATCAATCTCGCTCTTCCAAGCATCTAAGGATTCTTCTCCAACTTTGTCTAGAGAAAACATCGCTTGAAGTTCAGTGCCATCTCCCTCACGCAAAGTCGCAAAACATAACTTTCCAGTATCGCGCTTAAAAATTATGCGCCCAGTTACACTTTCAATATCCCCAGTAGCAACATCTATTTCAAGTGCAGCATACTTACTGCGGATGTTGGCCAAGGTTGTCGTCCGAGGTACCGAAACAGGGTAAGGCTCGATACCGCGATTTAGCAGGTCCGCGCGTTTTTCACGGCGGATGCGCAATTGCTCGGGTAGATCCTCTTCGATTTCGTTCTCAGTCATAGTGAGGTAACCCTATCTATTTATGCATTTCTCTCGTGAATTAGGCGCAGTCCAATCAAGGTGAGATCTGGCTCGTGATGATTGATGCTCTCGGCAATACCCAATACCAATGGAGCAAGTCCGCCGGTTGCGATTACCGTCGGTCTCCCTGGATAGCTCTGTTCAAGTTCAGCAGTTATTCGTTTAACAAGGCCATCGACTTGGCCAGCAAATCCATAGATCGTCCCTGATTGAAGAGCCTCCACTGTGTTTTTCCCGATGACAGAACGTGGCACTACAAGTTCAACTTTACGAAGTTGCGCTGCACGTGCTGCAAGAGCATCCACTGAAATCTCGATTCCAGGAGCAAGTGCACCTCCAAGGAATTCACCTTTTGGGGAGACCACATCTAAATTTGTTGATGTTCCAAAATCTACAACTATGGCTGGACCATTTGGATAGAGAGTATGAGCAGCCAAGGTGTTGACGATACGGTCTGCACCAATTTCTTTTGGGTTATCCACCAAAAGGGGAACTCCAGTCTTGATTCCAGGTTCCACAATCGTGGTGCGGAGATCTGGGAAGTAAGTACTCATCATTGTGCGAAGCTCACGAAGAGTTGCCGGCACCGTTGAACAAACAGATAAAGCAGTAATTTTGTATTGAGCGACAAGTGCTCCAAATTGGAGCCATAACTCATCGGCAGTATTTCTCGCGTCGGTTTTGACGCGCCAAGAACGCACCAACTCATTTCCTTCAAATACTCCAAGTACAGTATTGGTATTTCCTACATCGATAGTAAGTAACATTTAGATCTCCGCCTTTAGGTCGAGTCCGATATCCATTACAGGTGCTGAATGTGTAAGCGCTCCCACCGCAAGGTAGTCCACGCCAGTTGCCGCATATTTCTTGGCATTGGTAAGGGATAATCCGCCCGATGCTTCGAGTTTTATCTTTCCTTGCACAAGAGAAACCGCCTGTGCGCATTGCTCAACACTCATGTTGTCGAGCAAAACTAGATCTGGCGAAAGCGCCATAACTTCGCGAAGTTGTTCGAGAGTATCTACTTCAACTTCTACTTCTAGATTGGGATAAGCCTGTCGAACGCGTGTAAATGCTTGAGTGAGGCCACCAGCCGCTTCAATGTGATTGTCCTTAATCAGCGCTGATTCACTCAGCGATAAGCGGTGGTTGGTTCCACCACCCATGCGAACGGCATATTTTTCTAATTCCCGCAATCCCGGAGTTGTCTTACGGGTGTCTCTAATCTTTGTTTGTGTACCTGCTACGGCTTCAACCCATGCATGGGTAAGGGTTGCAATACCGCTGAGATGTCCAAGAAAATTAAGTGCGGTGCGCTCTGCTAAAAGTAAAGATCGGGTATTGCCATGTGCACGTAAAAGAAGATCTCCAGCAGCGACAGCTGTTCCATCCAGAACCAAAATTTCGATATTGCTGATGCCACAGATTTCAAGGGTCTCTTTAACAACCTCAATACCGGCTATCACTCCAGCTTGACGGGTTCGAAACTCGGCAACTACTTTTTCGTTCCCGGAAACAGTTGCAACCGAAGTCACATCTTCTCCGCCATTGAGATCTTCAGCTAAAGCAGCTTTGATTAACTCTGTGTATCTCATTAGTTAATCACCTTTTCTACGTGCGAGCTCCAGCTACCATTTTTCTCCAATTTTTGAAGAATCCTCTTACTCCAAGCCGGTGAAGTTGCTGGAAAATCTTCACGCCAGTGCGAACCGCGGGTTTCTTCACGTTCTAGCGCTGAGCGGAGAATCACTTGGGCTAATTGGTAGAGATTGGTGGTCTCCCATGCTTCAACACAAGGAAGAGTGCTTGTCGAAATTTTCAGAACTTCCAACTCTTGCTCAGTTTTATGGAGAGAAGTTGCTGAACGCAACACACCGGCACCACGACTCATGCTGCCTTGTAAAAATTTGCGGACGGATGGATCTAAGAGAAAGGTAGATTCTTGTGTGTCAATTTGTTGGGAAAAGTCAGGAATATTTTTTGCAATATCTGCTGCAATTCTGGCGCTAAAAACCAAACCTTCCAGCAAAGAATTAGAGGCTAATCGATTAGCGCCATGCACTCCCGAGCAAGCAGTTTCACCGCATGCATAAAGACCTTCAACACTTGTGCGGCCATCCAGGTCAACACGAACCCCTCCTGAGGCGTAGTGCGAAGCAGGAGAGACAGGAATTAACTGGCTCAGTGGATCAATTCCGTGCGCCATGCACGAGGCGTAAATTGTTGGGAAACGCTCTGTAAATCCTTCAATATGTCTGACATCAAGCCAAACATGGTGTGCGCCAGTTTCGTTCATGCGGCGCATGATTGCTATAGCAACCACATCTCTAGGCGCTAATTCTGCAAGTGGGTGGGCGCCAACCATAAATCTAGTTCCACTATCGTCAAGCAAGTAAGCACCTTCGCCACGCACTGCTTCGCTGATGAGTGGCTGTTGTCCCTCCGTTGCATCTCCAAGCCACAAAACTGTTGGATGGAATTGAATAAATTCCACATCTGCAACTTCAGCACCAGCACGTAAAGCTAATGCGACTCCATCACCAGTTGATACTGAAGGATTTGTTGTCTGAGCAAATACTTGTCCAAGTCCACCAGTTGCAAGTACTACGGCGCGGGCCATAGCTTGGCCAACACCGTCTCTAGTACCGGCCCCAATCACGTGCAAGGTAACTCCGCAAACTGCTCCACTCGCATTTTTGAGTGCATCTAAAACAAGTGCATGTTCCACAACTTCAATATCTGGATCGTTGCGTACCGCTGCAAGGAGGGCGCGTGAAACTTCAGCACCCGTTGCATCTCCCCCTGCATGCAAAATTCGATTGCGTAAATGACCACCCTCGCGAGTCAAAGCAATTTCACCTGTTGCTTCTTTATCAAAAACTGCACCACGTGCAATTAATTTGCGAACAGCTTCAGGTCCTTCAGAGACAAGTACTTTCACTGCGGCAAGGTCACATAATCCTGCACCAGCAACGAGTGTGTCTTTTTCATGTTGATCAGGAGAATCACCAGGGCCAAGGGCTGCGGCAATCCCACCTTGTGCCCATCTAGTAGAACCCTCATCAACTCTTGCTTTGGTAACGAGCAAGACTGATAAACCAAATGTTCGAATTTGTAAGGCAGTAGTAAGGCCAGCAACTCCTGATCCCACAACAATGACATCGGCTCGTGCAGTCCAGCCGGGTTTGGGTGCAAGGAGTTTCATGTGTTCGCTCTATCTGTATTCATCCGCTCCAGTCCTTTCAGGGTACCGGGCCAAGAAGTAAAGGCTACTGCCCTGCTGGCAAATGCGCCAAAAGTTCCGATACTGCTCCATGGGTAATCAAGTGAGCGTTCGGGTCAATTTCCAGCCAAGGTTGAAGAACAAATGCACGTTCGTGGGCGCGCGGGTGCGGCAACGTCAACTCATTATCTTTGCTGAGGATTTCACCGTAGGTAATCAAATCTAAGTCGATAACGCGAGGACCCCAATGTTCAGTGCGTACACGCCCCATGCTTTTCTCAATACCTTGCAGTACGTGCAATAAATCCATTGCTGGCAAATCACTTTCAAGTATGCAAACCGCATTGACGTAGTCAGGTTGAGGTGGACCTCCTACTGGTTTAGTTTTATAGAAAGATGAAACGCCAAGCACGTCAGTTGCTTCACGAAGTAGACCCAGAGCAAGCTCGATAGCTTCTTCTGGAATTTCTAAATTAGCGCCCAGTGCAACAACTGCCTTCAACGTGAACGCTCAATCGTTACAGATAGATCTAAAACATCAACAGCAACTGGAGCTTGGGGCTTATGAACGGTTACAGCAATAGATTTGATTTGTAAAAACCTTTCTAAAAGTAGATCGGCGATCCTTCCACCAAGGCGTTCAATTAAAGCAACGGGATCGCCCGTAATTTCAGCTTGAACCAAGTCGCAAATTTCTGCGTAATTAACTGTGTCTTGCAACTGGTCACTCAGAGAAGCAGTCTGCAAATCTAAAGAAATCCTTACATCAACAAAAAATTCTTGACCTTTTTTGCGTTCATGATCGAAGACTCCGTGGTATCCAAATCCTCGAATTCCAGTAATTTCAATTTTGTCGCTCATAATATTTTTCCAGAAACGGCAATGGCTTCTCGGTGTGACTTCACACTATGGACTCTAACGCCCCATATGCCGCGAGCAGCAAGTGCGTAGGTAATTGCAATGGAGGCGGCTTCTCTCTCATCAGGATTTTCAGTTCCCACAAGGGCACCTAAGAAACGTTTACGTGAAGCGCCAACCAATACTGGATACCCAAGAGCTTGAATCGAGGCTAGATTATTTAGGAGAGCCCAATTGTGTTCTGCCTCTTTTGCAAAACCTAACCCTGGATCTGCGATGAGATTGTTTGCCTTTATCCCAGCTTCAAGAGCTGCGCTCATGCGATTTTGTAATTCTGAAGCAACTTCGGTCACCACATCCGAATATTGTGAAAGTGATTTCATCGTTTTTGAAGTACCTCGTGTATGCATGGCTATATATGGACAATCCAATGTTGCAACAGTCTTGAGCATCACTTCGTCCGAGAGTCCGGCGCTCACGTCGTTAACAATCCTGGCGCCTTTTTCAATAGCCATGTGAGCAGTAGATGCTCGCATCGTGTCGACACTGATAATTGCTCCAGCTTGAGCAAGAGCTTGGATTACTGGTAAAACTCGCCGCTGTTCTTCCTCAGGCGAAACTCGATCTGCACCAGGCCTAGTTGATTCGCCACCAACATCGATGATGTCTGCGCCTTCACTTAACATTTCTAATCCTCGTTCGATGGCAGCAACCGATTCTATGTAACGGCCTCCGTCGGCAAATGAATCTGGGGTGACATTCAAGATTCCCATAACGATGGTGCGATCGGATGAAAGTTTCAAATCAAGCAAAGACATGGGATTTACCGGCGAGTTATAAGACTAATTGCTTCTGCGCGAGTGGCTGCATCCCGTAATTTTCCGCGTACCGCACTAGTAACAGTTCTTGCTTCTGTTTTTCGAACTCCACGCATCGACATACAAAGATGTTCGCATTCAATAATGACTATGACGCCTAATGGTTGGAGAATTTCTACTAGCGCATCAGCGATTTGAGAGGTCATTCGCTCTTGAACTTGGGGTCTGCGAGCAAAGAGATCTACAAGGCGCGCGATCTTGGACAGTCCGGTAATTCTTCCAGAGGGAATATAGCCAACATGAGCAACGCCATGAAAGGGAGTGAGGTGGTGTTCGCAATGCGAGAAAACATCTATGTCACGAATGATGACTAGTTCTTCGTGCCCGATATCAAAAGTTGTTGTTAATACATCTTCGGGTGACTGCCATAATCCTGCAAAATTTTCACTCAGAGCCCGAGCGACTCGTGCTGGAGTCTCACGCAGTCCATCACGATCTGGATCTTCACCCAATGCAAGTAAAAGTTCCTTAACCGCAGCCTCGGCTCGTGCTTGATCATAAGGACGCGAAGCCCGTCCGTCTTGAGGACCCATAGAAACTTTATTGACTTCACTCACTCGGTTTTTTGCTCTTTCGCACTTTCTTTACGGGTTCTTCAACTTCAATTACAGCAGCCGGATGCGTAGGGATCGGAGGAAGCGCTGAAGGTTTACGCAATGGTGAACCAGTCCAGGCTGGACGTTTTGGATAGGACTTAACGCGTTTGAAGATGCGGGCGATCTCATCCTTATTCAACGTTTCCTTATCAAGGAGTTCATGCACCATTTCATCAAGAACTGTGCGGTTTTCAGCGAGAATATCAAATGCCTCCTGGTGAGCATTTTCAATTAAAGTGCGAATCTCTGAATCCACAATTGCAGCAACGCTTTCGGAGAAGTCACGAGTATGACCGTAATCGCGTCCCATAAATGGTTCCGTTGCATCGCTGCCCAACTTGATTGCACCAATTGCTTCAGTCATGCCGTATTGCGTCACCATTGCGCGTGCAAGGGCTGTTGCCTTTTCAATGTCGTTGCTTGCGCCAGTGGATGGATCATGAAAAATAAGTTCTTCAGCAGCACGACCACCAAGAGCGTAAGAAAGTTGGTCAAGTAATTGATTGCGCGTAGTTGAGTACTTATCTTCATCTGGCAAAACCATCGTGTAGCCCAATGCTCGCCCACGAGGCATGATCGTAATTTTGTGAACCGGATCAGTATGTGGCAATGCATGAGCTACAAGTGCATGGCCTGCTTCGTGATAAGCAGTCACGCGACGCTCTTCCTCACTCATGAGTCGGCTCTTGCGTTGTGGTCCCGCCATTACGCGATCGATTGCTTCATCGAGTTCGGAGTTTCCAATTGATTTCTTTTCTTCACGAGCAGTTAAAAGAGCTGCCTCGTTTAAGACGTTTGCAAGATCAGCGCCAGTGAAACCTGGTGTACGACGTGCATAATTTAGAAGTTCCACATTCTTATCAAGGGGTTTATCTTTCGCGTGCACTTTAAGAATCTCTTCTCGGCCCTTGAGATCTGGACGCTCTACCGGAATCTGACGATCAAATCGCCCAGGACGCAATAGCGCAGGATCCAAGACATCTGGACGGTTAGTTGCAGCAATAAGAATTACCTGGCCGTTACTTTCAAATCCATCCATCTCAACGAGAAGTTGGTTAAGTGTCTGTTCGCGCTCATCATGTCCGCCACCCATACCTGCACCACGTTGGCGACCGACCGCATCAATTTCGTCAACGAAAACAATTGCAGGTGCATTTTCACGTGCCTGCAAGAACAAGTCTCGTACACGAGATGCTCCAACTCCAACAAACATCTCAACAAAATCAGATCCAGAGATTGAATAAAATGGAACATTGGCCTCGCCCGCAACTGCGCGAGCCAGCAGTGTCTTACCTGTTCCTGGAGGGCCATATAGGAGCACTCCTTTAGGAATTTTTGCACCGAGTGCCACATATTTAGGTGGGTTTGCAAGGAAGTCTTTAATTTCCAGAAGTTCGGCTACTGCTTCTTGGGCACCTGCTACATCTGCAAAAGTTGTTTTGGGCACATCATTGCTTTGTAATTTAGCGCGCGAGCGACCAAAGGAAAAAGCTTTTCCGCCACCTTGAGCTTGACTCATCATCAAAAAGAATAGGAATCCGATAATGAGTATCGGACCAAATGAGAAGAATAGAGAAAGCCAGAATGATTGCGAGGCAACTTTTACCGTCCAGGACTTTGGCGGAGGATTGCTTGTGAGCGCATCAATCAAAGTTGGTTCTTGGCCAGTTATGTAAGAAGCTTCAACTTTGGTGGCACCGTTTATCGATGATCCAGCTTTAAGAATTGCTTGGATCTTTTGTTCCCGATCAATGAGTAGTACTGAATCCACTTCATTTTTGGAAATTGAATCTAGAATTTCAGATGTATTAACTTTGGTGTATTTGTTACCGGCGCTGGTGATTTGACCAAAAATTGTGACGCCGATAATTGCAGCAATGATCCAAAAAAGTGGTCCTCGCAATAACCGCTGAAAACGAGTTTGCGGTTTCTTGCGTGGTTCTTTCTTTTTATTGGCCATAATTATTAAGCGTCTCTTCTCTTAGGAGTAAGTGTGTTTGGCAAGGACGCCAACAAATGGAAGGTTTCGATATTTTTCATTGAAATCTAAACCATAACCGACAACAAAATCTGGTGGGATTTCAAAACCAACATACTTAACTTTTACATCTACTTTTGCAGCTTCAGGTTTGCGTAGGATCGCCAAAATCTCAACACTTTTAGCACCGCGTGATTCAAGATTTGCTTTGAGCCAAGATAGAGTCAAACCCGAATCTACAATGTCTTCCACGATAAGAACTTCACGCCCGGTGATGTCGCGATCAAGATCTTTAAGAATTCGCACAACACCGCTGGATTTTGTTCCGGAACCATAAGAGGAAACGGCCATCCAATCCATTTCAACGTGGCGTTGAAGGGCGCGGGCAAGATCTGCCATCGCCATGACAGCGCCTTTAAGCACGCCCACCAAAAGAAGATCGCGGTCTTTGTAATCTGTATCAACGCGCGCTGCTAATTCTTTAATCTTTTTTTGCAGCTCATCTTCGCTAACAATGACTCGCTCTACATCGCTTCCAACTACTGATAGATCCACGGTGCCTCGCTGCTCTTAATTAGGTGGTGGTAAGAGCGAAAGTCTGCCCGAAATTCGCTCGACCTTCACACCGCCGGGCAAATTTAGAGGCCCTTGGCCGTGCCACGAGGTGACCAACGCCTCAATTGCGCTCACATGATCGGCTGAAAGCGATCCTTGAGGGGCTCCAGCTGCGTACAGGGCCAGACGAATCACCCTTGTTCGTACAGCTCGAGGCATCCCTTCCAGAGTCTGGATAGGCATGGAACTCCAATCCATGGTGGCACTTTCTTTACTAGCCCACTCATCAAGTGCATCAGCATCATCGCGAAGCAGTGCTGCACTTCGCGCAAGTGCCGCACTCACACCAGGACCCAAAGTCGTTTCTAAAACAGGGAGTGCTTCTTGTCGAACACGAACGCGCAAATATTGTGGGTCTTTATTATGTGGATCTTGCCAAGGTGTTAATCCAACTTCATGGCATGCCGCAACCGTTTCTTCGCGAGTGATTGCAAGAAGTGGCCGAATATATTTTCCATTGTGTGCACCCATCGCCGAGAGCGACCTAGTTCCGGATCCACGAGCCAAACCTAGCAAGACACTTTCTGCTTGATCATCGCGAGTGTGCCCCAGGAAAACCTTTGCAGCACCAAATTGAGTACAAGCGCCTTCGAGTGCTTCATATCTTGCCCGTCTTGCTGAAGCTTCCATTCCATCTTTGCCATCTACATTTACGCTAAAGATCTGTGAGGTTGAGATGCCCATGTGGCCAAACTGCTCAAGGACTTTTTTAGCTTGCATCCCTGACCCACTTTGCAATTGATGATCAATTGTTACTCCGATGATCATGAGTGCCAATTTTTGAGCTTCGATCGCAGCCGCATAACTCATCGCGAGTGAATCTGCTCCGCCAGAACATGCAACAATAATTTTGTCACCAGCTGCGCACAGTGCGAATTCAGAACGTACTGCGTTTCGAATTGCCACCATGGCATTGGTGGTGGATGAAGACATAGGGTAAGACTAGACCCGGCCGCCAAATGGCATAAGCCCTTTAATGCTGTACATATTTGAAAAAATCAAGCCTACTTTGCGCGAATTGGCTTCCCACATCATCCCGTTGCCAGCATAAATCGTAATGTGGTGGATGGTAGCGATAGTTCCTTTGTACGAATAGAACAAGAGATCGCCGGGTTGCAATTCATTTAATCCAACATGTTTTGTTGCAACCGAATACAAAGCCGCATTGAGCCGATCCCAATTCGGATAACCCAGTCCGGCAGCTCTGTAGGCCGCGAAAACTAATCCAGAGCAATCAAAAGAGCTAGGACCTTGTGCGCCCCACACATACGGCTTGCGAGCAAGCACTTGCTTCTTTGCGTAAGCAACAGCCCTCAATCTTTGTGCCTCTGTAGAACGAATAGTTGATCTACCTTTAAACCCAAGATCTGGCCAGATTGATTTCTGACCAGGGGTTTGTGCAGCTTGATTAGCTTGACTCTCTTCAAGAAGTGCAAGTTGACGCTGTTGTTCTAAAGTAGTCCGAACTTTTTTTGCACTTGCTAACTCTTTCATCAATTTATCCTGTACAGCCTGTAATTTATCAACTTCTATTTGCTGCGCAGCTTTAGCTGCATCAGCAATTTTCTTTGCGGCCGCGACTTTTTCTGTCGCTTTTTGTTGCGCAATCTTTGCATCATCGGCTTGCTTCTGGGCAGCCCGAGCAATCACTTCGGCCGCTTTATATCGATCTAGGGCAGTCGAATTTTGAGCACCAAGAGTTGAAAGTGTTGTTAATTGATCGATGAGATCTTGTGGCCCATTAGAACTCAGAAGTGGTTCGATATCTGTCAGAGCCCCGCCCATAATGTAAGCATTTGCTGCCATCTTGCCAATGGTGCGGTGAGCAGCACTCACATCTTCAGCGGTGAGCTTTGCGTGTAATGCCGCAGCTGTTGCCACTTTAACTGCCACTGCTAATTCATTCTGTGCTTGGACGTATTTAGCACGAGCGCTATCAGCGATATTCGTTAAATTCCGAAGTGTCTGATTCGCTTTCGCCAATTTATTTGCTGCAGCATTGGCCGCAGCTCTTTTGGCAGCTTCTGCTTTTTTAGCCGCTTCAATCTGTGCCAGTGTTGGTTTTGGCGTTTTTGCATAGGAGGGGGTGGTGGCGCATAAGAGCCCCATCACAATCGTTCCGACAAGAATTGCCTTGCGCATTAATGCCCCCTTGAAGCGTTAAGGATAAAGCAGGGGGCAGTGAAAATTACTGAAGTGGAGATAGTGTCCTTAGTTGGATACATCTCGTCGGCGAAAAAGAATGCCTACAACAATTGCACCTGCTGCTAGATATGCCGTCACCATGAGGATTGCATGGGAATAAGTTGCCGTGAGATCGCCGCCGGATGCAATCGTTGTCATTAGCTGCCCAGGCATCCATTTGCCAGAATTTTTTACTGTTGCGGCAATAATATTTTCGACAATTAAGAGCCATGCAACGCCAATGGATATTGCTGGAATTGGTGACCTAAAGAGCAATCCAAGAATCATGCCAACGGTTCCGTATGCAACCACCGATAAAAAGACGTTGATAAAGGTATGAAGCATTGCTGTCCTAGCATCACCTGTCGTCCACGCTGTTGTAGCAACTTTTGCCTTGCCAGATAAAGTGAATGCCAAAATCGTGCTTACCACGGCCGAAAAAACAACAGTAATTAATCCAAAGGAAGTCATAGCAAGGAATTTTCCAAGCAGGAGAGTCAACCTTTTTGGTTGGCGAACCAAAAGATTGCGAAGTGTGCCATATGTATATTCCTGCGCCGTTTGCGCCGCAAAAACACATAGTGCAACAAGTCCTAACAAGCCAGCAGAGCTACTGAACCCAATGGACACACCGTGTGCCATTTCCAATGTAGATCGAGAGATCATTTGCCCTTCACGCGCGTTTCCTCTTGCAGAATCAAGAAGTAGAAAAAGTAGTGAAGTTACTAGGGCTGTGACCGCACCGACAGCTCCCATAGTTCCTGCGAACAAACTTGGGCGACGAAGTTTGCGCCACTCAGCAAAGAAAACGCGAATCATTCGTCATCTCCAGTCATTTCAAAGAACGTTTCTTCAAGGGAAGGAAGGACGGGAGAAATTTGCGACAAAGTAATTCCAGCTTGAAAAGCCAATGTATTCAGCGTGGCAGCCCAATCAGCTGAAGCAAGTATGTGTGCTTCTTCCCCAATTGTTGAACCGGAGTGTCCGGCGCTTTGGGCGATCTGTATGAGTTTCGGCAGATCTTGAGTATTCAGACATTTTGCAATGATCGTAGGTTGTTGACGTTCAAGAAGGTCTTGGGTTTTACCAGCAAAAATTACTTTTCCTTTGCGCAGCATGACAAGTGAGTCACTGATCATTTCGATTTCTGAAAGTAAGTGCGATGAGATAAAAACTGTAATTCCTTGACTAGCAAGTGAGCGCAGTAATTCGCGAATCTCTTGAATTCCAGCTGGGTCTAAACCATTTGTGGGTTCATCTAGCATTAAAAGTTGTGGATTAGGAAGCAACGCAGCAGCAATACCTAGGCGCTGTTTCATTCCCAAGGAATAAGTCTTGTACTTTGAATCTCCGCGATCACCTAAACCAACTCGTTCAAGCAAGCTTTGTACTTGCCCTGTTTCATATCCGCCCAGCGTGGCCAGAACGCGCAAATTTTCAGCACCGGACAAAGCTGGATAAAAGGCTGGACCTTCGATCATTGCGCCAACGCGATTTAAATATCGTTCCGGATGATTGATGGGTTCTCCGAGAATTGTTCCAGTCCCGCCAGTTGGAGAGATGAGCCCCAACAACATTCGCATTGTTGTTGTCTTGCCCGACCCGTTAGGGCCAACAAAACCACAGACCGTACCCAGTGGAACTTCAAAATTAGCGTGTGATACAGCCACCCGATCGCCATATTTCTTGCTGAGATCTTTCACGCTGATGGCTAGTGTGGACATGCCTCTCACCTTACACTTACTTCATGAGTAAACGCCCATGGGGTTATCAGCCTTTACCTGAGCGAGCAGATCCTCAATGGGATTTACACCCAGACACCCATGCCGTTCGTGCGGGTCTTGCACGATCAGGTTTTGGAGAAACTTCTGAAGCTCTCTATTTAAATAGTGGCTTTACTTACTCCAGTGCTGAAGAAGCAGAAGCCGCTTTTGCAGATGAAGTAGATCACTTTGTTTATGGTCGTTTTGCCAATCCAACAATTGCCATGTTTGAAAACCGATTGGCCGCCATTGAAGGTGCCGAGTTTTGCATTGGCACTGGATCTGGAATGTCTGCAATGTTCGCATCTATTGCATGCATGGTTAAAGCAGGAGACCACGTGGTTGCCTCAGCTTCAATGTTTAGTTCCTGCTATGTCGTACTTACAGAGATCTTGCCAAAGTGGGGCATTACTGTTGATTTCGTTACTGGTACCGATCCAAAAATCTGGGCTGTGGCGCTTTCAAAACCAACCAAGGTGGTTTTCATCGAGTCACCAAGTAATCCTATGCTCGAAATTGTTGATATCCGCATGGTGAGCGATTTGGCACACAAAGTTGGAGCAACCGTTGTAGTCGATAACGTCATGGCTTCCCCGATTTTGCAAAAACCTTTGGAACTCGGCGCAGATGTGGTTATGTATTCAGCAACAAAACATATCGATGGTCAAGGACGAGTTCTCGCTGGTGCAATTTTGGGTAAAAATTCCTACTTGCAAGAGCACTTAAGCCAGTTTGTGCGCCACACAGGTCCATCTTTGAGCCCTTTCAATGCGTGGGTTCTTGTGAAATCACTAGAAACAATGGGCCTTCGGGTTGAGCGCATGACTAATAGCGCACAAAAAATTGCTGAATTTCTTGAATCTCGTCCAGAGATCACAAACGTTCGTTATCCGGGTTTGAAATCTCATCCTGGGTATGCAATCGCACAAAAGCAGATGTCTGGTGGCGGATCAACGATGGGTATCGAATTTAAAGGAAGCCAGAGGGATGCCTTCAAATTTATGAATAAATTGCGAGTAATAGACATCTCAAACAATCTGGGAGATAGCAAATCCCTAATCACTCACCCAGCATCAAGTACTCACCGCCGTTTATCTCCTGAAGTCAGAGCAGAGGTAGGAATTACTGATTCTGTTTTGCGTTTATCTGTTGGTCTGGAACATTCATCAGACCTACTGAAAGATCTAGAACAAGCTTTTTAAACTAGCTGAGCAACTACAAGTAGCGCCGAGAATAAACTCAAGTAACTGATTGACCATTGGAAAATCTTTCCCGCTGCTTTTGCATAATTATCTGAATTCTCACGTAAATGGGAAAGTTGTTGGGCAAATACTAAACCGAGTGCAAGTGTGATCACCATTGACCAAAGCGGAAGTGCGGCGGTGTGAATGAGCACTACAGATGAGATGATCATTGCAATTGTGTGAAACCACATTTGGCGATGAACATTGGCCTTGGTTGCAATCACCGGCAACATCGGCACTCCTGCAGCTGCGTAGTCATCCTTATATTTAATTGCAAGCGCCCAAAAGTGTGGTGGCGTCCAGAAGAAAATAACTAAGAAAAATGCGAGCGCACTTACTGACAGTGAATCAGTTACTGCTGCCCAACCAATAAATACTGGCATGCACCCAGCTGCACCTCCCCAGACAATATTTTGAGCAGTGCGGCGCTTCAACCCCATGGTGTAAACCAAAACATAAAATGCAATTGCGATAACTGTCATCAAAGTTGCCATGGGGGTTGTAAAGAACCAGAAAATTGCCAAAGATAAAAGACCGATTGCTGTGGAGAAAATTAGCGCCTCGGCGTTATTGAGAACTCCCGTTACCAGCGGACGCTTAGATGTCCGCGCCATTAATTTATCAAGATCACTTTCAATCACCATGTTGTATGCATTTGCAGATCCAGCTGCAAGCGTTCCGCCAATAATTGTTGCAAGAGTTAATCCCAAAGGAGGTAAACCTTTTTGAGCCAAGACCATTGCTGGAAGAGTTGAAACTAAAAGTAGTTCGACGACCCTAAGTTTCATAAGGTCGAGATAGCCCCGAACTTTTGAGCCTGCAGGTGTAGTCACTAGGTAAGATTACTCAGCAACGTTAAGTCGCGTTCCCAGTTTCCTCTCAGGAATAGGGGCTAATTTCTGCTTAAACGAGACAGGGAGTTGCTATGACACCGAACGAGAACAAGCCCGAGTGGTTCCAGATGGCTGATGCCGATGCATCGCCTCGCCACAATCTGAGGCGAAGAGTTCGAATCCTGGCCTTGAGTGCACCCCTTGTGATGATCAGCGCCGGATTGGTTTATGCCCAAACTCAAAATGAGGCACCTGCCACTGCCACAGAAACAGTTGCACCAGCAAATGTTGAGAGTCCTCAAACGACCAATGTTCAACCAACTCAGAATTCCACTCAGTCAAATACTGCGCCTACAAAATCTGTTGCGGCTAAAACTGTTTCAACGATTCACTCCACGGCAAAGATCTCCAAAGCGTCAGAAACATCTGCAGCTACTCCTTCACCTGTCCTCACACCTCCATCTATTCAAAAGCCCACTTCAGGCGGCGGAAATGACGATGGAGTTGAAGGCCAAGAAGGCGGCGGAAATGACGATGGAGTTGAAGGCCAAGAAGGCGGCGAACATAGCAAGAAGAAGAATTTTGGAACAAATCCCGCAAAGACTCCGATAAAGCCACCAACACCTTCAGGTGAAGATGACAATGGTGGAGAAGGCGACGACTAAATCGTTAAGGTAGGGCGGTGCGCAACCGTCCTACCTTCTTTGTATTGATTGCAGTACTCCTTTCTGCATTTTTAACCCCAGCTCTCGGTGCTGAAATCAAATCTTCTGAGGCATCAAAAATGGTTCTTGTAAAAACCATCACTGGCGATATCACTCCGAAATCTGTACGTGCATCCGGTAACGGGCTTGTAAGCGCGCACAACATGATGTATCGACACTCTATTACTTTCTATGATGCGCAAACTATGGAACTCCTTAAAACAGTTCCCGATACCGTCGCGCTTTCTGATTTTGGTCTCACAAAGTATTCTGGAAATTACCGTGGAGCCCCCGTCGAAGGTGCATATTCCCCTGATGGTAAATACCTATATGTCACTAACTATGCGATGTATGGCAAAGGCTTTAATCACGAAGGACATGACACCTGCAGCCCTAGTTCAAACTATGACAAGAGTTTCCTTTACCGCATTGATCTAAGTACTTACTCAATCGATGCTATTTATCAAGTTGGAGTAGTACCAAAAGTTGTCCAAGTTACCCCTGATAATAAATATGTACTTGTAAGCAATTGGTGCTCATATGACTTAAAAGTAATTTCCGTGGCAAGTCAAAAAGTCGTCAGAACATTGAAAATTGGCCCCTACCCTCGTGGCATAGCGGTATCACCAGATGCATCTACAGCATATGTAGCACAAATGGGTGGCTCAACAATTCATGAAATCAATCTGACTACCTTTACTGAAAAACTCATTCAGATCGGTTCAAACCCCCGCGCTATTGTTCTATCTCCTGACGGAACAAAACTATATGTGACCTTGAATGCCTCTGGAAAAGTCACTGCCTACGATCTTGTAAAGAGAAAGAATCTAGGTTCTGTTACCACTGGAAAAGCTGCAAGAAGTTTGACTATATCAAGTGATGGTACGGCCCTCTTTGTAGTTAATTTTGAAAGTGGAACCATGTCGAAGGTGCGTGCATCAGATCTTAAAGTTTTACAAACGGTAAAGGCGTGTGTACAACCCATCGGAGTAACTTATGAACCCACCACTAATCGCACCTGGGTTGCTTGTTATTTAGGACAGATAAAGATCTACGACAACCTTTAGTTACTGGGTTGTACCAATTCATCAGGTGTTTGCACCATCACTGGCTGCACTGTTGGTGTGGCTATCTTTCCTACAGTTTTATCAAGAGCGCTGCGCGCAAGGTCGGTAGCGCTGGTGCTCTTTGGAATGTGATCAGCAATGACGACAAAAACATACTCGCGATCACCCGACTCAACATAACCAGCCAAACTGACTGTTCCATTAAGTGTCCCAGTCTTTGCGTGAATCAAACCAACAGCTTGTGGTGCAGTTTTGAGGTAACGATCCTCTAACGTTCCGGAAACACCACTGACAGGAAAACCTTCATAGATAGAAGCAAACTTTGGGTCTGTCCGCAAAATCACTAAAAGCTTGGCCATCATTTCTGCTGTGATGCGATTCTCTTTGGAGAGTCCACTTCCGTCTTGTATCCGTATTTCTGAATTTTCAATACCAAGATTACTGAGCATCGAATGAAAAGTGAGCGAGACTCCGGCATCATCGAGTGTGTAACCAGCTGACTTTGCTGCTAAACGAGCTAAACGCTCGGCAAGTAAATTATCACTCCAGAGTAGGGCGAACTTCACCATATCGCTCAACATCGGAGATTTAGCACTGGCGATTTCTGAGCTAGTTAACTCGGTAGCTTGTGATGGAGTCACGTACTTGGCTCCCGTGATAATTCCTTGGGCTCGAAATGCATTTCGAATATTCACTACATCTGCTGAATAAAGACCGTTATATTTAATCGCTATTTTATTCACTTTGCTTTTATTTTTCTTTTGCACTGCTGTGATTGCTTTGCTGACCAGTGAGCCAATCCAAACTCTGTGATCTTTGGCTGCCACAATTTTGCTAATCGATAACCAGGGATCCAGTGATCCGGAAATCACAACAGTTCTGGGTTTTGTGCTGAGAGAAACTACGGTTTTAAATGTTCTGGTCGGCTCAATGTAAGAGAGGGCGGCAGTTGCTGAGAGAACTTTCATCACCGATGCAGGCTTGCGAAGGGATTTTTCCTCATATTGATAAACCACTTCACCCGTGGATGGGTCGATAACAATGATTGACGGGTTGGCCATTGCTTTTGAATGAGCAAGGGCGGCAAAAATCGAGGGAATTGCACTATGTGAATACGTCGCACCAGCTTGTGGAGCCATTGAGATGGCGCCGAAGAGTACGAGTAATGCGAATGCAATTCTTTTCATAGAAACTATTTCCAGAAAAGTGCCATGAGGAAGTTTAAAGTCACCAAACCAACGATTGTTAGCCATGTGGATTTTTTAAGTTCGGTCTTCTTCACATTCTTATAAGCAAGAACCAAGACAATAATGAGAACCAAGAATTTGGCGCCAACCCATGAGTTGTTCAGGTCAGGCCACTTATTGGCATCTTGAGTGTGCAATGCGGGCCGAATGCCCACCATGACAAGCCCGGCGAGCAATGCAGTTGCCGCAATGTGTGGAATCCCAGAATGAAGGACGCGAGGGGATTTCTTCAATTGTTGTAGTAACAATCCCACCAGCGCCAAAACGCAAAGGATGTGGATTAGGAGAAACGCGCTATGAACCCAAGCCAACGTGGTCATGAAGTTTCCTTCCATAGATTGTTCAAGATGGTATTTCTAATCTAATCAGTTTAGAGTGCCAACCATGCTTCCACCAGCAACCATCGGCCCAGGAGAATTCTTTCCTGTCGTTGGAGTTGGACCTCACCCCCAGCCATGGCCCCAGGGAGAGCAATACGATCCAGAATTGCTCGAACTGGGCGATCGTCGAAATGTTTTAGATAAATATCGTTATTGGTCAGTTGCGGCAATTGTCTCTGATCTCAATACGAAACGTCACAAGTTGCACATTGCAATCGAAAATTGGCAACATGATTTAAATATCGGATCGATTGTTCGAACTGCAAACGCATTTAACGTTTCCGCAGTCCACATTATTGGAAAACGTGATTGGAACAAGCGCGGTGCCATGGTCACCGACCGCTATCTATCTGTAATACATCACCCGACGGTTGCAGATTTTGCACTGTGGGCAAAGGAAAATAAAATTCCGATTATCGGGATTGACAATGTGCCTTCATCCCAGCAATTAGAGGGGGCACAACTACCTGAGCAATGTGTGCTTTTATTTGGTCAAGAAGGTGCTGGCATGTCTGATGAAGGTATTGAAATTTGCCCAGTCATCTATGCCATCAATCAATACGGTTCAACTCGTTCTATGAACGCCTCAGCTGCTGGGGCGATCGCTATGTATCACTGGGCGTTGCAACATCTTCCTCGTTGAGGACATCTGAGACTGCCGATAATCGACGCACAATCTCATCTGCTTCGGCAATTCTTCCAACTGCTCGCATCGCTGTAGCCATGCGAGTTTCAACATCAACAATAAATTCGAAATCTTTGGGATCTTCTTGCGTAGCTGTTTGAAGAACATCATCAAGAGTTGCTAGGCCAGTATCAATTTTGCCTGTGAGTAATTGTGCCTTGCCATACTCAAGCAGTGCATAGGTTTCACGTTCTTCGTCGTGAGCTGTTTGAAATACGTCAAGGGCTTTCTGCGCAACTTCAAGTGCTAAATCCCCTTGCCCAAGTTCGTTGAGGCATCCTGCAATCTTCTGATCGCACCTGCCCACATGAATCACTTCATGGTTTTTCTTAAAGAGAACTCGAGCTTCGCGAAAAGTGACTAGTGCCTCTTCAAAATTCTTGAGTTCGCGGTATGCGCACCCGATGAGGTGTAAATCATTTGCTGCACCGACTTCATTTCCATCTACTAAATGCTCCTGTGCGCATTCACGCATGGTTTCAATAACTTTCTCGTAATTCTTGGAGGAATACCACCATTCACCCAATGTGCATGCAAGTTCAAGTGCAATAGGAGATTTGTTAGTACGAAGAATCTCAACTGCTTTACTCATCGCAGTGGCTGCCTCTTCCATGCGCTTGAGCTGGTTGAGGTTGTAACCAATAGCGGAATAGGTTTGTGCTAAACCTTCGGTGGGAGCACTTGCACCGAGACCTACATAAATATCACAAGCAGTTTCAGCTAACGCTAAAGCTTCATCAAATTGTCCGCGTGCATAAATCCGGGCGCTTAATTCATAATATGTACTTGCACGTTCTGCGCCATCAACTTCAGGGATGCGATCCCAAAGAGCTTCCTCCGTAATGAGTTCATCTTGGCCAGCATCATCATCATCGCTCAAGGTTGTCTCCTCCCCGTTATCCCGAAACCCTATACTCACATCCAACGGGATGGGTGAAAATGGCGCTGAAAACTAAGAAGGATGGCAAGTGGAAAGTTGTGCTCGCATCAAGAGCGCTACTTCTCATAGGCGTCATCGATATTTTTACCGCAACTTTTCGCCCACTTAATACGAGGCTGAAAATAATCAGCACCCCTCTGGCCGATATCTGGCCCACACTGGCCACCGCTGGCGTGATGATTGATGGTGTCATTCTTATAGCCCTATCTTTTGCATTAGCGCGCCGCAGTCACGCAGCCCTGCTTGTCACCCAGCTTTCACTCGGTTTGAACATTCCACTGCACCTACTCACCGGCCATCTCTTATTCTTGCTTTCATTTGGCCCAATAATCTTTCTCTGCTTCATCCGCGAAGAGTTCTACGCCAAACCGCATCGCACAATCGTCACCCGTGCGGTAATCGTATTTGCTCAAATATTTTCCTTGACTCTGATCATCGGAGTCTTTCTTCTTCTGGCCTCAGATCGTCTCTTTGGTGACGATGTCTCAGCTTGGAAAGTTTTGCAAACCGTTTTCAACGGACTAATTGGAGTAGAGGGCCCACTTCGATTCGTGAGTAATCGTGAGCAAGATATTTTTGGAATAGTCATGATTGGTCTGGGAATCCTGAACATCCTCGCCCCCGTATTGGCTCTCTTGCAACCGAGCCCACCCAAACCACAGATGTCTCGTGAGGATGAAATCTCCTTGCGAGCACTCGTTAATGAATTTGGCGCTAGGGATTCAGTTGGATATTTCGCATTACGTGAAGACAAGAGCATTTTATGGTCCAAAAACCGCAAAGTTGCAATTACATATCGAGTGGTAGGAGGCTGCGCTCTTGCAAGCGGAGATCCGATCGGCAATCCCGATGCATGGCCACAATTAATGCTCGATTTTCTAGAACTGTGTAATCAAAATAGTTGGACTCCAGCAAGTTTGGGATGTAGCGAAGAGGCTGGTGAAATGTGGGTGAAATTTGCAGGCATGAGTGCTCTAGAGATTGGAGATGAAGCCGTTGTACATGTTGCAGATTATGATCCGGAGAGTCCAAAGTACCGAAATATTCGACAATCTATGCGTAGACCAGCCAAACTCGGTTACACGGCAAAAATTTATCGCAGCTCAGAAATATCTGATCAATTGAGAGCTGATCTTACAGCCAATGCAATTCGATGGAGAGGTTCTGATAGCGAACGAGGATTCATGATGGGCCTTGGGCGAATTGCTGAACGGGATGAAACTAATCTTGTCATTGTTTTAGCTGAAAAAGAGAACGAAATGATGGCAATGCATCAGTATGTACCTTGGGGCGAAAATGCTCTTTCGTTAGATCTTATGCGTCGCTCACCACATTCCGAATCTGGCATAAACGAATTTCTCATTGATGCAACTATAAATTATGCGCGTACACAAGGAATGGAAAGGGTCTCCCTGAATTTTGCAGCATTCAGATCTGTTTTTGAGCGAGGGGCGCAATTAGGTGCGGGTCCAATAATAAAATCTTGGCGGAGCGTCCTACTCTTTTTCTCTAGATGGATTCAGATGGAAACTCTTTACCGTTTCAACTCCAAGTTTCGGCCTGTGTGGGTTCCGCGCTTTGCAATATTTCAAAAAAATTCTGACTTACCTAAAATTGGACTATCAATATTTCGAGCAGAAGCTTTTATAGGTTCTCGCAAGAGTGAAACAAAGAAAGCCACCTTCTTGGGCTAACCCAAGTGGTGGCTTTCTTTTTAAATCTAGGATTACTTCTTCACAACAGCTTTCTTTTTTACAACAACTTTCTTTGCTGGCTTTTTGCTCTCGGTTTTCTGAGTTGTTGAAGTTTCAGTCATTTCGTGAGCGGCTGTTCCTTCAGCAGCGGTTGCTTTTGGCTTTTTGATTGTTGGAGCAGGTTGAGCAGCTGATGCGGTTGCACCTGTTGCAATAACCATTGCAGTTGCCATCAAAGCTGCAGAGATCTTCTTCTTCATGTGTTTCTCCTTATTATGGTTTTTAATACGTGTGGGTGGTCGATACGTGCAGATAGTGGCAAAGCCAAATTGGTAAAGGGTGTGAAATCCAGGCCGCAACCTGAGAGTTTTCCGAGACTTACATGCGCCCCATAGAATTTCGGGTGGACAGGTAGGTGCGCCGGCTTTACCCTTTCTACCTGCAAATGATTCGCATTTAGGAGGCTCATGAATCTCATCGCCCAACCTATTGCGCCTAAAACTCCCCTCAGCCAGCGCCTTACACGGGATGAATGGCGTCGTATGGCCTTGATGTTCGGTTTTATTGCCGTACTGCATGTCTCAGGAGCAATCTTGATGTGGCGGGCTACCAGCGGCAATTATCAGTTATCTGATGGCTCTCTCTTTGGTTGGGGTACAGCCGCCCTTGCCTACACCCTGGGCATGCGCCATGCCTTCGATGCCGATCACATTAGCGCAATCGATAACACCACACGGAAGTTGATGAGTGAAGGTAAGCGCCCCTTAGCTGTTGGATTCTTCTTCTCGTTAGGTCATTCATCAGTTGTTGCTTTCCTAGCGATTTTACTCAATTTTGGAATTAAGGCACTTGGCGGTCAACTCAAAGATCAGAATTCCTCCTTGCACCATTACACCGGACTCGTCGGAACGACGGTGAGTGGGACTTTCCTTATGCTCATAGCCATTCTTAATTTAGTCATTCTGATTTCAATCGTTGGTGTCTTTATTCAGATGCGCAAGGGAACCTATAACGAAGAAGAGCTAGAAAAACATCTCAATTCCCGCGGATTGCTCATGCGCTTTTTTGGACCCATTGCACGACGCATTGATGCGAGTTGGAAAATGTATCCGCTAGGTATTCTCTTTGGTTTAGGTTTTGACACCGCAACAGAAATTGGTCTACTTGTACTGGCAGGGTCATCAGTCATTGCAGGGCTGCCTTGGTGGGCCATTATTTCGCTGCCTCTCTTCTTTGCAGGTGGAATGAGTCTGCTCGATACCATTGATGGTTCTTTTATGAATTTTGCATATGGCTGGGCATTTTCTAAGCCGGTTCGCAAGGTGTATTACAACATTATTATTACTGGACTCTCTGTTGCCGTTGCACTCTTTGTTGGTGGTCTTGAATTATTACAAGTCTTGGCCAAGCAACTCAATCTTGTTGGTGGCTTCTGGAATTACGCTCTAGCATTTAATCTCAACAGCGCCGGTTACTTCATTGTGGGAGCATTTGCGATCGTCTGGTCAGTGGCGCTTTTGCTGTGGCGATATGGCAAAATTGAGGAACGTTGGCACGATAAAGCCCATGCAGCACAAATCTCTCGGGGTGAAGTTACCGACCATGCCAAGGCCGGAATTGAATTGGGCCCAATACGAGGAGCTTTTAAGCTCGATTAAATCGCAGACGACCTTGGCTAATTGCAGCACCTAGCACCACAATTGCCGCTCCTAGTGGTTGATTCCATGTCACAGATTCACCTAGGAAGACGATTCCCACAATCACAGCAATGAGTGGGGTTATATATGTCACCGTACTTGCTACAGCACTCCCGGCTGCTGCCATCACTTGGAAATTCCAAATGTATGCATATCCGGTTCCGAGTATTCCTAGCGCCAACATAGCCAGTACAGGTCCTAGCCGATATTCATCTTTGCTAATTCCGCCCATAAGATAAAAAGGGAGAAGTGTGGCTGCAGCCAAAGTTACTTGAGTTGTTGCAAGGGCAGTAGGTTGTAACTTGTGCGGTAACACAAATTTGCGGGAGTAAGGAAATGAAAGACCGTAACAGCTCACGGCCGCAAACAGTGCAATGATGGCAAAAAGCGGATTAGTACCTAGACCATGCCAGATTCCTAAAACGGTTAAGACTCCAGCGAATCCCGTGAAAAGTCCGAGAACTTGATAACTCTTAATTTTCTCTTCGCGAAAGACAATCATGATGGCCAATAAAGTCATCAAGGGTGTGACAGCATTAATAATTCCCGCAAGAATTGATGTAACTTTCGTTTCTGCCAATGCGAAAAGTATTCCTGGAACAACGTTGAGCATCATCGCAATAACCCAGAGATGTGCCCACACGCGCTTATCTGTCGGGAGAGATATCTTTCTTGACTTGGATATCCCAAGCAACGCCATCGCACCAAGGGATGTGCGACCAAATGCAACGCCAACTGGTGTCAGGAATTCAAGACCCAACTTGATAAAGATAAAGGAACAGCCCCATACAACGCCTAAGGCGATGTAGAGGCTGATCCAGTGAGAGCTGGTGTTTTTACGAGAAAGAAAGAGCGAAGACACCGAGGAATGATGACACAGTCATCCAGACCCACCAGACGTTGACAATATCAACGTGCCAATGATCTGCCTTATAGATGCCAAGGCGGGAGCGATTCCAGTTACCAAGGGCGATAAACACGGTCAGCACTAAGTGCAGCGTGTTAAGGCCCGCGATAAGGAAATAGCAAGAGGCATATGCACCAGAAGTTGTGGTGAATGGTGCGGTGCTAATTTGCTTGAACTGGTAACCAAGGGCGGCAATGCTAAAGAGCAACGCAAGTGCCCCACCCAGAACTAACTGAGTTTGGTTCTTCACACGCACACCTTTGAGACCATAGAAATGCATAAGCAGACCGAGTCCAGCAAGGGCTGTCACAATCCACGTTCCTTTAGTAGAGAGCGCGACAGTTGCTGGTGTATCAGCAGTTGCAGCAGGCAACCACATGTTGTTGACATTTTGTTGTCTCAAGTAGAAATAGACAAAGAGCACGCTGAGTGCCATCGCAATATCTGCAACGAGAATCAGGATTACTCCGAGGCGGTTGCGACTTCCAACTACATCAGGATGTTCGTGATGTGGGTTTGAGTGTGCATGTGTCTCGACGCTCATGACTGTGCCTTTCCGTAATGGTATGGATCTCCAGTAACAATTGGCAGCACATCAAAGTTCTCAAGTGGAACTGGATTAGGAACAGTCCATTCAAGAGTTTTTGATTGCCATGGATTCATTGGGGCTTTGATGCCACTACGCCATGAAATGATAACTCCGTGGAGCAAAACAAGCATGCCGGCCATAATCGTGTAAGCACCGATGGTGGTAATGAGGTTGCCTCGGCTAAACATTGCAGCGTATGACTCAACGCGCCGTGGTTGTCCAGCAAGGCCAACTAGGAACATGCCCATGAATGCCACGTTGAAACCGATTTGAACGAGCCAGAAGGCCACCCAACTCAGTTTCTTATCAAACATACGTCCAGTCATCTTAGGAAACCAGAAGACCAAAGATGCAAGTGCTCCAGTAAGACCGGCACCCATCAGTGTGTAATGGAAGTGCGCCGTAACATACATAGAACCATGCAAGAAAGCATCAGCTGGTACATCTGATAGATAAATTCCAGTGATTCCACCGATCATGAAGTTCCACAAAAGAGCAAAGATCGACATCAATGGCATGGTCATCCAAAGATTGCCTCGCCAAATAGTTCCGATCAAAACCAGGAACAACATTCCAGTAGGAATGGAAATCAGTTCTGTAGTGATCATAAATGGAGCACTCAAGAGTGGTGCCCAACCGCTGATGTACATATGGTGGGCCCAAACAAGAATTGAAAGGCCGCAAATTCCGCCGATACCCATAACTGCAATGTTGAAGCTAAACAGAGGAGCGCGAGTAAATACTGGCGCCATCTCCATCAAAGCTGCAACTGCTGGGATCAAAATTACATATACCTCAGGGTGTCCCATAATCCAGAACAAGTTTTCATAGAGCCAACCACTTCCGCCGCCTGTTGTGTTGTAGAAGGAGGTAGCAAAGGCGCGATCCAGTCCAGACATGATTTGTGAAAGGAAGAACACTGGGAAGGCAGGAAGTGCTAAGGCCACGGATGCAACAACACCGTAAATAAAGATTGGCGTGCGATTCCAGGTCATGCCCTTTGCGCGCATTCTGATAACAGTGGTTGTGATATTTGCACCAGCGACCATTGTTGAAAGTGCGAAAATGCAGATGAATGCAATGTAGCCATTCATTCCTAATCCAGCTTGGGATGCAAGTGGGTTATAGGCCGACCAACCTGTAGTGATACCGCCAGTAAAGAAAGAGATAAAGACTGGTGGAATCGCAGCAACAATGAGCCAGAAGCTCAAAGCGTTGAGGCGAGGAAATGCCATATCGCGCGCACCGATCATGATTGGCATAACGAAGTTTCCAAATGGCCCTGTGATCATGATGATCGTTGCAACGATCATGATGATGCCGTGCCATCCAACAATCGCGTTGTAGGTCTGAGGTTGAATCCACCCACCTTGAGCATGGCCCAAGTTGGTACGAATCAACATAGCCAGAACACCACCAACAAAGAAGATGATGATCGTGACGACCAGGTACTGGATACCTACAACTTTGTGATCTGTTGTGTATCGGAAGTAACGTTTAATGCCTTGATCCTTACCAGCATAAAACATATTTTCATCATGGTTTAGGTCTTTACCCAAGAGCCAACGGAATGGGCCGATCAGGGCACCAATTCCAACCATGAATCCAATGAACCACGCAATAAGGGAAAGAAGTGAAATTTTATCTTCGCGGTTAAAGAAGAAAGCTGTGTCTGCATTATCTGGCATGAACTTAAGAGCAAGTTGCCAAACCACAACTGCGCTCACAGTGCCAAGAGCTAATGCGGTAACAATGTTTAATCTTTCGATTAATGGTTTTCTCTTTGCAGAGTGGCCCGGGGCCGATGCTGAACGTTCCATCATTGTTGTCATGAAATTGCTCCTTGAGTCACTGCGGTGGATTTCAGCCAAGTTTCATAATCGGCTTGGCTTACTACGTGAACCTTGGTCTGCATGTATGCGTGCAACAAACCACACAATTCTGCACACCGAACATCAAAGACTCCGATTTTATTTGGCGTAACGGCAGTTTCTGTTACGTAACCAGGGTTTGCATCAATCTTGATGCCCATCTGGACTACCCAGAAAGAGTGCTTCACATCTTTTGAGCTGACATGGAACACCACTGGCTTATTTACTGGCAAATAAAGGTCTGCGCTTCGAACTCCGTTGCTTTCAACATAATCAAAGTTCCATACCCATTGCTGTCCGGTCACATTTACGTTCATCGCTTTAGCATCAAGCAAAGATGCTGAATCTTTTTGCAAAACGATTAACCCGACAATTAATGCGAAAAGACATAGCACTGTTGAAGCGGCCATCCAGAGGCCATTAACTCTTGGGCTGGTATGGACCTGGTGAAGAGCATCTGGTGGAGGATTATCACCATAATGACGCTTTTCCATGAGCGCTGTAATCGCCAACGCTGCAACAAGGGCTGCAACTGGTGCTGCTGCCCAAGTGAAGATGCGAATGAGTGAGATGACAGAAGCCATTACTTCAGAGGCTGGTGCTCCCATGCTACGTGCTTGAACTTCGGAACCAACATATCCGATAACTGCGGTGAGAATAATCCAGAGCAAGAAAACTCTCTTGACATCTGTCTTCTTCCACCACTTTGCACTTTGTGGAGTCTGAATATCAGTCATGTGCGCGGCCCCCTTATGCCTTCACGACGTTGAAGTGACCGGACATGTAACCCATAGAAGACATTGCGTTTCCGAATTTGGCAATCGTTCCATCGCCGCATGGGTATTCGCAGTTCCAGACATATTCGCCTTCATCGCCAGTGATAACTGTGAACACTGTGACGTTAGGAGTCTTGGTGTAACCCTCTTCAGGCATATCTTCTTCGGCGACTGCCTTCATCGGAACACTGAAGAACAATTCACTCTGCTCGCCGGCAATACCGTGCACGGTGAATGTGTGGCCGACATGATCTGGTGCAACGGAGGAAATAGTTTCTCCGTTAAGAGTTGCAGTGCCACCGATGGTGCCGCGAATTTTTCCAAAGAAATCATTGTTGAGCGTTTCTCCGCCGTCATAGTTTGCAACAGTGATGGTGATCGCTGAATGGGCTGGCACAGTAAAATTAGTTACAGGTCCATAACTCACCCAATCTGGGTGACCTCCGCCTGTTCCATGTCCACCAAACATTGCATCTGGGTAGACTGAAATATCTAACGTGTAGTGAGGCAAGTTTCCTTGAGGTGTATCCATCGTTCCCGCAGCTGTTGCTGCAAGCACTCTTGAGTCATTCTTTGCAGATGCAACGTATGTGCCAATACCGGCAATAACTGCTGCGCCTAAAATGACCGTTCCGAGTGCGGCGAAGAACCGCTTATTCATCTATGCCTCCTGTAGTGAGCCGCGCCACAATTGCGCCCGCTCAACTTGCATAGGGTAAGGGGTTACTCATGAGAATCCAAGCCTATTCTCGCCATTGGCTGAGGGGTAGCACTCGCCTCCCTACAAAGCCACCCTCTTCGCTCAACCCTTTTGGGCCACTAACCTGAGCCGACCATGACCATGACTCAGAGCGCCAACTTTTGGGCCAATTGGGCCCTGGCACCAGAAATCACTCTTCCGCTACTTGTCATTGAATACCTCTATCTTCGTTATGCCCATGCTGGTCTCACATTGGGTGATCGGATTGCTCAACGTCAACGTCGATTTTTCCTCAGCGGTTTGGCAACGATTGCTTTGGTGGTCTGCACTCCCATTGGAGTGGCTTCAGACCAATACTTCTGGTGTCACATGGTTCAGCATGTAACGCTCATGATGATCTCTGGACCGCTTTTGGTTTTAGGAACGCCTTCGACATTTCACCCTAAGAATTTTGTATTCAATTCTTTAACACACCCGATTGCCAGTTGGTTCATCTATGTCACCTTGATGATCGGAGTGCACCTACCGTTGCCTCATGTTTTCATCATGGAGCGACCATGGCTTCACCACTACATAGAAGTTCCGCTCTATTTCATCGTTGCATATTTCTTCTACTTCAACTTGCTTGATCGTAACCTCGTTGGACGTCGCACGACGCCAGCTTTTTCCGTCATTTCACTTTTTCTAATGATGGTTCCAGAAACACTTACTGGTTTCTTTATTTACACATCTCCAAAGTCTCTCTATAGCAATATGTTTACCTTGAGTGATCAACAACGCGGTGGCTCCATCATGTGGGCCGGGGGAATGATCATCGATGCAATCTGGATTGCTTTTGCGGTCTATCACTGGATTAAAAGTGAAGAGCGCAAAGCTATCGAAGTAGATGCGCAGATTGCTGCAGATGGCAAAAGATAACTCGGAGGAAACTTTCCATGCTCCGCAATGGGTACAAGATGAGAACAACCCCAACATACCAGCGCAATCTCGAGAAGTAACTAAGAAAAAGCGAATTGCATTAATTCTTACCTTGGTTGTTGTATTTCCGTTTTGCATGTGGGCTGGTTGGTTTGAATTTGGCCGTGCGCAAAGTGGTAATTGGCGTGCTTGGGTTTACACCTTTGAATGGCCCCTATTTGGAGGCATTGCTATTTACTTATTCCGCACTTTGATGCGAGGGGATATGCCTAAGATTCCACGACCAGATTTAGCCGCACTTGCTAAGGCTGCAGATGAAGAAGCGGTGGAGAAGGGCAACCAAGAGTAAGAAGTTGCTAGATAAAGGAAATAAAATCAGTGAAAGTTAAACCAGAGCATGCATGCAACACAGACGCCAACCATTGAAATAATTACCGCATAAATACTTTGCATGCGTTTAGTTGCGCGGAATTCACCCATGAGGCGTTTATCTCGGGCAATACCAAACATGTAGCAAAGAAGGGGTAGCAATAAGACCGCATTGAGGACTTGGGTCCAGAGCAAAATAGTGATGAGAGGCGCACCTGGCAAAAGAATTAATCCAGCGCTGATAACTGTAATTGCAGCAAATGTTCCATAGAAAAGTGGCGCCTCGGTGAATCCATCATCAAGTGCTGCGGGGCGTCCAGTTAAATCACTGACTGAATAGGCGGTTGAAAGCGGCAAGATGGATGCAGCAAGCAGCGCTGCGCCGATGAGTCCAATGGCGAATAATTCCTTTGCCAATGTTCCGGCAAGTGGTTCAAGTGCTGCAGCTGCTTGTGATGCATCACTAATAGTTAGGACCCCTTGACGATTGAGGGTTGCTGCGCAAGTAACAATCACAAAGAATCCGATAACACCTGTAAGTAGGGATCCAGTCCACACATCAACACGGAGTAAGCGAAGGTCATCGCGCGTGAGTCGTTTATCCACCGCATACGACTGAATAAATGCAAGGCCCCAGGGAGCAAGAGTTGTTCCTAGAGTTGCAGTGGCAATAAAAATTGCATCACGATTAAATGGCATTGACGGCACAACCATGCCATGGAGTGCTTGGCCCCAATCAGGGTGTGCCATAAATCCAGCAAGAACGTAGGAAAGAAATACCGCAGATAACAAGAAGAAAACTTTCTCAACACGGCCAAAAGAGCCGCGCAGCACAAGAAAAGTCACGAGCAAGGCGCCAATAGGCACTGAAACAAATTTAGAAACTCCGAAGAGTTGTCCTGCTGCTGCAATGCCAGCAAACTCTGCAGTCATAGTACCGATGTTCGCCAAAATTAAAGATGACGCGCTAAAAACTCCCGAACGCGCACCATACTTTTGACGCACTAATCCGATCAAACCTTGACGTGTGACAACACCAATTCGCGCACCAAGATCTTGAAAGAGAATCAATGCAAGTGTTGATAAAACTAATACCCACAAAAGTCGGTAACCATATTTGGCACCCATCTGTGAATATGTGGTGATACCCGCTGGATCATCATCAGAAAGCCCAGCGATAATTCCAGGGCCCATCACGGCAAGGAGCGCGGTGATGCGAATCTTACGTGGAGAAATTACTGGCGCTTTTATCCCTGTAGTCACTTTCTTTGGTGCAGCTTTTTTTACATCACTCATGTCAGCGCACCGCTTCCTTGTCCAAATCCACGGCGTTCTGTTCGCTCTACCAATGCATCTACTAAATCATCAGCCATGATGCGCCCGACTGGCTTGTTGGATTCATCGACAATAACAATGGATGAGCCGCGGTTATTAGAAAATTCTTCGATTACTTGATCCAAAGGTGTATCAATATTGACTGCCATAGGAAGTGGTGGGCCAATGAGGGTACTTAATACGGCAGTGGATTTGGCTGACACTAGCTCGATCATTTGAATGTGATCAAGCAATTTCCCTTTGGTATCAACGACAACAACGCCATCTGAAATATCGCGTTCGCGGTTTTCTACTAATAATTTCAAAGCGGCGCCAACGCTGTCACTCTCACGGCAAATAACCATGTGGGTTGTCATAACACCGCCAGCAAGGGTTTCATCAAATGCGACAAGGGTTCGCAGCGCTTTTGCTGTTTCGTGGGCCATTGCATCAAGAATGGATTCGCGGTGTTCAAGATCTAAATCGCGCAGTACTTCTGCGCTCTCATCTGGTTCCATGCGAGTTAAGAGCTCTGCAGCACGCTCTGCTGATAAACCTCGAAGCAAACCAAGGAGATCATCATCTTCCATTTCCTCCAGCACATCGGCTGCAAGATCTGGATCAAGTAATTCAATGAGTGCACCTTGTTCCCGTCCCACAAGATCTTCAATCAAGTCAGCTAAGTCGGCAGGACGCAAACGGCTCAAAGCAGAGCGAGGACCAGCTGTTCGAACTTGTCCTGTTCCATCGGTAAGTGAGGCAACACTTGCCCAGTCGACAACACGATCTGGAGTTGGGCGACGACGAATTGTTCCGGGGAAAACGCGACGTAAAAATGAAACGAAAGAAACATCCACGCCCACCAAACGAATTTCTCGATCCAGTGGCGCTAAATACAAATCAGCAGAGCGCACAACACGTAAGCCATTAACGTCCACAATTTGATGGTCAATAACATCTGCATCCAAAAGAGATTCGCCAGGTCGGCGTGTATATTCGCGCAAATTTATTTTCGTGGAAGAAAGACGAATCTCGCTCTTGGTTAATTTTGAGATGCGAGCGCCTTCGATAAATGATTTACGTTGGCCAACTTTGACGATCAGGCCCGAAACAGCTGGATAGGTTTCCTCGCCATGTCGCACGACAATATCCACGAGTTTGCCAAGATCGCGTCCCTCGTTATCGCGCACAGGGCGCCCAATCAGGCCTGCAACTGAAACCAAAGATTCGCGAATATTTTTGCGTGCCAGCACTGATTCACCACGGGTCACTAAACGCTTGGCACGATCTGCCACAGTGGTAATTGGTTTAGCAATGACGCGTCCAGATTTGCTTGAGAGCTTCGCCGTTGTTTTGTTGGGATTTGCGGCGTTGGCTTTCACGCGTTGATTTTAGCCTTCACACCTTCATCGCCGTCTCTCATAATCTCCGAAGTCTGTTTATTAAGTTGGCTCGCGGCAATGAGGCGGAATTTGAGGATTTCAGGCCTGCGATCGAGTTCCTCAACTGATGGCTGATCAGATAAATGGCGAATATAAAGCTTATATAAATAGGTACTACCGAATAGAAATCGGTGGTAATTGCGACCAAATATCCACGGTAGACTTACCCACGTTGCTTCAACCGAAGCAGTGATCACTTCCCCCAAAGCGCAGCGTTTGCCGCGCTTACTTGCGAGTCTTATCACCACCTGACAGGCCCAGTTCCACCGGATCGCATTGATTGCGAACCAGCACCACCGCTAGCGGATCTATTGCTAGCCACCTACCAATGGCCCAGTCACACCGAGACGCGCTTGTCGTCTCGATTGGTATGTAAAAACATGTCTGTGCAACCACGCTCTAAATCCTCTGCCCCTTCCCGCGCTCAATCTGGCAAGCCTACAAAATCTGGCAAATCCGGAAAGCCTGCTCGTAAGGGCGTTGCGGCTAAAACTATGTCGCGCACTCGCACAGAGTCCTCATCTTTTGAATCAACATCTGATGCTCCTGCACGTGCCGCAAAATCCACATGGGTGAAGGGCACACCAAAAGCTGGCAAGTTAACTGGCAAGACATCAGCCCGCGCAGGTAGCAAGCCAGCCGCACGCAGCGCTAAGCCATCATCGAACACTCCAGCAAAGCGAGCGAAGAACAGTGCACGATCACAAGAGCGTGCAAAGCGTTTTGCAGATACTCGTGGCGTTGGTGTTGGCGATGTTCAATTGCGCAACACCGATCGTGCAGAACGTAGTGAGCGCACTGAGCGCACAGAGCGGTTTGAGGATCGCGCACCTCGCACGAACGCACGTACAACTAAGTTTGCACCAGCTCGTCGCGTTGATACCCGCGTAGATACACGAACTGATTCTCGTGGTGATTCTCGTGGAGCATCACGTCCAAGCAGTGCTCGCAGCAGTGCTCGCAGCAATGACACGCGCAGCAATGACACGCGCAGCAATGACACGCGCCCAACAACTCGTCGCGATGCACGTATCGCCGAAGTTGCACGTGGTGATGGTCGCCCTAACTTTGAACCACAAAAGCGCACCAAGTTTATTCCTGGCGGAAAGCGCACTGGTGCACCTGCAGTACGTGGAGATTCACGTCCAACCACTCGCAGTGCACATAGTGGAACTGCAACAACTCACAAGCGTTCATCATTTAGCCCGAGCCCATCGCGCAACACTGATCACGTATCAACAAATAATTCAGGACCTCGCTCACACAATGGCCGTGGCTCTAGCAACAACTATTCCAACAGCCAATACATTGAAGATTTCGGCGCCGATGACAATTACATCAACGATGTAGAGCAAGAGACCTCTGAAGTTGCGCTGCACCATAAGCCAACTGAGGGGACAGGAAAGACTTGGTCAGAACTTGGTATTGCTCCAGTTCTCGTGCAAGCACTTACTGCACAAGGAATTACCTCACCATTTCCTATTCAAGTTGCCACCTTGCCTGATGCACTTAAGGGTCATGACATCTTGGGCCGTGGACAAACAGGTTCAGGTAAAACACTTGCTTTTGGTCTTGCACTGCTGACAAACCTTGAAGGCAAGCAAGCAGCGCCTCATCGCCCCCTTGGTTTGATCCTCACACCAACTCGCGAATTAGCTCTTCAAATCAACGATGTCATCACACCGCTTGCTCGCGCTATTCGACTTGATTCTGTTGTGATCGCCGGTGGAATGCCTTATGCAAAGCAGATCACTGCAATGCGCAAGAGCTGTCCGATCCTTGTTGCAACACCTGGTCGTTTAATTGACTTGCTGGATAAGGGCGAAGTTCAACTCGATGATCTACAAATCACTATCCTTGATGAAGCAGATCAAATGGCCGACATGGGCTTCTTGCCAGTTGTTAAAGAAATTCTTGATCAAGCAAAACCAAATGGTCAGCGTTTACTTTTCAGCGCAACCCTTGATCGTGGCGTTGATTCACTTGTAAAGAAATATCTCAACAATCCTAAAACTCACTCTTTGCAAAATGACCGTGCATCCGTGAGCACAATGGAACACCATGTTCTTGTTATGCATCCTGGTGATAAAGATGAGATCACCGCACAAATCGCTTCACGCGAAGGTCGCACAATTTTGTTCGTGAAAACACAACGAGGAGCAGATCGTCTTGCTGACAAACTTGCCAGTGTTGGAGTTCCAGTCGGAGCACTTCATGGTGGAAAGTCTCAAGCTGTTCGTAC
>CAIJOY010000046.1 GCA_903822425.1 uncultured Actinomycetes bacterium | reverse complement strand
GACAACACTTTTCACAACAACCACTCCTGGTTCGATTTTGCCAATTTCATGGATGGCGCAGGATATTTCCTGTTATGCGAGCACGCCAGCAGGTGTGGGCTTTGTTGAGAAAGCTATTCCGGGAGTTGGCAACACAGAAACGTGGAAATCAGCATCCTGGTGTACATGGTTTGGTGATGCAAAACTTTCTCCTGACGAAATGCTTGCATCACCGGTCAAGTTAATTTCAGCGATGGGCAAGCTCGTGCGTACTGATCCTCTATTCGTGATTTCTTTGCATGCCAAACGAAATAAATATTTGATCCCAGTTCCAATTTATGGCTTGCCGCATCCACCGTTTATACACAGCACTATCGAATTCCCCGATCAAGGTATTTCATGGGCCTTTCCCAAGGTAGTAGAAAAAGCCCGTGACTATGTACGCCTCTGGAACTTCGCCAGCCCGATCTTTGCGTGGTCAGGTGCATGGTTACTCTTCCTCTATATCTATTGGTTTAGATCGCGCAGAAAAGATATATTGCTAATAACACTTCTTTCTACAGCGCAATCGCTTTCACTCCTAGTTGTGGCAGAAATTTCCGATGGCAGGTATGCGCTGTTTACTCTCATAGCTGGACAAGTTTTGGCTCTTGGTTTGATTGTGGATTACTTAATCAAACGAAAAGCTAAGTTATGAGTCGCCGTCCTGATGGTCTCTTAACCCACGAACTTTTTGCTGGGGAGAAAGGACCGCAGGATGCTTGCGGAATTTTTGGTGTTTGGGCGCCCGGTGAGGAAGTTGCCAAATTAACTTTCTACGGGCTCTACGCTTTACAACACCGTGGACAAGAATCAGCTGGGATTGCAACAAGTGATGGTGAACGCATTCTCATTTATAAAGATATGGGTTTAGTCTCCCAAGTATTTACAGAAGCAGATCTAGCATCCCTCAAAGGAGATTTAGCGATTGGTCACTGTCGCTACTCAACTACAGGGTCTAGCACGTGGGTTAATGCCCAGCCTACGTTGCGCCCCACCAAGTACGGCACTCTTGCTTTGGCCCACAATGGAAATCTGACTAATACTGGAAATTTGGCTGAGCTCTTACAAAAACAAACTCTCATGGCAGCCGGTAAAGATCGCGGTGCCACAACAGATACCGAGTTGATGACTGCCCTTATCGCCGGGCAAGATGAGAAAAATTTTGAAGCAAGTGCAATGGCCGTCTTGCCATTACTTGCAGGTGCTTTCTCCCTGGTGTTTATGGATGAAAATACTTTATATGCAGCACGCGACCGTCATGGTGTGCGCCCATTAGTTATTGGAAAATTAGAACGAGGTTGGGTAGTGGCCTCTGAAACAGCAGCGCTGGATATTGTTGGTGCAGCATTTGTTCGTGAAGTGGAACCAGGTGAATTTATTGCCATTGATGAAAAAGGTTTGCGTACCCAACAATGGGCAACACCGGAACCAAAAGGTTGCCTCTTTGAATATGTCTATCTTGCAAGACCCGACACAACTATTGCTGGCCGTGGAATTCATGCAACTCGGGTTGCCATTGGTGAACGATTGGCTTTTGAACATCCCGCAGATGCAGATCTTGTCATCCCTGTTCCAGAATCTGGGACTCCTGCTGCGATTGGATACGCCAAAGCATCCGGCATTGCCTATGGATCTGGATTTGTTAAAAATTCTTATGTGGGACGTACCTTTATCCAGCCCAGCCAAACAATCCGGCAATTAGGTATTCGCCTCAAACTCAATCCTTTGCGCGAAATCATCGAGGGCAAACGCATTGTTGTGGTTGATGATTCCATTGTCCGAGGAAACACACAGCGAGCAATTGTTCGCATGTTGCGTGAAGCTGGAGCACTTGAAATCCATGTTCGAATCTCTAGCCCGCCTGTGGAGTGGCCATGCTTTTACGGTATCGATTTCGCATCGCGAGCCGAACTCATTGCCAGTGGCCTTGAAATTGAAGAGATCAGGCGCTCAATTGGTGCCGATTCCCTGGGGTACGTCTCCCTTGAGGGCCTGATTGCCGCAACCCAGATTTCTGAATCCAAACTATGCCAAGCATGTTTCACGGGAAAATATCCGATCACAATTCCGGCAGACATGTCTGAGGGAAAGATGCGTCTTGAGATTACTCCTGTAGGTAGCAATAAATAGTGGCAACATATTTTGATGCTGGCGTAGATATAGATGCGGGTGATCGCGCAGTTGAGTTGATGAAAGCATCCATTGCAAAAGCATCGCGCCCCGAAGTTGTGGGAGGAATCGGTGGCTTTGCGGGTCTTTTTGATGCGAGTGCATTAAAGAATTACAAAAAACCTTTGCTTGCAACTTCGACAGATGGCGTCGGGACAAAGACTGAAATTGCTCGAGCCTTAGGAAAGTTCGACACAATCGGTGAAGATCTTGTTGCGATGGTTGTCGATGATCTTGTTGTCTGTGGAGCACAGCCACTTTTTATGACTGATTATATTGCCGTGGGGAAAGTTATTCCCGAACGTATTGCAGAAATTGTTAGTGGCATTGCACGCGGTTGCCAGAAAGCAAATACTGCTTTGATTGGTGGCGAAACGGCTGAACACCCTGGATTAATGGATGCAGATGAATTTGATATTGCAGGTGCTGCGACAGGAGTAGTGGATGCCCCTAATCTTCTTAGTGCAGAAAAAGTTTGTGAGGGTGATGTCCTGATTGCAATGCCATCAAGTGGTTTTCACGCCAATGGTTATTCACTTATCCGCCATATTATTACAACTAAAAATTTGTCCTTAGATTCCAACATGAGCGCACATGCAAAGAGTTTGGGTGAAGTTTTCTTAACTCCTACTGAGATTTACACTTTGGATTGTTTGGCGTTGATCAAGTCCCTGCGCAATGACTTGCGCACCTTTGTCCACATCACCGGTGGAGGCATTGCTCAAAATACCGCCCGCGTAATGTCCAAAAACCTCTCTGCTCGCTATGACCGATCAACGTGGAGCCTTCCCGATGAGATGGAGTTCATGGCTCATGCGGGCCAAGTGCCGCAAGAAGATATGGAGAAAGCGTGGAACTGTGGAATCGGAATGGTCGCTGTTGTGGACCCTTCAGTGGCTGACTTGGCGATCAGATCCCTTGCTGCGCGGGGAATGCACGCTTGGGCCGCAGGTGAAATCGTGCTCCGAGGGGATTCTCAGGGTTCAACATTGGAGAGCGCCTACCAAGCACGATAACCTTCCTCCCTGATTGAACATAGGTAAGGAGGTCTCGCTATGGGGCGCGGCCGGTCAAAAGCTAAGCAAACCAAAGTTGCTAGAGATCTTAAGTATTCATCGCAAGAGATGGATCTAGATCGATTGGCAAAAGAACTTCACGGAGAACCAGACCCAACGCAAGATCGTGACGATGACGATCCATTTGCTGAGGGTAATTATATTCCGCGCGCATAATCTTCATGCGACCTACACCTTACGTAGCATCACTGCGAATCTACGAACCACTTTCTGCATTTGAACCCGCAGATCAATTGCGTTGGTCGCAGATTCAGAGCATTGTAGAGACAAATCGCAATGAACAAATTCTTGCATTGCAAAGAACCATTGCACCTGAATCACCAGCTCTTCGCTCAGATGGGGCTCATGTATTAGAAATTGATGGCACTCGCTATATCTGCCCTTGGTCAACGGCTACACGATGCTGGGCAGCCCTAGATGATTTTAAGAATTCTTTGCCCTCAACAGTCAGCACATTTTTCTTGCCGGAAACTACAGAAGAAGCACTGACAGCAGGCGCTGATTTTGTCGAAAATAAAGTCCCTCATATTCTGACTGAAACTTGGATTATTCCGCCGCGATGGTTCTCACTGTTCATTCCGAATGAACGCGTTCGTGGACGCGATGATCAAGGTGCATTCACTCTTATGCGAACCACGATCGCACATGCAAAAGCACGTTGCGAGATGGCGCACACCTCAGTGCAAGGCGCATTTGGTGAAGGACCTGTTGAAGAGGAGATTGAAAACCTAGGTGATTGGCTCTCTATGTTTCACTCCGATTCATTTCTTGAATTGGATTACGGTGGACTTGCTGGGTACCTAGAACAATCACTCATTGACTCAGGTGAAGATGGTTTGGAAGCTGATACCTCGATTGAAGATGTATTGATGTCTATTGGCGGGCTAGCATCCGGTGATGGAGCAATTGCTGGGCGTGGTTATGAGCGTTTGGTTTCGCGCTGGCGCAAAGTTGCTGCCTTTGAACAAGCGATGTAACTGATTAGGCTATG
>CAIJOY010000045.1 GCA_903822425.1 uncultured Actinomycetes bacterium | reverse complement strand
GCTCGGGCTATGGCAAGGATTTATCGGCCTATGGATTTGAAGATTACACACGGATAAAGCACGTCATGACCAATCTTGGGGCATAGTATTTGCGCCAGAACCCCATAAAACCTAAGGAGCACCTCAGCATGGCAAAAGAGCAACCACTCTCACCAGAAGCGCGTTCAATTCTTGGCGCTGGCATCTCTCGCCGAAGTGTTCTGGCAGGCGCGGGTGGTGTAGGTGCCGCGGCTTTGCTTGCTGCATGCGGCGGATCAAGTAAGTCGGGGGCATCTAGCGGAGATACAAACACTGTGCGCTGGGGTAACTGGCCGCTATACCTAGATTTTGATGCCAAGACTAAGAAGTATCCAACACTGGAGAAATTTAAAACTGAAACTGGCATTGATGCTCAGTATTTTGAAGATTACAACGATAACGATGAGTTCTTTGGAAAAGTTCAAGCCCAGCTCAAGCTCGGTGAAGATATTGGTTATGACGTAGTTACTCCTACTGACTGGATGGCTGCACGTTGGATCCGCCTTGGTTACTCACAAAAATTTGATCTTGCAAATATTCCAAATCACGTAAATATTCTCGACTCACTAAAGTCGCCTTCCTATGACCCAAACCGTGAATCTACTTTGACTTGGCAGGGCATTATGTCTGGCTTCGGCTGGAATACTGAAAAAAACCCAAAGGGCGTTCATACCCTCGATGATCTTTTCGCACCTCAAAACAAGGGCAAGATTGTTGTTTTGACTGAAATGCGCGACACCATAGGAATTATTTTGATGGCACAAGGCGTCGATATTACTAAAGTTACTGAATCTCAATTTATGACGGCCGTTGATTTCATGGCTAAGAAAATCTCTGATGGTTGGATCCGTGGGGTTAAGGGCAATGATTATGCTCAAGATTTAACCTCAGGAGATGCCACAGCAGTCATTGGTTGGTCGGGAGACATGTTTATTCTCTCTAGCGAAAATGCCGGAAAGTTTGACTTTGCAATTCCAGAGTCTGGCGGAACAATTTCGGGTGATAATTTGATGATTCCATCAACTGCATCACCAGCTGGAAAACTAAATGGTGAGAAGCTTATTAACTATTACTACGACCCAGCAGTAGCTGCCGAAGTAGCCGCATACGTTAACTACGTATGTCCAGTAAAGGGTGCACAGGCTGAAATGGAAAAGATTGCACCAGAGCTTGCAACGAGTGAGTACATCTTCCCGAGTGATAAGACGGCCGCGCGTCTACATGTCTTCCGCTCACTTACCCCAGATGAAGAGACAACATGGGGCCAGGCCTTCCAGAAGGCTCAAGGCAACTAGTGACACCAGATCCAATCCAAGCACGTGGGGATTTACGTTTAACTCGAATCACTAAGTCGTACGGTGATTTCAAAGCCGTTGACGATTTAACGTTAACGATTCCAAAGGGATCTTTCTTCGCACTCCTTGGTCCTTCAGGGTGCGGCAAGACTACGACGCTTCGCATGGTGGCAGGTCTTGAAGAGCCAACAGTTGGAAGCATTCACTTGGGAGATACGGATATCACTACAACGCGCCCGTATCAGCGCCCAATTAATACGGTCTTTCAAAACTATGCTCTATTTCCACATCTGACTATCTTCGAAAATATTGCATTTGGCCTGCGCCGTCGCGGAGTTAAAGATGTTAAAGAGCAGGTGGATAAAGTTCTAAATCTTGTTGAACTTCCACATTTAGCTGGACGCAAACCAACGCAGTTATCGGGAGGCCAGCAGCAGCGCATTGCACTTGCACGCGCAATTGTTAACCGCCCAGCCCTG
>CAIJOY010000044.1 GCA_903822425.1 uncultured Actinomycetes bacterium | reverse complement strand
GAGATTCTTAACTCCAGACTTCTTGGCACAACAACGATTGCTCATGCTGTTGCCGCAGTAAAACCTCAAGTGTTTATTTGTGCAAGTGCCATGGGCTGGTATGGAGAAACAGGCAACCGTGCAGTCACCGAAAAGGATCGCGGCGGGGAAGATTTTCTTGCTGCAGTGTGCAGGCAATGGGAAGCGGCAGCAGATTTAGCCGGAGATGTTCGTACAGTAAAACTTCGTACAGGTTTAGTCCTTGATCCCACTGGTGGGGCACTTGGGAAGATGATCCCCCTTTTTCGTTTTGGTATCGGCGGACGGCTAGGATCTGGCAAACAGTGGTGGTCTTGGATCACTTTGCATGATGTTGTTCGGGCAATCACCTTCGCCCTGCAAAACCCCCTAGCCGGTCCCATCAACTTGAGCGCACCAAATCCAGTAACCAATCAAGAGTTCACCGCGTGCTTGGCACGTTCTATGCACCGTCCGGCGCTATTTCCGGTGCCTGGGCTTGCACTGAAAATTGCATTCGGAGGATTTGCCAGCGAGATGTTGGGATCAAAAAAAGTATTACCCGATGTGCTCACCCAAGCTGGTTTCATGTTCGATTACCCACATGTAGGCGCAGCAATCGATGCATTGGTGGATGCTACAAGTTAATTATTGGATTAACTGTCCTGAAGTTTTGATGGCCACCAAATCTTGCCGCCAATATCGTGCACAAGTGAAGGCACCAGAATTGAACGCACGATAATGGTATCAAGCAGTACTCCGAACCCAACAGCGAATCCTAATTCGGCTAAGAAAACTAACGGCAAGATGCCCAGCACTGCAAACGTTGCTGCAAGAACAACTCCTGCTGAAGTAATAACACCACCAGTGACTGTTAATCCCTTAATAACTCCAGCCCGAGTGCCGATCTTGGCACTTTCCTCTCTCACGCGAGTCATCAGGAAGATGTTGTAATCAATTCCAAGTGCAACGAGGAATACGAATGCAAAGAGCGGGAAGGATGTATCTGCTCCGGGGAAATGGAAAATGTTGTGGAAGACCAGTTGACATACACCTAGTGTCGCCGCATAAGAAAGCACTACGGTGATAAGCAGCAGCGCTGAAGCAACAATACTTCTCAGGAGTAAGGAAAGGATTAGTCCGATAAGTAGCAAGACAACAGGGATTATCAGGCGATTATCATGGCGGGATGCTTGATCCACATCATAGGAAACGGCGCTGCTGCCTCCAACAAGAATTGTTGGATCAATTGCATGCACAGCAGCACGGATGGTTGGAACCAGATTACGTGCACCGACGGAGTCAGGGGCTTGATCCAAGGTCGCATTGAGAATTACTAACCCATCGACAACTTTGATAGCAGGAGTTGGGGCACCTGGAATAGACACTGAGACACGCATTGGATCTACGCTCGATACCCCTTTAACACCAAGAAGTGCCGTACTCACTTGATCAATTTGTGATTGCTTAACGACAACTTCGGTGGGTTGACCTTGCCCGCCAGGGAAATGTTTCAACAAGAGGTCCTGGCCAACCACAGATTCCGGACGAGTTGTAAATGATTGCGATGTAGATAAACCATCTGCTTGAAGAGTTGTTGCAAATCCGGCAAGGATAATGAGGCCAGTTGCGGTGGCAATCCAAAGTTTGCGAGGGCGCTTGGCAACATTGGCTCCCACTTTTGACCAAATTCCTTGCAAATTTGCATCGCGATCATCAAATCGCGGAATACGTGGCCAGAAAATCCAGCGACCAAAAACCACAAGGAGGGCTGGTAGCAAAGTAAGAATTGTTAGCATCGCTGCTGCAATACCAATTGCACCAACTGGACCTAATCCTCGGTTGCTGCCTAAATCGCTGAGCAACAAAACAAGCAAACTGATTGCAACTGTTGAGCCCGATGCCAAAATCGGTTCAAAAACACCTCGATAAGCAGCTCTCATCGCGTCAAACCGTGATGAATGATGGTGCAACTCTTCACGATAGCGAGCAATAAGTAAGAGCGCGTAGTCTGTAGCAGCACCTAGTACTAGTACCGAAAGAATTCCCTGCGACTGCCCATTCAGTTTAATGAAATCATTCTTCGTTAAAATATAGATAATCCCACCAGCGGTAGATAGCGCAAATACTGCTGAAATGAGCGGCAAGATCCAAAGAAACGGTGAGCGATACACCAAAATCAAAATAAAGGAAACGACACCGAGGGTGGCCAGGAGAAGACTTGAATCAATTCCGCCGAATGCACCAAAGAGATCGCTAAAGAGTGCTCCAATCCCCGTCACGTGACTGACAAATCCATGCGCAGTGGCCCACTGTGTCATGTCGGTGCGTATTGTTTTTATCATTGCAGTCAAAACTGGTTTGTCATTAGCGAGTTGGGCCCCTGCTACATCAGATGTCACTGGCAAGTTGATGAGAATTGCTTTGCCGTCGGTGGCTTGGTAGGCAAACAATGGCTGGCCCGGTACAAAATATTTTGATAAAGGCAGGCCCGTATCTAAGGTGCCTTTGTATGGTGCTAGGAACTCAATGTGTTTTGTTGGAAGCGATTGCAGATGTGCGTTGATGGCCGCGAGCTTTACTGGATCCACCGCGCCTTCTAGCAATACCAACGTTGGAATTTGAGTATTCGCATCTTTCGAAAATTTAGCAACAATGGCCGATGCCTCAGTTGACTCGGCGCTGTCAGGTAAGAATGCTGAATTGTCGTTTTCCTGAACTGTTGAAAGTTTGCCAAAAAGAGGTCCGAAAACTCCACTGGCGCCAAACCAGATAAAAATGACCAAGATCGCGCTCCAAAAGCGACGACGATTGGATGTGGACTTCTTGGACACGGGGCTAAGGAGTGTGGAATCAGACACGATTGACTAACCTTTCGAGTAAAACCTCCCGGCCCAACTACGCGTGCTGGTGGCCATGGCAGGTAAGAGTGCAATCCTACCTTTAGGCTGTGGCAGTGCCAGTTCAAACCTCTACCTGCCAACCTTCGATCGCCTTTGCGCGTTCGGGAATTGTGGAATACCAACAGGCTTGGCGGATCCAGCGCACACTTCACGAAGAAATCGCTCAGGGTCTTCGGCCCAACACTTTGATGCTCCTAGAGCACCCTTCGGTATTTACCGCTGGACGGCGCACCCTGGATTCAGAAAAACCTGTAGATGGAACCCCTGTCATAGATGTCGATCGTGGCGGCAAAATTACTTGGCATGGCCCAGGACAAATAGTTGGTTACCCGATTGTCCGATTAGCCAAACGCCATGACGTAGTCGGTTTTGTCCGTGAAATTGAAACAGCTTTGATCGATGCTTGCAAAGAGTTTGGAATCAGCGCTGAGAGATACTGTGAGCGATCTGGCGTGTGGTTGCGCGATTCACACGGTGATCGAAAAATTGCGGCAATAGGAATTCGATTTGCAAAAGGCGTCACAATGCATGGTTTCGCACTCAATGTAAACCCAGATCTTTCTGCATTTGAGCGAATAATTCCTTGTGGAATTCCTGATGCTGGCGTTACCTCAATGGCACAAGAGTTGGGGCGAGATATCACCGTCGATGAAGTTCTACCAGTTGTTGAGGGACTTATGTATGAAGCACTTCAAAGGGTGAGCATATGACGATCGCACCAGAAGGGCGCAAACTTTTACGTATTGAAGCACGTAATGCATTGACACCCATTGAACGCAAACCCGAATGGATAAAGACGCGTGCAAATATGGGACCTGAATACACACGATTACGTTCCCTTGTTAAGAGTGAAGGTTTACATACTGTTTGCCAAGAAGCGGCATGTCCAAATATCTTCGAATGTTGGGAAGATCGCGAAGCAACATTCCTCATAGGTGGAGAAGCGTGCACTAGACGCTGCGATTTCTGCAATATCGACACTGGCAAACCACAACCCCTCGATCGCGATGAACCAAGGCGAGTAGCAGAATCCATCAAAACTATGGATCTGGCATATGCAACGATCACTGGAGTCGCTCGAGATGATTTAGATGATGAAGGCGCCTGGCTCTACGCTGAAACAATTCGAAAGGTGCACGAACTCAACCCCAACACCGGTGTTGAAATGCTCGCACCAGATTTCAGTGGACATGCACACTTACTTAATCAAGTTTTTGAAACTCGTCCAGAGGTTTTTGCCCATAATGTCGAAACTGTCCCGCGAATTTTCAAAACTATCCGCCCAGCATTTACTTATGAACGCTCTCTAGGAGTTATTACCATGGCGCGTGACTTTGGCTTAATCACCAAATCCAACCTTATCCTTGGTCTGGGTGAGACGCGCGAAGAAGTCAGCCAGGCATTACATGATTTACACAATGCGGGCTGTGACCTCATCACTATCACTCAATATTTACGACCTACGACAAAACACCACCCTGTCGAACGTTGGGTTAAGCCAGAAGAGTTTGTTGAGCTTGCCGATGAAGCAAAAACAATAGGATTTCTTGGAGTTATGAGCGGACCGCTGGTGCGCTCAAGTTATCGCGCAGGTCGCCTCTACAAACAAGCGATGCAAGCCCGGGTAAATAATGGCTGACCTAGTTTATCCGCCCGTCATAGGAGCGGTTAAATTATTTTGGCGCTACTTGGGATTAAAAATGACAATCGAGGGTGAGGAAAACTTACCCCGAAAAGGTGGCGCTATCTTGGCCATGAACCACATTGGATATTTGGATTTTGCCCTTGCTGGCACAGCGGTTTTGCCGGCTAAGAGATACGTACGTTTTATGGCTAAGAAAGAAATCTTCGATAATAAATTCGCTGGTCCGCTAATGCGCGGCATGCACCACATCAACGTTGATCGCTCCAGTGGCTCTGCCTCTTTTGTTGCAGCGATGCGCGCACTTCGAGCTGGCGAAGTTATTGGTATTTTTCCGGAGGCAACGATTTCGAAAAGTTTCGAAATCAAAGGACTAAAAACTGGAGTGGTACGGCTGGCCATGGGAGCCGGAGTTCCTATCATCCCCACAATCATTTGGGGCAGTCAGCGAATATGGACCAAAGGTGTTCCCAAGGATTTAAGACGCAAACATGTTCCCATCACCATTTATGTCGGCAAACCGATCCTCTTCTCCAAAGATGATGATGTCGCCGCAGCTGAAGTGGCGCTACGAGCGACCATGGTGGAGATGCTGCACCAAGTGCAAGATCGCTATCCCGATTCCCATGAGGGTCAACGCTGGGCTCCGCTGCGCCTTGGTGGAAGCGCACCTGCTCCCCTAAACTAACGCCCATGTTCAATAGAAAAAAGAAAACCCCCAGTGAGCCAAAAGAGCCACGCTTCAAAACTATTCGCGAGGCCTATAGCGTTACCAAAAGCGTCAAACCATGGATCGGCGCAGCCCTTGCTGCAATCTTTATCGGTGTATGGGTTATTGGTATTGCACTCGGTGCACTGTGGGGCCACCCCATTTATGCTGCTTTTGTAGCGCTACCCCTAGCAACTCTTGCATCTCTTTTCTTCTTTACTCGCATTGCAGGTCGCGCGGCATACACAGCTATTGAAGATCAAATTGGCGCTGGTGCAAGTGTGCTGATGGCTATTCGTAAAGGTTGGGTAACAACTCCTGCGGTTGCTGTGACTCGCACACAAGACATGGTCCATCGAAGCGTTGGTCGCCCTGGAATTGTTCTCGTTGGTGAAGGCGGAAATGCTGTTCGTTCACTTTTAATTGATGAAAAAAAGAAAATGGAGCGTTTCGCTCCAGGCGTTCCCGTGCATGAAGTAATTGTTGGCGATGAAAACGGCCAAGTCCCTTTACGTAAATTGCAAAAGCATCTCAAAAAGATGCCTAAAAAGCTCAGCACATCTCAGATGCGTGAAGTGCGCAATCGACTTAAAGCAGTAGGCGGACTATCCATGCCAATTCCAAAGGGTCCCATGCCTAAAAACGTCAAGGTTCCTAAGCGATAGTTAAGACTGTTCCGCTTAATCGTTCGTGAATTCCGCGTCCGTTTTCATCAAAAGTTACTGCTGTCACCACTAAGCAGAGCAAAAACGTACGAATCAGTGCTTGAAGTGGTGAAGGTGCGCCACCATCATTAAAACGCACCACTTTACATTTCACGATTCGCTGGCCAGCCGATGCTCCTTGCAGCGTCACCAAAATTGCAACTTCCGCGAAAAAGATGAGCATCGGGCCAATCTGGCGCATACCGTTGGTTCTGGGCAAAAGTGCGACAGCAATGGCATACGACATTGCCCAATCGATGCTGATGGCAAAAACTCGGCGCCACATCCCAACCCTTTTCCACCCGTAATCCACGGCCTGAGCCTAATGTGCCCAGAGGCGGGTGATTTCTTAACATGGCTGTAACACCCGAGTTATCACCATTTCATGAAAAAGTCCTACAGTCAGCACAAGATTTAACGCTCAACGGTGAGCTCCTCGGTAGCTTTTCCGCACGTTGCGGAATTGGTCGGTCAATGGGTCAATGGGAGACATATGTTTAAGAACTCAGCAGAAATTTTTGCTTACATCAAAAAAGAGAATGTGAAGTTAGTCGATGTCCGTTTCATCGATCTGCCCGGAATCCAACATCACTTCAACGTCCCTATCGAATCCTTTGATGAAGCGGTCTTCACCGATGGTTTGATGTTTGATGGTTCATCTATCCGTGGTTTCCAAGCAATTCATGAATCTGACATGAAATTGCTTCCAGTACCTGGATCTGCATTTATCGATCCATTTCGTAAAGAGAAGACCCTCATCATTAACTTCTCGGTACACAACCCAGTAGATAATTCGGCCTACAGCCGTGACCCACGAGGCATCGTCGCTAAAGCTGTTGACTACATGCGTTCAACGGGAATCGCTGACACAGCATTTTTTGCTCCCGAAGCTGAGTTCTACGTGTTCGATGCCGTGCGATTCTCAACTGGCATCAATGAAGCATTTCACCACATCGATTCATATGAAGGTGCATGGAACACTGGTATTGAAAAAGACGCTGACGGAACTCCCAACCGCGGATATCGCACACGCGTAAAAGGTGGCTACTTCCCTGTTTCTCCAACTGATCAGTATGCAGATCTGCGCGATGAAATGGTGATGAAGCTTGGAGAAGTTGGACTTCTCGTCGAGCGCGCACATCACGAAGTCGGCACCGCAGGACAGATGGAAATAAACTACCGCTTTAGTGACATTCTTCAAGCTGGCGATGACTTGATGAAATTTAAGTACGTCATCAAAAACACTGCATGGCAAGGTGGCAAGACTGCAACATTTATGCCAAAACCACTCTTTGGCGATAATGGTTCGGGAATGCACGTCCATCAGTCTCTGTGGAAAGATGGCAAGCCACTATTTTGGGGTGAAGGCTATGGCGATCTTTCTGACATCGCCCGTTGGTATGTCGGTGGTCTTCTCAAGCACGCACCCTCACTACTTGCCTTTACTAACCCAACTGTTAACTCTTATCGCCGACTAGTTCCAGGTTATGAAGCGCCAGTAAACCTTGTTTACTCCGCGCGAAACCGTTCTGCCTGTATTCGAATTCCGATTACCGGATCAAATCCAAAAGCTAAGCGCATCGAATTTCGATGCCCAGATCCATCATCCAATCCATACCTAGCTTTCGCAGCTATGTTGATGGCTGGCCTTGATGGAATTATTAACAAAATCGAACCACCACTTCCAGTAGATAAAGATCTCTACGAACTGAGCCCAGAGGAGGCAGCATCTATTCCTCAAGTTCCTGGTTCACTTGATGCAGTGCTGGATAACCTCGAGCGCGACAATGAATTCCTTACTCGCGGTGGCGTCTTTACTAAAGACCTCATCGACACATGGATTCATTTCAAGCGCGAATCAGAAGTTGATTATGTTCGTCTGCGTCCACACCCAGCCGAGTTCGAGTTGTACTACGACCTCTAGAAATTCGTAATAAAAATCCCCCGCTGATTTATTCGGCGGGGGATTTTTATTGTGAGATCTTTGCTCATCCTTGAACTGGAGTGATGTCAAGTTTGAGACGAGGTGCTGAAAGAAATAGAAGTGCTACCACCCAAACAATTGAGGAATGCACTCATTCGTAGCAATTTTGTGGGACTGCCTCACTGTCATCATACATAGTGGTCTCATTGCGATCTGCTACATGTGGATCAAAAAGGAGAAAAACATGGTCCCACTAGCTATTTCACTTGATGGCCCAGCAAAATTTATTACTTTCGGGTTCATCTCAGTTTCAGTTCCAAACCTCATCATGATCGGTCTCATTATTGTTTTTTTCATCCTTGCACTTGTGATTCCTTTTCCTACTCATAAAAGCGATGGGAAGTAACGCACATGACAACAATGTGGACGACAAAAGTTCGACGGGCAACAATCGAAAAGATTGATCCCCAAGATGCTCTACCAGATAACCAACCTTCCTACGTAGCCTCATGGATTTATGTTTTTGGTGTGGCAACACTTGCTGCCCTGGTTGTGATCATCGCATCAGGGTTTGTATTAACGTCTAAGGGGGCAACATGGTGGCACACCTCCAGCGTTGGTCACTATTGGAACTCTGTGCATCTTTGGGCAGTGGAGCTTTTCTTTGTGTTTATGGTCGTGCACCTCTGGGGAAAGTTCTGGATGGCAGCTTGGCGCGGTAGGCGTTTCCAAACCTGGGTTACTGGAACATTCTGTTTTCTTGGGTCACTTGCAACAGCATTTACGGGATACCTCATCCAAGGAGATTTCGATTCGCAGTGGATCGCTACTCAGGCAAAGGATGGTTTGAACTCCGTGGGAATTGGTTCATTTTTCAATACTCTCAATTCCGGTCAAGCACTTCTTCTACATGTTGCTCTTTTACCTTTTGTTGTAGGCATCATCGTCGTCTGGCACATCATTCTTGTTCGCAAAAATGGAGTCGTGCCTCCGCTAGATGCTAAAGAGATCGCTGGGGGTGGCAAGTGAGTAAGGAACGCAATGTAGATCTGGCCAAATGGAGCGGACCTAAGCGTCCATATGACCTCATTAAGGAATTAGTGATTGCACTTGTTGTGGTCACTCTCCTCATCGGCGCATGCGCTGCAATATTCTCATCTCCCGATGAACGAGCAGTTACTTTGCAGCAATGGAGTCAAACAGCACCCTCTGATTTTGTTGCCACTACAACAGGTGAACTTGCCGGCACAACTATCAGTGCCGCATATGGCCCTCCATATAACAATGCAGCAGAAGGACTAAAACTTGGACCTTTGAAATTACAGAAGTGGTCTGGAGTTACTATCCCGGTGAACCCTTCATCAGATTTCGTGCTGACTCCATTGAAATCAAGCATTGATCCTGATGTCGCCACTGCACGTGCGACCTGGCTTTCTGCATCAACAGATCAGCAGACAAAATGGGCGCAAGATTACGCAGCTGCGATCGAAACTGCTGGTGATGCCAGCAAAGTCACTGTGGATGCTACTTTCGGACCAGTACCTGTATTAGCCAATGGGCTGCTGCATCTGGCACAAGAAGGAAGTTTGGATGGTTTATTAACCACCGAAGTCACTCCCCTACCAGGGGATTTCACAATGCCCATGCTTTTTCTAGCAGATGGGGGTTACTTCGATGAACTTGGTGCAACAAAACATCTGCATGGAGATCAATGGGGCATGATGAATGAAACTGGTTCATATCCAGGGCAATCCTGGTTATGGATGTTCAGCTTCTTGTATCAAATCGAACCATTCAAGTCATCCGAGAATGCAGATTCTGAGATCTTCGCAATGTTGATGCTCTTAACATTGGGCTTTGTCTTTATGCCTAAGTTGCCTTTCATCAACCGCTTGCCTCGATTAATTCCATTCCACCGCTTAATTTGGCGCAGGTACTACAGAGATAACAATCTCTAACTAGCTAAGCTCTGGCCCCGACTCCCCCAAGAGTCGGGGCCAGAGTCATTTCATTACCTATAACCTTGCCTCATGGTGAGCAAAATCCCCGCCGCACTCAAGAAGTTCATTGCCGTGGAATCCTCCGGCGGCATTGCCCTTGTCGCGGCATGCGCTCTTGCCCTATTTTTTGCGAATTCCCCTGTGAAGCAAGGTTACGCAAATTTTTTTACACCCCTGGCGCCTTTCATCAGCGAAGGCTTAATGAGTATCTTTTTTTTCCTTGTAGGACTTGAGATCAAACGAGAATTTGTCGATGGGGAACTTCGAAATCCAAAGTCTGCGGCTCTGCCCATCATCTCTGCAATCGGTGGAATGGCAACACCTGCCTTGATCTTTCACTTCTTTACTACGGGCACCGCGGCAAATAATGGGTGGGCAATTGCAATGCCAACAGATATTGCCCTTTCCATTGGAGCATTGGCGCTTCTAGGTTCGCGCGTGAATCCATCACTCAAAATCTTCCTGCTTACTCTTGCCATCGCTGATGACCTTGGCTCAATTCTTGTACTGGGAACGTTCTATTCTGGAGGCATCAGCCCACTTCGGATTGCCTCAACCATTGGAGCAGTTCTGCTGGCTTGGGTAGTTCCCTCAACTCACAGCTTGCCCACGCAGCGTTTGATAGATCTGATCCATCCTTGGAGTTCATTTCTAGTGATTCCACTCTTTGCTTTAGCAAACATCGGTATCAGGATTGATTTTTCATCTTTGGGTGCACAGATGTCATCTCCCGTTACTCTCGGTATTGTCATCGGCCGAGTTGTTGGAAAATTTGTCGGAATTTTGCTTTTCGCTTGGCTTGCGATCGCATTTGGAATCGCAAAAAAACCCGCAAGTCTCACCTTTACTGAAATTTCTGGTGCTGGAGCACTCGCAGGAATGGGCTTAACAGTTTCACTCTTTATCGCAGAACTCGCTTATACAGATCCCGTCTATGTAGCACAGGTGAGACTGGGACTATTACTCTCTGCTCTTATCTCGGCGGCCTTCGGATTAACGATTCTCTTGTCGTTTTATAGAAGATCTAGACAGAAGAATATGGCCAAAGAAACCGATCAGTAATGCCACGATCACCCCAACATTTGCATACGACCAAGCACCTTCTTTGCCGCCGATCAATCCTAAGAAATATCCCTGCCAGGAAAGCCAGGAAGCAGAGGAATTTGTTACAAAACCCCAACCGATAATCGATCCACCTACGACGAGTGCGATCGATCTAAAATTCCAAGATCCGTATCTGCCGTTAGGATCAAAGAGTTCGGATTCGGTGTAATCCACCTTGCGCATCATGACATCTGCAACAAAAATTGCTGACCAGACAGCAATAGGGACCCCAAGGGTAATGAGGAATCCCTGAAATGGGATCGAAAAATTTCCGGCAAACCAAACAATGTAGATAGTTCCAGCAAACATAATGCATGCATCGATTGATGCAGCAATGTGGCGACGTACAGGAAGCCCGATAGATACAAGTGCCAACCCAGATGAATACAGATCAAGGACTGCCCCACCGATGAGTCCCAACACCGCCACACAAGCGAATGGAACTAGATACCACGTCGGAACCAACGTTGTTAGGGCCCCGATTGGATCCATGGAAATTTTGTCGCTGAGCTCCTTGCTGCTACCTGCCAATAATGAGCCATAAATGACCAAGATGATTGGCACAAGTGATGCGCCAAATACAGTCCAGCCCACAACGGCCCGACTTGAAACACTCCGTGGCAAATAGCGTGAATAATCTGCAGCTGAATTTACCCAACCGAGGCCAATGCCTGTTACGCCAAATATCGTGGCGCCAATAACTGCTTGAAGATTTCCCGCATGGATGGATGAAACGGCGCTCCAATTAACATGGCTGAAAGTTAAGGCAATATATCCAACGCTCATAAGGCCAGTTGCGATCGTCAGCCATTTCTGCAATTTCATAATGACATGAAAACCCAATACTCCCCCAAAAACTGTGAGAGAAACCGCAACGATTAGCCCGAGGATGCGCGCGGCGTTGTGATCGAAATTTCCTACTCGAGCAAATACTGTTTGAGCTGCCAAAGTTGCCAAAGAAACAAGAACTGTTTCCCATCCTACAAATATCAGGTAAGACAACAATCCTGGGATGAGATTTCCGCGCACTCCAAATGCGGCCCTAGATAAGGTCATCGTGGGGGCGTTCGAGCGTTTGCCCGCCAGCGAACTAACTCCGACTAATAAGAAAGATAAAACCACACCCACTACTGCCGCAATACACACTTGGGAAAATGAAATGCCAAATCCCAGAAAGAACGCCCCAAAGGAAAGAGCAAGGAGAGAGACGTTAGCGCCACACCATGGCCAGAAGAGGTCGCGCGCAGATCCTGCACGTTCATTCTCACCAATAAAATTGATCGCATTATCTTCTATTTTTACTTCAAAAAATCGCACCATCATCTCCTCCGTACTAGCGTGTAATTCTACTTGCGAGGGTTCAAATCCACTGGTGTAGCGGTATAGGCTAACCAGGTTATGTCTTCACTTGTGCCTTTTCATCGTCGAGCTCCCAGAACTCCGATTGACCATGTCCCCTTTTCTGACCCAGGAGATCCGAGCCTTTCATCGATTCCAGCATTCTTGTGGTGGATGGGCAAAAATCAGTGGTGGATTATTATCAGTGGAACTTTTTTTGGTGTTATCAGTTTTGTCAGCCTTGCGATAATGCCCAAATTTCTTGGACAAGCGATACAAGCGATAGCCGATAAGGATCAAACCGCACTTAATCGGGGCGTCACGACAATTCTTCTCATTGCCCTTTTTCAACCGATGGCTAGTGTTTTACGCCACCGCAGGGCGTTTGGTGGCTGGGTCGTGGCTGCCACCAGACTTCAACAGATTATCGCGCGAAAAGCAGCTGCACTGGGCGCAGATCTTCCCCGGCTCGTCTCTACCGGTGAAGTGGTTTCAGTAAACAGCAATGACGTAGAAAGAGTGGCACGAACTTTCGACATGATGCCTCGATTAATGGGAGCAATTCTCTCCTTTATTTTCGTTTCAGTGATGTTGATCAAATCTGCCTCTACGATCGGACTGGTCGTCGTGCTTGGAGTACCTCTCATCACATTAGGAATTGCTCCCATCATCAAACCATTACAAGCGCGTGAAGCAGAACAACGTAAAAAATTGAGCGCTGCATCCGATCTCGCTGCCGATACCGTTGCCGGCTTACGTGTTCTGCGTGGAATCGGTGGTGAAGAGGTGTTCATCGCTCGATTTAAGAAAGCCTCGCAAGAGGTACGCGCTGCAGCTGTACGCACAGCAAAAATGCGATCATTTCTAGATGGACTACAAATCCTTCTACCAGGTGCACTTATTCTCGTCGTTATCTACGCAGGTGGAAATTTGGTAGTTGATGGGAAAATGAAAGTGGGAGAACTTCTTACTTTTTATGGTTATAGCGCATTTCTAGTTCTACCCATGAAGGTGATGACAGAAAGTGCTCAACGATTAACATCATCGGTGGTTTCATCCCGCCGCATCATTCATCTCTTGTCTATAACTTCGATCAATATTTGGGGTAACAATCAAGCACCAAAGGTGGATGGAAAATTATTTGACCAAAAATCCGGTATAGAAATTCTCCCGGGTGAATTTGTTGCAATCGTGAGTGATAACGCTCTATTAGCTGATGAAATCTGTGACCGCCTAGGAGGTTACGTTGACGCAGAGTATGTCCATCTCGATGGAATCTCACTCACTACTTTCACAAGAGAATCGATTCGCAGAATTATTTACTCTCAAGAGAAAGAACCGGCAATCCTTTCGGGCACCATTGGATCAGTTTTTAACGTTTCACATTCTGGGCGTCTAAGCATCGATGACGCGATTCAAGCTGCATCGATGCAAGATCTTATAGATTCTTTGGATGGAGAAGGTTTGGCAGCCGAAGTTGTCGAACGAGGTCGAACTCTGAGCGGCGGTCAGCGTCAAAGGTTGGCACTTGCTCGCACCCTTTATGTAGATAGCCCGATTTTGATTTTGGATGACCCCACCAGCGCAGTTGATGCGCACACCGAATCCCGTATCGCGCAACGTATGGCACACCTGAGACAGGGGAAAACAACAGTAATTTTTACCACGTCTCCATTGATCCTTGATCGTGCCAGTCGAGTAATTTTGTTAACCAATGGAAAAGTTGCTGAGCAAGGTACTCACCAAAACCTCTCGAGCAACTCGCAGGAGTATCGCGAGTTAGTGACGAGGGGCTCATGAGAGCTAAACCAGTTAATCAAGATTTCCTGCCACCCAGTGCCTTTGCACCGCCTCCTACATGGTCTACTCGGATTGCACTCAACTTTGGGCTAGATCGATCTTCTTCGCGCCTGCCGATTGCATCGAACAAAACCGTCAACTCGGAAATGTTTTCTTTGGTTGGCAAACACCGTAAGGGATTTATTATCGTGGCACTCTTACAATTGGTAACCACGCTTGCCGAACTAGTATCACCACGAGTTTTTGGCAATCTTTTAGGCGACCTCAGCAAAGATCCCGCCCAAGCGCGCATCCTTTTCACTCTTGCTATCGCTGCTAGTGCATTGCTTATTGGTGCATTCTTTGCCTACTGGACTCGGGTACGAGCTTCCATTCTTGGTGAATTTGTGCTTTCATCATTGAGAGAGCGATTTTTGGAAACGGTCGTCCAACTTCCCCCAAATATCGTTGAACGTGCCGGCAGCGGAGAACTTCTCAGCCGCACGACAACCGACATTGATCACATTACATGGGCAGTTCGCGATGCGATTCCAATTATCACCATCTGCATCATCTCGATCGTGAGTATTTTGATTGCCATCGGCTTCACTGCGCCAATCTTTATCGCCGTTGTCCTTATGGCTATGCCATTCGTCTTTGCCATTACCCGTCGCTACTTACGGCGCTCCCCCCAGGCTTATCGAGTTGTCGCTTCCTCTTATGCCCTGATGAATTCCACCCTTGTCGAATCGGCCGAATCTGGTCGCACGATCGAAGCACTGGGGTTAGGTAATGACCGCATCGAACGAAGTGATGCTGCACTTGGCCGTTGGATCCAATGGGAGAGATACACCTTACGTCTTCGTTCACAATGGTTTCCATTCGTTGAAGGCGGTTACATCATTCCTTTAGCCGTCATTCTTCTTGTAGGCAGTCATTTCTATCTCCTTGGACAAATGTCTATTGCACAAATTACAGCTGCACTTTTGTACTCAGAAATGCTCGTCGGACCACTGGAAGGAATGCTTTGGTGGATTGACGAGTTGCAAAGCGGAAAAGCTTCATTGTCACGCCTTCTCGGAGTCCATGAAGTTCCAGATCGTGAAGTACGCGATTCCCAACCCGAAGGATCTTTAGTCGAAGGCAAAGATGTGAAGTATGGATATAAAGATGGACGTGATGTGCTCAATGGCCTTTCATTCCTTGTCGAACCTGGAACACGTATCGCCATCGTTGGACCATCTGGCGCAGGCAAATCAACGTTAGGCAAATTGCTTGCTGGGATTCAAGCACCGCGATCCGGAAGTGTGACAGTGGGCGGCTCTGAAATCGGTTACCTACCAGTGGAAAAAGCACGTAAACACGTCGCACTTGTCACGCAAGAACATCACATTTTTTCTGGCACACTTCGCGAAAATATTATGCTGGCAAATCCTCAAGCAACAGAATCTGAAATATGGGAAGCTCTGCGCGCCGTAGATGCAGATATCTGGGCCCGCGAGCTTGAAAAGGGGCTAGAAGCAATCCTCGGAACTGGAGGAATGAGACTTCTGCCGGCGCAAGCCCAACAAGTAGCTCTCGCCCGTCTTGTTCTAGCCGATCCACATACCTTGATTTTGGATGAAGCAACATCGCTGATGGATCAACGTGCCGCTCGACATCTGGAGTCTTCGCTGTCTGCTGTCTTAGCAAACCGAACAGTCATTGCGATTGCTCATCGACTCCAAACTGCGCATGATGCTGATGTTATTGCTGTCATGGAAGATGGCAAGATCACCGAATGGGGTTCACATCAGGAATTGATGGAAGCCGAAGGTTCCTACGCTGATCTTTGGCACTCTTGGAGAGATGAAAACTAAATCTTTTTCGCTCGCTTGAGGAGTGAATAAAGGGCGATTCCTAGACCAATTCCCCAAATGAGATCGATTGCAAGAGTTGCCACTGCAGTCACTATTAGGACAGATGCTTCACTCTTGGTAGTTTGCAGTGATTCGCGCAAAGAAGTTGGATTGAGAATTCTGTAACTCGTACCTATGAGAACTCCTGCAATTGCAGCTGCAGGAATTTGGCTTACCCAAGGTGCAAGCACTAAAGCCAGAAATAAAAGTACACCGGCGTGAATGATTGATGCCATCCGTGTCTGTGCGCGTGATCGAACATTGACGCTGGTCCGAGCAATCGCGCCCGTGGCTGGCATTCCACCAAAGATGGAAGCGATGGCAGTTGCTAATCCTTGTCCGAATAATTCGCGATCTGGAAGGTAGCGGGCCTTCTCATCGACATGCACCATTCCATCAGCTACGCGTGCTGAAAGCAAAGATTCGATGGCGCATAAAATTGCGATCAAAAATGCGGGCCAAAGCAAATGTGGTGCATCAACCCATCGAAGATCTGAAGCGCGCCAACTTGCAATGCTGCGAGGAATTTCCCCAATAGTCGCTGTGGATATATGAGCAACTTTCACACCTATCAACGAGGCAACAATGGCAACAAAACTTGCTGGAATATGGACGCGAAATTTCAGCCATCGCGAAAGCATTGGGAAAGTAAATTTGACGGTCAACGTAAACACGACAACACTCAACGTGGCCCAGTGAATTCCCGCATGCAATGCGTTTCTCACCGTTGCAAGTGCGACGCCAAGTGTTCTATCTCCACCGCCTTTAGGGACTCCGAGTGCAAGAGGAAGTTGTTGTAACCCAATTACGCAGGCGATTCCGACGGTGAACCCTTCCACTACTCCCCAAGGAATTCGATTCAGAAAAGAACCTAACCGAAAAAGTGACATTGCAATCACCATCAAGCCGGCAATAACACCCAAGAAAGGTATGGCCTTTACTCCGTAGCTGTGAATGATAGGAATAAGAATGACAGTCATCGCGCCAGTCGGCCCACTTACTTGAAAATTGGAACCTCCAAAGATGGCAGCAATAAATCCAGCAATAATTGCTGTGGTCAATCCCGCAGCAGCAGACATTCCAGATGTGATACCAAAACCGAGTGCCAAAGGCAGCGCAACAACCGCGACGGTGATACCAGCAACGAGATCTCTGGAGAAAGTTTTCCTGCTGAGATCGTAATCAAAACGATGTGGCAGAAAACCCCTGATCAACTAATCCCTGCTGCCGTTGCGGCGTCTATGCGCCATAAACCACATTGCAAATGCCGCAAGTGAAAATGAAATGAGTAGAACTCTCTGCAGTGCATTGTTCGAGCGTGGCTGAGTTACCTCTGCAAGCGGGGAAGCTGCAACAGTGGCTTGAACATCTGGTTGCCCATCATTGGAGTTCACAGTGAATGAAAAGTCTCCGGTCACGACATGACCATCTTCAGAGACAACCCGATAAGAAACTTGCATGAGCCCTATCTGTCCTTTATCAATCAGACCAACTGCGATTCCACTGCCAGTAACTTGTGAAAGACCATCATCAATCTGCATCCCTTGTTGATCTTTGACCACCACCACATTGCCTTCAGAGGCGCCCATTTCCATCAAATTTTCGTTAAAAGTGAGGAGTACTTGCCTGGGAAGGGCTACGAGAATCTCATCACGTTGTGGCGTTGAACTAACCAATTCGGAATGAGCATTTGCATAGGGAAGTACTCCGCCAAGGACAGAAAGCGTCAGCATTCCTACGGCAATAACCCTGCCCGCCAGTGTATGCATGAGACCTAGGCTAGTGGAGATCCTTCAGGGATTTTTCATGGCGCCTATTTCGCAATTTTTCACAGTAATTGGTAGCCTTCGCGACAGGTCATGAGTATCAGCACATAGCCCCGGCTTGCTGATCGGCAACCCTCCATCGCGGTGGGGTGCTCCGGGTGAAGACCAGGCCATAGCAATCGTTATGGCAAGCGACGAAAATCGGAAAGGTATCTCATGAAAACCAATAAAACTCTTACCCTCGCGGCGGTCACCGTACTTCTTGCGCTAGGGCTTTCATCATGCGCCAAAGCAGAAACTAACACTGCTAGTTCTGCAACTGATACAACAAGTTGTGCACCAGCTTCTCTCCAGACTCTCACACCAGGTGTACTGACAATCGCAACTGGCGAGCCAGCATATGAACCATGGGTTCTGAACGACAAGCCAGAATCTGGCGAGGGCTTTGAAGCAGCAGTTGCTTATGCAGTCGCCAAGCAACTTGGGTACGAAAATTCCGCAGTCACATGGGTTCGTACAACATTTGATTCTGCGATTACACCTGGACCAAAAACTTTCGATTTCAACATTCAGCAATACTCAATTACAGCCGATCGCGCAAAGGTTGTTGACTTCTCAAGTGCTTACTATTTCTCCAATCAGGCGATCGTCTCTGCAAAGGGAAGCAAGATTGAAGGCGTTACGACTCTTGCTGGCTTGAAAGGTGCGAAATTGGGAGCTGCTGTTGGTTCAACTTCTTTGGACACTATTGAAGTTCAACTGGGTCTGAAAGCTCAAGTTTTCAACGACAACGCTGCAGCAGTTGCTGCGTTAAAAAATGGTCAGATTGATGGCTTAGTTGTAGACCTCCCAACTGCCTTCTATCTATCGGCTGCTGAAGTCACCAACGGAATCATTGTTGGCCAGATTGAAAACCGTGACTCAAATGATCAAGGTGCTGGACTCTTGCTTGCAAAAGACAGCCCAATCACTGCATGCGTAACTCAAGCTCTCGATGCAATCCGCACAAGCGGAGAATTGCAAACCATTCAAGACAAGTGGCTGACAACAGCGGCTGGAGCTCCGGTTCTCAAGTAATTTGAAAATCGTCTCATCTACCTGATGGAAAACGAATGACTGAACAAGAAGGTGGCGCGGCCTCTGATGAAGGAGGTCGCGCCTCTTCCTTGTGGAAACCTAGCAATCTAGAACTTCAACGTCGCAAAATTAGATCCGACCAAAACCGTCGGAACATTATGATCGCAACAATCTCGAGCTTTTTGGTACTGGGAACTTTGGCTGCAGTTCTTGTAACTTCTCCTGGCTGGAAAAGTTTGACCGATACTTTTTTCGCATGGGCTTACGGTTTTGAAATTCTGCCTAAAGTTATTCTCGGGTTCACGACTAACATCTTGCTCACTGTGATCGCAGCATCCTGCGTGAGCGTTTTTGGATTAATTTTGGCTCTTACTCGAACTTCACGGTCTCCAGCTCTCACTCCATTTCGACTTCTTGCCACTGTCTATGTAGATGTTTTTCGTGGCGTACCTATGTTGCTCATTATTTTGCTCGTTGGTTTTGGAATTCCGGCACTACGTCTTCCGGGGCTCACGCGCAATGTCATGGTCCTAGGAACAACTGCCGTCATCATCACTTACTCAGCTTATGTGGCAGAAGTACTTCGCAGCGGAATCCTTACTGTCCACCCAAGTCAGCGGGCTGCTGCTCGCTCATTAGGACTCACAAACTTTCAAACGTTGCGTCATGTGGTGTTGCCGCAGGCCCTTCGTCGCGTGACTCCCCCACTCCTCAATGACTTGGTTTCCCTTATAAAAGACACAGGTTTGGTTTCAATTCTTGGCGTTACCGATGCCGTTCGTGCCGCACAAATTTCCAGCAGTCGAAGTTTCAATTACACCCCCTACGTCATGGCTGCTTTGCTCTTTCTTCTATTAACTGTGCCTCTGACTCGATTTACAGATCACACAATGCGCAAAGCGATTCAGCGCCAGAATGCTCAAGGTTTAGCATGACAACTCCAGTTCTTGCGATTGAGAATCTTCGAAAATCCTTCGGCAAAGACGTTGTGCTCCAAGATATTTCGATAGATGTTCCGGTACATACAGCAACCGTGTTTATTGGTGCTTCTGGTTCTGGGAAATCCACCTTGCTGCGATGCATCAACTTGCTTGATGGTATTGATGACGGAGTGATCAAGCTTGATGGTATTGAAATTAGTGATCCCCGAGTCAACTCTGATGAAGTACGACGCAAATTAGGTATGGTCTTTCAATCTTTCAATCTCTTCCCTCATATGAGCGTAATAGAAAACATCACCCTGGCTCCCATCCGTGTACAAGGACTCTCTCGCGAACAAGCGCGCGAACAAGCTAAAGAACTTCTTATTCGATTTGGCCTCAGTGATAAAGCCGATCAATATCCGGATCGCCTCAGCGGTGGTCAACAACAACGCGTTGCCATCATTAGATCCCTCGCTCTGAAACCACGCCTTCTACTTTTAGATGAAGTCACCTCGGCTCTGGATCCAGTTTTAGTCAATGAAGTTCTCAGCACCGTGCGTGATCTTAAACATGAAGGCATGACGATGGTTATTGCCACTCATGAAATGGGTTTTGCCAAACAAGTTGCCGATGAAGTTTGTTTTCTGCATCAAGGAAGAATTGTGGAATATGGCCCGCCATCGAGAGTTCTAGAAAACCCTACTGATCCACGAACTCAAGACTTCCTCAAGCGCGTTCATGAGGCCGGTCGTTTGTAATTGTGCCCGTGAGCTCCTTCAAGATAATTCCAGGGGATCCTGATTCTCATGTAATTTTGCATGTTCCTCATTCTTCCCGTGAGATTCCATCGAGGGTACGCACCGGGATATTGCTCGATGACGCCCAACTCAAACTAGAACTCGATGAAATGACTGATTCTCATACAGACCAACTCGCCTACGAATCTGCCAAGATCGCGGGCAAACAACCGTGGATATTTATCAATGAACTCTCCCGACTGGTTATCGATCCAGAGCGCTTTCCGGATGATCGAGAAGCAATGAATTCGGTAGGAATGGGCGCGGTTTATCACAAGAATTCACATGGCCTTAAACTGCGAACTTCTGAATTCGACCAAGAATTACTAGATAAATATTTTCATCCATACGCCTTGGCCATTGAAGCGCTTGTCAATGAGCGTCTCCTAGCGCTAAATAGATGCCTCATCATTGATGTGCATTCCTACCGCCCGATTGCACATGCCAACTCTATGAACAAAGATGATCTACGCCCTGCTATTTGCATAGGAACTGATCCTTTCCATACTTCTCGATCCCTATATGAATCTGCCCGAAGCGCCTTCGCCTTCATCGGAGATATCGTCGAAAATCAACCATATTCTGGAACTTATGTTCCTCTGAAACATTATGAAAAGGATGCACGAGTAGAGGCGATCATGATGGAAATTCGCGCCGATACATTCCTGGATGACGTACTTACACCAACTTGTGGACTTGCTCAGATTGTCGCTGGCCTGCAACAGTTAGTACGTAGCGCGTCCACCTGAAGTATCGAAAGTAAATCCGGTTGTAAACGAACAAGCACGAGATGCTGCAAAACAAATAGTTTCAGCTACTTCTTCAGCTTCGCCTACTCGTCCCATTGGAATCCGAGCAATCATGTACTTTAAAGTTTCCTCGCTCGTTTCGGCGTTCATCGGAGTTCGTATAACAGCCGGGGCAACTGCGTTGATCGTAATCCCCTCCGGAGCAACTTCCTTAGCAATTCCTTTAACAAAACCAATCATCCCAGACTTAGATGTGTTGTAAGGAGCCATACCAGGATTTCCTTCTTTGCCAGCAATCGACGTAACGTGAACGATTCGACCATATTTCTGGGCTTTCATAATGGGCAATACCTGTTGCGTTAACCAGATTGCCCCAAAAAGGTTTACACGTAAAGTCTTCTCAAACTCAGACCAGAGCACTTCCTCTAATTTGCGATTGGTAGGACCAGTCATGCCTGCACTGTTGACTAGCGCATCTATCCGCTTTTCTTGCGCCAGCACCTGAGCGATGCTCTCGCGAACTTGCTCTTCATCAGAAACATCAAGAGTGGAAATTTGCGTCTCATCTAATGAGAACTCTGCACGAAGAGCCTTGAGTGCTTCGCCATTGTTATCAAAAGCAATCACGCGCGCGCCACGTTCTTTCAACAGACCTACCGTTGCGCGACCAATTCCGTTGCCGGCCCCAACAACCACGACAACTTGCCCGGCAAAATCTCTCTTGTCGACCATGAATTCCAACCTTTCGAGAGCCTTGTGGAGCCAGTCTAATGTTTTGCGAGTTTTATTTCAGGGATAGGTGTGAGAGCCTTTCTCATTGGAAAACTAAGGTAAGGGGTTCACGTGAGCGAACAAGGTTGGCCTTCAACTCGAGATTCCAGTGGTCCCATGTCAAAATCCATTGCACTCCTCAGCAAGCAATCGATTCAAACCCAGGACGCAGATGGAATCCCTGAATCTGCCAAACGGTTTCCAGATGGATCACGATGGAAAATCGAAATCCCTTCAGTAGAAGGCCCTGCAGCTTTTCGCGCAATTTTGGACGAGGCTAAAAAACGTACACTCACCTTCCACCGAATCTCGCAAGGTTCGGGCATCATGATGCAAACCGATTCAGAGATCATCGAGATGATCGAACTTGGAGAAACCAACAAACTCGAAGTGTGTCTGTTCGTAGGACCTCGCGCTGCGTGGGATATTGGAAAACAACCTCTCTCATCTGCTGGCGGTGTTGCCTCACCTACACTTCGAGGAGCAGATCAACTTCGCTACGCAGTGGAAGATGTTCTTCACGCGGCATCACTTGGCCTTCGTTCAGTTCTCGTAGGAGACATCGGTTTGCTTAAAGTATTAGGTGAAGCCAAGGCAAACGGTGATTTACCAAAAGATTTCATTCTCAAAACCTCCGTTGCAATGCCGTGCACCAATCCCGCAACCGCTCAAGCTTTGGTAGATCTTGGCGCCTCCACGCTCAACCTTGCTACAGACCTCTCTCTTCAACACATTGCTGCAATTCGCGCTCAAGTCGATGTCCCGCTAGATATCTACGTTGAAGGGCCAGATGATTTTGGTGGCGTAGTTCGCCACTATGAAGTGCCTGACTTAGTTCGGGTAGCCGCACCTATCTACTTGAAATTTACTGTCCGCAACTCTCCCGGTCTCTACCCTTCTGGCGCGCATATCCAAGGATTGGTCGAATCCACTGGCCGCGAACGCGTTCGCCGCGCGTCAATAGGACACTCCATGCTCACTCGCTATGGTTACGAGAAATAAGCATGAGTAAATTTAGAGTTCTTCTCTACGGCGCTACTGGTGCACTCGGTAGTGGCATTGCATCTGTTTACACCTCTCATGGGTGGGAAGTTTTTCCCATGGTGCGCAAAAGCTCATCCTTGCCCAACGAAATTCTCATGCCAAATGAAGAATTTCCCCATGTTTTCGATGCTGTCGTATTCGCTCAAGGTGCAAATATGAACGGGTCTTACTCTGCAACCACCCATGAACAAGTAACCAATATATTTGAAGCAAATGTTGGTTTTATTGTGGATCAAATCAAGCACCTCATGGAAGCCAACGCCATCGCCAAAAAAGGCAAGGTTGTGATCTTGAGTTCCCTAGCGGAAATTTTTACTCGCAAAGAAAAATTGGCTTACACCATCTCCAAGGCCGCAGTTGGAGGACTTGTCCGATCACTAGCAGTGGATCTAGGGCGATCTCACCAAATCCTTGTCAACGGTATTTTACCGGGCGTAGTTGAATCTCCTATGACAGCAGCAACGCTAGATCCAGCGCAGTTTGCGCACTTAGTCGAATCAACCCCAGTCGGAAATTTGCCAACACCGCAAGACATTGGAAACAGTGTTTTTCTGTTGGGCAGCAATCTCAATACCGCGATATCGGGTCAAAGTTTGTTAGTTGATAATGCTCATTCCATAACTTATCTGCCTTAAATCAATGACAGCAGAACTTCTGGATGAAAATTCCGTAACTGCTTACGTGATAGAACAGGGATTATTTTCTTCCTCGAGTAAAGTCGATGTCCAATTACTCACTGGCGGGGTTTCCAATGTAGTGATCGCGCTTTGCGCTGAAGGCAAAGAGTATGTTCTCAAACAAGCTTTACCTCAACTGCGAGTGAAAAGTACGTGGTTGGCCGACCCCAGGCGCGCAATCGTTGAAGCCAGGGCTTTAGACGTCCTTCATGCAATTACGCCAGAGAGGGTTCCCCGGCTCCGCTACTTAGATCCGGATCGATTCGTGGTAGTCCTGGATCGAGCCGATAGTAGATGCACCAATTGGAAAGAGGATCTGCTTTCAGGAAAGATTTCAGCTGATGTCGCTCATCAATTGGGTGAGACAGTAGGAAGTTGGCACAAATCCTCCAGTACCAATCCTGAGCTTTTGAATGAGTTTATTGAAGATGAACTTTTTGAACAGCTGCGCATCAATCCTTTCTACCGTTCACTAGCACCAATTCATACCGACATAGCTCCTCTCCTACAAAAGCTCATTGATGAACTTGAGGGAAATAGGACATCGCTTGTTCACGGAGATTTCTCGCCAAAAAACATTTTAGTTACTCACGAAAATCACGCGATCGTCTTGGACTTTGAAGTGGCACACACGGGAAATCCTGTCTTTGACTTGGCATTTTTGCTTGGGCATTTTTTGTGTAAGCAAGAGCATCTCGATAACGACCGCGATCGCAATTGCCTTGCACTCTGTGCGTCCTCATTTATCTCGGCCTACCAAAATTCTTATCACAGCCCAGATCCCTCTCTGGCTTGGCACCTGGCAACTATCGCTCTTGCCCGAGTAGATGGAGTCTCTCCTGCCGGATATCTTGATTGGCAGGGGCAAAACAGAGTTCGTGAGCGTTGCTTAAGAATTCTTCGGCTGCAAAATCCTCCATCCATACGTGAAGTATTCTTTCAATCATGACAACCGTTATCAGCAATTTTCAAGGCATCCAAGTCCTAGATTCGCGAGGCCGCCCAACGGTTTGTGCTCGCATGATGTTAAGTGATGGCTCAGTTCACAAAGCGACAGTTCCGTCTGGTGCATCTACAGGTGCGCACGAAGCACTTGAACTTCGTGATGGAGAAACCGAAATAAGCGAAAAACTCTTTCTCGGCAAAAGCGTTCACCAGGCGGTATCCAACATCAACGAAATTATTCGCCCGCGCTTACTCAAACTTGAACCCAACTCTGAAAAAATTGATGCGATTTTGCATGAATTGGATTCAACATCCCGGCATGAAATATTAGGCGCAAATGCAACTCTAGCCACCTCCCTAGTAGGTGCTATTGCTTCTGCTCATGTACGAAAGGTTTCACTCGCTCGGTTTTACCAACCTCATGGTGCCTTAAAAATTCCGATGCCCATGGTCAATATTCTTTCAGGTGGAGCACATGCCGCTGGCGCTTTAGATATTCAAGATGTCCTAGTAATTCCACATGGCGCAAAAACTTTTGCTCAAGGGCTGACGTGGGTATCTGCTATTCGAGAGAAAGCTGCTGAACTTGGTGCCTCCGATGGATTTATGACCAACTTGGTGGCAGATGAAGGTGGTTTGGGACTTCCATTTGCTTCTTCAGATATGGCTTGTGGGTTCATCACACATTGCATCGAATCGGTGGGTCTCAATCCAAGAGTTGATGTCTCACTTGCTCTGGATATCGCAGCGACGCAGTTCTATAAAGATGAAAAATACGAATCTCGTAGTCAAGGGTTGCAATACACCCCAGAGCAATGGAGCCAACTATTACTCGCACTTGTAGCCACACATCCGATTATTTCCATTGAAGATCCATTCGCCGAGGACGACTGGGACTCATGGGAATTATTTATGAAGCAACTACCCCGCCCTATACAAGTTGTCGGCGATGACTTGTTCACTACCAACACACGCCGATTGAGTAGAGGTATCAAGGGTAGGAGCGCGAATGCAATTTTAATCAAACCTAATCAAAATGGACTTGTGACATCTACTCATGATGTCTTAACGCAAGCCCAATACAGTGGACTAGGCACAATAGTTTCTGCTCGCTCAGGCGAGAGTGAAGATTCTTGGTTAGCTGATTTGGCCACCGGGTGGAATGCAGGGCAGATCAAGGTGGGATCTACACATGGTTCAGAACGCACCGCAAAGTGGAATCGACTGCTAGAACTTGAAGCTACAGAGGAAACGGTATTCAGCAAACCCTTTTAAGCGTTAGTCACTGTGGATTTGATCCTGCCGATGCCTTCGATCCCAGTCTCAACAACTTCTCCCCCAAGAATGTACTTCTCGGGCTTAAAGCCCATACCAACACCTTGTGGTGTCCCGGTATTAATGACATCACCAGCTTTGAGTTCCATAAATTGGCTGATGTACCAGATGCAATGATCAATCCCGAAAATCATGTCTGAAGTTCGAGAATTTTGACGCATCTCTCCATCCACGGTGCACCAAAGGTTGATATCGGTGGGGTCTAGAGCATCTGCGGTAACGATCCAAGGCCCCATCGGATTAAAAGATGGAAAAGATTTTCCCTTAACCCATTGTCCGCTGCGCTCAATCTGCCAGTGGCGTTCAGAGACGTCTTGGGAGATGGTGTATCCCAAGATATGTTCGCGAGATTGTTCAGGTGATTTCAAGTACAACGCGTTCTTGCCAATAACTACGCAAATTTCTACTTCGTAATCAGTTTTTATCGAATGAGGAGGCACGATGATGTCATCAAAGCCACCAATCACTGTATCTGGAGCTTTCATGAAAACGACCGGCTCGGCCGGCGGCGTAGCCCCTGTCTCTGCAGCATGCTGGGCATAATTCAAGCCAACGCAAATTACTTTTGTGGGACGCGCAACAGGTGAGCCTAAACGGTAATCGGAAATCTTAATCGTGGGACGCGAAGTCAAATCGGCAGTCTTGATTTTTTGCAGAGCCCCATTTTCTAATCCAGTCCTGCTCCAGTCACCAATGAGATCATCAACAAATACTGCTTCGAGGTCATTAATAACAACTGCAGCTCTTTCTTTTCCAAAATCTCCTAAGCGGGCTAAACGCATCTTATTTTCCTTTCACCGAGTCGTGGCTTATTGCGGCATATAACTCATCGGGAAATCCTTGGAAAGTTACCGGGCGTAAGAAACGTTCGATCGCATGAATACCAACAGAGGTATGCAAAGTAGAAGTGGAAGCTGGGTAAGGTCCCCCATGGTGTTGACCAGCAGCAACTGCTACTCCAGTGGGCCATGCGTTAAAGGCAACGCGACCAGACATCTTTGCAAGTGCGTGTACAAGGGCAACAGCAGAGTGATCAGTCGGTGCTGCAAACAAGCACCCAACCAAGGCGCCTTCAAGGTGGGCAAGTAAAGAAATGACTTCTGCAACCTTGGAATATGTAATGACGATTCCTGTTGGTCCAAAGCATTCTGCGCTGAGTTTGGATGGATCTTTCATCATTTGACCCGCGCTTGTAATCAAGATTTCAGGAGTTGAGAAAAAACCAAGTGAATCAACGGCTTTGCCAGAAACCTTCTTTGCCCCGGTTGCTTCCTCCAACGCAGTGCGCACTTTGTCATGCAGCACCTTTGTCGCTTCGCTCAAAAATGGTCCGGCGTCTCGCAAAAGAAGTTGTTCTTGAAGTGCTTGAAGAAATTCTGAATTCTCAGGGACAAAAAGAAGTCCAGGGTTTGTACAGAACTGCCCATTACCCATCAAGAGTGAATCCAGGTAAGCCCCAGCAAAAGTTGCAGGATCGGCCAAGCCACTTTCGGTGACGACAACTGGATTCACGCTACCCAGTTCTCCATAAAAAGGAATTGGGTTCGGACGTGATTGGGCCAAATCAAATAGGGCGCGGCCTCCAGCTTTAGATCCAGTGAATGCACCAGCACAAATGCGCGGGTCGGTAATAATCGCCTTGCCAAATTCAAATCCATGGCCGATGGCAAGGGTTCCTGCCGGAGCCCCAGCATCAGACATAGCCTTAATTGCAATATCAACAGTGGTTTGCGAAGTTTGAGGATGAGCCGGATGTGCTTTCACAACAACAGAGCAACCGGCAGCGAGGGCAGATGCTGTGTCTCCACCTAAAACGCTAAAAGCGAAAGGGAAATTACTCGCTCCAAATACTGCAACTGGTCCGATTGCCCGCACCGTGCGCAAGAACTTAGGATGGCCTTGCGGTGGAGCGCCATCCACTGCTGCATCCACTGTTGGTGAAATGAAATCCCCAGCGATTAATGCGGTGGCAAAAGATCTGATTTGAAATGTCGTACGGCCGACTTCCCCTGTTAAGCGGACTTTGCCAAGACCAGTTTCTAGATCGGCAATCTCTACCAATTTTTCAGCATGCGCATCAAGTGCATCAGCGACAGCGTTGAGAATCCTTCCGCGTTCATCAGCGGCCATCATTGACCACACTTCACAAGCACGTTCGCTAGCTGCCACTATCTCATCTAGGGCTTGCGCAGTTGTTGAGGCAAATTTGGGTCCAAAGCTCTCACCTGTACGCGGATTAACCGATTGGATTGTCATGATGTCCTTATCTACGTGCCTCTTGAAAGATGCTCCCGTGAGCAATCTTAATCCAGAAAGAAATCGTTTAAGAAATCGGTAGTGCCAGGCACAACTGAATATTTTTCAAGGTCTGTTATTCCCTCCGAGGCCAGCACTTCATCATCGACAAAGAAATTGCCTGTACATTCCTTGGCCGAGCGGTTCAAAATTACATAAGCGGCATCTGCCAAGATTTCAGGTGTTCTGCACGCTGCAGTATCGATTCCCGGAATCATCGCTAAGGCGGCGGTATCTATTGCAGTCCTTGGCCACAGAGCGTTGACCGCAATGGCGTCGCGACGAAATTCCTCGGCCATTCCCAACACACACATGCTCATCCCATATTTGGCCATCGTGTAGGCAAGGTGATTTTTAAACCATTTAGCTTTCATCGAAAGAGGAGGCGAAAGAGTCAGGATGTGTGCGTTTCTCCCAGCCTCAGATGATTGGCGCAGATGAGGCAAGGCCGCTTGTGATGTCAGGAAGGTGCCTCGGACATTGACATCAAACATCAAATCAAAACGCTTCGCTGGAGTCTCCTCCGTACGGGTGAGATTGATCGCGCTGGCATTGTTGATCAATATATCGATTCCACCAAATTCTTTAGCTGCTTGCTCAACAGCGGCGCTAATCTGGTTTTCATCCCTTAAATCGCATTTGATCGGAAGGGCATTTCCTCCCGCTGCTCGGATTTCATCTGCTGCCGTGAAGATTGTTCCGGGCAACTTAGGATTCACTTCACTGGTTTTGGCGGCGATCGCGATGCTGGCGCCATCGCGTGCTGCGCGAAGTGCGATTGCTAAGCCAATACCGCGAGAGCCTCCAGTAATGAATATTTTCTTGCCCTGCATACTCATGATTTCTCCTTAGATGCCGTGAATTTCATAAATGCTTCCATGGCTTCATCGGATTGCAGAGCTAGACGGAAAAGTTCGCCTTCGACTTGCATCACTGCGGAAATAGCATCATGTGATCTGCTCTTAAGCAGCGCTTTAGTATTGATGATGGCAGTTGGTGGCTGAGCTGCAATCTTTTTTGCCATGGTCTCACCTTGCGCTTGTGCATCATCGGCAACAATGGTTACCAAGCCCATTTCCCGAGCTTGCGAAGAATCAAAACTTTCACCGGTGAGAAATATTCTTGCGGCACGTTGATAGCCAACCAACTGCGGGAAGAGGTAGCTCGACCCTGCTTCTGGCACTAGACCAAGAGAAACAAAGGGCATCGAAAACTTTGCGGTGGGAGTTGCAAAAACTACGTCACAATGCAGCAACATTGTCGTTCCAATGCCAACAGCATTTCCCTGCACAACAGCGATCAAAGGTTTAGGGAAATTATGTAGCTCCTGTAAGAACTGAAAACCCTCGGATTCTGGTCCAGTTGGCGGAGCATCTATAAAATCATGAATATCATTGCCAGCAGTAAAATTAGTGCCTTCGGCTCTCATGACTAATACGCGAACTCCAAAATCTCCTGCTGCTTCACGAAAGATGCGAACAAGCTCACCATACATAGAACGGTTGATAGCGTTCATCTTTTGAGGGCGGTTTAAGGTAATACTCAGGATTGCTCCATCACGGGTTGCCAATATTTCATCCATTTGGCAATCTTACGGCTGTTCAACGCTTCTGGAATGTAGAATGATGGTCTACTAGGCGGAGAGGCCGGAAAAACCAATATGGCTATAGATATCACGATTGCAGCACGAGAATTAACACCCTTTGAACGTTTAGTTATGGACCTTCTGTGCGAAGGAAAATCCAATGGCTCAATTGCGCGTGAAACGGCCCACACAGAAAAAGTTGTCGAGAACACCGTCAGCCGCACGGCGAAAGCTTTTGGTATCAAGGCCGATGCCGAGACTAATCTGCGCGTACTACTCGCCTTGGCCTACCGCACACATTTTGGAGATAAGGCATTTGATCGCCTCGCGGTTGCTTGCTCACATTTTGAACTTGGCCCAGACGGTCAGTCATTGTGTGGGCGTCACGTGTAGTGAACTGCACTACATTTTAATCTAAATCACATTAAGCGGGGGGTTACCACTCCCGAAATTCGAGATAGTTCAATTGTTTGCGCATACTCTTGCAATGTTCTCGTAGTGAGAATCATTAAAGGAGAAACGAAAATGAAACGTCGTACGTTTGACGGACTTGTCAGCTTAGTCGGAGCAGGACTCGGATTATTTCTACTTATTGCAGCTGGTTTGCTTAACTGGGGATATAGTTTTGCCGACAGCGCAGTATCGAATCAGCTCGCTGCTCAACAAATCACTCTTCCCGCCGAAACAAGTAATACCGCTGAAGATGCTGCCACCACCGCATTCTTTAAAGACAATGGCGGAAAAGTAATGTCAACTGGTAAACAAGCACAGATGTATGCCGACCATTATCTAGGTTTCCATTTATCTGCCATGCCAACATATGCAGCAGCATCAGGAACTAACCGCACTGCCGCTGGCGCTCTCGCTGCAAATCCTGCTGATCCAACTCTGCAAGCCGACGCCGCAAAAGCAGCAGCAACGTTGGATACAGTCTTTAAGGGCACGATGCTTCGTGGAACACTGTTGACTGCATATGCATTCTGGGAGTTAGGCCAAGTTGCACGCATATCTGCCGGAGTAGCTCTGATTGCCGGCTTTGTGTTCCTGCTTCTTTCCTTGGCAGGATGGATGAATCTTCGTCGTACTTCGCAAGAGGCGACGATTTAGCCCTCTACTCTCCGTGAGGGTGAAGAAGAAAACGCTCCTTGATTTATTCGGGGGGCGTTTTCTTTGCCGCATATACAGAGAACTCCTCGGCGTGGCGTACTAGAAAGTAAGCGCAAGGGCGAAATCTACAAGTTCTACCCTTTTACCACTCCCCGCACATTCATAGCTGCTGCCATCCTGGCCTAGCGGCGCTGAGGAAGGAATGATCAATGTCATTACTCTCATGGAAACTTCATGGCACTGGCAAAACCATTGGTGCAGGCGAGGTTGTGTCAACTGATGAGCGTCTTAGCTGGCCCCGCACCATCGGTGTCGGTGTCCAGCACATTGCAGCAATGTTTGGTGCCACTTTTCTTGTGCCCATCCTTACGGGTCTACCACCAACAACAACACTGTTCTTTTCCGGTATCGGAACTCTCTTGTTCCTTACTATCACCAACAACAAAGTTCCAAGCTACCTTGGTTCATCATTTGCATTCATAGCTCCTATCGCTGCTGCAAAAGCTGGCGGAGGAATGGCATACGCACTTGGAGGAGTCCTCGCTACTGGTGTCATCTTGGCCGTCATCGGTTTGATCGTTCAGGCCGCGGGCGTTGGCTGGATTAACTGGCTTTTGCCACCATTGGTCACTGGAACAATCGTTATGGTCATTGGTTTAAACTTGGCTGGAGCTGCACGAGATAACTTTGTTCAGGGACCAACCGTTGGAATCATCACTCTGGCTGCAATCGGCTTGATCGGTGCATTCTCTAGAGGCTTTATGGGACGCATCAGCATCTTTCTAGGTTTGGTCGTCGGATACCTCGCTGCCTACCTCATGGGAGATGTAAAAACAGATGCCATTTCGGCAGCGAAAATGTTTGCGATGCCAGCATTTACTAGCCCTAAGTTTAATATGAGTGCCGTTTTGCTCTTTCTACCTGTAGTTCTCGTTCTCATTGCAGAAAACGTTGGACACGTTAAAGCGGTATCTGCAATGACAGGTAAAAACTTAGATGATCAAATGGGCAAAGCCCTTTTCGCAGATGGCGTTGCTACAACACTTGCGGGTGCAGGCGGAGGATCTGGCACAACAACGTATGCAGAAAATATCGGTGTCATGGCTGCTACTCGCGTCTATTCAACAGCGGCTTATTGGATCGCTGGCGTAGGTGCAATCCTGCTATCTCTATCGCCAAAATTTGGAGCTGTCCTGAGTTCAACTCCGGTTGGAGTTTTGGGCGGAGTTGGCGTGGCACTGTTTGGAATGATTGGTGTTCTAGGTGCACGCATCTGGATTGAAGGAAAAGTGAACTTCGCAAACTCCACAAACTTGGTGATCGCAGCTTCTGCGCTCATTATTGGCATCTCAAATATGTCATGGACGAGCGGAAACTACTCCTTCGGTGGAATCATCAATGCAACGTTGGTTGCAGTAGTGGGATATCAAGTGCTTAACTCAATCTCACAAGCACGTGGTAACTCCTAACTAAAAAGGTACTCCTTAAGGGGCGGGCAGAGGAAACTCTCCCGCCCCTTAAGCATTTCTTGTACGATCACTCACATGATTCCGAGTCGACTGGGCGAATACCTTGCGACATCCATCATTATTATTTTGGCACCAGGACCTAGCGTGCTTTTTATCATTGCTCGAGCAGTTTCTTGGGGTAGAAAAACTGCATTCTTCACCGTTACCGGTAATGCCGCTGGTTCCTTCCTCTTATCGGCATTAATCGCCATTGGATTAGGGCCGATTTTGCAAAGATCGGATCTAGCATTTGCGGCTGTTCAATGGGGTGGTGGCGTTTATTTGGTTTACTTAGGAATTCAAGCGCTCAGGCATCGCCACGAACATGCTGCCAATATGACTGCAAGAAATACTGCCCAACCGTCAGCATTCGAATCTATGCGCGATGGTTTCTGGGTAGCCGTCCTTAATCCTAAGACGCTCGTATTTTATGCCGCCATTTTGCCGCAATTTATTGATCGGGATCGAGGAAGTGCCACGCTACAACTTCTTTTTCTCGGTGCGCTATTTGCCTTGATGTGTTGGTTTTCTGATGGAACATGGGGGTTGGTTGCTGGCACTGCGCGCGAATGGCTGGCCACTGATGCCTCTCGTCTTGTGACATTACGTACCATCGGAGGCGCAGTCATGGTGGGCCTTGGTTTCTTTGTTCTACTCACAGCATTTCGTCAGTTGGTTGGGTAATACTGGGAACATGAAAAGACCCGCCTTACCTGCTCGTGAATTTATTGCACCGTCAGACCTTACTTTTGGCCTGTCAACATGCAAACGATGCCTATGGATTAAGTACTGGTACAAAGTGATCATGCCAGGACAATTTCCACTCGTAAAACCACTATCACAGGCGCAAGAGGAACACTTCCGGCGCAGATCAATGCCGGAAATCGACCCATCATTGCGCCCCGGAGTTGTGAAGCAATGGGGTCAATGGGTCAAAAGCACCTACATCGAAGTTGATGGAATAAAAACTCGCTGGCGAATCAATGGAATCTACGATCTGCTGGCGCATAATGACGATGGCACTGTGGGTCTGATTGATTGTAAAGTTTCCGATTCTGATCGCGACAATGGCGCTTTCTACTCCCCTCAGTTAGAGGCATACGCGTTTGCTCTTGAAAATCCGTTGACCGGAAAGGCATTCACCGTCGCATCGATGGGTTTACTGGTCTGGAGACTCAATGGCGTTGCGCAGAATGTTGATGGTCAATTTGGTTTCGGGGTAACTCAGCATTATCTGCCCGTAGAGCGCGATAGAGTGCAATTCGAGAATGTTATGCGAGACCTCATTAGCGTCCTAGAGGGTGAATTTCCTGAGTCCGGCCTGGAATGTTCAACATGCACCTACTTAACTCAGCGCTTAGCTCTTGAAAGTTAGTCTTCCTCTTTTTTGTCAGCTTTAGCTTTTGTAGCATAAATATCGACGTACTCTTGGCCAGATAACCCTTGAAGTATGCGCATCAAAGAGTCAGTTTCATTGCGCAATACCTGTAAATCGGTGGGATCGCCTTTTATGTAGATTGGCTCCCCAAAAACCATTTTCACACGCATAATTTTTGGAAGTAGTTTCCCAGTGGGTTGAATTTTCTCGGTATTAAACATTGCTACAGGGATAATTGGTGCACCAGATTCGATTGCTAATCGAGCAATTCCGGTGCGCCCCTTATACAGACGTCCATCGGGCGAGCGAGTTCCTTCGGGGTAGATTCCTAAACAATTTCCTTCAGCGAGAACGCTCAGACCGGTTATCAAAGCAGCTTCGCTTCGACGTCCACCGGAACGATCTACCGGAACTTGCCCGAGGGCAATAAAAGTGAGTTTCTTGAGCAGACCCTTGGGTCCAGGTGAAGTGAAATATTCACTCTTAGCCAGGAAAGTAACTTTTCTAGGAACTACTAAGGGCATAAAAATAGAATCGCTAAAGGAAAGATGGTTGGAGGCGATGATCACTGGACCATTGATGGGAACATTGCGCAAACCTTTTACTTTTGGGCGAAACAAAAGCATCAAAAACGGCGTGAGGAAAGCGCGAAGCAAGCCGTATGGCACGTTCTCCATTGACTCCCCTTCCGACAACCCTTACATTCGCGAGTGCCCCAATTTAGTGCCTTCACCGACTTTATGACACTCTACATTTACGCCAGTATAGGAGGGTGACGCAGATCCCAATTCCAGATCGTATTGAGTTATTTGGAGGGGACGTCGGGGTCCTGCTTCTCAATCAATTCCCACAATCGCAGAGCTGGGCTCATGCTCTTCATGCGGCGGGGCAAACAGTGATTTCTCCCTCGAATACATCCCTTGCCGATGATTGGCGCAAGATCGGAAAGTCGCAATGGGAAGAAACTTTCGATATTTGTGTGGATGAATTACATCTTCTGAAATCTCGGTGCTCTAAAGTTTTTATTTTTGGATACGCAATCGGTGCATCATTAGCGCTGCGCTTAGCAGAAAGTTTCGGACAAGAAATTGAAGGTCTCATTCTTGTCGAACCAATGTTGCCGCCGAATTTGCGCTTGTCTAAGCGTTGGGCGGATATCGAAAAAGATCTCTACCTGATTGAGCAGCCGATGCTGTTGCTATATGCCGAGCAAGTTGGAATTCAGTACCAAGATGATTCAACATATATAGCCGATGAAGTCTCTTCAGCCTTCATCCGTGAAATAATCTTAGAAAGTTCGTTTCACACACAACAAGATGAACATGATGCACCTTTACTGCTTGAGGAATCGATGGCATTCATTAACGAGATCTCTAGTGGGGTCTGGCTCAGTGAGATTGAAAATGAGGATGACAGCGATTTAATTGATGCCGAATTTCAATCAATAGTCGCTGGACTTTCACTTGACCAGTCCTCACCGAGTACTTACCTAGATGAACTCGACCGCCTGGATCCTGATGATCACTTTGAGCGACCTAATCCCGCACTAGCGCCTATAAGTGATGGCGCAAAGAGAAATGCGATTATTGCAATGGTTGCCGGTCCAATTTATGCCATCGTTTCGGCAGCGACGCATTTCAATCCTTTTGGAATTGAACCTTGGCCTGGAGTGCTTACTTTCTTTGGCGGCTTAGCTGCATTTCTCTACCGCTTACGAGATTTCCCCACCGATGATGACGGTGCGATTCTTTAATTCTTTTCTACCTCCGAGCTAAGTCGGCAACACCGACCAAGCCTGATTCATTGCCTAGCTGCGCCGCCACAATTTTTGGTGATGGGTGCTTGCCGCGAAATGCCATGTGCTCCTCCATCGAGTGACGAGTTGGCGTTAAAAGAATTTCGCCTGCATCAATAACACCGCCACCTATCACCACGCACGTTGGATCTAGCAACACTGACAGAGAAGCGATACCCGCCCCTAACCAATAAGCAGTTGTACTAAATGCTTGTAGTGCGATTTCATCACCAGCGCGCGCAGCATCAGTAATGTGTTGACCTGTAATACCGGCAACGCTCCCATCACCGAGTGAAAGCAGATGCCCGGCTGCCTCTGGTGCAGCCGCAGCAGCTTCTCGAGCGTGGCGCAGGAGTGCACTTCCTGATGCATATTGCTCAAAACAACCTCGTGCGCCACAACCACACACATGACCATCAGGAACAACCCTCATATGTCCAAACTCTGCGGCCACACCAAAGCCGCCACGGTGAAGCTTCCCATCAACAACGATCCCGCCGCCTAAGCCGGTACCAATGGTCAGTAACATTAATTGCGTTTCATTTCGTCCAGCCCCATAGCGCGCTTCACCCCAGGCAGCAGCATTAGCATCGTTTTCGATCACTACCGGCAATCCAATCAATGCTCCTAATTCATGATCTAGGTCAACGCCGTTCCAACCCGAGATGTTTGGTGTTCCCAACATTGTTTTACGATCAGAGGAGACAAATCCCGCAGCTGAAATTCCTACCGTGGAAACATCCCATTGACTCATGAGATCGCGTGCCACATCTGCAATCGCTTGAGTCAGAAATTTGCCACCTTCGCGAGGAGTATCACGCCGAGCTCGGGCGAGAATATTTCCAGATTCATCAACAACGCCACCTAATACTTTGGTGCCGCCAACATCTACTCCAATGGAAAAAGACATTTACTTTTCCGCGAAAGCCTTCAATTGTTTCAGTGCTAAATCAATTGTTGCTTGTTCGGTTTTTTTGCGCATTATCGCTGGTACTGGCATCGATAAGGCGACTGTTAATTCGTAGGTAACATCAGTTGAGTCATCACCATCAGGTGCAATGACATAGGCACCATCCATCTCAGTTAACAAATCCGCATCGGAAAGTGAAAACTCCAAGCGGCCAGGGGCGTTACTCCAGTCATAATCTAAGATGACTCTGTCCTTCATCGCTCCGGCATCGATGGAAAGTTTCGCCGAAGTTACACGTCCGTCACCATCGGTGCTAAGAATTTCAACCTTCTTGATGGCACTTGACCACGTTGGGTAACTGGCAATGTCAAACAGGATGCTCTGTATGTGGGCCGGGGATGCCTCGATTGAAATACTGCCGCTGGAAATTTCGCTCATGGAGAAAGGTTACCCCCTTCCCCTTTACGCAGAACACGCGCTAGCGTTAGCTCCATGAACGAAGTGACCATACCTGCCCTTGTTCCAGCGGCAACTGCCGGAAATCTCACGAACTTGATCACGGAGAGAGCATGGTTTGAACCAGAACGCATCATGCTTTCTCGTCCTCTGGGTGATGGATGGCAATCCGTTACGGCTCGAGAGTTTGAATCTGAAGTTCGTGCTAGCGCAAAAGGATTGATTGCTGCCGGAATTCAAATGGGCGATCGCGTAGCAATCATGGCGCGTACTCGGTATGAATGGACCATTTTGGACTTTGCTATCTGGTTTGCTGGCGGCTGTGTCGTCCCGATTTACGACACTTCATCAGCCGAACAGGTGCAGTGGATTTTAAGTGATTCAGGTGCGGTAGGTCTTGTCGTTGAAACTCCAGCACACCGTGATCTTGCAACACCTATATTGCCTACAACAACTAAGCATGTCTGGACCATGACCGAAGATGTGCTCCATGTCTTGGCAACCACTGGTGCACACATTTCCGATGATGAGATTGATCGCCGCAGAAACTCGCTGCTGCCAGACACATTGGCAACACTTATTTACACTTCTGGAACAACAGGAAAGCCAAAAGGAGTGCAATTAACTCATGGAAACTTCTTATCCGAGTGCGGGAATGTGGTTCAAGGTGCAAGTGATCTTTTCCTAAAACCTGGTGGATCTACCCTTCTATTTCTCCCCGTCGCTCATGTCTTTGGTCGCATGGTTCAAATTGGTGCGATACATGCCGGTTTACACATGGCTCATTGTTCTGACCCGGCAGGTCGCTTGCCAGTTGACTTAGCGTCCTTTAAACCTACTTTCGTCTTGGCTGTTCCACGAATATTTGAAAAAATTTACAACGGTGCCGAAGCCCGTGCAGAAGCCGGCGGAAAAGGTGAGATCTTTAGGAAAGCTGCAGCAGTGGCGATTGCATACAGCCAAGCTATGGATAAATCTCGCATTCCTCTCATCCTTAAAATCAAACATGCCCTTTTTGATAAATTAGTATTTTCTAAAATTCGCACGGGGATGGGCGGAAGAGTTGAGGCAGCTATTTCTGGTGGCGCTCCCCTAGGTGAGCGCTTAGGGCACTTTTACAGAGGTGCTGGAGTACGAATTCTTGAAGGCTACGGATTAACAGAAACTACTGCTGGCGCCACTCTCAACCTCACCACTGATCATCGAGTGGGATCTGTCGGCCGCCCAATCCCTGGTACATCGGTAAAAATTGCCGATGATGGCGAAGTCCTTATCAAAGGACCGATCGTGATGCGTGGGTACTGGCAAAACGACGCGGCCAATACGGAAGTATTTACAGATGATCGTTGGTTTAAGTCTGGGGATTTGGGCCGAATTGATGATGAAGGTTTCCTTTACATCGTTGGCCGCAAAAAAGAATTAATAGTTACATCTGGTGGTAAAAATGTTGCGCCAGCAGTTTTGGAGGATCGCCTGCGAGCACATCCACTAGTGAGCCAATGCATGGTGGTTGGAGATAACAAACCCTTTATCGCAGCTCTTGTTACCGTCGATGGTGATGCACTCAAATCTTGGATTGCCATTAATAAGAAAGACGGAGCAACAATTGCCCAACTCACCAATGATCCAGATTTGCTAGCAGTCATCCAGACTGGCGTTGATGAAGCCAACAAGGCGGTCAGCAAAGCAGAATCGATTCGTAAATTCAGCATCTTGCCAACTGATTGGTCAATTGCCGGTGGCCAGCTCACTGCAAAACTTTCAATCAAGAGGCATGTAGTAGCTAAAGAATTTGCAGCAGAGATTGAGGCGCTCTACAACTAGAGCGAGGAAATGACGAGCTCTGAGCGCATCCAAGTCGCACAAGAGCTACACGATGGAATAGCTCAAGATCTTGTCGGTGTGGGCTACAGCCTTGACCTGATTTTATCTGCCCCCGATACCCCGATAACGACACGCATTCAACTTCGTACGCTGAGGTTTAACATTACGGAACTCATCGAAAAAGTACGTGCAGAAATTTTTCAACTGCGTCAATCCGAATCCTCAAAATTATCTGTTCACATTAAAATCCTGGTCAGTGAGTTGTGTGAGGGCTATCTGGTTGATCTAGATCTTGCGGAAAATCTCACGCCTCTTTTACCAGAGGTGCAGTATCAGCTTTTAAAAATTGTTGGCGAACTATTAAGAAATACTGTCGAGCACTCAGCAGCATCGCATGTAAAATTGCACATTTGGGAGAAGAACGATTCCCTTTTTCTCTCCATGAGCGATGACGGTGTAGGTGGTGCTCAATCCGTACGATCTCGTTATGGAATACTCGGGATTCAAGAGCGTTGCACAAATCTAGGGGCAGCTTTTGCCATGAATTCTGATTCCATGGGCACATCTATAATTATTCAGATCCCGCGTCATGGATAACTCCAAAATTTCTGTCCTCATTGTTGATGACCACCAAGTTGTCCGTGCGGGGCTCTCCAGCGCCCTCAGCAACGCCGGATTTAACGTCGTGGGTGAAGCCGCATCCAAGAGTGAGGCTTTCGCACAAATCGCTCATAAAAGTCCCACAGCAATCATTGTCGACCTGAATTTGCCCGATGGCAGTGGTCTCGAAATTATCACTTGGGCTCGTGGGATTTCCTCAACGATTGCAATCGTCGTCTTGACTCTGAGTGATGATGATGCGCATTTACTTGCCTGTTTGCAAGCCGGTGCAAGTGCCTACGTTCTAAAAAGCGCCCCACTGACTGAAGTGATTGCCGCTCTATCGCACTCTTTTATCTCACCAGCTAGTTTTATAGCACGTGGGTTAAGTGCCGCAATTTCAAGAAAGAAAGTAGGTTTCGGACTAACCGCGCGTGAAATGCAAGTACTTTCACTTCTGCCTACAGGATTTAATGCATCGCAAATAGCTCGTGAGCTCTTTATTTCAGAGGCCACGGTCAAGACACATTTATCTGCGATTTACAGAAAGCTCCGTGTTTCCAAGCGCACTGAAGCAGTAGTTGTTGCCATAAAACATTCACTCATTATTTAGATTTGCAAGACTCTCTCAAATTCACCAGACCAGTACGACCAAGACCATGCATCGTGTATCCACTGCTTGCCCGCTGCTCCCATGGCAGCAGCACGATCAAGATCTGCAAGAAGTGCGATACACGCCTGTGCTATTTCATCAATGTTGGTACCGTCTACTAAAATTCCAGTAATATTTGGAACAAGCGCATCGGGTGCGCCACCAGAATTGCCAACAACAACTGGCAGTCCACACGCGCTTGCTTCAAGATAAACGATTCCTAAACCTTCAACTTCTAGGCCAAAAAGACGATCTCGCGAAGGCATTGCAAAAATATCGCCTACGCGAATATATTCTGGCAATCGTTCATAAGGGACACGACCAGCAAAAGTAATTGAATCCGTAACCTCGCACTTAGCAGCGATTGATTCCAATTGCTCGCGATGCGGGCCCTGTCCCACCAGCAGCAGGTGAGCATTAGGAATTGCGGCAAGAATCTGTGGCAAGGCAGCCACCAACTTATCTTGGCCTTTGCGATGAACAAGGCGTCCAACAGAAACAATTACTGCTTTGTCAGTAAGGGTTAACTCTGCGCGTAATTTTTTGGAATCTACATCTGTATTGAAGTGCGCTGTGTCGATCCCCGGAGCAATCTTTACCATTGCATCAGCTGCTTGCTTGGATAAGCCTTGAGAGATTGCTACACGGGTGAAATCAGCCAGATAAGTAAGCGCGTCGACCGAATTACCGATATATCGGATAGCCCACGAAAATGGCGGCACTTTCACCCACCAGACTTCATGGCCCATCGTCAATGCCACAATCCTTTTAACTCCGGCTTTTCGTAATGTTTTGGCCAGAATTCCTAGCGGGGCGGCTGTGCCAAAACAAGCAACGGTTGCGCCACATGATTGGGCTAAATGCGCCACAGCGCGTGCCACTCGTGGGGTCGGTAGGAGAATTTTTGCCTTGTCGCGGACAACTCGAACTCCGAAATTTTTCATCCATTGCGCATCGTAATCAGAGGTATCTCCTTGGCTGGAGGTGTAAACAACGACGCGGTTCTTTGGCAGATGCTCGATAAAACCAATAAGCAAAGTTTCTATGCCACCAGCCCGCGGGCCAAAATCATTTGTGACGAAAAGGATTTTCTCCATCTAGAATCGTCTTGCTGCGACTAATCTTTTAGAGCCCAAACTTGAACCAAAGGCAACAACTTTTACCCGTGCCCCAGTATGTGGGGCATGCACCATTCGATGGTTGCCCATGTAAATACCCACATGCGAAATTGGCGAACCAAAAAAGACAAGGTCCCCTGCTTTAAGAGCATTCAGTGCCACATACTTTCCATAATGCGCCTGAGCGGCAGCCGAGTGTGGCAAGGAAATTCCCGTTGCTTGCAGTGCACGCATCGTTAATCCCGAACAGTCCCAATACGTCATTCCGGCCCCACCAAAGACGTAAATATCTCCAATTTGTTTGAGAGCAAATTTAAGTGCAATTCCTGCACGGCCGGAAATCCCACTGGCCTTTTTGGCAAGTGCTAAAGAAGATTTTTGATCAGCATTTTCTCTAGCAAGTGCCAATTTTGCTAATCTTTCGCGATCAGCTTTTTTGAGTTTTGCAAGAAGAACCTCAGCTTCTTTCAATTTTGCTTGGGCTTGCGCCAGCTGAGTGCTCAAACGCGCTTGCGTTGCGGCCACTTGAGCCACTTTGTCATTTACCGTCATTGTGGTTGCATTCAGTCGCTGCTGAGCCGCAGAAAATTTGCGCAGCTGAAGGGATTTACCACGAGTTAACGCTTCCAAAGAGCCAGCAGCCGACAAGTACAAAGTAGGGTCTGATGAGAAAAGAAGCTCCAAGCTCTGACTCATCCCACCGGATCTGTATTGTTCCAAAGCGATAGCACCCAAAGATTTACGCAACGTTTCAACGGTTTGCCCTTGAACAGCGGCTTCTTGTTTGATTCCAGTGAGAGTTCTGTTGAGTTGCACCAATTCTACTTTCGCACTTTGTGCCCCTTCAGCTGCTGCGGCAGCATCTTCTTGCAACACTTGAACTCTGATTTGTACATCTTCCAAAGTCTGCGCAGCATGTGCCATGGGTTGGGAAAGGGCTAACGGGGCTAGGAAAGCGCCCATGCTCAGCACCCAGGCAATTTTTGTGCGCGAATTCATTTCGAAAGGCTAACGGGGGTGGACCCTGAGACTCAACCTATCTACACGCTTAAAGCCTGTGAATTGGCTCCAATTCACGCTTTTACGCCGCAGGCTGTGGGCGCAGCAACTGCTATCGCTATCTTTGCCTCATGGCTGTTAGAGCATCACTCGTTCTTGGCGCCGATGGTTCAACCACCAAAGGCGCTACATCAGAGGCAATTTCCTCTCCTGAGGATCGAGTGCGTTTCCTGTCTCAGCGCCGAAATGCAGACTGCATCGTTATTGGCGGTAATACGGCAAGACATGAACGATATGCAAAAACACCCGTCGATCTCATTATTGTTTCACATACTTCACCTGATTTATTGCTCACAAATCCACGCGCACATTGGTGGAATATGCATCCTTCTGAAGCAATCGAAAAAGCCCGGAGCGAATTTGGTAGCACTATTGCTGTTGAGGGTGGCATTGCCTTCATCTCTGAACTTCTCACTCAAGGTCTCATCGATGAGTTATCTCTCAGTGTCACCGAAGTAGTGGGTGGTGAAAATCTCGTGCAATTAGAACAGTTGCTCAGCCACTTTTCACACATCGAAAAAAGTAGCGAATCTGACACCATCTTCTATGAATGCAGATAATGCTTTAGCTAACCGATAGAAGGGCAACTCCACCAATTGCTAAAACAATCCCTACATATTGCACAGGATGTAGACGTTCATGAAGAATTTTAAACGCTAAAACTGCAGTCATAATTGGGAAAAGAGAGCCAAGGACCATCACGACAGATACCGGGCCAATCTTTGATGCAACTCCCACAAGAACGTTCGCGAAAAAATCAGCAGCACCAATAAAAAGCAACATTGATAAATCTTTGCGAGCAAATCCTCCGAGATTTCCTACTTTGAGTGCGATGATTCCCGAAACCAAGAAAGTCGTCATACGCATGGTAACCATGGTCATCACGGCGCTGGTTACGGAGCCACGAGCCATAAAAGTCAAGGCAGTGCCAAATCCGAGGGCGGCTCCGGTGGCTAACACAACGGGCCGCATAGAAATGCCTCGAGAAAGTTCAGGCCCACTTGCACAGAAAGCACCTAATACGGCCGTTGCAATACCTAAACCTTGCAAACCAGAAAGAATTTCTCCACCAACGAGTGCGATCGTTACGGGTATTACCGAACTTAACGAACTTATTGGTGAGACAACTCCCATCTTGCCTGTTGCCAACCCTGCATATAAACAGATGAGTCCGCCATAACCAGCAAGCCCTGCAAGAATTCCAGAAAAGATATAACCATGTAAACCGAAACCAGGAACTCTCCATGCACCAGTGAAACTCACCAGAATTACTCCACAGGCAAGTCCCATTGCTTGTGATGCACCAGCCACAGCGATTGCCGGATGAGATTTCGCCAAGCGCCCACCTTGAAAATCAGCGCTCCCCCAGAGCAAGCTGGAGAAAATCGCAAACAAGATAGCCATGTGGGCTAGGTTACCGCCCCGCCTCCCACTATTGGACAATTTCATTCTTTACATTTGAGTAATGGATGCGCTGGAGTTTTCTGATGTAGTGCAAGCGCTGCAAGGATTTAAGCCTCGAGTGGAAATCTTGCTTGAGGAAGTCCCTGCTCCACAAAAATTGGCCACCTATGCATTTGCCATTACAGCCGATGTTAGCAATGGGCTTTTGGGCGATGCTGAAGATGAAATTGCTTCTGGACGCTTTGTCCTTTTGCACGAACCAGGCGGTCAAGATACTTGGGATGGAGAATTTCGCTGCGTAACATATGTACGCGCCGATGTAGATGCGATGATGCAAGAGGATCCATTGCTTCCCGAAGCTGGATGGAAATGGTTGCAAGATGCATTGGCGCTTGCTGGCTGTGAAACAACTGCCGCAAGTGGCACCGTCACTCGTGTAGCAAGTGAATCTTTTGGAAAATTATCGCCTCGCAATAATGAGGCTGAAATCGAAATTCGTGCATCCTGGACACCAATATTTTCACAATCAGAATCAATTGCATCCCAACTCACCACACATCTTTCTGGCTGGTGCAATTTGTTATCTGAAATCGCAGGCTTAACACCAATTCCAGAAGGTGTTTCTGCGATTACATCGATCTCTCAAGCCCGTCGGTAATTAATGGATGCCAGCACAGAACCAGAAGAAGTACGTGCTACCCCACTTTTAGAGCCGCTGGGTGGAACTCCTGACCTGATCAATTCCGAAAGCGGTCTCCAAGAAGCACTCTCGCAATTGAGTCAAGGTACGGGTGCTTTCGCCATTGATGCAGAACGTGCCTCTGGATATAAATACAACCCTCGTGCATATTTAATACAAATCAAACGAACTGCCGGAGGTCTTCACCTCATCGACCCCATTGCATTTGCACATCCCCATCCCTTATTTAAACAACTCAATGATCTACTGCGCAGTGATGAAGTTATTTTGCATGCCAGCACTCAGGATTTGCCCTGCTTGCGCGATATTGGACTCCATCCCACACGTCTTTTTGATACTGAGTTGGGCGGGCGCATTGCAGGATTTCCTAGAGTAGGTCTGGGGCCATTGGTTGAAACACAACTCGGTTTTGCATTGGCAAAAGAACATAGTGCTGTGGACTGGTCTACACGCCCCATGCCACAAGAATGGCTCACGTATGCTGCTTTGGATGTGGAGCTGTTGGTAGAGCTTCGCGAGAAAATCGCAGAATCTTTGCAAGCCCAAGGAAAACTAGAATGGGCTCTTGAAGAATTTGCATCAATCCTGCAAGCACCACCGCCGCCGCCACGCATCGACCCTTGGCGCAGAACCTCTGGGATGCATAAAATTAAAAGTCGTAAACAATTGGCGATTATTAAAACGCTGTGGCATGTGCGCGATGATCTTGCACGCGAGAGTGATGTAGCCGGAGGCAAGTTACTCAACGACGCAGCAATTTTGGAACTCTCTGTCCATGCACCTACCAATCGCAAAGAGATGGAGAAAGTTCTACGTCCGATCGGTATGCGAGCGCGGTGGTTTGAAAATACTCAGCTCTGGCTCGATGCTATTGCAGCTGGAGTTGCAATGGATGAAAGTGTATGGCCACCCACTCGTCTGGATTCAGATACTTCGTTGCCTCCCATTAAGATCTGGCGCGATAAGTACCCCACTAAGTTTGCACATCTATCTCATGCTCGATTTGGCATAGACCAACAAGCAATCGCCTTAAATATTCCCCCTGAAAACTTACTCACTCCAGATTTTCTTCGGCGTATCTGCTGGAACACTCCCGCCGATGTCAGCGCCGCACTTGTTTCCTTAGGTGCTCGCCCATGGCAAATTTCTATCGTTGCCCCCATATTGACTCAAGCACTTTTAGAAAAGCATCCCCGTGCCGACGCCCTTGATCCTGAGACAGTGGAGACGGGAGAGACGGGCGAGACGGGCGAGAAGGTGTGATGAATTACGCAACAAAGAAGTTGCGTAAATAAGGGGTAGGTTCTACCCTTGGTAGGTGCTCAGCACCTTTATTATCGCCCTTCGAGAGGGCCTAGAAGCCGCTCTCATCGTGGGCATACTCGTGGCCTACCTCGTTAAATCCAACCGTCGCCGCCTTCTGCCCGCCCTCTGGAGCGGTGTTGGGATCGCAGTTGTGGCCAGCTTTGCATTAGGCGGTTTTCTCTCCTTTACCTCAGCTGAGCTATCGCCTCGAGGCCAGCAATTCTTTTCGGGCACGACCTCTTTGCTGGCGGTGGTCTTGGTCACTGCCATGGTCTTCTGGATGCAACGCGCCGCACGCGGCTTGCGTGATGATCTCCATGGAAAGGTTGAAAACGCCCTAGTTGCCGGGCCTATCGCTTTGGCCACAACGGCATTTTTTGCAGTGGTGCGCGAAGGCTTGGAAACAGCGCTTTTTGTCTATACAAATTTTAAAACGGTCGGTGTCGCCTCTGCCGCCTCTATCGGCTTGCTCTTGGGATTAGTCGCCTCTGTGACTTTGGGTTATTTGATCTACAACCGATCGGTCAAACTCAACTTAACAAAATTCTTTACCTACACGGGCATGGCTTTGATCATCGTTGCCGCTGGAGTTCTCTCCTACGGCATTCACGAATATCAAGAACTGGGATGGTTGCCCGGAGCTGATTTCTTTGCATGGGATATCACCTCATGGATGGCACAAGATTCACTGCTTGCCACATTTTTGGCCGGCACGATAGGTTTTGATACCACCACCTCGTGGACGCAACTATTGGGATGGTCCCTATTTTTGGGTCTCACGCTCTGGGCCTACCTCACACCCAAGAAAGTTCCACTTTCGACTACCCACGGGTAACCTTTGCAATAACTCGTTGGAAAGGTCGCCGCAATGTCTGCTGCCGTTGTCGTTGTTGATGCAGTGCGTACACCATTTGGCAAAGCAGGAAGTTTATATTCAGGAACTCGCGCCGATGATTTGATGGTACGCGCTGTTCGTGGCTTGCTTGAACGCAATCCCAAACTCTCTCCCGCCGAGATCGATGACATCGCAATCGCTGCTGCAACACAAAGTGGTGATCAAGGAATGAACTTAGGACGAAGCGTTGGATTACTTGCTGGCCTTCCCCAATCGGTACCGGGTTATTCCATAGATCGTTGGTGTGCTGGAGCAATGACAGCAGTGACAACTATTGCTGGCGCCATTGCTATGGGTGCCTACGACATTGCAATAGCTGGCGGTGTTGAACACATGGGCAATCACCCAATCGGTGAAGGTTTGGATCCCAACCCCCGCTACCTTGCTGAAAAAATTGTCGAACAAGATGCACTTGCTATGGGTGCAACAGCAGAACGCTTACACGATCGCTTCCCATCCCTCACCAAAGAACGTGCAGATCGCTATGCCCTCAATTCCCAACGTAAAACTGCCAAAGCCTACGCAGAAGGAAAAATACAACGGGATTTGATTCCCACTGCAGTGCGAAGCGCTGAATTGGGTTGGGGCATTGCAACTATCGATGAGCCTCCGCGTCCGACGACAACTCTTGAAGGACTCGCTGGGTTAAAAACTCCTTTTCGTCCGGCTGGGCGCGTAACTGCTGGAAATTCATCTGGACTCAACGACGGTGCCACCGCCGCAATACTTGCGAGTGAAAACAAAGCAAACGAATTAGGTTTGGGCGTCAAAGCTCGTCTTGTGAACTTTGCATTCGTAGGTGTCCAACCTGAAATCATGGGTTATGGACCGATTCCATCGACCGAGAAAGCTCTAAATAAAGCTGGGTTAAAAATTTCTGATATCGGTCTTTTTGAAATCAATGAAGCATTCGCTGTGCAAGTTCTTTCTTTCTTAGAGCACTTTGGGATCGCAGATGATGCCGCCAATGTGAATCCATTTGGTGGAGCGATTGCAGTAGGCCATCCCCTTGCCTCATCAGGTGTTCGACTTATTTTAAACCTCACAAGAAGTTTTGAAGAGCATCCAGAAATTCGATATGGCATCACCACTATGTGTATCGGCCTTGGCATGGGCGGCACTGTTATTTGGGAAAATCCACACTTTAAAGGCGGTAAATAGGATGAGTACTGAGATCAAACTTCCAGATGGCGCGCCAGATGAGGTAGTGACGCATGCACTTGTCCGCGATGTCGATCTCTCAGCTTTTGGTTTTATCGGCTCACTTGCTCTGATCACTTTAGACAACGGTGAAGATCACAATCGCCCAAATACTTTCGGCGTGCAGTCCCTCACCGAACTCAACGCTGCTATTTCACAAGCCCTTTCGCGCAAACCATCTGCAATAGCAATTACTGGAAAGCCATTTATTTTTGCCGCTGGTGCTGATTTATCTGCGCTCTCATTTCTGACTACTCGTGAACAAGCACTGGCTATAGGCAAACTAGGTCACGATGTATTTAGGCGTTTAGGTGAATTAGATATCCCTACTTTTGCATTTATCAATGGCTTGGCTCTAGGTGGCGGACTTGAAGCAGGGCTGCATTGCACCTACCGCACACTTGCATCCACTGCATTCACCGCTCTTCCAGAAGTATTTCTTGGGCTAGTCCCAGGATGGGGCGGAGCTACGCTTTTGCCAAAAATGATTGGCCCAGAACGTGCCGTACAAGTAATCATGCTTAATGCCTTAAACAACAACACGATGATGAAAGCAAAAGATGCCCTTGCTCTAGGAATTGCCGATGCCGTGTATGAACCAGCTGATTTTCTGGAACGATCTGTAAAATTTGCCGCCGACATCTTGAGCGGGCGCAATAAAATTGATCGCGTTGACTACTCAAACGATCCTGGCTGGGAAAAAGCCCTTGCAACTGGTTCTGCTGCAGCGTTCAAAAAATACGGTGGTGCCAGCATGGATGCACCCGCTCGCGCTTTGGCACTGATAGGTCAGGCTAAAACTGCAACACGTAGTGCTGGCTTTGATGCAGAAGATCAAGCTCTTGCAGATTTAACAATGAGTGATCCATTGCGTTCATCGCTATATGCCTTTAATTTGATCCAGAAAAAACGTAAAAAAGTTGAAGGTGCCCCTAAATCTGCACTTGCTCGCAAAGTAACAAAAGTTGGCGTAGTCGGTGCAGGATTAATGGCATCCCAACTTGCCCTAATCATGGTGCGTAACTTGAAATGTCCCATTCTTATGACAGATTTAGACCAAGAGCGCGTAGATAAAGGCGTGGCATGGGTGCATGCAGAACTGAAGAAATTGGTAGAGAAAGGTCGCATGAGCCAGGAAAGCGCTCACCGACTTGCTGGATTAGTAACTGGTTCAATAGATAAATCACACTTTGCAACGGCAGATTTTGTGATTGAAGCAATTTTTGAAGAACTTTCCCTCAAGCAAACACTTTTTAAAGAACTTGAAAAAATTGTTGGTCCCGAATGTGTTCTGGCTACCAATACCTCATCTCTTTCAGTTGAAGCTATGACTCAAGGCTTAGAACACCCAGAGCGGGTTATCGGATTCCACTTCTTTAATCCCGTTGCAATCATGCCCCTGTTGGAAGTCGCCCGAACCAGCACGACAGATGATGCAACAACGGCTACTGCTATTTCCGTGGGCAAAGAGCTCAAGAAAACTATGGTCATCACCAAAGACGCCCCTGGCTTTGTCGTTAATCGCTTGCTCACTCGTTTTATGGGAGAAATTACTGATGCCATGGACGAGGGAACACCAGCGGATGTGGCCGATAACGCAATGCGCTCAGTCGGATTTCCTATGTCTCCATTTGAATTACTTGGACTTGTAGGCCCAGGTGTTGCACTTCATGTGGCGCAGACTCTTCACAAGAACTTAGGGCCGCGCTATCGCATCTCCCCAACGATGCAACGTCTGGTCACAGAGGGCGTTAAAACTTTCTATATTAAAAGCGAAGACGGCAAGTTGATTGCCAACCCTGCAGCAGTGGCTCTTATCGAAAAAGGAGATAAACCTTCTACTGCCCAGGAAGTTCGCCTTCGCGCCCTCAATGCTCTCGCAGAGGAAGCCCGGATGATGCTTGATGAAGGTGTCGTTGCAACCGCTGCAGAAATTGATACTTGTATGTTGCTCGGCGCCGGATGGCCGATGATATTAGGTGGAATCTTGCCTTACCTGGATCGTGAAGGAATTAGTGAATCTGTATGTGGGAAGCGTTTCCACCCAAAGGGAGTTGCTTCTCTGCTCTAGAGGATTTGCTCCAATTGATTATCGATGCGCTTACTTCGGCCACGGTGATTCCTAAATCTTGCAAAATTTGAGTGCGCGTGGAATGTTCGATGAAAGTAAGTGGAACGCCAATGGAATGAATTGGCACCGATATATCCGCATCCCGCACCATCTCAGATACCGTGCTGGCAATTCCACCATGGCGGATACCATCTTCCAGAACAACAATGCGCTTATACCGGTGGGCCATTTCCACAATCGCGATGGGCAAAGGTTTTACCCATCGAGGATCAATCACTGTAACGCCTACTCCGCTCAGCGCCGCCTGGGCTGCAGCATCAATAGCCAAATGTGCAAATGCTCCAACGCTGATGAGCAAAACATCTGAATTCTGACCCAAATAGAGAACATCAACGCCATCGCGACGTTCAATCTCTGGAATATCGGCGTGGACTTCACCTTTAGGAAAGCGCACGAGTGATGGGGCATTTGATATGGCGATCGCTTCGCGCAAAGTTTCGCGCAAACGAGCTCCATCTCTGGGCGCAGCAACATGCAAAGTAGGGACGATGCCCGTGAGGGCTAAATCCCAAATACCGTGATGTGATGGACCATCATCACCTGTTATTCCAGATCGATCTAGAACGAATGTAACACCGGCATGGTGGAGAGCAACATCCAACAAAAGTTGATCAAATGCGCGATTGAGAAATGTGGCATAGACAGCGACAACAGGATGCATACCAGCAAAAGCTAAGCCAGCAGCACTGGTCACTGCATGTTGTTCTGCAATGCCAACATCGATCGTGCGGTGGGGGAAATTCGTTTTAAATGCTTCAAGACCAGTTGGCCCCAACATCGCAGCAGTGATTGCGACAACATCAGGTTTTTCTTTACCAATAGCCACTAATTCTTGAGAGAAGATTTTGGTCCAACTAGTGCCACCGCTTTTAACTGGAATACCTGTGACTGGGTCGACAATGCCTACCGCATGAAATTTCTCGGCTTCATCATCGAGAGCTGGGGCATGCCCGCGGCCTTTTTCGGTAATGGCATGGACTAATACCGGTGCGCCAAAATGTTTTGCCTTGTGGAGAGCTTTCTCCATAGCGGCGATGTCATGTCCATCAATGGGCCCCATGTACTTCAAGCCGAGATCTTCAAACATTCCTTGAGGCGCAAGAAAATCTTTGATGCCCTTTTTCATTCCATGAACAGCGTCATATACCAGCGGTCCTACTCCAGGTATTTTCTGCAGCGTTCTTTTACCCCAACTTAAAATCTGCTCATATCCACGTGTAACACGCAATGATGCTAAGTGATCTGCTAAGCCGCCGATTGTCGGTGAGTAGGAACGTGCATTGTCGTTAACGACGATGACCAAATTGCGATCATGAGAGGTGGCAATATTATTGAGCGCTTCCCACGACATCCCACCGGTAAGCGCCCCATCTCCTACAACAACCACTACAGAGCGATCGCGCTGCCCGGTTAAGGTAAAACCACGTGAAATTCCATCCCCCCACGACAGGGCGGTAGATGCATGGGAATTTTCGATGACATCATGATCGCTCTCTGCGCGATTGGGATACCCCGCGATTCCTCCACGCTGACGCAGTTGATCAAATTCTCCGGCTCGGCCAGTTAAAATTTTATGTACATAGGACTGATGACCAGTATCGAAGAGAACGATGTCTTTGGGGGAATTGAAACTTCGGTGGATTGCGATTGTTAACTCAACAACTCCAAGATTAGGACCCAAATGGCCCCCAGATTTTGAAACTTTGGCAATAAGAAAATCTCGGATCTCAGCTGCCAGCGCATCGAGTTGAGCCGCATCTAGGTGCAAAAGATCTGCCGGAGACTTGATGCGCTCAATCATGGCCTAATCCTAGTTTGTCGCCACACCTTTTGCATCTAGAAGTCTAGAAGCCTAAAAATCTAGAATATTGGAAGATTGGAAGCCTAGAAACTATGACCTAGCCGAAACCTTTCGAAAAGGGCGTTGAATCCCCCACCACGTCACACGCGCCATGGCTTCGAGCACAATGGTTGAGGACATTTTACTCTCTCCAAATTTTCGTTCGATAAATATGATGGGTAATTCAAGAATTCGACCGCCAACATCAGCACTCCTGCGCGTCATCTCAATTTGGAAACAATAACCTTCGCTAGAAATTGTCGCTAGGTTCATGCGGTGCAAAAAATCAGCTCGATAGATACGAAATCCAGCTGTCATATCTTTTACATGCCCACCCAACAAAATTTTGGAATAACGATTGGCAAAACGCGATAGCAGCTCACGACCCTTACTCCAATTGACGACCTTTCCACCACTGACCCAGCGAGATCCAATGAGGAGATCAACATCTGGGCTTTGAGAAGCTCTTTGAATCAAAAGTGAGAGGTCGGCGACTTGATGGGAGCCATCTGCATCCATCTCAACGAGAAATCTATAACCGCGGCCAAGGCCCCATGCAAAACCTAATAAGTAGGCACTACCTAACCCGGATTTTTCTGAACGCTCTAGAACGTTAATCCGGCCGCGGCCTTGATCCAATTCCCTACATATCTGCGCAGTCCGATCTGGTGATCCATCATCAACAATCAAGATATCTATCGGCAAATTAAGTAATTGGGGCAAGAGTTCTTGGACACTCTGTGCCTCATTAAATGTGGGCACGATGACAAGGTATTGATTCACCGCAGACCCCACGTGTTGCATGTGCATAGTCTCGTCCAAATTACTCGTTATGAGTAGTTGGCGGGAATTGCCTCCTGAAGTAGTTCGAGAGACTCTATAGCTCGCCCTACATTAAGAACTGAATGCTCATCACCGGCAGCGCCAATAATCTCTATTCCCACGGGAATACCTTCAAGAAGTCCGCAAGGCATCGAAATCGATGGCAGCCCCAACAAGTTGCCAGGTCCCACGTTGTGCATACATGTTTCGATCGTGTCAACGGACTTTCCATTAATCACGCTCGTTAATTCCCCTACCTTGGGAGTTTTTGAGGGCAGCGTGGGAGCCAGCAGCACATCAATCTCTCCAAAAACATGATCCACTTCTTTTTGAATCAACCGCCGTAACTGCAGTGCTTGTAGATAATCAACGGCGGTGGGCAGATAGCCGCATTCGATTAAGAAGCGGACATCATCTCCATAATCTTGAGCACGGGTTTTCATAGTTGGCTGATGCACTGCAGTTGTCTCAGAAGTATCTATGATCGTCAACGCCCAGAAGGCGTCTTTTAATGAAGGAATCTTCACTTTTTTGATTTTTGCTCCACGGCGCCTGAGCATTTCGATCGTTGCGCGCACCATTTTTTCAACTTCATGGTCCACGAATTCAAAAAAGAATTCTTCTTCAACCCCTATGACAACCCCCGTCAAGTCAGCACTGACCTTATTCGCGAGTTTGGGATTTGCAACATTCAATGAAGTGGGGTCACTGCTGTCATATCCACTTATCGCATCAAGCATGATGGCACTGTCTTGAACTGTGCGAGTGAGTGGACCTACATGATCTAGAGTCCAAGCTTCTGGAAAACAACCGTACTTGCTGACGCGACCATACGTTGGTTTAAAGCCCACAAGACCACATGCAGCTGCAGGAACTCGGATAGATCCCGATGTATCACTGCCTAATGCGCCATAGGCAAGGAAGGCTGCAACGGCTGCGGCAGAACCTCCACTTGAGCCTCCTGGAATGCGCGATAAATCCCAAGGATTGCGGCAGGTACCGTAATAGGGATTATCGGTTGTAGCACCAAGTGCGTACTCGTGCATGTTGGTTTTACCCAAAAATATCGCGCCACTTTCTCGTAATTTCACTACCGCTGTTGCATCAAAATCGGAAACAAAATCTTTATGGATTTTCGAGCCCATCGTTGTCACTTTGCCAGCAAAATAAAGATTATCTTTTATCGCAATCGGTACTCCGTGTAACTTGCCGCGATAGTTACCCCGTCCGATCTCACGTTCTGCGCTTCTAGCTTGCTTGAGTGCGTCTTCTTCATAGACGGCAATAAAGGCGTTGAGCTGCGGATTAAACTTCTGGATTCGATCCAAAGAATTTCGAGTCAATTCAACAGGAGATACTTTCTTGGCCTTAATGAGTTTTGAGACTTCAGAAATCGAGAGCCGGTGAAGATCACTTGTCATTGCTCCTCCAACAAGGGGGCTGTGTAGATCGTTGCTATGTCACTATCTCGCAATTGGGACTCATCGACTTTGGCGCGCTTAGACTGTAAATAACTCCAATATGCGCGTAACTTCTCTGAACTCGCCTTTTGAATTTCCGGAAAATCTCTCAGATCCATGTTGCCTCTCAAGTGATGTTAAAGATTAGATCAGATAATAATCAAAACATTGAATAAAAAGGTGGCTAGCGATGAAACGTTGCTAGCCACCTTTCTCTTACTCCTGTTATTCCATAGAAGCTGGGTTATGGGCAACCCACTTGGCTTGCTTGGAACGATTCAGATATAGGTAATAGTAAACAAGAGAGACAAGTGCGATAATCAAAACAATCTTTATGTCTCCAGTCTTTTGCTTTGTCAGTGTCAAGCCCACTCCGAGAATTGTGACGATTGGCGGAATTGGCCAAAACATCATCTTGAACGGACGTGCCAATGACTTGTCCCGGATGCGACTCACTAGAGCAGAAATTGCAATGAGTGCGTAAAGGATAACTATGAGAACTGCAGTAAAAGTCACTGTAGAAATCAACGAAGATTTCAAACAAAAGACTGTTGCTACTGCACCAATCACCAAAGTTGAAATCCATGGTGAGCGATATTTTGGATGTACTTTACCGAGCAGGTTATTGACAGGTGTTGGCCATGCTTGGTCTCTGCCACTTGCCCAAAGCACACGGGCAAACTGCAAAGTAATTGCCAACGTTGCATTGACAATCGCAAAGAGAGCTCCCACTAGAACAACGTTTCCGGCTGACTTACCTAAAGCTTGGCTCACCGAGTCTGTGAATGGTGTGGCACTTCCCAAGTAGGCATTCAGATCGCGAGTGCCGAAAAGACCCAAAACAAATGCGGTCAATTCGAGGACAACGCCGATAATTGCCGAATACATTACTGCGCGTCCGATATTGCGTGCACTTCCTTTAACTTCCTCAGAGAAGTTAATGGCACTGTCATACCCGTTAACCGAGAAGAGGGAAGAAGCAATCGCGGCTACTACAGCTGCGCCTGCAACTGGAGATAATCCGGAAGGTGTCAGCATTACTGGATGGGTCAAGATGGATAGTGGTTGGTTGAGATGAACCAAACCAACGCCCATGACAAGTGCTAAGACCACAAATTCAATCGCTAGACAGATTGTTACAATAACCGCGCTAATGTGAATTCGAAGCACTGCAAGTAAAGTGATGATTACCATCGCAACTGCTGAGGAAGTATTTACTGGAAAAGATGGATTGAGGGAATGAAGATACGTGCCAAGTCCTAGTGCCAAAGTTGCTGGGATAAATATTCCTTGAAGCACATAATCAACCATGGCAAGGAAGCCAACGGGCCGACCAAGAACTTTGGTGACGATATAAAACAGTCCACCTGCGGTGGGATACATCGAGCCGAGTTCGGCCATGCTCATCGCTACGGTGATCGCGATTGCGCAACCTAAAGTGAACGCCCAAACTCCAGCTGTTCCAGAGAGCACAAGGACAGCTCCCGCTGTCACAAGCAAAGAAGCCATTGGCGTGATATCACTCAACGCCAGAGAGAGAACTCCTTTAAAGCCAAGACCACGTTCTAAGCCATCATTGGTGGATTTACTCATAGTGAACCTTCCCTTTCCCGAAAGATTGTTTACAGAGTAAGTGCTACCACTGAGTAAACTGAGGATTTGGAGAGGATTAAGAGCTCAATCTGAGAGAACTAGCTCAAAAGTGAGCGCAGTACGTACTGCATGATGCCGCCATGGCGGTAGTAGTCGGCTTCTCCGGGAGTATCAATGCGCACTGTGGCGGTGAAGTTCTTATCCCCTGCTCTGACATTCACGTGAGTGGGCACACCGCCAGTATTAAGGGCGGTGATGCCAGTGATGCTAAATATCTCGCTCCCACTCAGACCCAAAGATGCGGTGTTTTCGCCTGAGTTAAATTGCAATGGTAATACGCCCATCCCAATCAAGTTTGAGCGATGGATACGTTCAAAGGATTCTGCAATAACAACGCGAACCCCCAACAGTGCCGTGCCTTTGGCCGCCCAGTCACGTGATGAACCAGATCCATATTCTTTACCAGCCAGAATAACTAGCGGAACACCTGCGCTTTGGTAGGCAATCGATGCATCGTAAATACTTTCTTGCACTCCTTCGTTGAGGAAATTGCGAGTAAATCCGCCCTCTACGCCATCGAGTAACAAGTTCTTGAGGCGAATATTGGCAAAAGTTCCACGGATCATTACTTCATGATTACCTCGACGCGAACCATACGAGTTGAAATCTTTACGATCCACACCATGTGCCATCAAATATGCACCCGCGGGTGAATCCATCTTGATATTGCCAGCTGGTGAAATGTGATCTGTCGTGACTGAATCTCCCAAAATTGCCATCACGCGGGCTCCAGAAATATCAGTAACTGGTGTTGGGTCCTTAGGCATGCCCTCGAAATATGGAGGTTTGCGGACGTATGTTGATTTGAGATCCCATTCGAAAGTTTTACCAGTTGGGGTGTCAAGAGATTTCCAGCGATGATCCCCATCAAAAACACTTGCGTAATCTTTTGTAAACATTTCAGAAGAAATTGAACTCTCGATTACTGTGGCGATTTCCGCTGCACTTGGCCAGATATCTTTGAGGAAAACTGGGTTGCCTTGCGAATCATTTCCAAGTGAGTCTTGATCAAAATCGTGATCCATCGTGCCAGCAAGAGCGTAAGCCACCACAAGTGGAGGTGATGCTAAGTAATTCATCTTCACATCAGGGCTGATGCGTCCTTCAAAATTGCGATTACCGGAAAGCACCGCAGTCACTGCCAAATCGTGCTCGTTCACTGCTTTGCTAATTTCTAGAGGAAGAGGTCCTGAGTTTCCGATGCATGTAACGCAGCCATACCCCACAAGATTGAAGCCAAGCTTCTCCATATATGGTGTCAGGCCAGCACGATCGTAATAATCGGTGACAACTTTTGAACCTGGTGCCAAAGTGGTTTTTACCCACGGTTTTGATTTCAAACCTTTTTCTACAGCTTTCTTAGCAAGAAGAGCAGCACCAATCATTACTGACGGGTTTGATGTATTGGTGCACGAGGTAATGGATGCGATAACAACGTCACCGTTTTTAATTGTGGTCTCTTGTGCGCCAACTTTGACCTTAATTGCAGATGGATTGGTTTTTTCAGAAAGATAGGTGGGCAATATTCTTGCCAAGGCTGCCTTGGAATCACTGAGGGAAATACGATCTTGCGGGCGTTTGGGACCTGCAATGGATGGGACCACTGTTGATAAGTCCAACTCAATCTGCTCAGAAAAACGAGGAGATGTAGTCGGGTCGTGCCACAGGCCCTGCATCTTTGCGTATTGCTCAACCAAAGCAATGTGGTCTTCACTGCGGCCAGTAAGGCGCAGATAGTTGAGTGTCTCTTCATCGATCGGAAATATCGCACACGTTGAGCCATATTCCGGGCTCATGTTTCCAATCGTCGCACGATTGGCCATCGGTACGCTGACCACGCCGGGACCATAAAACTCTACAAATTTTCCAACAACGCCGTGCTTGCGCAACATTTCAGTGATGGTGAGTGCAAGATCTGTGGCTGTTGTGCCTATAGGCAATTTGCCATTGAGTTTGAAACCTAAAACGCGAGGGATCAACATTGATACTGGTTGTCCGAGCAGGGCTGCTTCTGCCTCAATTCCGCCAACACCCCAACCTAATACTCCCAGGCCGTTGACCATGGTTGTATGCGAATCTGTACCCACCACGGTGTCTGGGTATGCGCGCAAAACCCCACCAACCTCACGTGTCATAACAACACGTGCAAGGAATTCGATATTCACTTGGTGAACAATTCCTGTTCCAGGCGGCACAACTTTAAACTCATCAAAAGCGCCCTGACCCCAGCGTAAGAAACGATAACGCTCGCGGTTACGCTCGTATTCAATGTCTGTGTTCTGTTCGAATGAATCTTTTGTTCCGAAAACATCTGCAATTACAGAATGGTCAATCACTAACTCGGCAGGAGCGAGGGGGTTTACTTTTGCTGGATCTCCCCCAAGTTCAACTATCGCCTCGCGCATGGTGGCTAAGTCAACAATGCAAGGAACGCCAGTGAAATCTTGCATGACAACACGGGCGGGAGTGAATTGGATTTCAGTATCTGGCTCAACGCTGGGATCCCATTGGGCGAGTGATCGGATTTGTTCGGCCGTTATATTGGCGCCGTCTTCAGTACGTAGAAGGTTTTCTAGCAAAATTTTTAAACTAAACGGGAGCGATGCCGCGCCTTCGATCTGAGAAATATCGAAGATTTCAAAAAGTTTTCCTGCGACCTCAAGATGGCCCTTTGCGTTAAAAGAATCAATGCTCATTCCACGTGCCCCCATTTATCTTGATATCAAGATACCCTAAAAACCCTATTTTCGGGTGAAGTGTGCGACGCATTCAACATGGTGGGTCATGGGAAAGAGATCAAAGGCACGTAAGGAGGAAAGGTGATATCCATGTTCGCTCAAATAAGAACTATCCCGGGCAAGGGCTGCAGGATCACAGGCGATGTAGATAATAGAGCGCGGTCCCTTGCTGACAATCTGGCCGATGACATCTTTGCCCGCACCTTCTCGGGGTGGATCAAGCAGTGCTACATCGGCCTTAGAAATTTTATGCAACGTACGGCCCACTTCTCCTACATGCACGTGAACATTAGGAAAATCGGCAAAGTTTTTACGGGCATCTTGAGTCGCAGAACTACCTGATTCGATGAGATCTATGCGTCCGCTCTCACCAACAATGTCCATCATGGCTGCAGTAAATAGTCCCACGCCACCATAAAGATCCAGAACGTGATCTCCCGGTTTGATGAAATCAACAATCGCAGAAGTCAATATCTCCGGAGCATCTTCGTGGCTCTGCCAAAATGAGGATTGACTCACTTGAAGATCGTGGCCAGCAACTTGTTCATGAGTAAGAATGTTTCCTTGCGTCAATCGTGCTTTTGACCCGCGTTCTGCATCTGCTATTGCCACACTCACTTCACCACTCGAACTTGCCAAAATCTCAACACGCGAACGAGCAGGCCATATCCGATTAGCTAATTTGGGATAGTCAATACTTTCTGTTGCAATCAAGCAATCCTGCACCGAGACAACCTTGTGTGTTCGTGATGCATAGAAACCAATCTTGCCTTGATTATCGGTAGCGCTGGAAACTCGCGTACGCCAATGTAATGGTTTACCCACTTCTTCTACTTTAATGTCAATATCTTGCTTAGCAATACGACTAAATTGTTCGCGGATAACATCAGCTTTGAGTTGCCTTTGTCGATCGATGGAAATATGTTGAAAATCGCAACCGCCACATCGGCCGGGTCCTGCAAATGCACAAGGAGGTTCCACGCGATCTGGTGATGGCTCTTTGATTGCTATTGCATCGGCGCGAACGAAACTAGAACCAGTGCCGGTTATTTCTATTTCAACAACTTCACCTGCAATTGCATGGCGAACGAAAATTACCTGCCCTTCATGGCGCGCGATGAAATGTCCTCCATGGGCCACTTTTTCGATAGTGACGCTATGTCGTTCACCAATTTCAAAGGATTTCCCGCGCTCTGTGGCCATAGTCAGTAAGCCTATTGCCGTTTCTGGGTGTAGGTTTTACCTGTGCATGTTGTCATTATGGGGTGCGGTCGAGTTGGTTCAACGCTAGCTATCGAACTCGAAGCCGCTGGCCATTCGGTCGCCATCATTGACCAATCTCGCGAAGCTTTTCGTCGTTTAGGCTCTGATTTCCAAGGCAGCACAGTTGCTGGGGTGGGATTTGATCGGGATACCTTGCGCGAAGCCGGCATTGAGAAAGCCGACGCTTTTGCTGCTGTAAGTAATGGCGATAACTCCAATATCTTGGCAGCTCGCGTTGCCCGCGAAACTTACGGGATTAAAAATGTAGTCGCTCGAATTTATGATCCAGGACGTGCTGAAATTTATCAGCGTCTAGGTATCCCCACAGTAGCTACAGTTTTATGGACAACAGACCAAATCTTGCGTCGTATATTGCCAGAAGGTTCTCGCTCAGAATGGCGCGATGCCAGCGGCACTATTCAATTGTGCGAGATGCACATAGATAGCAGTTGGTTTGGTAACCCCGTCACTCGTATTGAAAACATCACACCCGCACGAGTGGCGTTTTTGACTCGTCTGGGCGAAGGAATGATCCCCGATGAACATACCGTTCTGCAAGATGGCGACCTTGTACATGTCATGGTCCTTGAAAAAGATATTGCTGCTGTGGAATCTGCTCTCGCTCACTCCCCTGAGGATGCTTCGTGAGAGTTGCGATCGCTGGTGCTGGAAATGTGGGTCGTGCTATTGCTCGCGAACTTCTTGATAATGGTCATCAAGTTTTACTCATTGATAAAGATCCAAAGGCCCTTAAACTTGAAAGTGTTAAAGATGCCGAATGGTTGATGGCAGATGCGTGTGAAATTACATCCTTAGATAAAGCCAAGCTCAATGAGTGCCAAGTTCTCATCGCTGCAACCGGTGATGACAAAGTTAACTTGGTTGCTGCACTCTTAGGAAAAACAGAGTATGGCGTGCCTCGCGTTGTTGCCCGAGTTAATCACCCTAAGAATGAATGGCTCTTTGATGCATCCTGGGGTGTTGATGTTGCGGTATCAACTCCTCGCATCATCTCAGCCTTGGTTGAAGAAGCAGTCAGCGTTGGAGATGTTGTACGCCTCTTCTCCTTTAAAAAAGGCCAGGCAAACCTTGTAGAACTTACGTTGCCAGATAGCTCAAAGTGCGTAGGCAAGACAGTAGAAGAAGTTGTTTTGCCTGAAAATGCAACTCTTGCGGCGATCGTCCGTGATGGGCGCGTTATTTCTGTCAAACCTCACGATGTCTTTGGTGCGGGAGATGAATTGCTATTTGTTGCTTCAACTGCGGCTGAAAACCTTTTAAAGGAATGCTTTATTCAGGGTTAGTAATCTTGACTGTCGGTACTGATTTGATGAAGAGCCAGGTACCCCAGAGCGTGGCAAAATAGAGCGGAAGACCAAGGAAAACGTTGGCAACTCCCAGGGCATTGAGATGATTGCTCTTATAGAGTGGATATTGGATAGCTAAACGAAAAGCGAACATTCCAAACCAAAGCCAACTGGCACGAATATAGACGCGCTTTCGTGCTGGGACTTTACGCCATTCGAAATTCTCCCCGAGAATTGGACCAAGGATGAGTCCAAGGATTGGCCAACCTGCAATATTTGCTCCTGCATATAACAATGCAAATCCAGTGTTTTTCCACAAACTTGGCAAGTAATAATTCTTCGCATCGCCAGTACGCCATGCCAGAAACGCACAAAATGCAACTCCAACAAATCCGGAAAGAACAAATTGAAGACTATCTTTACGAATCAGACTTACTACGGTCAGAATTACCGATGAAAGTAGAGCTGCTGCTATTGCCGCGACAAGGTGGTGGCCAAAATTGAATGCTAATAAAAAGATTAAACCAGGTAATCCAGAATCAATAATTCCTTTTTTGCCACCAAGGGCGTTAATTACTTTGCTGTGATCGTCCTGACTCATGCTCTCCCCGTCGATCCAAAACCACCGCTTCCGCGACCAGAGCCCGGCAATTCTGAAACTTCGAGAAAGTCTGCACGCTCTACACGTTGGATGACCATTTGCGCGATGCGATCTCCACGTTTGAAGGAAACCGATTCAGTGAGATCTTGATTGATAAGAATCACTTGAAGTTCACCACGATAGCCCGCATCAACGGTACCTGGTGCGTTGACAATTGATACGCCATGTTTAACGGCCAGACCGGAACGTGGGTGTACAAATGCTGCAAAACCATCTGGCAGAGCAATCGCAATTCCGGTAGGAATTAATTTGCGCTCCCCCGGTTGTAGAGTGAAATCAATTGTGGTCACTAAGTCTGCACCGGCATCTCCGGGCTTGGCATAGAGCGGAAGCGGAACACCTTCATCTAGACGTTGAATGAGAACTTGTACTGTCATGGGTTAATCTCGAAATCTGGATCGACAAATGCCAATAATTCTGGATGTTTAGCAATATGTTCAAGATATTGCTTGGGCGCGTTATCAAGGAAATGGTTCATGGGAACGATCACAAAAAGCGCCGATGCACGAACAGCAATTGGTCCATCGGGAGAATCTAGACGACCTTGCGCAGCGGTGTATACCTTTCGGCTCACTTGACCAGTGATTTCTGCAGTGATGTGAAGCGTCGAACCCATCGGTACCGGTTTAAGGAAATCGGTTTCAAGGCGAGCGGTGACGGCAGGAGAACGAATAAGCCACATCAACTTGCCGAGTGCTTCATCAAATGCCAAAGAAAGAAGTCCGCCATGAGCTAGGCCGGGAGCTCCTTGATGATCCTGCGTGACAGTAAATTCTGCAGTGAGATTTGCCCCAGTGCCAGCGTGAGCAATTAAATGCAATCCTGTTGGATGCAAATCACCACAACCAAAGCAATGGCCAAAGTGCGAGGGAATTTGTGAACCGATCCCAGGAGCTTTTTCGTGTCGCTGTGGAATTTGCGCGCCAGCTGGTGGCGTCGTGCTGGCGATCCGGCTCATGGCACAAGGTTACTTCAATAAATCCGATAACGTCTGCACTATGGGTTCGACCACTTTTCGCGAGGTTCTCTATCCGCCGCTGTGGTTGCTTGCCTTTATATATTTCCTCTTTCTCTCCCTTGCACTATCAGTCTGGGCAGCGTTAGGTAATCTAGCTGGACTTCTGGTCTTTCTCTTTTTGACGATCATTCTCGTTCTACTTCGAAGCAAAAGTGCTATGAGAATAGAAGTCCGCGATGGTGAACTCTTTATCGGCCGTGCTCATGTTGAATTACAGTACCTCGGAGTTGTAACAATTTTGACTCCTGCTCAAATGGCTTTGACTCGTGGCCGAAATGCCGACCCTGACGCATTCCTGGCAATCCGCTTTTGGCAAAGTAAAGGTCTAAAAGTGGAACTCAATGATGAGCGAGATCCAACACCATACTGGTTAATCAGTTCGAAAAAATCTGAAGCTCTTGCACAAGCGCTAGGAAATTAAGCGCACTCTTTGCAGACTGCTTTTGGACCTTCACCGCGTGCCGGTGGATTGTGATGCACCAGGAAACAACGAGAACAGGTGAACTCATCAACTTGGCGCGGAACTACGCGAACAGAAAGTTCTTCACCAGATAAATCTGCACCTGGTAATTCAAGAGTTTCTGCAGCTTCTGCCTCGTCAACATCAACACGGCCTGACTGCGCATCAACACGTTGTGCTTTGAGCTCTTCGAGTGATTCCTCATGGAGTTCTTCGTCGGTCTTTCTGGGGGTGTCGTAGTCAGTTGCCACTACAGTCACCTCGCATTCATACTCATAGTCCTTCAGGGTGCTAGGCAAATATTTACCGTAGCGGGCGCATACTCGCCTATCAACCTGCGAACTACCTAATAAAGCATCGGCGTGTCGAGATTATTCCGCTGCGAGATTGGTCTCCTCTTGGAGAGAGGCTATTTGCTGGGCTAGCGCACCATCCACGCGTGCATGGATGGCAGTTCCTTGAGGTAAATACTCCTCGCTGAGGATTTCACCACGTTCATGAATAGCGCTGATGATATCTCCGCGGTCATAAGCAATCACTGTATTGATTTCAATTCCTAGGTGAGGAAGAGAATTCTCAATCGCAAGTAAAAGCCCCTCCATCCCAAATCCGGTTTTCACCGAAAATGCGTAACTAGAAGGTTCGGTACGCAAAATCTGCATGACGATCGCCGGATCTGCAATATCTACTTTATTAATTGCGATTATCTCTGGGATGTGCGATCCGCCGATTTCGGCAATTACTTCACGCACTGCACGAATTTGCTCAAAAGGGTCAGGATGCGAGCCATCAACAACATGGACAATCAAATGAGATTCCGAAACTTCTTCAAGAGTTGATTTGAAAGCATCAATGAGCTGGTGAGGGAGGTGGCGAACAAATCCAACAGTGTCGGTTAAAGTGTAGATACGCCCATCACTTGTGTGAGATTGGCGTACCGTTGGGTCAAGAGTTGCAAAAAGGGCATTCTCGACCAAAACATTGGCATCAGTTAATGCATTCAAGAGAGAAGATTTGCCTGCATTGGTATAGCCAGCAATCGCAACCGACGGAATATTATGTCGACGGCGCTCTTGACGTTTGGTATCGCGAGAAACCTTCATCTCCAAGATTTCCTTCTTCAACTTGCTCATCTTGTCGCGGATACGTCGCCGATCTGTTTCAATCTTGGTTTCACCTGGACCGCGGCCGCCAATACCGGCACCGCCAGCAGCTCGGCCACCTACCTGGCGAGAAAGGGATTCACCCCAACCGCGTAGGCGCGGAAGTAAATATGCTATTTGTGCTAATTCAACTTGAGCTTTGCCTTCTTTGCTTTTGGCATGCTGGGCAAAAATATCCAAGATAAGTGCCGTGCGATCAACAACTTTTACTTTAAGTTTATCTTCGAGTTGTCTCAATTGTGAGGGCGAGAGTTCGCCATCACAGATCACAGTATCGGCACCGGTACTTCGAACAACTTCGCGCAGCTGGGCAACCTTTCCAGAGCCGATGTAGGTAGCAGGATCTGGTTTATCACGACGCTGAATCAAAGCATCGAGAACTTCTGACCCAGCAGTTTCTGCTAGTGCCCTGAGTTCGGCTAGGGAATTCTCGGCCATCAAAGATGTTCCTTCAGTCCACACTCCCACCAGCACCACTCGCTCTAATTGAAGTTGGCGATATTCGGCCTCGGAAATGTCTTGTAGTTCGGTGGAAAATCCTTTAACGCGACGAAGAGCGTGCCTCTCTGCTACTTCTGGGGAAATCTCATCGGCTTCATCAGAATCAAACTCAGCGGCTACTCGAGCACTCTCACGCATCAGCGCTTCAAATTCATCCCCATCTTCGCGCACTACTTTGCTCATTGAGATGTGGGCATTGGCTGGGCCAAGAATCTGGAAATATCGTGATCGCCCAGAAGCACTGCCGGGCCAGTCAAAGTGGCGTTGTAATGGGTATCAATCTCAACTTCCAGTCGTCCGCCCGGTGGGTGAATGATCCATTTAGCAGGCAACTTCTCTGACTTCTTGATAGTTGCAGCGAGTGCAACGGCGCACGTGCCTGTTCCACAGGATTTAGTTTCGCCAACACCTCGTTCGAACACACGCATCGCTAACTCGCGTCCTTCAAGAAACTCAACAAACTCCACATTCACGCCTTCTGGATATTCATCTTTCGGCCGCACCACGGGTGCAACTTTCAGCTCGCCAACTTCACTCAACGAGTTCACAAAAACTACGGCATGAGGATTACCAATGCTGATGTTAAATCCATTCCAAATTCCGCCATTAGTGGACGCTGTGATTTCGCCATCGTTGACCTGCATCTGACCCATGTTGACGGTGATGTCACCAACGGCTGGAACACGTAAATGCTTAGCACCATCTCGAGTATTGATCGCAAATATACCTTCGCCTTGATGTCCTCGTTCTACCAAGTAACGTGCCATCACTCGAATTCCATTGCCACACATCTCAGCAATTGACCCATCAGAATTACGGTAATCCATAAACCACGCGTTATTTGGCTTGGTAATACGAATGAGTCCGTCTGCACCAATGCCTGATGCCCGATTACAGATCGCAGCGGTTTGATTGGTAGTAATCGAGATCTCTTCATTCGGATCGAAAACTACGACAAAATCATTCTCGGTGCCGTGGCCATATGTGGCGATAATTGGATTGCTCATCAGTGAGGCAACTTTAGTCCCTTGCGCTGGGTCCCGGCTTACTCAAATGCTCAAGAATAGTTTCTAAGCGTGGCTGAGTAGGAGAAATCCACTGGATTCGTTCATCTCTAGAAAACCAGGTTTCTTGTCGGCGGGCATATTGGCGAGTAGCTCGCTTTGTATCTTCTTTGGCTTCAGCTTCGCTCATCTGCCCATCGCGCATTTTCAATACTTGCGCATACCCCAGCGCCAATTGTGCAGTGCGGCCCATGCGGATACCAGCTTGAATGAGAGCATCCGTTTCACGAACTAAGCCCGCTTCCCACATCTGATCAACGCGATCTTCAATGCGTTGGCTCAATTTTTCACGATCTAAAACAAGTCCAAATTGGCGTGCTTGCGGGTATTTCGTACTCTCTTTACGAGGCAAACTTGCAGTAAAGGGTTTTCCAGTAATTTCTATCACTTCAAGTGCTCGGATGACCCGACGCAGATTCTGACGATCGATTGCAATTGCAGCTGCTGGATCCAATCTCACTAATCGTTCAAACATAGCATCGGCACCGATTTTTTCAGCAAGGACGTTGAGGCTCTCGCGTACTTGCGGATCGGTATCAGGAAAATTCAGATCATCGAGAATTGCTTTGATATACAAGCCAGTGCCACCAACAATAACCACATCTCTTTCTTGCTTTTGGAGGTTGTCAATAAGCACACGTGCAAGCACTTGATACCCAGCAACACTGGCATCCTCTTTCACATCTAAAATATCAAGTAAGTGATGTGGGATACCTTGACGTTGTTGCACCGATAATTTGGCTGTTCCAATATCCATTCCACGATAGAGCTGCATGGAATCTGCATTAATAATCTCGGCATTAAAGTGTTGAGCAAGTGCAATTGCTAAATCACTTTTACCCGTCGCGGTGGCACCAGAAATGACATAGATGCTCATACGCGTTGAGTGGGCATCCCTAAGAGCAATGGTTCGCGCTCTCGCGTGCGCGCTTGGTGGGCATCTCCACCTCGTGTGCGTCTAATTGATCCACCATTGCCGGATAAGAAGTGCGGTGCGGCATCGGTGATTTCTACCGTGACTACATCGCCAGGGCGTGCCAAATTCTGCTCATCAAAAGTGAAATGGGCCAGGCGAAAATCTTCCGTGCGCCCTGACATCCGAGCGCGTTCTACATCTCGACGACCCTCGTGTTCGGTAACGAGCACTTGCACCGAGGCACCCACGGATTCGAGGTTAACCGAATGTGAAATCTTCTCCTGATGGGCATGCAAACGGGTATACCGCTCCCCGACGACTTCAGGTGAGACTTGGTCAGGCATTGATGCTGCCGGAGTTCCAGGTCGTTTGGAATATTGATAGGTATACGCGGCAGAAAAACGAGCTTGCGTACATAGATCTAGAGTGTCTTGGAAATCCACTTCGCTCTCACCTGGAAATCCCACAATAATATCTGTCGTAATGTGTGCTGTAGGGATTGCACTACGAACCCTTTGAATAATACCTAAGTAGCGATCTGTCCGATAAGAACGGCGCATTTCCTGCAAAACTTTATTTGAGCCCGATTGCAAAGGCATATGTAAATGGGGCATGGCATTAGGAGTCTGTGCCATTGCTTCGATGACGTCATCGGTGAAATCTCTCGGGTGCGGGGACATAAAACGCACACGCTCTAAACCATCAACCGTGCCACATTCACGTATCAATTTTGCGAAAGCTTGGCGATCGCCAAAATCAACTCCATAAGCATTGACGTTTTGACCTAACAAGGTAATTTCGATTACACCAGAATCTACCAAGGTGCGAACTTCACGCAAAATATCGGCAGAATCTCGATCTTTCTCAATTCCGCGTAAAGTCGGAACGATGCAGAAAGTGCACGTGTTATTGCAACCTACTGAAACAGATACCCACGCTGAAAATGCTGAGTGCCGGCGGGCAGGTAAGGTCGAAGGAAAATGTTCGAGAGATTCAAGGATTTCGATCTGAGATTCTTCTTCGATACGAGCACGTTCTAGCAATACCGGAAGTGAACCAACATTATGTGTACCAAATACCACATCCACATAGGGTGCTTTCTTAAGAATGAGATCTTGGTCTTTTTGCGCTAAGCATCCACCAACAGCAATTTGCATCCCGGGGTTGGCTTTCTTGACAGGGGCTAGAAAACTTAAATTTCCGTAAAGTTTATTATCTGCATTTTCGCGAACTGCGCACGTATTGAAAACTACAATATCGGCTTGTTCTCCTGGGATTACGGGAATAAAACCCGCTTCATCGAGTAACCCAGATATACGTTCGGAATCGTGCACGTTCATCTGGCAGCCGTATGTCTCCACCAGATATGTGCGATCTGCGCGAAGTTCCATTGGCCAAGCGTAGTGGGAGTTGTTAAATGCCAATCTCGCGCATGGCGCTGCTAATAACGCTCATGGAAAAGCCACGGCGGGCTAAGGCACCATGTATTCGCCTGCGAATAACTTCGGGATCTAAATGTGCAATCGGACGATATTTACGCTGGGCTAATTCCAGAGCAATTGCATACTCATCGGCTTCATCTATTTCAGAGGTTACTCGTTCGATGATCTCGGATGAAACACCTTTCCCACGCAGTTCGGTGGAGATCACGCGCTTAGAAAGTTTCTTCGCGCGTTGGCGAGATTCCGACCATGCACGAGCAAATTCCTCATCATTGATCAAGCCTTGCTCTTGCAACTTATACAAAACGGCGTTAGCTACCTCATCAGTGGTACCACGGCGCTTGAGATGATCCAAGAGCTCGCCCCTACTCTTGGCGCGAGGCCCGAGTGCGATTAACGCAATCGTCTCAGCAACAAAGTAGGGGTTAGAGCTTTCGTCAATATGGTCAATGTGGATAGTGGAAATTAGAAATCAACTTCTGCAGTGGCCTCATCGACTGCAGCAACGAGTGCTGGATCGATAGGGGTTGGAACAAAGTGGGCACGGATCTTTGTCTCAATATCGTTGGCCAAATCTGGATTATCGAGAAGGAAGTTACGTGAATTTTCCTTACCTTGTCCCAGCTGATCACCTTCGTATGTGTACCAGGCGCCAGCTTTCTTGACGATCCCGATATCAACTCCGATATCCAAAAGAGATCCTTCGCGCGAAATTCCAACACCATAGAGAATGTCGAATTCTGCTTGCTTGAAAGGTGGAGCCATCTTGTTTTTGACAACTTTAACGCGAGTGCGGTTGCCCACTGCATCTTGTCCATCTTTCAAAGTTTCGATACGACGGATATCCAGACGAATCGAAGCATAGAACTTGAGCGCTTTACCACCAGTTGTGGTTTCGGGTGAACCGAAGAACACGCCGATCTTTTCACGTAACTGATTGATGAAGATTGCAGTTGTCTTTGATTGATGAAGAGCGCCAGTTATTTTACGAAGTGCTTGCGACATCAAACGAGCTTGAAGACCCATATGAGAATCACCCATCTCGCCTTCGATTTCAGCACGTGGTACAAGTGCTGCGACCGAGTCAACAACAACGATGTCAAGGGCGCCAGAGCGAATTAACATATCCATAATTTCGAGTGCTTGCTCACCTGTATCAGGTTGTGAGACCAAAAGAGCATCGATATCTACGCCAAGTTTCTTTGCATATTCTGCATCAAAGGCATGCTCTGCATCGATGAATGCTGCGATGCCGCCAGCTCTTTGTGCATTTGCAATTGCGTGCAAAGCAAGGGTTGTTTTACCGGATGATTCTGGTCCATAAATTTCAACGACGCGACCGCGTGGTAATCCACCGATGCCCAGTGCAATATCCAAACTAATAGAACCTGTTGGAATGACTTCGACAATTTGTGATCCACGTTCGCCCATCTTCATAACTGCGCCTTTTCCGAATTGACGTTCAATTTGGGCAAGGGCTGTATCAAGGGCTTTGGAACGTTCGTTGCTTGCTTTTTCAGTTGCTTTATCAGGTGCTTTATCTGTAGCCACTTTTTTTCCTTTCAATTAAACGCCATCAAGACGTTAGTTACGGTCCAGAAGGTACGGAAGGCCACTGACTGGGAAGACGGCACTGGGCCGTAGTCGTGGAAACCGCTCTGGTTGGGTATGGCAATAGTATACGAACATCTGTTCGAACGAGACGACACGCCTAAATAGCGAGCGCCTGTTCTTGGCTCTGAGCCTGCTGTAAGGGGGCAAAGACTTGGCCAATGAGCCAGCGCATAGCTAAATCTGCTCGGGTCGGTGAGCCCAATAAGGAGCTCAAGGCCATCCTGGCCTCTTCCCAGAGGTGGCCTTGCATCTGGCTCACAATCTGGGTCAGCAGAGCAGGATCAGTGCTTCGCATTGTGGCAAGTGCACCATCACTGGAAATGGCGATGGAAATGGAGGCCAGTGATCTGGAGGTCTGGAAAAGCTGGTCTATTTCGTATGCCAGCAATGCGCCAAGCACGCTTTCCTTGTCCCGAAAATGGTTATACAAGGTGGCTCGAGAAACTTGCGCACTATCGGCAATTTCAATCATGCTCATGGCTCGGACTCCACGGGCTGCAATCAAAGCTTTCGTCGCTTCAAGTATCGCGCTGCGCGTTCGACGATAGGAAGTCATTTGCCGGCTGTACGGTTCTACGCCAACAGTGGAATTATCAGTAATTGACACTCTTTTTAAGCAGCATCGACAACGGTGAGTTTTACTGCCTCGCGCGCTGTGAGTTCGTGTGCAACATCAGTGATCACCGATGACAGAGCTAAACCTAAAGCGGTACAAATTGCATTGAGTAGTTCTGAGGATGCCTCTTTTTGTCCGCGTTCAACTTCAGATAAATACCCCAAGGAAACACGTGCATCACGTGCGACATCACGAAGAGTGCGACCTTGAGCGTTTCGAGCAGCCCGAAGAGTGGAACCGATGTGGGTGCGTAATAAAGCCATCGTCAAACTCCTCTTCTCTGGCCGATCTCTGGCCGATCTCTGGCCGATCTCTGGCCGATCTCTGGTCTAGGTGCTTAGGATACGCGTTAAAGTCGAAATTGCGCTGGCAATTGTCGCGTTTCTGACTACTTCACGCGTGCCATCTATGGCCAATTGCGTGCTGTGATGGCTCGGGCCCTCAATAGCTATCCAGACAGTTCCGGCACGATGGCCCCCATTGGGCCCTGGCCCTGCCACTCCTGTTGTTGCAATGGCCCAGGTTGCCCCCGTCAGAGTTTTAGCTCCGTGTGCCATAGCTACTGCCACCTCTTGGCTGACAACAGTGTGCGTATCCATTAATTCTTGAGAAACTTTCAAAACATCTCTCTTCACATCGCTGCTATAGGCAATAACACCACCGCGAAAAACATCTGAGGCGCCAGCAACTGCAGTAATCACATGAGCAAGGCCGCCGCCAGTCAAAGATTCTGCAACGCAGATAGTTTCTCCTCGTGTGCGCAGCAATGTCACCAACTCTGTTGCATCGATTGCCGTGTTCATGCTTATTTTTTCCGTGCTTCAAATATATAGACCACTCCAGTGATTACCGTCAATGCAATAGCAACTGCCATAAAGCTATTGCGGAACCAATACAACGAAGGGTTCAGAGGCATCACATAGAAGCCAACTCCAAAACCTTGAAAACCCGCCTTAATCTTTCCGCCGCGATTGGCTGGGATTACACCCTTATTCAAAACTCTCAATCGCAAAAGTGTGATTCCAATTTCACGCACCATGATCACTCCTGTGATCCACCATGGAAGATCCCCCAGAACAGATAGACCGACCATCGCCGTTGCGATTAATGCCTTATCTGCAATTGGATCGAGAAGCTTTCCAAATTCTGTCACGCTGTTTCTGCTTCTGGCTAGTTTGCCATCGAGCATGTCGCTCATTCCGACAATGAAGAAAATCCACCAGGCAATCGATCTCCAGGTGTAATCATGGCCACCATTTTTGAAAAGGGCATAGGCGCATATCGGCAAGAATAAAATTCTCAATAAAGTAATGGTGTTGGGCAAATTTAGATCAGAAGGTTTCCTCATAACACTTGCGCAATCAAATCAGCACCAGCGGAGTCAATGATGTGCCCCCGGATATATTGACCCACTGCGAAATCTGTCCCGATAAATGTTGTAGTGCCATCAACTTCAGGACCCTGATGTGCTGCCCGTCCCTCTTGTAGTTGTGCATCTTCGATCAAGACAAGAACTTCCTCGCCGATTCGCGACATAGCCCGCTCGCTGACTAATTCATCCACCAAAGTAGACAGATTGTCTACGCGCTCCCGGATCAAGTCAGGATCCACTTTGCCATCAAGATCTAGCGCCTCTGTCTTGTCTTCATCCGAATATCCAAAAACCCCCACGGCATCTAAATTTGCTTGGCTTATAAACTCAACCAGCTCTTGATAATCCTCTTCGCTTTCCCCAGGAAATCCGACGATGACATTGGAGCGAATTCCCGCCTCTGGACTCAGAGCTCGGATTTGCCGGATCAGGTGCAAGAATTTTTCAGTATCTCCGAAACGTCGCATTCTTCTGAGAACCGTAGGACTTGAATGCTGGAATGAGAGATCAAAATAGGGAACAACTTTGGCAGTATCGATCATTGCCTGCATCAAGCTCGGGCGCATTTCCGCAGGCTGCAGGTAGGAAAGTCGAATGCGTGTGATGCCATCGATGGCTGCGATCTCAGGCAAAATCTTCTCCATTAATTGCAAGTTACCTAGATCTTTACCGTAAGAAGTCGTGTTCTCGCTCACCAGGAACAATTCGGTTACGCCCTCATTAGCCAACCAGCGGGCCTCTTCTAGAATCTCAGTGGGGCGACGAGAAATAAAAGAACCTCTAAAATATGGGATAGCGCAGAAAGAACAGCGGCGATCGCAGCCCGATGCAATTTTCAGAGGTGCCCATGGCGCACTGCCTAAGCGTTTACGAAAGAGAGAACCTCCTGCACCTACCGAAGATGCAAAGTCGGCATCCCGTGCAGCTGCGCGTTCAACGGGAGCAAGTGGCAAAAGTGATCGGCGATCTTTCGGGGTGTGTGGGTGGTGCTTTTCACCAGCAACGATGGATTGCAACCGCGCGCTAATATCGCGGTAATCATCAAAACCTAGAATCGCATCAGCTTCGGGTAGTGCATCTGCAAGTTCTTGCCCATACCGCTCAGCCATGCATCCCACTGCAACAACGGCTCGAGTGACACCGTGACCTTTGAGCGAATTTGCTTCTAAAAGTGCATCAATTGAATCTTTTTTAGCCGAATCTATAAATCCACAGGTATTGACCAAAGCAACTTCTGCTGATTCAACATCATCTACGAGTGTCCATCCATCTGCTGCAAGACGTCCTGCTAACTCTTCGGAGTCCACCTCATTGCGAGCACATCCCAATGTGACGACAGCAACGGTACGGCTCATTGGAGCGATGATACAGAGTTACTGACCTGAATTCGCATCGAAAGTGCGATCTATTACCTCTCCAATTGCACCTAATGAGCTTTGAGCTATCCCATTCACGCTGACATCTACCGCACCCGCATTTCCGATGCGAAGATTGACTTTATCTGGAGCATTTAACGTCTGAGTGGCACCTTGTGGTAACTGACCAGAAAACAAGGTCGTGCCAGCGCCATCTGTTGCAAAAATCCAAGAAGTACCACGAGAAGTATGAATAGTTACCGCAACCGCCATAGCAGTCGTCGGATTTGAACTTTGGGATTGCACGGGCGTCGGAGAAATTGAAGTGATCGGAACTGGAATCAATAACTGCTCATTCACAGGTGTTCGTTTTTGCACATTGGTGTAAATCACTTGACCAACCAAACCTAAAGCGATTGCAGTGATGGAGATGATCGAGAGCATCTTTATCGAAATTCTAGATCCCTCAACACGCGCCATGGTCACATTGTTCTCAACGAGTAAGTCATACATGGGACGTTTGGCAACAGATTGCTCTGCGTCATACTGCTCGAGATAGATCACAGGATTCACACCAAGAACTGCTGCTAAATTGCGTACATGGCCGCGGGCATATGTTTCGCCACCTGATTTTGAGAAATCATCATTTTCGAAATCTCGTAAAACACTTGCACGAATGCTCGTTCGCGCAGCAAGATCATCAAGGCTCATGCCGGCAGCTTTTCGCGCCTGTGCGAGAGATGAACCAAGTGACATGAGATAAGCCAATTTTCTACTGGGAAGCAATCTGGTCAATGCAAATGTTAGACCCATACTGTCTCGTGACGAAAGTGAGCAGGGGTGAAGGGCACTCAAACCACCCCTGATGTTCACCCGAAAAGGCTACTTAATCGTGAATCGTCTCCAAGACTGCATCTAGATCCTCAGCTTTTACCAGAACGACCCTTGCTTTGGATCCTTCCGATGGCCCCACGATTCCACGTGATTCCATCAAATCCATCAGTCTTCCAGCTTTAGCAAAACCCACACGAAGCTTTCTCTGCAACATCGATGTTGATCCGAACTGGGTGGTCACAACTAAATGCACTGCCTGCAAAAGTAGATCAATATCATCACCAATTTCTTGTTCTCCCGTTACTTGGCGAGTGTGTGCGACAGTCACGTCATCGCGATAGCGAGGTGATAATTGTGATTTCACATGATTTACGACAACTTCTATTTCGCGCTCAGAAACATATGCTCCTTGAATTCGCACAGCACGACTTGCACCCATAGGAATGAAGAGCCCATCTCCTTGCCCAACAAGTTTCTCAGCACCGCCTTGATCCAAAATTACTCTGCTATCGGCCAGTGAGCTCGTTGCAAAAGAAAGTCGTGATGGAACGTTCGCTTTAATTAACCCAGTCACAACATCAACACTTGGGCGCTGCGTTGCTAATACCAAGTGAATTCCAGCCGAGCGAGCAAGTTGCGTTATTCGAACAACACTTTCTTCTACTTCTTTAGCCGCAATCATCATTAAGTCTGCTAACTCGTCGATGATTACCAATAAATATGGATAAGGCTCAAGGACTCGATCACTTCCGGGGGGTGCAATAGCTTTTCCAGCCCGCACTGCTTTATTGAAGTCATCTATGTGGCGATAACCGAAAGTCGAAAGATCTTCATATCGTAAATCCATCTCTCGTACCACCCATTGCAGCGCATCGGCTGCTTTCTTAGGGCTGGTAATAATTGGAGTAATGAGATGTGGAATGCCTTCATAAGCTGTTAGCTCAACTCGTTTAGGGTCAATCAATACAAGGCGGACATCATCAGGGGTAGATCTCATTAAAATTGAAACGATCATGGCATTGATCATTGATGATTTACCTGCACCAGTTGCGCCTGCTACGAGTAGGTGGGGCATTTTTGCCAAATTCGCACAGACAAAATTCCCTTCTACATCCTTGCCCAGAGCCACCAACATGGGATGTAAATCTTGACCTGCAACACTAGATCGCAACACATCTCCTAAGACAACAATCTCGCGATCTGAATTAGGTATCTCGATTCCAACAGCAGATTTTCCTGGGATTGGCGACAAAATGCGCACTTCTGCGCTTGCAACTGCATAGGAAATATTCTTTGCAAGTGCGGTGATCCGTTCAACTTTTACTCCATTGCCGAGTTCCACTTCATAACGAGTAACAGTTGGACCCCGCATAAACCCAGTGACTTTTGCATCAATTTCAAACTGCAAGAAAACTTCGGTAAGTGATGCAACCACCGCATCATTTGCCTTGCTCTTAGCTTTACCGGGCACGCCTGTTCGTAAGGAATCAGGAGGTGGTAATTCATATTTAGAATCATTGGTCAAGAGCAATTGCACAGGGCGAACATTTGCAGAGCGCTCAGCCTGAGCCACAGTCGGGGCTGGAAGAGGCACGGTGAATTCCTCATCAAAATCTTCTTCGTCTAATTCTTCCTCATCTGGATCTTCGGCATCATTGTCTCGATGATGCCAATCAGCTACCAATGGGGTTTCAAATGGTTCAGATTCTGAAATTTGAAAATCCTCAACGGTGCGTTTGACACCACTAGCAGTTTTGGCAAAAAGCCAAGCAAAGGTCGTGCGGATTCGCGTGAAAACAGAACTCACTGGCGTGGCTGTTACTACCAAGATTCCAAATATCAAAATAAGAAACAGAACCGGGTATGTCAACACCGGAGTCATGAGAGCAATCAGCGGCATAGAAACTGCATAGCCAAGCCATCCCCCACCGCTGCGCATTGCAATTGCATCTCGCCCCACCGAGCCATTGAACATGTGAGCTAAGCCCGTCGAACTAATCAAAAGTGCAAGAGTTCCAACAGATACTCGTCCAGTAGTGCGACCCTCTGGCGGTGTTCTGAAGAGGCGAACTGCAAAATATGTCAGAAGGATTGGCGTGAAAAAACCTATCTTTCCTAGACCGCCATAGAAGAAAGCGTAGAGAGCGCGTCCAACAATGTTGTCGGATCTAAACCATGTGCCAGCACCAGCAAGGAAAGCGAAAATGAGGAAAAGGAAGGCAAGTCCATCACGTTGATGTACGCGATCCAGATCTTTAGCTTCTCTGGCCAGAAACCGAATCGAATTTCCGACGCTTCTGGAGAGCCCTCTCCAAATGGCAGCGAATACTCCCGAAGAACTTTTGGGCGCACTCTTCTTCTTTTTTGCCATGGTCTGAGCCTAATCTTTCGAGAAAAATAGGAAGGACAGGCGCGCCGAGATCCTGAATCACACCTCGATAACGAGTGGAACAATCATTGGGCGACGACGATGTTCTCCACCGACCCAACCACCAACTGTTTTGCGAACAATCTGTGAAAGTTGATGTGTGCCATTAATACCATCGGCAACAGCAATTTCTAGTGCCTTTTCAATCCGTGATTTAACTTCATCAAAAAGTTCCAGATCTTCTGCAAATCCTCGAGCATGAATATCGGGTCCCGCGACGATCTTTCCGCTTTGGGAATCAATTACTACTACGACAGAAATAAAACCTTCTTCACCGAGAATTCTGCGATCTTTCAAAGAAGCTTCGGTGATATCACCAATACTTTGCCCATCAACATAAACAAACCCAACAGGAACGCTGCCGACAACAGATGCTTCGTGGTTTATGAGGTCCACAACCATGCCGTTTTCCACGATGATCGCATTGCTGCGAGGAACACCAGTTTGAATTGCCAGCTCTGCATTGGCGCGTAAATGGCGCCATTCACCATGAACCGGCATGACATATTTTGGTTTTACGATGTTATAGCAGTACAGCAACTCCCCTGCAGCAGCGTGACCAGATACATGTACGAGAGCATTTGCTTTATGGACCACCTTGGCTCCAAATCGCGTTAATTCATTAATCACGCGATAGACAGGATTCTCATTTCCAGGGATAAGAGAGGATGCCAATATCACAGTGTCTCCCGGTCCCACACGGATTGCATGGTCACCGTTTGCCATGCGAGACAGAGCAGCAAGTGGCTCACCTTGTGAACCAGTGCAGATCAATGCAACGTTATCTCCATAGTTCTCAAGTTCTTTTGAATCTATTACGAGATTTTCTGGAATTGTTAAGTAACCCATATCTTGGGCAATCTTCATGTTGCGCACCATAGAGCGACCAACGAAAGCTACTTTGCGATTATGAGCCGCAGCCGTATCGATAATTTGTTGTACTCGGTGCACATGAGAGGCAAATGATGCAACGATCACACGGCGTTTAGTTTGGCGAAATACGCGATCTAGAACAGGCATGATTTCGCGCTCTGATGGTGTGAAACCAGGGACATCTGCATTGGTGGAGTCCACCAAAAATAGATCCACACCTTTTTCACCTAATGCCGCGAAAGTACGTAGATCCGTTATGCGACCATCAAGGGGAAGCTGGTCCATCTTGAAATCTCCGGTGTGCAAAACGGTTCCAGCAGAAGTATGGATTGCGATTGCTAGCGCATCAGGAATCGAATGATTGACCGCAACAAATTCAACTGAGAATGGTCCGATATCTTCGGTCATCCCGGCTTTCACTTCACGCGAAACTGGTGTGATGCGATGTTCTTTGAGTTTAGCTCCTAGCAGTGCCAGTGTCAGCGCTGATCCATAAACTGCAATGTCGCCACGTTCGCGCAATAAGTAAGGAACTGCGCCGATGTGATCTTCATGTCCGTGTGTAAGAACTATGCCGATCACATCGCTCAATCGATCGCGAATATAGGAAAAATCAGGCAAGATCAGATCAATACCCGGTTGAGTTTCTTCTGGAAACAATACGCCGCAATCTACGATGAGCAATTTTCCTGCGGTTTCAAATACGGTCATATTGCGACCGATTTCACCGAGTCCCCCCAAAGCAACAATGCGCAGTGCACCAGATGCTAATTTGGAGGGAGTATCAAGTCCTGGATGTGGATGTGTCATTAGGCCAAAGTTACGCCGCCTGCGATGAGATCCTTGCGCAGTTGCGCGATCTGCTCGGGCGTTGCATCCACTAAAGGTAAACGGGTGTAGCCACCTGGAAGTCCCATTAAATTGAGAGCGGCTTTAGTCAGAATCGCACCTTGCGTGCGAAAAGTTCCGGTAAATACAGGAAGGGCTTTTTGATGCATTTCAAGTGCGTGCTCTGCATTGCCAGAAAACCATGCATCCAACATTTCACGAAGGTAGGGACCAACGGTGTGGCCACATACAGATACAAATCCAACAGCGCCTACTGAAAGAAGTGGCAAATTTAGAATGTCATCTCCAGAATAAACGGGAATTCCTGAACGCTTAATGACCCAAGAAGTTGCAGCAACATCTCCTTTGGCATCTTTCAAGGCAGCAATACGAGGATGTTCTGCAAGGCGAACAATTGTGTCGGATTCAATCTGCATGCCAGTGCGACCCGGAATGTCATACATCATCACTGGCAAATCAGTAGCATCTGCGATTGCTCGAAAATGCGCCTCGATTCCGGCTTGGGGTGGCTTGTTGTAATACGGTGCGACAACAAGAAGGCCATGTGCGCCAGCTTTTTGGGCACGCAATGCTTGTTCGACCGAATGCGTCGTTTCATTATTGCCAGCACCAGCGACAACTTGAGCTTTCTTGCCAACTGCATCCAGCACAACTTTAATGATTTGATCTTTCTCATCATCACTTGTCGTTGGCGCTTCACCTGTTGTGCCATTGACAACGATCGCATCATGCCCAGTTGCCACTAAGTGGTGTGCAAGAGTTGCAACGCCATCCCAATCAATAGACAAATCCTTCTTGAAAGGCGTCACCATCGCAGTGGCTAGTCGCCCAAATGGCGCAAGAATTGTCATGGGCTAAGGCTACCCCTGCTTACGGAGCGATGCGCCCAGATTTTTGGAAAGCGCCGTAGGTCAGAGGCATTAATTGAGCAAAATGCGCTTCCATCTTCTCGGCCACCATCTCAATTTCGCGTTGCGGGTAGCTCGGAAAATGAGAGCCCTCGCGCGCAGTCCGAAGGGAAAGGAAGTTCATGAGAGCACGAGCGTTCATGGTCACATACATGGATGAGTAGAGAGCAACTGGTAATACTGCGCGCGCTACCTCGCGAGCAATCCCAGCCTCGAGCATTCTTTGATAGCGCTCATATACAAATACATAACTTTCCTTCATGGCCGCAACAGTGATTTCAAATTGTTCCGGAGTTCCGTCCACAAAAGTGTATGCACCAGTTTTGCCAACTTGAATTAATTTTCTCTCTGCATCTGGAACATAAAAAACAGGTTGTAATTCACGATAGCGACCGCTCTCCTCGTTATATGAAGCGATTCGATGGCGCATAAATTCGCGAAAGACGAAGATCGGGGCAGATACAAAAAAAGTCATCGAAGTATGTTCAAAAGGCGAGCCATGACGTTCGCGAGCTAAATAATTAATCAAACCAGCAGATCGTGCAGGATCTTCTCCTACCTCCTCTAGAGATTGCTCTCCTGCTGTAGAGACTCGAGCGGCCCAAATAACGTCGGCATCGCTAGCACTGGCTTTGACCAACTCAACGGTCATATCGCTTCGGAAAATGGGAGCTTCAGACATGGTGTGACCCTATCGAGCCAAGGGCGCGCAACTTCGCATTGGATACGGCACAATGCCAGTTGTGTCTGCCACCCCAGCCTCGACTCTTCGCGATTCTTTTAGCGTCTCATTTACCGTTGGGACTTACGGCGCTGCATTTGGGGCCGCTAGCGTGGCAGCAGGCTTCTCTATTGTGCAGACGAGTCTTTTATCTGTGCTGACTTTTTCTGGTGCTTCACAATTTGCCATCATCGGCGTCATAGGAGCTGGGGGTAGCGCTCTGAGTGGCATTACTACCGCAAGCCTTCTGGGTTTTCGCAATGGGCTCTACGGTCTTCGAATGGCACCTCTGCTCAAATTGCGAGGCTTCAAAAGAGTTGTTGCAGCACATATCACGATCGATGAATCAACAGGTGTCGCACTTTCGCAAGAGCACTTGGGTCAAGACGCGATGCGTTCAGGATTTTGGTTGACTGGTTTTGGAGTTTTTCTTTTCTGGAACCTATTCACATTGCTCGGTGCATTCGGAGCTCAAGCAATGGGAAATCCAGCAGCGTGGGGGCTTGATGCAGCAGTACCTGCCGCTTTTGCCGGCCTTGTGTGGCCTCGATTGAAATCTCACTCTGATCGTGCTTTAGCCATTTCTGCAGTACTGCTTGCACTTGCCTTAACGCCACTACTTCCAGCAGGTTTACCAATTATCGCCACTGCACTTTTAGCAGTACTCATGGGAATGCGTAAAAAATGAGCGCAATGTGGTGGGGCGTAATTGGTACAAGTGCTGCAGCATTTATTCTTAAATATCTAGGACATTCAATACCCGAGCGCTATCTGTCACATCCTCGTGTTCAGAAAATTAATACGCTGATTCCGATCGCACTTTTAAGCGCCTTAGTTGCCGTGCAAACTTTCACAGAAAAAAGCAAGCTATCTCTGGATCACCGAGCACTTGGGTTAAGCGTTGCAATCGCAGCACTATTGCTCAAGGCGCCATTTCCTGTAGTTGTCATTACTGCAGCTGGAACTTCTGCCTTGGTCTATCACTTTAACTAACCCCAATGTTGCGCGATTTTGGCTTTGAGGAAATCCGCACTTTCAATCATCTGTCCCATTCCTTCAACGCCATCTTCGATGCTGATCCACCCGTCAAAACCAACACTTTTTAAAGTAGAGAAAATTGCATCGTAATCGTTGAGCCCTTTTCCAATAACGCCATGACGGAAGAATTTCACGTATCCCGCACTACCGCCTTCTTCGCGG
>CAIJOY010000043.1 GCA_903822425.1 uncultured Actinomycetes bacterium | reverse complement strand
GGACTTTGCGCTCTCACGCTATCGCCCTCTGGACCATCAAGAACTCGCTTTGCCATTTCTGTCTGGACAAAACCTGGCGCAAGTGTTGTTACGCCGATATGCATAGGTGCTAAAGCTTTTGCAATGGATTGACCGAAAGCAACAATCGCTGCTTTTGAAGCGCCATATGCAGGGCTCAGTGGTTCGCCCCGGAATGCTCCACGTGATCCAATGTTGACGATGCGAGAGGTTCCGTTTTTGGGCATATGTTGAAGAGCGCACCACGTTACATTTGCCGCTCCGATAAGATTCACACCTAAAGTATCTGACCACGCTTTTTGCCAATGTTCATAAGTTGAAGTTTCAATAGGATGATCAAAGAAAACTCCGGCATTATTTATCAACACATCAATCTTGCCCAGGCGCTGTGCAACATCATCCACCATGTTTTTAATTGCATCAGGATTGCGAAGGTCAGCTTGAGAAATCACATGTCCGCTGCCTTGAAGTGAATCAACGACTTTTTGCGCATCCTCTTGTGATGACACATAATGAATGGCAATGCGATCACCTGCTGATGCGAATTCCCGAGCAATCGATGCTCCAATACCTCGAGAGCCACCAGTGATAAGCACAGTGCGTTGAGTCATGGGAGACACTGTAGGACAAGTGTGTGGGCCCTGTCGGGCTCGAACCGACGACCCACGGATTAAAAGTCCGTTGCTCTACCGACTGAGCTAAAGGCCCCACTGCGCACACCATCTTTTACGTGGGTCGCGAGCGCAAATGATATCGGGTTTTCCTGCTCGCAAAAACCCGCAGAATGATTTTTATCTTGATGACAAGTGGCTGGAACTAATTGCCTCGTGATGCACGCAAAAGACGATCGCGAACCGCGATGGCTAGGCCAGCACCTTCAGGTTCAATCACGGCGATGCGCTTGAGTCCTTGTGAATCAGCCGATCGCAAAGCCGCGTAGAGCACACGCGCGTAATCCTCGACGGTGACTGGAGATGCGAGCCTAATTGCACCCTTCGGTGTTGTGATTGTTGCTGGTGCAATAAATCCTTCGCCAGACTCGGCCATCGCACCGAGGATGACTTCAGCTTTGGGTGAATAGTGAGAATCCAGAGATCCAGAAACTCTAATTGCATTAGTTGTGTCCTGGACAACGTCAAGTCCAGTGCATTCTTGAATCATTTCAAGTGTTACCGCACCTGGTCGTAAAATCTTTGGATTACTACTCGTGCAATCAATAATTGTGGACTCAACGCCAACCAGTGCTGGGCCGCCATCTAAAATGCAGTCGGTATCTGATAAATATTGAGCAATCTCTTCTGAAACAGCTGAAGCGGTTGTGGGAGAAACTTTTCCGAATCTATTTGCACTGGGCGCAGCGATTCCTTTTCCACCAATTTTTTCAAAAGAATTGAGAAGTGCTAGAGCAATGGCATGTGCCGGGACGCGTACACCCACTGTATCTTGACCACCAGTGATGAAATCTTGCGCAACTTCACTGCGGGGCAACACCAATGTCATGGGACCTGGCCAAAAATCGCGTGCCAACGAAATTGCATAAACGGGAATATCTCTTGCCCAAATCGAAAGATTTTCCATGCTCGAGATGTGCACGATTAAAGGATGATCTGCAGGGCGGCCTTTAACTTCATAAATACGGGCCACTGCCGCGTCACTGTTTGCATCTGCACCAAGTCCATAAACAGTTTCAGTCGGAAAAACCACAAGGGCACCATTTTTGAGTGATTGTGCAGCACTGGCGAGTGAGTCAGCGGTGCATTGCGAAATTATTTGAGACAAGATACTCCCATGGCCGAAAGTCACGATGGACGCATTCGCGTTATGAGAATCATAGCGAGGATGAATGTTGGCGGCCCAGCAGTGCAAGTTTCGGGCCTCATGCGAGGGTTTGATGCTACAAAGTTTGATCACCGCCTCATCACGGGATTTTGTGCACCAGATGAATCTGATTACTTAGAAACAGTCGCTACCGATGTCAACGCGCTTCGTATTGTTGGTTTAGGTCGTTCGATCTCACCACGCAGCGACCTTGCAGCACTACTTCGCATCATTAAGGAGATTCGCAAATTTAGACCTGACGTTATTCATACACATACCGCTAAAGCTGGAGTTATTGGACGCTTGGCTTCTATTCTTTCCGGACACCACTCAATCCGTGTGCATACTTTCCATGGTCACTTGCTCCATGGATATTTTGGAGCTTTTAAAACAAACCTAGTCGTTCTTGTTGAGCGAACACTTGCCTTATTTACAACACAGCTCCTGGCTGTTGGCAAGAAAGTGATGGAAGAACTCCTTGGTGCTGGTATCGGTAAGACTAATAAATTTGCCGTCATGCCACCCGGACTTGCATTAGGCACACTCCCCACAAGAGAAGTTGCTTGCGCAAATCTTGGGATAAAACCCACTTCCATTTACTGTGCATTTGTCGGGCGCATCACTCAAATAAAACGCCCCGATAGATTTCTTGATGTCGTTTCAGAACTTCAACGTCGCGGAAGTAAAGTTCATTTCATTGTTGCTGGCGCCGGCGATTTACTTGAGTACTGCAAAGAACGCGTTGCTCGTGAAAAG
>CAIJOY010000042.1 GCA_903822425.1 uncultured Actinomycetes bacterium | reverse complement strand
TCACGAAGAAACTGGCTACGGTGCACAAAAGACAAAAGATGGTGATCGTATTGTTTACCGCAAACCCCTCAACCAGCAGTTCGATAACAATCAAGTTGGTAAGGTAGCTGATCCGACACTTAAAACGTTTCTTACATCCCACCTTGCAAGCTTTGGCAATGACCCCAAGGTTGCGTTTTCAGACGCTAATAGACCCAGACTAACTGCCAACAAAGCCCAGATTAGGCATGTGCGTGTTGTCGCTTCAGAAAGCTTCAATCCGGATTCTTATCTTCAAGTGAAGTTAGATGGAAAACTAATTCGCCTTCACCCTTTTGGAAACAACCATCACGTTGAAATTGTTAGGGACAAGAAGACCGGAAAGTGCCGAGGTTTATTTGTAAATACTTGGCAAGCTGCACAACGAATTCGTAAAGAAAAACTACCCTTAATTCAGAAAGATCACGGACCAGATTTAGAGTTTGTAATGGCCTTGCATATCAACGACATGGTGACGGCTACAAAAGGTGGTGTTACTAATACGTATCGACTGCAAAAACTCGACCCCTCTGGTAAACGTATTGTCCTTCGCAAACACACCGCGGCTACCCTTGAGGATTCTTCGCAAGAGTACATGTCAACAATCTCAAAGCTTATGAAAGACGGCGCGTTAACATCTTTAAGGTTAAATGTGCTTGGACATCGCCTTCATGATAAAGCGAATCGTTGAAATTACACGCGGGAGTTGGATAAGCCTCAAGGATAGGCAACTTGTTGTCGAACAAGAAAGTAAGGTCGTGGCAAAGGTGCCAATAGAAGATTTGGGAATTTTGCTGCTGGCCCACCCAGCTAATGTGATAACTCAACAGGCCCTAATGGCATGTCAGCAAGCGGATGTGGCTGTACTGCTGTGTGATGAAAAGTACTTGCCATTGTCTTTGGTTTTGCCGCTGGCTGGTGGCACACTACACACCGCCACATTGCTTATGCAGATCAAGGCTAATCCACAAACGACGCGCGCTCTTTGGCGTGATATTGTGGTTGCGAAAATTTCCGCACAAAGTCGCCATCTCGCAGCGCAAGGCAAAAAAGCAAAACATCTTGAGGCAATGGCTTTTCGGGTCAGGGAAGAAGATGCCGGGGACAGGGAAGCACAGGCCGCCGCATATTACTGGCGCGAACTTCTTGGCCCAGAGTTTCGCCGCGATACAAATGGCGACGATATCAATGCATTATTCAACTACGGCTATGCAATTTTGCGTGCCTGCGTTGCTCGGGCTATTGTCGGAACTGGGCTTCACCCTGCGCTTGGAATTTTTCACCACAACAGAAGCGACAATTTTGCATTAGCCAACGACTTGATGGAACCGCTTCGCCCCTCGGTTGATTGGCTTGCGATGAAGGAGTGGAATAAAGGAAACCATGAACTGGCTCCAGCAAGTAAGCGTGTGATGTTGGAAGCACTTTCTGGTGAGGTTTCATTTGGCGGTCAAACTCTTCCGCTTTGGGTGGCTATGCAGCGTTATGCCCACTCTGTGAAACTAGTTTTATCTGGCGACGTGAAGGCGGTGGAGGTTCCTGTATGGCATTTTTCGGCGGATACCGAACCGTGTGGTTGATAGTTCTTTTTGACTTACCAACAACTACAGCGGAAGAGAGAACTGACTATCGCCACTTTCGAGAGTTTCTTCTGGACGATGGTTACGCAATGATCCAGTACTCGGTTTACGCTCGGCATTGTGCAAGTAACGAGAATGCTGCAGTCCACATGAGCAGAACTCAAGCTTGCATTCCGCCAGATGGTGAAGTTCGGGTCTTATCCATGACAGATAAGCAGTTTGGGCGTATGAACATATTTCACGGCAGAATTCGTCGCAAGGCAGAACAACCACCAGAGCAAGTACTACTTTTATAAAAAGACCCGACAAAACAATAAGTTAGGTCGGGTCTAGTGTATCTGACTGATACCTGAGGGCTGATCACAACACGGCTTGGTGGGGCTTTTCGGGATGTTGGAGTGTATCTGACTGATACCTGAGGGCTGATCACAAC
>CAIJOY010000041.1 GCA_903822425.1 uncultured Actinomycetes bacterium | reverse complement strand
GTCATACTTGATTGCAGGTGGCCCAGTGACCATCGCTTCGTTCAGCCCTTGATGAGCCAGCGCTATACGCAATTGTGGAGTGAATTTCGCAGCTTCGCTCAGATTAAATGATGTCCCGATATTGGCATATAAGTATCCACCAAGTGCGCGAGATTGCGTTACTTTCGCAGTCGCAATCGACGATGCTGCAACGTCAATACTATGTTTGAAACTCTCAATTTCAGTGTCTGTAGCATGTCTAAATTTATAAAGAACAGTAAAACTACCTTCAACATTTTCATGGTAACTATTCGTCAATATCTCATCTGCTTGCGCCGATTGGCTTCCCGGTACGGTTAGTGAAGTTGTCAGGAGTCCATCAAGTTGTGACGCTCCAAGAAATCCAAAGATTCCAAGGACAATCCAGGTTGCAATAATGGCGAAGCGGTTTCGAACCGCTCCTCGAGTCCATTTTTCAAGCATTGTGTCAGTCTAACGATGTTGACTATTAAGAACGAGGAAATTCGTTCTTAGGCTTTTGCAACTTAGACCACTCAACACGTGTGAGTAGATATATGCCTCCGAGCAATCGTGGGAGCAGTTTTAAAGTTCTTGTCTGACAAGCACCCAATTTCATTTAATTCAGTGAGTGAGTTCATCAATAAGTCCCATGGGTTCGGGGAGTCTCATCTCTAGATGAGTAGTTAGTATACCAATTTGCTTTGCTTGCTTGTGAATGCCTATTGATCTACTGTGCTGTAATTGCATCATGGACGTATTGAGCTAAGCCTCTTACACGACCATCGTAATATTCTCTAAATCTTGGATCTTGGATATACATGATCGCTAATTGTTTTTGCATTTCAATAGAACAGTCATAGAACCATTTTGTTATCGCTTCCCGGTGCGCAACTACTGCTTCCTGAGTTTTGGACGAGTCGATGGGAAGACCATTTCCGAATGCGTAAACAAAGAGTTCGGTAGCTGCTTCTTGTTCCACTTTGGCGGCAGCAAAATCTTCTTGTGAGTAATGAGAAGTTTTGGAAGCAGATTCAAGGTAGGCATCACTTTGCCCCCAACGCTGTCGGACTTCTTCTTCATGCTCATGCATGTGCCTAGGTTATCCCTTGTGCACTTGCTAGCCCTGACACCATTACAATTGGCAGATGCATACAGTGCGTCAATTAAGGCAGGGCGATAAACAAGCCTGGCTGCCCTTATGGCGTGGTTATATCGAGTTCTATAAGACCACCATCCCTGAATCACAATACGAACTCACATGGTCGCGATTGCTTGAAAGCGATTACAACCTTTATGGACTTGTAGTTGAAAGTGAAGGCAAAGTCCTAGGAATTGTTCATTACACATTTCAAACATCCACATGGGCGCCAAAGAATTATTGCTACCTTGAAGATTTGTTTGTAGATCCGCAAGCCCGAGGTGATGGCCTTGGGAGAGCGTTGATTGACGCTGTCTATGAAATTGCTGAGGAATCCGGGTCTAGCCGCCTGTATTGGAATACCGATGCCACCAATGAAACCGCTCGTAAATTGTATGACTCATATACGAAAGAATCAGGAAAAGTTCAGTACCGCATTCCTTTTGCAATCCCAGGAAAAGACCTTTAGTCAAATAGCGTAAAATTGTAATAACCTACTCGCATGAAAAGTGAAATAGGTATTGAAAAACTCATCAAGCATATGGGATGGGCAAACCAGCAGATCATCAAGAAGATCGGCGAACTTCCAGATGAGGCACTTGGCGCCTATGTAGTCAATCCAAAATGGACGGTCGCAGAAATGATTCACCACATACTTTCATCTGCTGATTGGTATGGATCCTTATTGACTGATGAGGAATATATTGATTTTGATCAACCTACATCCACCAAAGAGATGGTGGATCTCTCTGAAAAAGCTAAAATTTTTGATGGCCGCTTACTGAGAGCCTGCGAGGGTCCTGATGTCTTATTTCCAAAACCTGATGAAAGTGGAAATACCATCAAGCGTGCACGCTCCACGATTCTTTCGCAAGCCGTTCACCATGCAACCGAGCACCGAGCACAATTAGTTTCTGCTCTTGAATTTCGCGGGCATGCAACAATCAATCTAGATGACTTTGATCTATGGGGTTATGCCGACGCTAAGGGAGAGTAAGCCATGAATCGCAAGGTGGATATCTATATTCGCAAAGTCACCAAGTGGCAAGACGAGTTTATGCTCCTTCGAGAGATTGCTTTGGAGAGTGGGTTAATTGAAGATCTCAAGTGGGGCCATCCTTGCTACACCCTCAACAATGGGAATGTAATTTTGCTACATGGCTTCAAAAATTATTGCGCGATAGCTTTCTTTAAAGGTGCCTTACTGAAGGATTCTAAGAAAATACTCATTCAGCAAACGCAGAACGTGCAATCGGGACGGCAGATGCGATTCGCAAGCGTTGAAGAAATTATGAAACTGCGCCCGACGATCAACAGATACATCGCGGAAGCAATTGCAATTGAGGAAGCGGGCTTGAAAGTAGAGTTTAAAAAGAGCGCAGATTTTGAAATACCCAAACAAATCCAAAGCAAACTGAAGAAGATTCCTGGATTGGCAGTTGCCTTTAAAGAATTAACACCTGGTCGTCAGCGCGCGTACGTCCTTCATTTTTCCGCGGCGAAGCAGGAGAAAACCTTAGATGCCAGAATCACACGATGCGCGCCGGAGATATTCAAGGGGAAAGGATTTAACGAGTATTAATTTTGCTTGCCAAGGGTCTAGCTTTTGCTAGAGTGGATTCCCATATCCTCTAGAAATAATGTGAAAGAAGACTAGATGTCTACTCAAACTATCAAAATCACTGGAATGACATGTGGGCATTGCGAAGGTCGAGTCATGACAGAACTTAAGAAGATTTCCGGTGTCAGTGAAGTAGTTGCCAGCGCTGCAGCCGCTCATGCGGTGATCACTGCAGATCATGAGATTGCACAGTCTGAGATCTCAGCTGCGGTCTTGGCTTCAGGATACAAACTCACCTAAGGGTGCCTTGATTGGCTTTCAAGTCGCGGGATTTCTAGCACCAAAGTAAACTTTGGTTGTGCGATGTATTTATTGGGATCTTAACGATGCCTAGATTAGATAATTTTTTTCTCACTAAACCCTTTGCCGATAAGTTTCGCGAAATAGTTTCTGGCTCTAAAGATGGCAAACCCGATTGGGTGAAGAGTATTGAAATCGGAAGCGATGCTGGACTCTTCGGTCCTGGCAGCGCCGTATGGGAAGTACATGGTTGTGTGGCAACCCTTGTGGGCGGGATTCGCGCCCTTCTATTACAGGCTGCCCATCCGGCACCGCTGAGTGGCGTGGCTCAACATTCTCGTTATGAAAGTGATCCGATGGGTCGACTTGCGGGTACTTCACGTTGGCTCACTATTACAACCTTTGCATCTACAGAAGTCATTGCTCGTGAAGCCGAGCGCGTTAACACAATGCATAAGGCTGTAGTGGGTGAGTACGTCAAAAAGGATGGCGCCCATGCCCACTATGAAGCACGCAATCCGCGTTTCTTGCTCTGGGTGCATTGCGCGTTTACGGATTCATTTCTCAAAGCACACCTTGCCCTTGGCTATCCGATCAAGGCTGGAGGCGATGCTTATGTGCGCGAATGGAGCAAGAGTGCTCAACCCTTAGGTCTTGCATCAGCTCCTCAAAGCATGGCTGAAATGGAGGAGACTTTGGCTGATTTTAGATCCAAAGATCTCGTTCGTTCTGAGGCAACTGCACGCGTAGTGAAGTTCATTCTTCACCCACCGTTTCCTTTTGTTGGTTTGATGTTCTACCGCGTGCTATCTAACGCGGCTATCTTCACCTTGGATGAGAATGAACGTAAAATTCTTAATCTGAAAAAACCTAGTAAAATCTGGGTGAAGGTGGCTCGCTTGATGCTCAATGTGTTTAGCGCAGTCCTAGGCCCAGAATCTCCTAGTCAGCAAGTTGCACGAGAGCGAATCGCTGCTCATCAGTAGTTGTTAGAGTCAGCGCCAGAGGTAGGGAGTCTTTGATGCAGACTAAGAAAAGGACAGTGCTCTTTGTTTGCGTTCACAACGCTGGGCGCTCGCAGATGGCAGCAGGATTTATGCTCGCACTCTCGGGCGGCAAAGTAGAAGTTTTATCGGCAGGCTCGGCACCTAAAGACTCTATTAATCCCATAGCAATTGCTGCGATGCAAGAAGTGGGCATTGATATTTCAAATAATTCACCCAAAATCTTAACCACCGAAGCGGTCATTGAATCCGATGTAGTCATCACGATGGGCTGCGGAGACACCTGCCCTTTTTATCCAGGCAAAAGGTATGAAGATTGGGTTTTGGATGACCCAGCTGGCCAAGGAATCGAACCTGTGCGCATCATTCGTGATGAAATCAAAAAACGAGTAGAGGCACTTCTTTCAGAGATTATCTAAATCCCAGGCAGAAAGATTTTTGCTTAACCAATCATCTCTGCATTGTTATAGCGAGTGCGAGTATGTCCGCATCCTCGGCTGACATCTTCTGCAGCGCAAGTCTGGCAGAGCAAAACCAACTTGTGACAAGCGGCGTTGGCACAGTTATAGAACTGCTTAGTAGGTGCAACACATTTTTCGCATGCACCGATGATCTTGGTGTCTTTGCTAAAATCAATGGCCATACGATCATCAAATGTAAAAAGGGATCCTTCCCATAATCCAGAATCCCCAATGTCTTTGCCATAGCGAACAATGCCACCTTTGATTTGGTAGACCTCTTGAAATCCGCGCTTAATCATCACCGATGAGAGCACTTCACAGCGAATACCACCTGTGCAGTAGGTAACAACTGGCTTACTCTTCAAATGGTCGTACTTGCCACTTTCAATTTCTTCAACAAAATCTCTTGTTGTTTCAACATCAGGCACGATGGCGTTCTGGAATTTCCCAATTTTGGCTTCAAAGGCGTTGCGGCCATCAAAGAAGACAACTTCATCTCCGCGCTCGGCAACGAGTTTGTCTACTTCTTCAGGGCGCAGGTGAACCCCGCCTCCTACAACACCATTCTCATCAACAATAAGTTCTCCAGGATTTCCAAAGGCTACAAGTTCATCCCGAATGCGAATAGAAAGACGAGGGAAATCATTTCCTTCACTTTGAGACCACTTAAAATCTATCTTCTTAAAACCTGGGTAGCGGCGTGTGTTTTTAACATACTTTCGCAAAGCAGAGATATCTCCACCTAAAGTTCCATTAATCCCGTGAGCAGAAATAATGATGCGACCCTTAAGACCCAGAGTTTCACAGAGGGATTGCTGCCATAATCGAATTGCATCTGGATCGGAAATAGGCGTGAAGCCATAGTAAAGAATGACTTTTTGGAGTTCCACAGGGTTATCTTAAGGGCAATCGTGCTGTTTTCTAAAAGCGGTAGGAGCTACAGGCTCAAATTGCGAGCACCAAGTTCATGTATGAATTCTCGGTCATGCGAGGCTATTAGCAATGCACCCTTAGCTGCTTGCCTTTCTCGTATTGCGGTAAAAAGTATCGCTTTAAACTTTTGATCTAGAGCCGAAGTTGGCTCATCTAGCAAAACGATTGGCGTGCTCTGAAGAAAGGTTTTCGCAATAACAACGCGCTGCTTTTTTCGCTACAGCGGTGATTGTTACTGCAGAGCCTCCCTGATCCAGAGCAATTGCCACAGAAGCTTCAAGCAAGCTCGCATAGCGAGAACGTCGGTTCTCGCCAACGCTGCTAGCGATCAACTTGGGCATGGGCATATCGTGGCATAACTAACTGAGAATTCCCTTTCAGCCTTGGATTTCTGATTTAATGAGTTATGGCCTTTGATGCGAGCGATTCCTAGATGTATACCCCGCATCACTTCGCGGAAGATAGGCCTGAAGCACTTCTGGGTTTGATTAAGAAATATCCGCTAGCAACTTTGATTACTCACGGATTAAATGGCTTAACTGCAAATTTGATCCCCTTTGTTATTGGTCCAGACTCAGGGCAATCTCTGACTTTTTGCGGCCACTTAGCTCGAGGAAATGACCAACTCAAAGATTTAGCTCAAGGAAATGAAACGCTCTTAATCTTTCAAGGCCCAGATAACTATGTAACTCCTACGTGGTATGAAAGCAAAAAAGAAAACGGCAAAGTAGTTCCAACCTGGAATTATATTACTGTACAAGTATGGGGGCATGCAGTAATTCATGATGATGTTTCTTGGTTGGGCACTCACGTCAATTCATTAACTAACACTCATGAGGCAGGTCGCGAAAATCCATGGTTGGTCTCTGATGCGCCTGATGATTTTATTGCTAAGCAATTAAAGGCAATTGTTGGAGTGGAAATTATGGTTACGCGTATGGAAGGAAAGTGGAAAATTAGTCAGAATCGAACTGAAGCAGATCGCGAAGGCGTCATTGCTGGGATGCACACAGAAGATCCAAATCTTTCGGCTGCTATGAGAGATTATTATGATTCCAAATAAGGAGCTGAGATGAGTGATGTAACTGTATTTATTGGCGATAGCGTTACCGATTGTGGTCGCGAAGTTGAGCCACCTTATGGAGATGGTTATGTCCACATGATCGCAAATTCTGGTGATCTCAAAGGTTCAATCATTAATGTGGGCACGAGTGGTCATCGAATTGTGGATCTTGAAGCTCGGTGGCAGCGTGATGTTTTGGATCATAAACCCACACGCATTTCGATTGCTATTGGCATCAACGACACCTGGCGCAGATATGACGATAACGACATTACAAGAGTTGAAGATTTTGAAGATCGCTATCGCAGAGTTCTGAACGCTTCTCAAGCACTTCTGCACCCTGAATTTGTACTCTGCGAACCTTTTCTTTTGCCGGTTCAAGAGGAGATGAATACATGGCGCGAGGATTTAAATCCCAAGATCGATGTTGTGCACCGTTTAGCGAAGGAATTTGGCGCCCAAGTTGTGGCTTTTGATGCTCATTTCACAGCGTTAGCTAAGAAAATGGCAATGACGCAATTAGCCGAAGATGGAATACATCCCACGCCACTTGGGCACGAAGAGATGGCAAAACTTTGGCTAGCTAGTCTTTAATTGAGCACGTTTTGAGAAGGTAGAAGTTAAATTCCATCTACAGCGATGGGACGACCTTCACGCACTGATTGCCAAGCAGCAAGTCCCAGTACAACTGGTGCACGACCTGCAGATCCTGGCACTGGAGAATCGCCACCATCTTTAACGTAATCAACGAATGCGCGCCATTCAGCAAGATAAGAGGGTATGTAGCGTTCCAGGAAGAAGTAGGGCAAGGTTGCAGAACTTGCTCCGTTTTCGTTGTAGTAGGAAGCGTAGTTCTGACGATGATTTTCAGAAACAACCATTCCTGCTGAGCCAAAGACCTCTACGCGTTGGTCATATCCGTATACGGCTTTGCGACAGTTATCAATCACTGTGGTTGCACCATTTTCATGAGTGAGTACCACGATTGCTGTATCGATATCTCCTGCTTCACCAATAGCTGGATCAACTAAAACATGACCTTTGGCAAATACTTCAGTGATGGGGGAATTTACAACGTATCGAGCCATATCAAAATCGTGGATTGTCATATCAATAAATATTCCACCGCTTACTTTGATATACGAAATCGGTGGTGGCGCAGGATCACGGCTTGTGATGCGTGCAATCTGAACATTTCCAACTTTTCCATGAGCAACTGCATCACGGACTGTTTTATGGCCAGGATCAAAACGGCGATTAAAACCAACCATGAAGGGAATTCCGGCTGCATCTACGGCAGCTAATCCACGATCTACTTCGGCTAGCTCAAGGCTTAAAGGTTTTTCACAGAAAATTGCTTTTCCTGCTTTAGCAGCTTTAATCATGATGTCAGTATGCGTATCGGTACTGGTGCAGATTGCAATGGCATCTACATCTGGCGAATCGATAAATTCATCAACCGTACCAACGTGAACATTGAGCGCTGCACCAACCTTTCTAGCGGATTCTGGCATCGCATCTGCGACTCCAACTAGGGTGGCGCCAGGAGTTTGGTTTGCCAGCATGCCTGCATGCATTGCACCAATACGGCCTACGCCAAGTACTGCGATTCGTAGGTTTTCACTCATGTTCTGCCTCATTTGCCTTAGTTGGGTTGCGTGATTGGGTGGAGTTTGCCAGTTTCCATTTCGATTTTAAATGCTTCCAAGTGCTGCCTAACAGTAGTGGGAGCCAGGTTTAAAATCTTTCTCGTTTGTTCGCTAGATAAGCTCGAGTCAACAGGGACCCCTTCGGCAAATCGCGATTCAGCGGGCGCGGGGGTGGCTAGCAATTTGGATGCATCAAGCCCAAATACCTCACACGTGAGATGTGCAAGGCCCATTCGATCGATGGCTTCGCTGGATACGAGATGGAAAGTTCCGGCTGCACGTGTGGAAATAATTCTCTCAATCCCGGCACCAATTTCAGAGGCAAGTGTAGGTGTAGCAATTGCATTGACACCGTCACCGGTCCACACCTCAAAAGTTTTGCCAGCACGAAGAGCTTGCACAATCGATGCAACAAAGTATCCGAAGCCGACATCTTGTACTCGCGGATTTTCTGCTTGAAGGCGATGTTGTCCCATAACACCTGCGATACGACAGATTGCACCATCTGGTGCCAAGTCACGAATTACTTGCTCACCTAGAGATTTAAGAACACCATAGAAGTTGATGGGATTCGCTGGTTCACTTTCAGGGACCATGTGCTTTTTGCCATCAAATACCCAGTCGGTGGAAATATAGATTGGCTGTGCCTTAATCTTTTCAGCTGCACGAGTGACTCTTTGCGTTAAGCCAACAAATGCATCATAGGCAAGAGGTCGATTATTTTGTAAGTTATGAAAAGAATTATCAATCGCACAATGCACAATTGCATCACTACCAACTGCTGCTGCCTCGATTGCTTCTACTGAGTTGTAATCCACCACTACTGAACCCCAAGGAAGGCTTTCTGCCCGGGCAGTGCGAAGTCCAACAAGCACGTCATGGCCGGCAGTTGCGAGCACTTCAGCAATTTGGCTACCCACAAAGCCTGTGGCTCCCGTGAGGAAAACTTTGGGCATAAATACGACCCTAGCCCATCACCCCCTCTGAATTCCACGCCTGAGGGGACCTCGAATCGCACCAAAAAATAGGGGTTTGAAGCGGTCCAATTGCCCCTTCCGTTGGTGGAGCTACTAGGGCATAGTGTGCTTACCAAATGTCAGCTCATGACATTTAGATGAATGGGAGAAATAGATGAAACAACTAACTCCACGGTTCCGTATTGCGGCCGTGAGCCTTGTTGCAGTAACAGCACTTGTTGGAGCACTCGTTGTTGCACCAGCTAATGCTGCAGAAAAACGTCTCACAATCACGCTTATTAGCCACTGCGATGGCGGATCATTTTGGTCTGTAGCCAAGAAGGGTGCACTTGCAGCAGGAACTGACTCACGCGTGGTTGTTTCATGGCAGTGCTCAAACAATGATGCTGTTAAGCAAGCACAGCTCATCGAAACTGCTGTAACTAAGAAAGTAGACGGAATTGCAGTATCTGTCCCTAACTACGGTGCAATCAAGGCCGCAGTTGCTAAAGCTGTTAAGGCTGGAATTCCAGTTGTAACATTTAACTCGGGATCTGCAGACTTCGAAAAACTTGGCGCAATCACACACGTTGGCCAAGATGAGACAGTTGCTGGAAACGGCGCTGGAAAGCAATTCAAGGCTGCATCACTTAAGAACCTGCTCTGCGTTATCCACGAAACTGGTAACTCATCCCTTGAAGATCGTTGCGCTGGTGCAAAGGCAACATTCGGTGGAACTGTTACAAACATGTATGTCAAGGGTCACTCAGATCCAACAACAACTGTTAACCAGATTTCTGCCAAGCTAACTGCAGACAAGACAATTGATGCAGTTCTTACACTTGATCCAGATATCGCATTGAACGCGCTTGATGCAAAGACATCTGCTGGTTCATCTGCAAAGATCGGAACCTTCGATCTCTCAGCTGGTGTTGTTGCTGCAATCAAGGCCGGAACAATCATGTTCGGTGTTGACCAACAGCAATATTTGCAAGGCTACCTTGCAGTTAGCTTCTTGGTTCTAAACGTCCGCAACGCCAACACTGTTGGTGGCGGACTTCCTGTTATGACAGGTCCAGGATTCGTAACCAAGGACAACGCAGCTAAGGTCGAAGCATTAGCTAAGGCCGGAACTCGCTAAAAAGTTAAATAAGGACTGGACCCACGCTCATCGAGAGATTAGTGTGGGTCCAGACTCCTTTTACGCTCACCTACTGAAGAAAGAAGATATAACTGAATGAATAGCACGACTACACCCGTCAAGGATGAGCGAATAAACCGCGTGAGCTCACTGACTCGAGCTATGCGTCGTCCAGAATTTGGCGCCTTCATCGGCGCAGTCGCTATTTTTATTATGTTTGTTTTGGCAGATAAATCGGGAGAATTCTTCACTCTTGGTGGAACTGCGCGTTGGAGTGAAGTTGCCTCCTATACCGGCATTATGGCAATTGCCGTTGCACTACTGATGATTGGTGGGGAGTTTGATTTATCCTCCGGCATCATGGTGGGAAGTACGGGATTAGTTGTCGGACTTTTAATTACTAAATTGCATTGGGACACCTGGGCCGCGATTTTGGGGACATTTGTATTTGCAGCACTTATAGGCACCATGAACGGCTACCTCGTCGTGCGCACCAAATTACCTAGCTTTATCGTCACCCTAGCAACAATGTTCGTTCTTCGTGGTTTCAATTTAGGGTTTATCTACCTGTGGACTGGAACTGTTCGCGTCGATGGAATCGATGTCGGCACGCACTACACAGCAGCACATAAGATTTTTGCATCAACTCTCTTCGAGCCTTACGCATTCAGTGTCAGTGTTATATGGTGGATTGGACTCACCATTATTGGAAGTTGGGTATTAACACGCACTAAGGCTGGCAACTGGATTTCTGCCGTTGGTGGCGATGCCAATGCAGCCCGTAATACAGGTGTTCCGGTCAAGCGCACAAAGATTTTGCTCTTTGTTACAACATCTATGGCAGCTGCATTAGTGGGAATCATGCAAGCCCTAAAATTTACGTCGATTCAAGCAGGGCAAGGCGTTGGCGAAGAGTTCACATACATCATCGCGGCAGTTGTTGGTGGATGCTTACTTACTGGCGGATTTGGTACTGCTATTGGTGCAAGCATGGGGGCATCAATTATCGGCATCGCATTTATCGGCATCTCCTTTGCTGGTTGGAATACTGATTGGAACTACGCCTTCCTTGGAGCAATCTTGTTTGCGGCGGTGAGCGTTAACACGGCCATACGACGCAGAGCAGAAGGGACGAAGAAATGACCGAAAATATCCTCGAACTGCGCGGAGTTACAAAGTATTTTGGAAACGTCCTTGCACTTCAAGACGTAAATGTTCACGTTGGCGCAGGCAGTATCACATGCGTCCTAGGTGATAACGGTGCGGGAAAATCGACTTTGATCAAGATTCTTAGCGGATCTCATAAGCAAGATGCAGGAGAATTTTTGATCGACGGCGTGCCCGCACATCTCAATGCGCCTCGTGACGCGCTTGCTCGCGGAATCGCAACAGTTTTTCAAGATTTAGCGACTGTACCTTTGATGGCAATTTGGCGAAATTTCTTTCTGGGAAATGAACCAACAAAAGGTTGGGGACCATTCAAGCGCATTGATATTGCTCAGGCAAAGAAAGTGGCTCGCGAACAATTACTCTTGATGGGCATTGATATTCGTGACCCAGAACAAGCGATCGGAACACTCTCGGGCGGAGAACGTCAAGCGGTAGTTATTGCTCGTGCAATCTATTTTGGCGCACGTGTTGTTATTCTTGACGAGCCAACGAGTGCACTTGGCGTAAAGCAAGCAGGTGTTGTATTGCGTTACGTACTCGAAGCCAAAGCGCGCGGTATTGCTGTTATTTTTATTAGCCATAATCCGCACCACGCTTATTTAGTAGGAGATCGTTTCTACATTCTTAATCGCGGAAAGCTAGTCCATGAATATGCCAAAGCAGATATCACTCGCGAAGATTTGATAAAGGCTATGGCTGGTGGTGCTGAACTAGATGCACTTGCTCATGAATTATCGGCTGCCAACAAGAAGTAGAACCTAAGCGATTTCGATCAAGTCGAGGTAATTCTCGTTCCAGAGATCTTCATCGCCATCTGGTAGCAAGAGAACGCGATCAGGCTTGAGAGCTTGGACTGCGCCTTCATCGTGGGATACAAGGATGACAGATCCTTGATATTCACCGAGAGCGCCCAGGATCTCATCACGTGATGCTGGATCTAAGTTGTTTGTTGGTTCGTCTAAAAGCAAAACATTGGCCGCACTCACAACCAGCACGGCAAGAGCTAGACGAGTTCTCTCTCCACCGCTGAGAACTTTGACGGGTTTATGTACGTCATCTCCTGAAAAGAGAAATGACCCAAGTACGTTGCGAGCTTCCGGCTCGCGAATATCAGGAGAAGAACTCTGCATGTTTTCAAGCACGGAGCGCTCGTAATCCAAGGATTCGTGTTCCTGGGCGTAGTAGCCAATTTTGAGGCCATGTCCAGCAACAACTTCACCGGTATCTGGTTCCAATTCACCTGCGAGCATACGTAATAACGTTGTTTTCCCAGCCCCATTTAAGCCCAGAATTACCACTCGAGAACCCTTATCGATGGCAAGGTCCACATCGGTAAAAACTTCAAGCGAACCATACGACTTACTGAGACCAGTGGCAGTAAGTGGCGTCTTGCCACAAGGAGATGGTGTGGGGAAACGCAATTTTGCGACTTTGTCGCTCTTGCGCACATCCTCAAGGCCTGACATCAGTTTTTCTGCTCTGCGAAACATGCCTTGGGCGGCTTTAGCTTTTGTTGCTTTAGCGCGTAATTTCTCTGCTTGCTTTTCTAGGATGGCAGCTTTCTTCTCAGCATTTGCACGATCGATCTTGCGACGATGCTCATCCTGCTCGCGTTGCTGTAAATACTTCTTCCAACCCATGTTGTAAACGTCAATAACGTTTCGATTGGCATCAAGATAGAAAACCTTATTGACAACGGTTTCAATCAAATTGACATCATGGCTGATGACAACCAAGCCACCAGGATATTTAGAAAGGTAATCTCGCAACCAGGTCACCGAGTCAGCGTCCAAGTGGTTTGTAGGTTCATCCAAGAGCAAAGTTTGAGCACCACTGAAGAGAATGCGTGCTAACTCAACGCGGCGACGTTGTCCACCGCTGAGTGAGTCAAGTGGCTCTTCAAAGAGGCGCTCGGGTAAACCCAAACTTGTTGCAATCGCTTCTGCTTCTGATGTTGCACTATAACCACCGGCCGCACTGAATTCGGATTCAGCCCGGCTGTAACGATTCATCACGGCTTCTAGTTCATCACCTTGTGCCGTTGACATTGCGTGTTCTGCTTGGCGCATGCGTTCAACAATCTGATCAAGGCCTCGTACTGAAAGAATTCGTTCAACAACACTGCCAGCTTCATCGCCGGTTCTTGGATCTTGTGGCAAGTATCCAATTGCGCCACTGCGCAGAACTTGACCACCTGCAGGCATAGTTTCCCCCGCAAGGACTTTGGCTAGTGTGCTCTTGCCGGCGCCATTGCGGCCAACAAATCCGATACGGTCACCGTGGTTGATACGGATGGTTACATTCGAGACCAGCAAGCGTGCTCCAGCGCGTAATTCAAGGCTCTGGGTAGCAATCATGCTGGCAGTTTCTCATGGATTGCCGCAGGGCTTATGCCATAGAGCGCCTCACATCCTCACTCTATCTAGGGCGATCCCAAGGTCGGGTGCACCTCAGCTGGCGTGAGTGGGTGATAAATGGCAGGTAAAAAGCAAATCCCCCTGCATACTCACCCCGATTTAGGGGTAATCCCTAGATTTTTTCTCCTTTCTGCATCACCCTTAGGCATGGTTGCAACGCGCAAGGTAGTCACCCCCGTGCTGGATCGTGTGACCCTTTCGCGCACCCTTGTCCCGTCTCTGCCTTCAGGTTATTTGTCTCGACCTCACCTTTTTAGCCTCTTTGGCGGAACGCAAGCCGGCCTTGCTTTATTAATTGCACCTGCCGGATATGGGAAAACTTCTCTTGTGGCCGAATGGGCGCAGAAATCTGACTCAAAAGTTATTTGGTTTACTGCAGATCCTCGAGACTCGGTACAGGATATTGCAAACCACATGGTTCAAGCCGTACGTAATGTTCTTCCCGATTACGCGCCTTGGTATGAAGAATCCCCCGAAATGTCACTTGACGAGGTCGTGCGAAAAGGCAGCAATGAGCTCTTTGTTTTAGGTGAACGATTGATATTTGTTGTTGATAATGCCCACCATTTAGTCGGAGAAGTTCAGGCCGTTGGGCAACTTTTTATTGATTCACTTCCAGATACAAGTAAAATTGTCATTATTCGTAGAACAGCACCTATGACATCATTTTCTAAACATTCAAGTGCTAATCAGCTTTCACTCATCATGAGTCAAGACTTGCTCTTTAATGGCGAAGAAATCAATACAGTGCTAGAAAATTTCGGGGTCGACGATCCAGACAGTATTCACCAAAAATCCATTATGGCAACAACGCATGGATGGCCTGCCGCGGTTCAAATGTTGGCGCGTAATGCATTGCAAGGGCGCAATATAGAAGATCTTTCAAGTTCCCTTGCAAGTAAATCTGATCCTTTACGTTTCCTATCAGTTGAAACCTTGAGCTCCTTAGATGAGTGCGACAAAATTCGCATTCTTTCACTTTCAATCCTTGAAGAAGTTGATGCAAAAATTGCAGATCATCTTCTGGCAACCGATGACTCATTTCAGTTCCTGATGCGATTGGCAAAAGAAGGCATATTTTTTACCCCAACGTCGGACCCAATTCGTAGATATAGATTCAATCCCTTAATTCGCGAAGTATTGCAAGATGAATTAGGGAGAGATCGTAAAAAGAAAACTCTGCTTCATGATCGAGCCGCTCAGTACCTGCGCGCCAAAGGAGATATCACCGAAGCACTCGAGCAAGCAAAAAGTGCCGAGGATGAAGAAATGGTTGCAGCTATATTTAATGAAAATGCCAGAGCAATGGCTAAAACAGGACGTGGCGACCTTCTCATAAAATGGAGCCAATACGCGGGCGATGCATCTGCATCCGGTCAACTACTTAAAAAATCAGCCCTTATGCAAGGGTACTTAGTCAGTGGTGATTTTAAGAAAGCACTCATTTTAAGTGAGGAGCTAACACAGGAAATGGGTAATGCCACTGGAATGCAAGCTCTAGAACAAGTGATTTCCATGGTCAAAACGTTCGCCAACTTCGCAAGTGGAAAATTCGATGAGCTGGAGTCCCAAGCGAAACCTGCAATTGAAACCTCGCCACAGGAGTCAGGATTATCTCGAGCAGAAAAAATTGCGACCTTCCGAGTTTTGGCCAACAAAGCCTTTATTTTCGATGACTACCACCCGCTAGCAAAAATATATTTCGCTGCCAAACTCCTAGATATGCCTGATGGTGACTTAGATTCATACCACCACTTGAGTGCAATTCGTTCTCTAGTTTTGTTTGATCAAGGAAGATTCCTTGAAGCCTATGATGTTGCCCAAAGCGTAGTTGCAACCGCAGAGGCGAATAATTTTGTTGGAATTTTGGCACCTCTTGATGCAATGTTTGTCATGGCGCGTTGTGAGATAGAGTTTTGCAATAATGACCAAGCGCGCATCACCTTGTCACGAATCTGTGAGTTATCACGCCAATGGAGTCAATGGGCTTGGTATTTTATTGCAGAGGGAAAGATCATGCTCCTCGATTTAGAGGATGGCGAGATCGAAACTTCATTTAGGGCTATGCAAGAGAGTCGTGAATTCGCCCGGACTCACCTGCATACTTCCGGTGTCGACCTCATTCAAGACATCATTGAATTAGGCATGCGTTATGTTGTGAGAGATAATGCACGATGTGACGTTCTCATTGCCAGACTTCCCAAAATTCGCTCAGTTGAACACATTCGCGCTAGTTTGGAATATCGTAAAGGTCCCTCGAAGGTAGTTAAGTATGTTGAAAAATTGCCCGAAGGTACTCCGCGAGATGACCTATATAAGGCTCTCTTTGACACATTTATGCATATTGACCAAGAAACAGTTGCTTTATCTCATTTGCGTCGTGCAATAGATATTGCGGCTCAACATGGCGCGAGAGGAACAATGCTTTGCCAAGGACCTAGAGTTCTACAGTTGATTATTAAAGCCGCTTCAAATCAGCCAACGGTCTATCTGGAATCTCTTTCACGAATGGCTGCGGATTGCCTCAGCCAAGGGGGTGGAATTCGAAGAGCAATGACTGATCCATTGACTGCACGAGAGTTAGAAGTGCTGCGAAACCTTTCTTCCGGCTTGGCAATCAATGCAATTGCTGCCAACTTGCACGTATCTAGAAACACTATGAAGACTCACCTACGACATGTCTATCAAAAACTTGACGTAGATAGTCGAGAATCAGCGGTTGAGAAAGCAAAAACACTCTTTCTCTTGTAGGTGGACCTCTACCTTGCTGGTATTCCAAGGGCACAGGTAGGATTTGCAATTAATTACTGATAACCCGAGGATGAATCGAGCAGCGCGCAATGGCAGTTTCCCAGCGACTACTAGATCTGGCCAATAAGCGTGGACATGATGTTCGTGTTGCACTTGTCGGTGCAGGACAGATGGGTCACGGTTTTGGTTGCCAAGTTGAGCGCATGGATGGACTCAAGCTTTCGCTGGTTGTCGATATTGATACTTCGCGCATCGAGAGTTTATTTAAAGACATAGGCGCAAAAGATTTTATTATTAGTGATGATCAAGCGGTGGTCACCAGCGCCCTATTGGCAGGGCAAGCAGTCGGTACCACCAAAATTGATTTTTTAGCAGAACTACCTTTTGATATCGTCGTTGAAGCAACTGGTATGCCAGATATTGGCGCCCAAGTTGCTTATTCATGTTTGCTAGCCAAGAAAGATGTTGCAGTCCTTAATGTTGAAATGGATGTCACCATCGGTCCGCTGCTACATTCGATCGCAGTAGAAGGCGGTGCTGTTTACACCGTCTGTCACGGAGATGAACCCATCGAAGCTAAAGTTCTCGTAGATTTTGCACGGGATCTTAAGTTTGAAATCATCGCTGCCGGGAAAGGCAAGAACAATCCATTTGAACCTTTGAGTACTCCAGATACAGTCCGAGAGCGCGCATTACAAAAACAGATGAATCCCAAGATGCTCTGCTCTTTCACTGATGGATCAAAAACGATGATTGAGATGGCAGCCCTAGCCAATGCCACCGGCTTACAGCTATCTAAGCGCGGCATGTATGGCCCGCCTGCAACTATTAAGACCTTGCAAGATGTTTTTGCTTTGCAAAAAGATGGTGGGGTCTTGGATCGCGCAGGGGTGGTGGATTACTGCACAGGAGATGTCGCACCAGGCGTCTTTGTCATTATTCGCACCGATGCGCCGTATATCAATCACGAAATGAGTTACTTGGCGATGGGCCCCGGCCCTTACTTTGCACTCTATCGACCATTCCACCTTGCCTCGATTGAAGCACCATTGTCTATTGCTCGAGCTGTATTAGATCGCGAAGCATCTCTCTATGCTCCAAGTTTTCAAGCAGAAGTTGTTTCAATGGCTAAGAAAGATCTCAACCCGGGAGATGTCATTGACGGAATTGGCGGTTTTACGATTCGCGGATATGCAGATATCGCTCTTGATGCCAAAGCAGATAATTTGGTGCCAATCGGTTTGATGCAAAATGCAGTGATTAAGCGGGCGATCAAAGTGGGTCAGTTCATTTCCTATGATGATGTCGATCTTGATGAAGATAGTTTGATAGTTCAGCTGCGCCGCAAACAAGATAGTTTGGGTCTGACTTACGCATAATGAAAGAGAAGATGCGTGTAGCGGTTGTTGTCCTCGCGGCTGGTAGCGGTGCACGTTTTGGTCACAGCACCAATAAAGTCTGGCTACCACTCAAAGGACGAACGATCATTTCGCGTTCTGTTAAAAACGCTGTGGCAAGTTTCAATGATCCGCGTACCGTCTTGGTCATAAACCCTTTAGATCGCGACCTGGCAGAAAAGGTTCTTGATGCAGAGATCCCTGAGATTGACGTTGAAATTGTTGAAGGCGGAGCCGCACGGCATGACTCTGAATACAACGCCTTGATGTATTTATCTGAAGAGATTGATAGTGGAGAAATCAATGTCGTATTGATCCATGACGGTGCTAGACCCCTGGCCAGTGAAGATCTCTTTGATGCGGTTGCTCGGACTGCATTTGAACATGGCGGGGCACTTCCTGGGATTGAGGTTGACCCACGCGAGATAGATGTTCGGAGCGATAAAAAAATTATGCGAGTTCAAACCCCGCAAGCATTTCGGGCCAAGGAAGTGCTAGATAGTTATATTCAGGCAAAGAAGGATGGCTTTATTGGTACCGATACAGCAGCGTGTGTGGAGAAGTACTACCCGCACATTGAAAGTGTTCTCGTTGCGGGTGAAGTAAAGAACTTGAAAATTACCTATTCTCCTGATTTAGCACTGGCTGAAGCTTTACTCTGAAACTGACTCCAGTAGTAGAACATCTTCTGCGCTAGAGATTCGCACGCCATCGGCAGAACCCTCCACATAGGAAATCACCACATTTGCTTTAAGTGGCAAAAACCATCCAGAATCCTTAGCACTGGGATCGATGGCTTTTGAGCGAATAATTTCTGGGCTAGCTACTCGCTTCACACTCGTTCGATCTAGTGTTTCTTGGATGATGAAATTTTCATCAACAAATTTTAAAGTTTCAGTAAATGCGATTGCTGGGCGAACTGCATCCACATCCTGGGCCAGCGCCTGAAAAGTTTTACCAATTACATCGACATTTGTGTGAGGACGACTTGCATCATAGATTGCTATTACTTGGTTTTCTTCGATGAGATCAGATAGTGCAGCGACAAGGGAATGTGGATCGTTGGTGTTGCATGCGCGAAGTTCAGCTTGAACGGATTTTGGGATTAAGGCTAAGTGCTCGGCGCTTCCGGTAATGATGAGATTGGCACGTGGTTCATACTCTCGGACTGCTGCGATCACTCGTAGGATGCTGGGGAGCTGGCCAATTTCCAGAAATGCACTTTGAGAGGTAATGGCGATTACGTGACGCAAAGATTTTTGAGTCATCGCAAAGTCACCCGATCGCCTGTGGTTGCTTAAAAGTATATTGACCCATGAACTCTGCTTTCATTTGTGCAAAATTTCCATCTTTAAGAGCTTGGCGCATTTGATCCACCAGACGAACAATGAAGCGTTCGTTATGAATTGTTGCCAGTGTGGCTGCCAAAATTTCTTTACCGCGGAAGAGATGGTGCATATAAGCACGGGTGTAATGGGTGCAGGTGTAACAGTCGCAGGTGTCATCGATCGGAACGAATTGGCGCCTAAATGGAGCGTTGGAAACGTTGAAGCGGCCTTGCATCGTATAGACGGCACTGGTGCGTGCGATTCGAGAGGCAAGGACACAATCAAAGGTATCGATTCCATTTTCAACACCAACAAAGAGATCCTCCGGCGCCCCGATGCCTAAAAGATGTTTCGGTTTTTCGCGAGGGAGTTCTTCGTTAATCCAGGTAATGATGGTGCCCAGTGCATTTTTATCGAGAGCACCACCTATGCCAAAGCCATCAAAAGAGAGTCCAGATGAACTCATCGATCCTAAATCTTTGGAAGCAGCGCGACGCAGGTCTTCATACTGTGCTCCTTGAATAACGCCAAAGAGTGCTTGGTAGGGATGGCTGCTTCGCTCATCGGTCAATCGTTTATGTTCATCTAAACAGCGAATTGCCCAGGCGGATGTTCGTTCCACAGCACCTTCTTGATAGCCCCGAGTGTTATGCAAAGTTGTGCATTCATCGAAAGCAAAAATTATGTCAGCTCCAATTTGATGTTGTACTTGCATCGATACCTCTGGCGTAAAGCGATGCATCGAGCCATCTAAGTGAGATTTAAAAGTGACGCCATCATCATCGACATGTGCCAAACGTTCTTTGTTGTTGGCAATTACGTCATCGCGTCTAAAGACCGTGGAATCCATGGCCAAGATTTTTTTGAAGCCGACACCTAAGGAGAGAACTTGGAATCCGCCGCTGTCGGTAAAGGTGGGCCCAGGCCAATTCATAAATTTACTCAAGCCACCTGCCTCATCGAGAACATCGGGCCCCGGTTGTAAGTAGAGGTGGTAGGCATTAGCTAAGAGTGCTTGAGCGCCAAGTTCTTTCATAGATTCTGGCAGTACAGATTTCACAGTTGCTTTTGTCCCAACAGGAATAAAAGCAGGAGTTTCAATTACACCGTGAGGAGTTGAAATAAGTCCGGTGCGGGCTTTGGCGCCATTACCGGCCGATACTTCTTTGGTGATCTGGAAACTAAAACTCATTTGCTCACTCTAACTGCAGCCAGCCAAAGTCGTTATTTAGCACCAATTGGGAAGTGGCAAGCAACTTCACCGTGTGTAGATTTCTTCATCACAGGGCGCTCCGTTGAGCAGCGATCTTGTTGATCCTTCGGCAAGATCATGCGGATTTGGCAACGATTGTGGAATCGGCATCCACTTGGAGGATTGGCCGGGCTTGGAATCTCTCCTTGCAAAACGATGCGAGAGCGTCCACGTTCGATGATTGGATCAGGAATGGGCACAGCAGAAAGTAGCGCTTGTGTATATGGATGCTGAGGATCTTTAAATACCTCTGCAACAGGACCAGTTTCAACGATCGAACCCAAGTACATCACTGCCACTTGATCGGCAATATGTTGTACGACGGCTAAATCGTGCGAAACAAAGAGATAAGAAAGTGAAAGTTTTTCTTGTAGCTCTGCGAGCAGGTTAAGCACACCAGCGCGCACAGAAACATCGAGTGCTGATACAGGTTCATCCAATACGAGAAGTTTTGGATTGAGGGCAAGGGCTCGCGCAATAGCAATGCGTTGGCGTTGGCCTCCGGAGAACTCGGAAGGAAAACGGTTGGCATGCATGGGATTGAGTCCAACAAGAAGAAGGAGTTCGCTAAGGCGCGCACGTTGATCGGTTTTAGAATAACCAAAAGTTTTCAGCGGCTCACAAATTGCCTCACCGATGGGTAGGCGCGCATCAAGGGATGCAAAAGGATCTTGGAAAACGATTTGAAGGTCTTTGCGCAATGCAAGACGTTCTTTCTTTGAGATTGTTGCAGCATTCTTGCCAAGCACCGTGATGCTGCCACTTTCTGGTGCAACAAGGTTGAGAATTTCAATGAGAGTTGTGGTTTTGCCGCATCCAGATTCGCCAACCAGTGCTAAAGACTGACCTTGCTTGAGAGTGAGGCTAACCCCGTCCACTGCGAAAACAGATCCAATGCGACGGCGCATGATCGCGCCCTTCATGAGTGGGAAAGTTTTCTTCAAATCTTTTAGTTCAAGAACGTTCACTGCAGATTCATTCTTAGTTGGGCTATGAGCAGGCCCTTCTTCAAAGAGTTTGTTACTGGCAACAAGACCTTGTATCTGATCAACGCGGGCACATGCAGCGGCATGATCAGGTGATGAAACAATCTGTACAAGTGGGGGATTTGCACTGAGGCAAATATCTTGTGCTGCAGGACAGCGCGGTGCAAATGCGCATCCTTGTGGCAAATCAACTGGAGAAGCGGGCGATCCCGGAATTGAGGCAAGTCGGGAACCAGCCTTGGCATCAACGCGAGGGATGGAATGGAGAAGGCCGATTGTGTACGGCATCGCAGGTTGTGCGAAAACTTCATTGACTGGGCCTTGCTCAACAATCTTGCCTGCATACATAATCGCAATACGATCGGCTAAACCTGCAACAACGCCCATATCGTGGGTGACAAGAACAATGGCAGCTCCAGTAATGTCGCGAGCATGCTTGAGAGCGTCCAATACTTGAGCTTGTACCGTTACATCTAGAGCAGTAGTTGGTTCATCGGCCAACAAAACTTTTGGTTCATTGGCAATAGCAAGTGCGATCATGACGCGCTGGCGCATGCCGCCGGAGAATTCGTGAGGGTAGGAACGCGCACGCTCTTGTGGTTTTGGAATTCCGACCACATCTAGCAATTCAACGACTTTCTTATCGGCAGCAGATTTGCTGATGTTTTGATGAATCAAAAGTGCTTCAGCAATTTGATGGCCAATAGTTTGTACAGGATTGAGAGCAGAAAGTGGATCTTGAAAAATCATCGCAATATCACTACCGCGATATTGCGACATCTCTTCGTCAGTCAACTTGAGCAAATTCTTACCGTTATAGAGAACTTCACCGCTAACTCTTGCGCTATCGGGCAACAATCCAATTGTGGCCAGTGAAGTTACTGATTTTCCAGAGCCAGATTCACCTACGATTCCGAGTACTTCTCCGGCACGAATATCCAGAGAAACGTTTCGGACAGCTTCTACGCTTCCTGATTCGCTAGGGAAAGTAACACTCAGGTCGCGAATCTGAATCAAGGCGTCAGTATGGGAGAGGGTCACTTTGCTTGACCTCCTGTGGCCCCTGGATCAAATGCATCACGCAGGCCATCACCGATAAAGCTGACACAGAGGACTGTCAAAATCAAAATCATACCGGCGAAAAGAAAAAGCCACGGATAAGCCATTGCATCATTTGTGCCTTCGGCAATCAAACTTCCCAGGGAAACATCGGGCGGTTGCACTCCAAAACCAAGGTAGGAAAGACCGGTCTCACTCAAAATTGCACCGCCGACGTTCAAGGTTGCATCAATAATGAGTAAGGAAGAAATGTTTGGCAAAATGTGGCGGAAGATGATGAGTCGAGTTGGAACTCCCATGTAAATTGCCGCGCGCACAAAGTCACGTTCACGAAGGCTCATTGATATACCGCGCACGATTCGAGCGGTAATCATCCAACCGAATGCTGCCAAAAGAACTACGAACACAAGCCAGGTTTTTCCACGATAGAGAGGAGATAAGACTGCAATGAGCAAAAATGAGGGCAGTACTAAAAGCAAATCGATGACCCACATGAGGGCTCGATCGGTGCGACCTGCTAAGTATCCAGCAGAAGCTCCAACAATTGCAGCCAACCCTGTCGAGAAAAATGCAACAAGTAAGCCAATGATGAGTGATTTTTGTAGCCCGCGCATTGTTAAGGCAAAAGTATCGCCTCCAATTTGGGAGGTTCCAAACCAATGACCATTACTTAATGAAGGGGGCGAAAGCATGTTGTCAAAATCAAGTTGATCCCACTTGAACTTATCTAAGTGAGGGGCTACAAATGCAAGGAAGAAGAGCATCGCAAGACCAAATAAGCCAAATACTGCGAGCTTGTTCCTAAAAAATCGAACTCGTATGAGTTTGCCCCGCGAGAAGGTCTCATCCTGTTCGAGCTTTACTTTAGTGGCCATCAACGCAACCTCACCCGAGGATCTAAGGCAGCAACTGTAATGTCAGCCAACAAGCCCGAGAGCAAAACCAATACTGCTGAGAAAACTACTACTGCAGAAACTGAATTGATGTCGTTTTGATGAACTGCGAGGATAAACCACCGGCCCATTCCATTCCATCCGAAAATTGTCTCAGTAAAGGCAGCGCCAGTAATGAGAAGACCGAAGGAGTAAGCAAACAATGTGGACATCGGCAAAATCGCAACTCTCAGACCATGCTTGAAAAGTGCTTGTCGCTTGGTCAATCCTTTAGCTCGAGCGGTGCGAAGGTGATCACTCGCTAATACATCTAGCATCGTATTTCTCTGGTAGCGTGAATAGAAAGCAACGCCACCCAAAGTAATTGACAAGGTAGGAAGTAAGAAATGTTGAATTCTATTGAGGAAAAGTGCACTGGATTTTGCTTCCTCAAGCCCCGGTGAGTATTCGCCGATCGTATAGAAAAGAGTGTGTCCAATTTTAGTGTTGATCCAAATGGCACCAAATTTGATCAAGATTGCAATTAAGAAAACAGGAGTGGACAAGATGATGAATGCACTAATTCCATGAAACCTATCGAAAAATTTGTATTGTCTAACCGCGCTTCGAACTCCGACTAATACACCGATTACCGAACCTAAAATTGAGCCCACGAGCAATAATCGCAAACTCACCCAGATTCTTGTCGAGATTTCATGGTTGACTCGCGTCTCATCCATGGTTGTACCAAAATCACCTTTGAGTAAGCCGCCGACCCAATGTTGATAACGAATAGGTATTGGAGTCTTATCGTTCATATTCAAACCATCGAGCTTGTTATCAATGGTGGTAACTGGAATCGGGGGCTGTCGACCGTCATAGTTAGAGCGAGGATGAAGGGCTGTTGAAGCTAAGAAAAAACCTAGCGTCCCGGCAATGATGACCATAAGAAAAAAGTTGGCCAAGCGTTTAATGACGAACTGGAGCACGTGTCCTGAACCAGCCTTTCCCGCGATTTGAAGGGACAGAGGGGACTATACCTAGAAAATTGAGCCTAATTGCCCAAGTAGGCTCCAGCCAATCCCCGTATCACCCGGCCTTATGGGCATTTTTTGTGGCGTTATCGTCTCGGCACTGGCAAGATAACGCTACTGAAAAGAGGCGAGAGGTCCTTGCTTCAAGATTTCCTTCACCCCACTATAAGGAGAATAGATGAAACGCTCCACACTACGCGGTGCCGCAGGAGTTAGCGCTCTTGTGATGTTCACCGCCCTAGGGTTTTCTGCGAACGCAGGTGCTGTCAGCAGCGTCCGCGATATCAACGAACAACCTGTTTCAGCACTCAAGCAAGGTGGCACATTTACCTATGCCATTAACTCCTTGCCTGATAACTTCAACAATTCCACGATCGATGGCAATACTGCCGACACTTCCTACATCATGGGACCTACTCAACCAGGTGCCTTCATGGTTGATGAAAATGGAAAGTTCGCAGTTGACACCAACTACGTAACAAAGGCTGTAGTTACTAGTAAGAACCCTGAAATCATCACCTACACCTTGAACCCAAAGGCTGTATGGAGTGATGGTAAGGCTGTAGGTCTTGCTGACTGGGTCGGAATGTGGAAGGCCAACAACGGTACTGACACTACTTACGATGCCGTATCAACAAGCGGTTACGAAGACATTTCTTCTGTCAAAGCTGGCGGAACTAATGAAATCGTTGTAACTTTCAAGAAGATTTATGCTGACTGGCAGGGTCTCTTCGGAGGAATTCTCCCAGCTTCGATGACAGCAACATCAGCTGCATACAACAAGAACTGGCTCACAAAGCCAGATGTATCTGCTGGTCCTTTCAAGTACTCATCAATGGATACAACTGCAGGAACTGTCACCTTGGTGCAAAACCCAACATGGTGGGGCGATAAGCCAGTTCTAGACAAGATCATCTTCCGTGCTGTTGATCCTGCTAACCAACTTGATGCGCTGAAAAATGGCGAAGTTGACTACATCGATATCGGACCAAGTGCTCCTCAGTACAAGTTGGCTAAGGAAATGTCTGGAGTCACTGTTCACACAGCTAAGGCTCCAAACTTCCGCCACGTAACATTTGGGCAAAAAGATGCCCCAATGAAGAACGTACTTGTTCGTCAAGCAATCATGTTGGCGATGGATCGTTCAGTCGTTGCGAAAGCATTGATGGGTCCAATCATTCCTAACGTTCAAACACTTGATAACCACATCTTTGTGGGTGGCGTTGCTGGTAACCAGGACAACACAAGTGGTTTAGGAAAGCATAACCTTGCACAGGCAAAGGGTAAGTTGGCACTTGCTGGCTACCACGGCGTACCTGCAAAAGATGCATCTGGCAAGGCGCTGACATTGAGCATCACTATCCCTTCAGGTGTTCCAACATCTGCAAGTGAAGCTGCTTTGATCCAGTCCTCTCTCAAAGAAGCCGGAATCACTCTCACTATCAACGTTGTCCCTCTTGGTGATTTCTTTGCCAAGTACATCAACGTGGGCGATTTCGATCTAACAGTCTTTACATGGGTTGGCACAGCGTTGCCAATCTCCTCAGCTGTTGGTATCTACAAGACTGATGGTCCACAAAACTACGGTGGCATCGGTTCTGCAGCTATTGATGCACTCTTGGAAAAGGCCAACTCAACACTTGACCAAGCCAAGCGTGTTATCTACGCCAACCAAGCTGACGCTCTTATCTGGAAGATTGGTCACTCGGTAACTAACTACCAGCGTCCAAACAACACAGTTACCAAGAGCACCGTTGCTAACATGGGTTCATTCGGATTCACATCCGGAGACTGGACCAAGGTTGGTTTCGTAAAGTAAATCTCAACTAGTTCAAAGAGAAAGGGCGCCCCTCGGGGCGCCCTTTCTTCTTTCTCTACCTATCTACCTATCTACCAGATGCGCACTCGATCTTGTGGTGGCATCCATAACGCATCTCCTTGTTTCACATCAAAGGCGTCGTAGAACTCAGTGAGATTGCGAATGACTTGATTGCATCGAAACTCAGCAGGTGAGTGCGGGTCGGTTGCAAGGCGGCGCTTAGTTTCTTCAGGTCGTACCTTGCTTCTCCATACTTGAGCCCATCCAAGAAAGAGGCGTTGATACCCACTTAACCCATCAAGTACAGGTGCTTGCTTGTCGCCGAGGGAGATTTCATAGGCTTTATGAGCGATCGTTAGGCCACCTAAATCACCAATGTTTTCACCGATAGTGAGTGCTCCGTTGACGTGAGAGTCTGGGGTTTCCTCAGGGATGAGCGCTTCATATTGATCGATAAGTTTTTTAGAACGTTTTTCAAACTCGACGCGATCAGCATCACTCCACCAGTCATTGAGGTTGCCATCACCATCATATTTAGCACCTTGATCATCAAATCCGTGACCGATTTCGTGGCCGATAACGGCACCAATGCCACCGTAGTTAGCGGCATCATCTGATTCCAGATCAAAAAATGGAGGCTGCAAAATCGCGGCCGGGAAAACAATCTCATTCATGCCTGGGTTGTAATACGCGTTAACCGTTTGCGGGGTCATGTACCACTCGCTGCGATCAACGGGCTTACCGATTTTGTTAAATTCATAGGCACGAGCAAAGCGCGAGACTGCAGCCAAGTTGGCGATGAGGTCATCCCCGGTAATGTGCAGTTTGCTGTAGTCGCGCCACTTATCTGGGTAGCCAATTTTTGGCGTGAATTTGTCGAGTTTGTCCAGTGCTTTAATTTTAGTTTCTGCGCCCATCCAATCCAGAGCTTGGATATCCACCCGGTAGGCCTCAATGAGATTAGAGACAAGTTTTTCCATGCGAGTCTTTGCAGCAGGTGGGAAATGCTTATCAACATAGAGTTGTCCCACCGCTTCACCGAGAGAGCCTTCGACCAAACCAACGCCACGTTTCCAGCGTTCTTTGAGTTCAGGCACACCCGAGAGAGTGGTTCCATAAAATGCGAAATTTTCATTGACTAGCTCTGTGTTGAGGTATGAGGCAGCGCCTGTGAGAACCTGCCAGATTAACCAGGAGCGCCATTTGTCTACCTCGAAGTGCGCAATCATTGTGCCAAGGCCGCTAAAGAAGCTGGGTTGACGCACGATGACCGAGGCCATTACATGATCGGGCACCTGGGCCCCGCTATTCCATGCAGACCAATCAAATCCAGTCGATAGCTGTTGAAGTTCGGCGAAGGAGAATTTGTTATATGTCAGAGTTGCATCGCGATCGCGCACTTGGTCCCAATGATGACTTGCCAATTCGGTTTCAAGAGCCAAAATTCTTGTCGCATGGGATGCTCCGTCGGTGAGGCCAGCGAGTGCAAACATTTTCTCTACATGGATTAAGAAAGCATCGCGTATTGGTGCGTATTCATCTTCACGGTAGTAGGCCTCATCGGGAAGGCTTAAACCTGACTGACCCATATAGATGATGTTCTCATCAGACTTCTTGTTATCGGTAGTAATGAAGCCGTAGAAGAGCCCTCCAAGGCCTTCCTCTTCCATGGTGCCCAGAAGTTTGAGGAAATCAGATGATGATGTGATGGAGGCTGCACGTGCAAGATCTGCCGAGATGGGAGTGATGCCTAAGGATTGGGCACGTGCTTCGTCCATGAATGATCGATAGAGATCGCCGATTTTCTGAGCCACACTTCCAGGTTGCGATGGCGCACTGGCGGTGGTTTCAATAATTTCACGAACCTGTTTTTCTGATTGATCACGCAACCAATAGAAAGCACCATCTGCGGCGCGGTCGGCCGGAATTGCTGCGGTAGTGAGCCAGGTGCCATTCATATGGCGAAACAGGTCATCTTGGGCTCGCACGCTCGGATCGATATTGCTCTTGTCGATTCCACTGATCATGACTACAACTCCACTCATCTGTGATGTGGTACATAAGGTGCATCTAGTTGAACTTTCAACTGTTTGCTACACTACGGTAATGGCACGCCAAAACGCTACATCACAAGAACCTCAGTGGCTTACTCCTACTGAGATGAAAGCTTGGCGCCGTTACATCGTGGCTAGCCGGCGCTTGCTTGAGGCCCTTGATACCGACCTGGAAAATCATGATTTGTCCATGTCTGATTATGAAATTTTGGCTCAACTGAGCGATGCCCCTGAACGCCGCCTTCGCATGAGCGAGCTTGCTGAAATTGCAATGCTTTCGCGCTCGCGCTTATCCCACAGAATGAAGGTGATGGAAAAGGCTGGCTGGGTAAAGAGAGAGGCATGCCCGGTTGATAAAAGAGGATATTTCGCGGTCATGACCCCTAAGGGGTGGAAAGCAATTGTTGCAGCGGCCCCTGATCATGTTGCAAGTGTGCGGGCAAGATTTGTCGATCATTTAAGTAAGGGCGATCAAGTGGCTTTGGCTGGCATCTTTGAAAAAGTAGGAGATTCACTGCGTAATGAAGCAAGCGAAAAAGAGTAGAAAAGTAAAGCGGTCTCTGTACAGATAGCTTCTTAAGAACCTTCTACAATCTTGGAAAAAACTTCTGACCTACGTGTTGCATGTTAACCAGGTGTACATAAAAAAAGACCCGCCACTTTCGTGGCGGGTCTTTTTTAATGATGTTACTTAGCGGCTGCCTTCTTGCGACGACGACGCTTTTTTGGAGCAGCTGC
>CAIJOY010000040.1 GCA_903822425.1 uncultured Actinomycetes bacterium | reverse complement strand
GACCATAGCGTGAGGGAAACACCCGGCTCCATTCCGAACCCGGAAGTTAAGCCTCACAGCGTCGATGGTACTGCACGGGTGACCTTGTGGGAGAGTAGAACGTTGCCGAACATCCTTTATAGATCAGGGGCACTTTTCATTAAGTGCCCCTGATCTTTTTTCTTCTGCGATACTTTTACTTAATCTGCAAGTTGATTGCATAACTGATGAGAATGTTGCAATCGATAAAAAGGACATCTAGAACAGAGAGTGGAGGATTACGATGGAACGTCCACCCAGCAAATCAGGACGCCCATCTAGTAGTTCTGGCAGACCAACATCGCGTCCATCAAGTAGTTCATCGGATCGACGAGGATCCACAAGTAGTTCTGGCAGACCAACATCGCGTCCATCAAGTAGTTCATCAGATCGACGACCTTCAACATCTGGTCGTGCGGTTTCTCCTCGCACGCCGATGGGACGTTCCTCTGATCCCACGCGTTTTCGTCCACGAATTGTAGAACCACTTATTCCTGATGAAGTAACTGGTGAAGAGTTAGAAAAAAGTGCACGCGCTGAACTGCTTTCCTTATCGGCAGATAATGCCAAAGTTGTTGCTAGGCACCTAGTGTGCGTTGATTTATTTATAGATTCAGATCCAGAACGTGCACATTTACACGGTATGGCTGCGGCTCATCATGCTGGCAGGTTGGCGATTGCTCGCGAGAGTGCTGGGTATGCTGCTTATAGAGCCGGTAAATATGAGATCGCTTTACGAGAATTACGGGCAGCTCACAGAATTTCTGGTGATGTTTCCATTTGGCCGGTTATGGCAGATTGCGAACGCGGTTTAGGTAGACCAGCGAAAGCTCTGGAGATGGCTGGATCTGCTGAGGTAAAAAAACTTGATAAGGCCCAAGAAATTGAAATGCGTATTGTCGCAGCGGGTGCGCGACGAGATCTCGGTGAAACGCAAGCAGCAGTGATCACGTTAACGTGTAAAGAGTTGAAGACGGAAAATGAAGCGTGGTCAGTTCGTTTGCGATACGCCTACGCTGATGCGTTAGAAGCTGCTGGACGAAGCACCGAGGCGCGGGAGTGGTTCAAGAAATGTGCGAGCGTTGATGTAGATGGTGTAACTGATGCGCAAGAACGAGCATTGTCCTAAAAGCGATTTCTTCTCAATATCCACAGTCATCTTCGCTGTGAATGCCCTATGTCAGAGCCAGCAGTGAGTATTTCCTGGCTCGAGAAATGAATCTCGATTATTTGATTGAGGAGTATTGATGAAAACTCATTGTTTGGTCTCTGAAGATGTGGATTATTCTCGTAATGAAGTGCTGCTCCATGGACGAGTATCCGGTGCGGCGATGGAGAAAACATTACCGAGCGGAGATGTAGTGTGCGAATTTAGGCTCATCGTGCGACGTTCTGGACATAGTGGGGTTGATACCTTAGATATTGCCGTCTGGAACGCGAGGAGTAGACGGACAGCTCTCTGCCTCAAAAGTGATGAATGGGTAGAAATAACAGGGGCGGTCCATCGTCGTTTTTGGCAGGCATCAGGTGGCCTTGCAAGTCGATGGCAGGTTGAAGCCAGCACGGTACGTAGAATTTAGGTACCTTTACCGCTGAAGTACCTAACCCAGCACCAAGAGATGAGCTCGCTCAATGGCCAATGATGTGTTTAGCACTCTCAAGGTTTACCTTACTAAAATCGGCGACGGCGAGATGACGCCGGCGGAGATGGGATCTGTTTTAAATACTTGGGTGCGTGAAAGCGGAGAAAGCATCAAAACTAAAGTGGAAGAGGAAGTGCAAGCCTCTGTGGCCAAGATGGGGTTTATCAAACGTGGCGAATTTGATGCTTTAGCTCAACAAGTGGAGACGCTTAAGCATAATTTGCAGCAACCCAGTTCCGTAAAGAAAAGTGCCGTAAAGAAAAGTGCCGTAAAGAAAAGTGCCGTAAAGAAAAGTGCCAAAACGACGGTCAAGAAAGTGGTAAAAAAATGACAACTGCTCCCATCAACGAAAATTTTGTTGAAGAAATTCGTGCAGAATTAGCCGATATCGATCAACTTCCGATACACGAACATGCGAGCGAATTTGAACGCTTGCATAACAAATTGGGTACGGCACTTTCTACCATTGACGGTCTATAGGTTTCGACTATGAAGACGCGCTTGGATGCGGAATTAGTTCGAAGGGGTCTAGCAAGATCACGTGATCATGCTGCTGATCTCATTGAATCGCGATCTGTATTGGTAACGGGCATTCCAGCCTCCAAGCCCGCCACGCAAGTGGATGCCGAAACTTCGATAGTTTTGCAAGGAGATCGTGACGATTTCGTCTCACGAGGTGGTCATAAATTGGCTGGAGCCCTTGAAGTTTTCACGCAAATTCGCGTAGAAGGTAAAAGATGTCTCGATGCTGGAGCTTCCACTGGTGGCTTTACGGATGTTCTTTTGCGCAATGGGGCTAGCCAAGTTGTAGCTGTTGATGTGGGATATGGACAGTTAGCATGGGAGCTGCGTCAAGATCCACGGGTAACTATTCTAGACAGAACCAATATTCGACACCTCACCGGGGAAATGGTGGGTGAGCCGATAGATATTGTCGTGGCGGATCTATCTTTCATTTCACTCACTTTAGTTTTACCGGCACTTGCTGCTGTCTCAAAATCTGAAGCTGATTTTGTTCTCATGGTAAAACCGCAATTTGAAGTTGGACGCGAAAGGTTGGGCGCAGGCGGTGTTGTACGAGATCCAGCACTACGTCGCACAGCAGTTATGGACGTTGCCGAATCTGCTTATGATGTAGGGCTTGGAACTTTGGGAATAGCTGCCAGTCCACTACCTGGACCCGCTGGCAATGTTGAATATTTTCTATGGCTACGCCGAGGTGCCGGGGAAATTGACGAAGCTGCGCTAGATCACGCCATAGCCGAAGGGCCGCAATAATGAGCACTCGTAACGTTCTTTTTGTAGTTAATCCCACTCGCGAGGATGCTCAAAAAGCAGCGTCGGAACTGAGTAAATTGTTGAGAGCCTCAGGTTTTGCAATCTATGTTCACGCAGAATCACAGTTAGCGCAAACATCTGTTGTAACTGCAGAAACACTTCCACAGTGTGAAATAGCCATCGTGCTGGGAGGCGACGGCACCATGTTGCGTGGAGCCCAAGCTGTACGAGGAACTGAGATTCCACTATTAGGTGTAAATCTTGGACATGTAGGATTTTTAGCAGAGATTGAACGACCTTCTATAACAGAAGTGGCTCATGCAGTTATCGAGAAAAAGTACTCCTGCGAATCTCGCATGAATTTAGCGTATTCGGTGCATAGAAAAGATTCCGAAGTTGTCCAAGGGTGGGCACTGAATGAAGTGACTATCGAACGCGATAGCACGACGATGGTGCAATTGTTTGTGCAAATTGATCGGCGTCCACTTTCTCGCTGGGGTTGCGATGGCTTGATTTGTTCCACTCCAACGGGTTCAACGGCTTACGCATTTTCAGCGGGTGGTCCAGTTGTATGGCCGGAAGTGGAAGCTCTTGTATTGTTACCGATCTCTGCACACGCACTTTTTGCTAAACCAATGGTGGTATCTCCTAAATCTGAAATAGTTATTGATATCGAATCAAATGGTGCCTTATTACTAGGGGATTCATTGCGTAAGTTCGCCCTTGCGCTAGGTGATCGTGTGACAATCACAAAAGATCCCGGAACCGTCATTTTGGCCCATCTGAGTGATAGCGTTTTTAGTGATCGCCTAGTTGCAAAATTCAAACTTCCGGTTGAAGGTTGGCGCGGTGAGTGATCGATCCCATTTAGAAGAAATTTCGATACGCGCAATCGGCGTTATTGATGAGGCCACTTTAGAATTAGGTCCGGGATTTACGGTGCTAACGGGTGAAACCGGTGCTGGTAAAACTATGGTGCTTACGGCGTTGTCTCTGGTTTTGGGTGGTAAGAGTGACTCCTCATTGGTACGTCAAGGCCAAGAGCGCCTCATCGCTAGTGCAAGTTTTCGAGTGCCGATGGAACTCAAGCAAAGAGCGCAGGAGATAGGCGCTGATCTTGATGATGATTTGTTGATTCTCACTCGCAGTGTGAATTCTCAAAGCAAGAGTAAAAGTAGCGCTGGGGGACTGGCCGTTCCAACTGGCGTCCTTGCCGAACTTGGTGATGAATTGATTGAAATCCATGCACAGTCGGCGAGCATGAGTATTACGAAAGCATCAAAACAGCGCGAGATTCTTGATCGATTTGCGGGAACTGACCTCACTCGAGTTTTATCAGAGTACCGATCGATGTATAGCGCTTACAGTGATTTACACACACGTATTGTGCAACTCAAGTCCAACGTTAAAGATCGCGAGAATGAGATCTCCCTTCTCAAAGAATTTACTGAGAACTTTGCCAAAGTTAAACCAATTCAAGGGGAGTTTGATGAGGTTATTCAGGAAATATCCCGTCTGAGTTCAGTTGAAGAGCTTAGGGGCGCTGCACAATTGGCCGCTGAATTATTAAGTGATGACGAAATGGGGGTTTTGACTACCATGACCAACGCTCGTCGTGCATTGGAATCAGCGGCTCTTAAAGATGCAACGCTCGAGAAAATTTCCCAAAACTTGGCTGAAAGTTTTTTTCTCGCAAATGATGCATCGCACGCAGTGCACTCCTATCTGCAAAATTTGGAAGCAGACCCCGTTCGACTCGATTTCTTGCAAAATCGTCGGGCCGATATTTCCGCTTTAGTTAAACGTTACGCACAAGGGGCAGAGATTGAAACCCAAGTGAGAGAGTTGATTACGCGCAATGAAAACTCAGGGCAATCTTTGCAAGATCTTGTAGGTGGGGATGAACGATTATCCGGCATGGAAACTGAACTTAAGGCCTTGCTCAAGGCGCTACTTGCCTCTAGCGCCGAGTTAACAAAAATGCGAAACGTTGCTGCTATCAAACTGGCATCGGAAGTGAGTATGGAAATCCATGCTCTATCGATGCCACATACCAATTTGATTTGCCAAGTTTTATCACCCCAGTATGAATCCGAAGTGTCGTTCTCACAATTGAGTATCAACGGAGCAGATGAAATATCGATGTTGTTACAAGGGCATAAGGATGGTCCTTTGGTGCCAATTGCCAAGGGTGCTAGCGGCGGCGAACTTTCTCGTGTTTTGCTGGCGTTAGAAGTCGTTTTGGCCCAAAGTGCGCCAGTAGGTACCTATGTTTTTGATGAAGTCGACGCTGGCGTTGGAGGCAAAGCGGCCGTTGAAGTGGGGCGACGTTTATGGAACCTGTCCAAACATGCCCAAGTGATCGTAGTGACGCATTTGCCTCAAGTAGCAGCCTGGGCGGATGCACATTTCGTTGTGCGCAAAAGTAATGATGGATCGGTTAGCCAAAGTGATGTGCAGGAAGTAACCGGAGATGGTCGAGTAACTGAAATTGCACGAATGCTGGCTGGGCAAGAGGATTCTCGAAGCGCCCAAGAACACGCCGCCGAACTCTTAGCCATGCGTGGGTGAAATCCACTTTAAGAATCAATGATAGGTTGGACTCCCATGGGCCAACCTCATGTGACTAAGCATTTATTTGTAACCGGCGGCGTAGCATCAAGCCTCGGAAAAGGACTCACGGCTTCAAGTTTAGGCCGACTTTTACGATCCAGAGGCTTGCGGGTAACAATGCAAAAACTGGACCCATATCTCAACGTAGATCCAGGAACAATGAATCCTTTCCAACACGGTGAAGTATTCGTCACTGATGATGGGGCAGAAACAGATTTAGATATCGGTCATTACGAACGCTTCCTCGATACGAATTTGCATGGTTCAGCAAATGTGACAACGGGTCAAGTCTATTCTCGAGTTATAGCTCGTGAGCGACGTGGAGAGTATTTGGGCGAAACAGTGCAGGTTATTCCCCATATTACAAATGAAATCAAAGAACGTATCAGAGCTATGGCCGCACCGGATATTGACATTGTTATTACAGAAGTTGGTGGGACTGTTGGAGATATTGAATCCCAGCCATTCTTGGAAGCAGCCCGACAAATTCGCCAAGAAGTTGGCCGTGAAAATGTGTTCTATGTACATGTATCCCTGGTGCCATATATCGGACCTTCCGGTGAGTTGAAAACTAAACCCACTCAACACAGTGTGCAAGCATTGCGCAGTATCGGTATTGCCCCTGATGCCATTGTAATTCGTTCTGATCGCGAGATTCCAGCCTCGGTGAAAAAGAAAATTTCGCTCATGTGCGATGTTGACCTTGAAGCAGTTGTTGCGGCAGTTGATGCGCCTTCTATTTATGACATTCCCAAGGTGCTTTTTGCCGAAGGGTTAGATTCATATGTAGTGCGCCGGCTAGGTTTGCCGTTTAAAGATGTAGATTGGACAGAATGGGATGCGCTACTCAAGAAAGTCCATCATCCTGCCCATACAGTGAAAGTGGCTTTGGTGGGCAAGTATGTAGATCTGCCTGATGCCTACCTCTCGGTAACCGAAGCCCTTCGTGCTGGTGGTTTTGCCAATAATGCGAAAATTGAAATCAAATGGGTAGTGAGCGATGAATGCGAAAGTCCCGAAGGTGCAAAGAAATTACTTTCCGATGTGGATGCTATTTGCGTTCCTGGCGGATTTGGAATTCGGGGTATCGAAGGAAAAGTGGGTGCACTGCGTTTTGCTCGTGAAAATCGCATTCCTACTTTAGGTTTGTGCCTCGGACTTCAGTGCATGGTCATTGAAGCAGCGAGAAATTTAGCAGGAATTTTGGATGCTAATTCTGCGGAATTTTCGCCTGACACCTCCGCACCCGTGATTTCCACAATGATGGATCAACAGGCAGTTATTTCTGGTGATGCTGATATGGGCGGGACAATGCGTTTGGGTCTTTATAAGGCTGCTTTAGTGAAAGGTTCAGTTGTCGCCGAAACCTACGATTCCTTGGAAATTTCTGAACGTCATAGACATCGGTACGAAGTAAATAACGCATATAGGAAACAACTTGCTGAAGCTGGATTAGTGTTTTCTGGAATTTTTGTAGAACGTGATTTAGTTGAATTTGTTGAGTTGCCTCGACAAGTTCATCCTTATTACGTGGGTACTCAAGCCCACCCAGAGTTTCGCTCGCGCCCAACTCGTCCACATCCCCTCTTTTCGGGGTTGATTAAAGCTGCTCTTGCCAATAAGTAGTAATAAATGGATTGGCTTTAGCAGTAGAATAACTTTCATTCAACGTTGAATGAGACATAGGAGTGGTAAATGATCGTCGGAGTCCCTAAGGAAATTAAGTCCCAAGAGTCCCGTGTTGCCATAACTCCTGAAGGTGTCAGTGAATTTGTACGTGCAGGACACACTGTTATTATCGAAGAAAACGCTGGTATGGGTTCTGCCATTTCCGATTCAGATTTTGTGTCACAAGGTGCATCAATTCGAAAAAGTGCAGACGAAATTTGGAGCAAAGCCGATTTGATTTTGAAAGTAAAAGAACCCATCGCTCTGGAGTACCCAAAAATGCGTAAAGGTCAGATTCTCTTTACATACTTACATTTGGCTGCCTCCAAGGAATGTACAGATGGACTCATAGCAAGCGGAACAACTGCAATCGCATATGAAACCGTTGAACTTAATGGTTCGCTGCCACTTTTAGCACCGATGAGCGAAGTCGCTGGGCGAATGGCGACTCAAGTAGGGGCAACAGCTTTAGAAAAACCACACGGAGGCCGCGGAGTTCTTCTAGGAGGCGTTCCAGGGGTTGCATGTGCAAAAGTAGTTGTTCTCGGAGGGGGAGTATCGGGGCTCAATTCTGCCGTGATTGCGATGGGGATGGGGGCTGAAGTTACAGTGATTGATCGTAGTATTCCCCGTTTGCAATACATTGATGCGGTTTATGGGGGACGAATCAAAACTTTGGCAGCTTCGTCTCACGCCATTGATCAAGAAGTGATGCGAGCAGATTTGGTTGTAGGGGCGGTTCTTGTGCATGGCGCAAAAGCGCCCAAATTGGTAAGCAATCAACAGGTAAAGAAAATGAAACCAGGATCGGTCTTGGTTGATATCGCTATCGATCAAGGTGGATGTTTTGAAGATTCGCGACCAACAACACACGGTGATCCCACTTTCAAGATTCATGAAAGTATTTTTTATTGCGTAGCCAATATGCCTGGTGCGGTGCCCGTGACATCTACCTACGCATTGACCAATGCCACCCTTCCTTACGCATTAGCGATTGCTAATTTTGGGTGGCTCGAAGCGATTAAAAAAGATCGCGCTCTAGCATCTGGACTCAATGTGCACGAAGGAAAGGTGTATTACGAAGCTGTATCAACAGCCCATGGGTACCCTTTCGAGAAGCTCGCTATCTAATTCACCTGAAAGGGTCCAATGGATTTTCAAGAAGCAGCTTCTCACTTCTTGGCTTACTTACGGGTCGAACGGGGTTTAGCAACCAATTCGATTAACGCCTACGGTAGAGATCTAGCTGTTTTTGGTCAGTTTTTGGATGAGAAGAATCTCACGATTACAGATGTTCAAGAATCTGTAGTTACGGATTTTCAAAATTGTCTTCGGAATAAAAATTTGGCTTCTTCTACAGTACAAAGAAACCTTTCGGCCCTGAGGTCTTTTTATGCTTACCTGGGGCAGGAGAACGGTATTGCTAACCCAACCACTGATCTGGAAAAGGGAAAACTAGTACGAAAATTACCGAAAGCATTATCTATCGCAGAGGTTATCTCACTTATAGACGGCGCGTTCCACGAAAGCAAACCAATTACACTGAGAGACCGAGCTTTAATTGAATTGTTGTATGGAACTGGCGCGCGCATTAGCGAAATTGTCGCTTTGGATTTGTCTGATATCCATGTAGTGCATAGCGATGGTGACCTCATAGAAACGATCAAACTACGCGGCAAAGGGTCCAAGGAACGAATAGTTCCTCTAGGTAGTTTTGCGAGGAAATCTTTGCAGGAATACATTGTGCGAATTCGCCCCGATTTGGCACTCAAATCGCATCCAACTTCGCCAGCTCTGTTTCTTAACAATCGAGGCACCCGCTTAAGTCGTCAATCCGGGTGGCAGTTTGTCGCTGATTCTGCGCGTGCTGTCGGTTTAGAGGGCAAAGTGTCGCCTCACGTATTTCGGCACTCGTACGCAACACATTTACTTGATGGAGGCGCAGATATACGCGTAGTGCAAGAACTTTTGGGTCATGCTTCAGTGACAACTACGCAGATTTATACATTGATAACAATCGACAAAGTACGCGAGAGTTATAGTTCAGCACATCCAAGAGCTCGTGATTGATGCTTTAGAGTCCTCTTAAACGACGGGCCAGAATACTTTGATCACCTTTAGCTTCTAAATCAGCAATGATGACGGCAATTGATTCGCGAACAATACGTCCGCGATCAGCTGCTAATCCAAGGTCACCACGTAAGAGAAGTCGAGCTTGATCTAAATCAAAAAGCTCTTCGGGTGATAGATACACAGTAATTTTTTCTTCGTGTCGTTCGCGTCCTGAAGGTGAACGATCAACCGTGCTCACTCGTCTGCGAGATGTAGTGCGTACAGATTTCTTAGGTGCTCGAACTACTGGAGCAGCACTCGAAGCGTTCTGAGGTGCAACGGTAGAAGAATCAGGTAGAGCGTCTCTGACTGCACTTAATGCTGGGGTAGTGGAACGGAACAGTTCATCTGCACCAGGTAAACTAGCTCTGCGGCTCATCGTGTTCCTCCAATTGCGATAAGTTCTCGAGCAAGGCGCCGATATGAAGCGGCACCGCCAGAACTTCCGGCATATGTTGTTATGGGTTCGCCGGCCACAGTTGTTTCAGGGAAACGAACTGTTTGGGCAATGACGGTTTCAAAAACACTCTCAGGGAATGCCTCAAGAATTCTTTCCAATACTTCGCGACTGTGCAGCGTTTTTTTGTCGTACATGGTTGCCAAGATTCCAATGAGCTTTAATCCTGGATTGAGATTGAGACGGACCTTTTCAAGGTTTTCTTGCAACTGGGCGAAACCTCGTAGGGCGAAAAATTCACATTGCAATGGCACGATGACTCCGTCGGCAGCTGTAAGAGCATTCAGAGTGAGAAGCCCTAACGTTGGTTGGCAATCGATCAAAATCACATCGTAATAATCTTTAACTGTTTCTAACGTGCGCTTGAGGAAATTCTCTCGGCCCATTTCATTCACAAGAGTTACTTCAGCGGTGGCTAATTCTTTATTAGCTGGCAAGAGGTCCATTCCGGGAATGGAGGTTTTGAGAATAACTTTTTCAATATCAGACTGAGGATCCATGAGGACTTGATAAACGGTCTCCTCAAGTCGGAGTTCGTGGGCATCAACACCTAATCCAACAGATAAGGCACCTTGTGGATCAAAATCCACTAGTAGAACGCGGCGACCCAACTCAGCCAAACTTGCCCCAAGGTTGATCGTCGTTGTTGTCTTACCGACGCCGCCTTTTTGGTTAACAATGGGAATGATCGTTGCTGGACCATGGGTGGTTAAAGGGGTAGGAGTAGGCCAATTCTTAGGTTTGCGTTGCAAAAGAGTGGCTGTAGTTGCCACATCTTCCTCAATTGTCGATTTAGCCATCTAACGAGAAACCTCTCTGCCGCTTTATGGATCGAACTCTAGGGCTAGGCGGGTTAAGGTGGCAAGTGCGCGCAAAGCTAAGGAATGTGAAGTACGGTTCGCAGGTGGAAACCGTAGCTGAGGACATCAATAGCGAAGTATCAACCGGGTTCGCCGTCCACCTAGATAATTTTGATGGTCCTTTCGACCTGCTATTACAGCTTATTTCGCGTCATCGTATGGATATCACTGAAGTTGCTCTCAGCACGGTGACTGATGAATTTATTGCTTTTATCCGCGCCCTTGAAGCCTCAGGAGAAGGCTGGCAGTTAGATCAGGCCACTGAATTTTTAGTGGTCGCTGCCACCTTGCTTGACCTTAAAGCCGCACGGTTGCTGCCAAGCGGGGAAGTTGAAGATGAGACAGATTTGGCCCTGTTGGAGGCGCGAGACCTACTCTTTGCTCGATTGCTGCAATATCGCGCTTTCAAAGATATCGCGGCAACTTTTCAAGACCGCATTGCCTTATTTGATAAGAGTTTCGCTCGAGTCGTCTCCCTGGATCCGGCATTGGCTTCCCTCTTGCCTGAGGTGCTGATCGGGGTAGGAGCCCAGCGCTTTGCGGCTATAGCTGAACGCGTCCTTACGCCGAAAATCACGCCAACAGTAGCCCTGGAGCACCTGCATATGCCTTTGGTAAGCGTGGCAGAGGAGTCCAGGTGGGTTGTTGAAACCTTGCGTCGCTCCAAGACCATGAATTTTCGCTCATTGGTAGCAGATGCTCACAGCACCCTGGTTGTCGTAGCCCGTTTTCTCGCTTTACTCGACCTCTATCGCCAAGGAGCGCTACGTTTTGATCAAGTGATCGCTTTGGGTGATCTGCAAATTAGCTGGACAGGATCGGAATCAGGTGAAATTTTGGCGGGAGAAGAGTTCGACCAACCCTTCCTTGCAGAGCGCGATGAGGCACAGAACGAGACAAATGGAGATGATAATGTCTAACTCTGAACTTGAACGTTCTATAGAAGCCATTCTTATGGTCATTGATGAGCCAGTTACTGAGTTGACGCTAGCTCAGGTCCTGGAACAGCCGGTGGGAGAAATCGTAGATGCCCTCGAACGTCTGGTTGGAACCTACTCTGAGCATGGGTTCGAATTACGTCAAGTAACGGGAGGTTGGCGATTTTATAGTCGTGGAGAGTACTCATCGGCAGTGGAAAAATTTGTGCTTGATGGGCAACAATCGCGGTTAACGCAGGCTGCCTTAGAGACCTTAGCCGTGATTGCCTACCGCCAACCCATCTCACGAGCTCGAGTGTCGGCTATTCGAGGCGTAAATGTTGAGGCGGTCATGAAAACCTTGGTTACCCGAGGCTTGGTTGAAGAATCCGGTGTTGAACACGAAACCGGGGCGATTCTTTATAGGACGACGACGTATTTTCTCGAGCGTTTGGGTCTCAATGCTTTATCAGACCTTCCAGCACTGGCTCCTTATTTGCCAGATCTGGAGCGTTTGGATGAGATTTTGGATTCGCTGACCGATTAACTAGCTCCTGCAGTATAGGAGTACTCTTCACCCTCATCGCTAACATCCTCTGGCATCACAGGGAGTTGTTCGTCTCGCTAAGAATTGGATAAGCCCATGGCTTTAACGCGTCTGAATAAGGTAATCGCCGACGCTGGTATTACAAGCCGCAGGGGAGCGGATGAATTGATTGCCGATGGGCGGGTAAGCGTAGACGGCGCTATCGTGCGCGAAATGGGGGCAAAAATTGACCCAGATACAACTACTGTAATGGTTGATGGTGAGACAATTAAGCCCAGTTTGACTAAGACTTACCTTGCACTTCATAAACCAAGAGGTGTTGTGTCTACCATGTATGACCCCGAAGGGCGTCCTTCTCTTTCGGATTTTATTTCGCTACGGACTGAACGATTGTTCCATGTTGGCCGTTTGGATAAGGAATCGGAGGGGCTAATTTTGCTCTCTAATGACGGGGATATGACCTTCCGGGCAACCCATCCTTCATATGGATTAGAAAAAACGTATCTCATCGAATATGCGGGAAAATTGCCCGTAGGGGCCGAAAAATCCCTGAAACGAGGGATCGAGCTAGAAGATGGTCTGGGGCGGGTTTTGGATTTCAAGGAACTCTCACCTACTTGGTTAGAGGTCACGATTCATGAAGGCCGTTATCACATCATCCGCCGCCTCATGGAAGCTGTGGGGGTAGATGTACTTCGCCTCATTCGCACCAGATTCGGCCCGATTTTATTAGGGGATGTTCTTGAAGGTCGTTGGCGAGATCTCAACGAAGTGGAATTAGTTAATCTACGTAAGGCTTTAGATCTTTAATTCTTTATAGATAATAGAGCAACGCCTAAATAATGGTTTTATTGCTTTATCGGTAATCGAGTATCACTAGTATTATCTATTTGTCAACATTAGAAATCAAAGATACGCTTATAGGATGCGATTTTTATAGATTTATCGATTTTTAAGGGTATTACCGGTTTAGGTGAGGAGATGCCGCAATAACGGTAAAGCGTTTAATTGACTTAACTGTTTATAAATAGAACGAGTTAGCCTTTTATCACTCGTGAAATTTCATCAAGGATGTAGAGTTCTCACATGAACGTACGAGCCGTCCGAGGCGCAATCCAAGTAGACGTCAATTCACTGGAAGCTATCCATGCCGGGGTTCGCGAACTCTTACCGGCAATTTTGTTAACCAACGACATTGAGATTGCGGATATTATTTCTGTGATCCTTACTTCCACCCCTGATTTAACCGCGGATTTTCCAGCAGCGGCAGCGAGGGAAATTGGTTTTGGGGCTGTGCCATTGCTGTGTGCCAGGGAAATTGATGTGCCTGGAGCTCTGCCAAGGGTTATTCGAGTGATGTTGCACTGCAATACTGATAAAAGTGCAGATGAAATCTCCCATATCTACCTAAAAGGGGCCGCAGCCCTCCGCCGTGACTTAGCACAATGAGCGTGGAATGAAAAGTATCCGTATCGTTGGCGCCGGGTTAATGGGAACGTCCATTGGTTTAGCTCTTAAATCCCATGGTGTGGAAATCCAGATGGTGGATTCTGATCCTAGGCGCCAGAAACTGGCCCAAGATTTGGTAGGGCGCCCACCCACACTCCCACCTGAGTTAGTAATCCTGGCGATGTCCTTGGCTTCTCTACCTGTAGTCATAGCTGAGGAATATGCATTAAACCCAACAGCGGCATTTATGGATATAGGTTCTGTTAAAACTAAACCTCAACAAGAAGTCGAAGAATTGCAAGGGATGTCTGCCCGTTTTTGTGGGACTCATCCTATGGCCGGTCGAGAAGTAGCAGGACCGGAAGCGGCCCGGGCCGATCTTTTTGATGGCCGAGCGTGGATCCTGACTCCCAGCCAGACTACGCAATCGGATGTTTTGGCCAAAGTAACTCACATTGTTACATGGCTTAACGCGGTGCCGATTCTCATGGGAGTCCAGGAACATGATCGAGCCGTCGCTCTCATTTCTCATCTTCCTCAGATTTCAGCATCCTTATTAGCCAAGCAATTAAATATGGGGGCCGAAAATTCCTTGGCCTTGGCTGCCTCTGGGTTAATGGATTCCACCCGAATAGCAGGTTCAGATCCGGAACTGTGGCGAGAGATAATTTTTCAAAATCGGGAAGAGATCAGGCCCATACTCCAACGCTTACACGGGGACATGGGAGAGATGATTGCATCGTTGGATAAACCTGCAGCGATTGAAAAAATGATCAGTGATGGAAAAGCCGGTCGCGAACGTATTCCTGGCAAACATGGCAGCGGTCACCGCAATTATGCGTACTTGCCGATTGTGATTGAAGATAAGGCAGGTCAACTTGCCGCACTTTTTGCTGAATGCGCTACAGCTGGGGTCAATATTGAAGATTTATCTATCGAACATTCACCGGGACAGTTCACTGGTTTGATTACGTTGGCACTAGCGCCGGATGATGTTGGCACATTATCCAATCATTTACTCAATCATGGGTGGAATGTGCATGCGCCTCGTGCGTAAGCGCAGATAACAGCTCCTGCCTATACGACTAGACTGCGCACTATGGGCATAGTTGTAGCAATTGATGGCCCAAGTGGAGCAGGTAAATCCAGCACTTCGCGGTCCATCGCAACACGTGCGGGTTGGAGTTATCTAGACACCGGCGCTTTGTACCGCGCAGTTGCATGGTTAGCAATTACAGAAAAGATTGCAACTCCCAAAGAATTGATTGCAGCTCTTAAGAGTTCACCCTTGAGTTTTAACGCTGATCCAGCAGATCCGAAAATCCTTGCTGGGGGAGTAGATATCACTCGTGACATTCGCTCTGAGCAAGTCACTGATCGTGTCAGTGAAGTGAGTGCACATCCAGAAGTCAGAGCGGTGTTAGTCACGTTGCAACAAAAGATCATCGCACATGCCCGTCGTGGAATTGTGGTTGAAGGACGAGATATTGGCACGGTGGTCGCGCCAGATGCAGCGCTGAAGATCTTTCTCACAGCTGATTTATCTGCGCGTGCACTTCGACGTGATCGCGAACTCCATGATGGAGAGAACCAATCGCATGTGGAAGGCGTAGCACAATCACTTGAGGCACGTGATGTAGTGGATTCCACTCGAAAAACTTCACCGCTTGCGATGGCCAAAGACGCAATAGAAATTGATTCAACGGAATTAAATCTCGAGGAAACCTCTGAACGTATCTGGGAATTACTCAAAGAGCGTCGCTTATTAGGTCTACCAATTGTTGCTATTTTGGGGCGACCCAACGTAGGAAAATCGACTTTGATTAATAGATTTTTAGGTAGGCGGGAAGCAATCGTTGAAGACACTCCAGGGGTTACGCGCGATCGCGTCACTTATGAATGTGTATGGAATGGTCACGATTTTATGGTGATGGATACAGGGGGTTGGGAATCTAAACCAGATGGTATTTCGATCGGCGTAAGTTTAAGCGCAGAATTGGCCATGCAAGAAGCCGACGTTTTACTTTTTGTTGTTGATTCCCAAGTTGGGGCTCTAGATGAAGATGACGTTTTGGTCCAACAACTTCGGAAGATGAAAAAGCCAATTATTTTGGTTGCTAACAAAGTGGACGGCGAAACCGAAGAAACTCAAGCGCACACGTTATGGAATTTGGGATTGGGTGAACCACATTTTGTTTCTGCTTTACATGGTCGAGGTAGCGGTGATTTGCTTGATCGCATCACCTCCGTGCTTCCAGAAGTTGGTGGTGCGCAAATACAAGACGGTTACCGCCGTGTAGCACTTATCGGCCGTCCAAATGTCGGAAAATCTAGTTTGCTGAATATTTTGGCAGGGCAAAGTCGATCACTCGTTGATGATGTAGCCGGAACTACACGTGATCCAGTTGACGAACTTATTGATTTGGGAGGGTCGACCTGGAGATTTATCGACACTGCCGGTATTCGAAAGAGAGCTAACCAACAAAGTGGGACTGACTACTACGCAACCTTGCGCACGCAAGTTGCATTGGAAAGAGCTGAAGTTGCTGTCGTAGTGCTGGATGCTTCTGGACCTATATCTGAACAAGATTTGAGAATCATTACGATGGTTGAAGAGGCAGGAAAAGCCCTTATCATTGTGATGAACAAATGGGATTTAGTAGATGAAGACCGCCAAATCATGTTGGATCGCGAAATCGATCGTCATCTGGATCAAGTGGAATGGGCACAGCGAGTAAATTTGGCGGCAAAAACGGGGTGGCACCGAGATCGCCTAGCTCCAGCGTTGCGTACGGCAATTGCTAGCTGGGAAAGGCGTGTGCCAACAAGTAAATTGAATTCTTTTTTGGGAACGCTCATCGCCGCGACTCCACCACCGGTACGTGGCGGAAAGCAGCCGAAGATCCTTTACGCCACACAAGCAGGAATATCGCCCCCTCGTTTTGTCATTTTCACGACTGGCTTTCTAGAAAGTTCATACCGTCGCTTTATTGAACGTCGTTTACGTGAAGAATTCGGATTTCCGGGCACCCCTGTACAAGTAGCAGTGCGAGTTCGCGAGCGCGATTAGACATGACAGGCGCTCGGAGAACTCTTTACACCTTTCCTAACGCTTTGAGCGCGCTTCGGGGGATAGGTATCCCGGTTTTTATCTATTTCGCTCTGATCTCAGATATGTCTTCAGCAGATTTTTGGGCTGTCGGTGTTTTGGCGGTAGGTGGAGCCAGTGATTATTTCGATGGAAAATTAGCTCGGGCCTGGAATCAAACTTCACGATTTGGTGAAATCGCAGATCCAACTATTGATCGTCTTTACATTCTGGCTACATTGATTGTTCTAGTCAAGCGTGATGCCCTTCCGTTATGGATTGTCATCGTGCTGCTGATTCGGGATCTCCTGTTGGCCGTTGTATCTCTCATTTTGCATCTAAAGAAATTACCTTCGCTGACGGTGACCTTTGCCGGCAAGGCGGCCACCTTCAATTTAATGTACGCCTTTCCTTTCTTGTTGCTCGCACTTCATGATTCGGTGCTCGGCCGGGTGAGCTTCGTTCTTGGATGGAGCTTTACATGGTGGGGAATCGTTCTCTACCTGGGTACCGGCTTCACCTATTTGCGTTCTGGCTGGCAAAGTACCCGCTTGGCAAAGTAAGGTTCGACCTTCACCTTCGATTGGAGCAGTTCATGTCCTTAGCCCCAGATAATTTGCGGTACACCCAAGAACATGAATGGGTAGAAACTATCCAAGCAACCGGTCGCGTACGAGTAGGAATTACGGATTTTGCTCAAAGCGCGTTGGGAGACATTGTTTATGTCCAACTTCCCAACATCGGAGATCAGCTCGTGGCAGGAAAAGTATGCGGAGAAGTTGAATCCACTAAAAGCGTTTCTGAAATTTATGCCCCCGTGAGCGGGGTTGTTGTGGCTATCAACTCTGGCCTTAGCACAGCTCCAGAGAGTGTGAATAGTTGGCCCTACGCTCAAGGGTGGATGTTCGAATTGGAAAATGTGCAAGAACCCAACACTTTATTAGATGCCAAGGAGTATCAGGCTCTGACCGCTTGACGGTTTTTACATCACACCATAGGGTCAGGCTCAACCTTAACTTTAGAATGGAGGCGGATATGCAGGCAGCAAGACCAGAATTAGACCTCACCGCCACCGTACATCTAGGGGTTCGTGGAGTTGTCACACCAACGCCGGATGTATTGCGCTCAGAAATTTTAGATTCATTATCAGATGAAGAACGCAGTGCTGTTGCAGCGTTGGATGGCAGTGAAGCACTCCTGATCATTCAAAAAGGTGCCGGAAAAGGTTCTCGTTTTCTGTTAACAGCTACTGGTGCCAGCGCTGGTCGCGCACCTGAAAACACTATTTTTCTAGATGATGTAACAGTGTCACGTAAGCATGCAAATGTAGTTTCATCAGTGCCTGGAATTTTTCGAATTCAAGACATCGGTAGTTTAAACGGTACCTATCTCAATCACGTTTCAGTATCCGAAGAGGTTTTGAAGTTGGGCGATGAAATTCAAATTGGTAAATTTCATATGACTTTCATCGGGGGATCGTTATGAGCGTTCCAGCTCGCGCATATCTGAGCATCGGTGAGGTGTTGAGCAAACTTCGCGGAGATTTCAGCGACATCACAATTTCTAAAATTCGTTTTCTAGAATCGGAAGGTTTGATCGAGCCTCAACGCACTCCGTCCGGGTATCGCAAGTTTACAAATTCAGATTTAGAACGTTTGCGTTATGTACTTCTGGCGCAAAGAGATCAATACCTGCCATTGCGTGTTATCAAAGAACATCTCGACGCACTGGATCGCGGATTGCAACCTGCTCAACAAGCCGGTGGAGCTCCTACGCCTCGCTTAGCTACTGTCGATGGAGAATTAGCACCTTCGAGCTTTGGGCAAGTAAGTGATTTACGACTTTCCCGAGATGAGCTTTTAAAATCCAGTGGTTTAACCGAAGACCAACTTGTAGAACTTGAAGCCTACGGACTGATCGCACCTAGAGGGCGTCATTATGATGGTGATGCACTCTCAATCGCTCGCTCTGTTAACGAGATGGCAGGATTTGGAATTGAACCTCGGCATCTGCGTTCCTTTAAATCAGCGGCTGATCGCGAAATCGGTTTAATTGAACAAGTAATCACTCCACTCGTTCGTCAAAAAAGTGCAGAATCCAAAGCTAGAGCCGAAGAGGTGCAACGTGAGATCGCATCCTTATCAGTTCGTTTGCATGCAGCCTTGGTTCGCGGCGGGTTGCATCGTCTACGTTAAAGGCCCTGACCTGAAATGATTGACCTGAAATGATTGGCCAGAAATGATTGCCATGGATGTTGTGGGCGTTCGCGTAGAAATGCCATCCAATCAACCGATCGTTCTTTTGAAAGAAGCTACTGGCAATCGATTCCTGCCAATCTGGGTAGGCGCAGTGGAAGCAACGGCTATCGCATTTGCCCAACAAGGAGTTCAACCGCCTCGGCCTCTTACTCACGATCTGATGCGAGATTTGTTGGATCAGCTATCGGGAACGTTAACGGCCGTGCACATAACTGAATTGCGTGAAGGGGTTTTTTATGCCCAATTGGCTATTCACACCAGTGAAGCCGCTGATCTACTCATTTCAGCGCGCCCATCCGATGCGATCGCTCTCGCTCTTCGTACGCAGAGTCCTATTTTTGCTTCTGCTCTGCTTTTAGATCAGGCTGGAATTGAAGTGCCGGAGGCCTCCAACGCAGAGACTCCTGAGGCGGCTAACGAAGAAGTTGCTCGTTTCCGAGAGTTCTTAGAGCAGATTAATCCAGAAGATTTCTTGAGTTAAAGTCTAAAAACCGTAGACGTTTCTGCTTTCAACCAATAACGTCGCCTCATGTTGGTCCAGAGAGCTGCTCTCATCCTACGTTTGGCAGCTGTTTTCTTCTTTTCTACAGGTGTGGCGTTGTTGGTTCGCCCTGACCTAGGTGTGACCATCCTGGGTTTAAACCCGACTCTAGGTATGAACCCCACTCTAGGGACGAGTTCCACTGCGGCATCCTCTCAATTGCTGTGGTCACTGCGCGCTTTAGGTTTGAGCTTTTTCATCCCAGCTCTTTTGGCTCCTTTGGTTGCTGCATTTGTCGGTGAAAGAGGGCTTCGCCAAAGTGCGGCAGGTATGGCCTTCATCTGCCTAGGGATAGGTTTCTGGAGCCTTATGGCACCTGGGGCACTGGCCGTGGGCAAGATTGTGGTCAGCGTGATGGGTTTCGCTTTGAGTGCATCATTTTTTTACGTGCTGCGGGGGCGAAGGCGTAACCGTTAACCTCTAGTTGAGGGTTGTACCGTGTCGGTCATTGCTTCTATTTTGTGCACGATTTACTCTTAAGACCTCCCCGACCAGAAGCGAGTTCCCACGTGATGGAAAAAGAGTACGAGAATATTGGCTACCGCGGCGCTACAGCGTGCTCGGCCGCAGGAATAACCTATCGTCAACTCGATTATTGGGCGCGCACTGGTTTAGTTGAACCAAGCATTCGTAATGCAATGGGGTCAGGTTCGCAACGGTTGTATGGTTTCGGCGACATCTTGGTTTTGAAAATTGTTAAAAGATTATTGGATGCCGGAGTTTCTCTGCAGAACATTCGTACTGCCGTAGCTCATTTACGCGGACGCGGGGTCACTGAATTAGAACGAATGACGCTGATGAGTGATGGAGCATCGATCTATGAGTGCTCTAGCCCAGATGAGATCATTGACTTGCTTGCTGGTGGGCAAGGAGTATTTGGAATCGCGGTGGGCAAAGTGTGGACAGAAGTGGAAGGCTCCTTGGCGACATTACAGGGTGAGATCAATGGTGAAGTAATTGGTGGCGAAGATAACGATGAGTTGGCAGAACGTCGAAAGCGCAAAGGCGCCTAAAACACCTTATCCTTCACTCCTTAAGCAAGAACAAGGGGCGGGAATCAAACGTGTCGCAAGTGAACGATCGGTATGAGGCTTTCGAAAAGAGACACATAGGTCCTACCTCTGCCCAGGAAGATCTTATGTTGGAAAAATTGGGATTTTCTTCCTTAGATGAATTTATAGCAAAAGTTGTACCGGCAAATATATTGCTCAAGAATCGCCTTGACGATGTCATCCCTGCACCATTGAGTGAGCCAGAAGTGATCGCCGAATTGCGCGGATATGCCGAAGAAAACCTCAAATTTACTTCTTTAATTGGTGCGGGTTATTACGGAACACATACACCTGCGGTTATTTTACGTAACGTTTTAGAAAATCCTGCGTGGTACACCGCTTATACGCCTTATCAACCAGAAATTTCGCAAGGTCGATTGGAAGCGCTTTTTGCTTTCCAAACGGTGATTACGGAATTGACTGGGCTCAGTGTTGCCAATGCTTCAATGCTTGATGAGGGCACTGCCGCAGCTGAAGCAATGACTCTTGCACGAAGGAGCCATAAAGGTGATGATGCAGCGGTTTTTCTTATCGATAAAGCTGTGCACCCTCAAACGATTGCAGTTGTGGAAACGAGAGCTAAACCGTTAGGTATTGCTGTACGTCATTTTGATGCATCGGATGCAAGTACTATTGGAGATCAAGAAATATTTGCAGCTTTGGTGCAATATCCCAATACTTGGGGGGAAATAACTGATTACTCTGCTTTGGCGCAGGTAGTCCACCATAAAGGCGCTTTACTCATAGTAGCCACTGATCTTCTAGCACTCACGCTTCTTACACCGCCGGGGGAGTGGGGTGCAGATGTTGCAGTGGGTAGTGCTCAACGTTTTGGCGTTCCTATGGGTTTTGGTGGTCCACACGCGGGTTTCATGTCAGTACGTACAGGTTTGGAGCGAGCCATGCCCGGTCGCTTGATCGGACAAAGCGTGGATACTGCTGGTAATCCAGGGTTTCGATTAGCGCTACAAACCCGCGAACAACATATTCGTAGAGATAAAGCAACGAGCAATATTTGCACAGCACAGGTTCTCTTAGCAGTTATGAGTTCGTTCTATGCCATGTGGCATGGTCCAAAAGGTTTGCGCCTGATCGCGCAAAAAATCCATCAACAAACCCATGATCTTGCGCAATCCTTGTCCACCGCTGGATATGTCATTTCTCAAAAGAGTTATTTTGATACCTTGACGATCACCGTACAAAACTCGGACCTGATTCATGCAAAGGCTCGTTCGTTACATGTGAATTTGCGGGTCATAGATTCCACTCATGTGGGAGTTTCTCTAGATGAAACTACATCTCCAGAGATCATGGAAGCAATCGCGAGTATTTTCGATCTAAAAATCACCACTAAGAAGGGCATCGCTCTTGGGGGACAAGAACGTACATCAGCATATTTGACTCACCCAATTTTCAGTAGCAAGCAATCTGAAACGTCAATGATGCGGTATTTGCGCACGTTATCCGATCGCGATTTAGCATTGGATCGCTCAATGATTCCATTGGGTTCTTGCACCATGAAACTTAATTCAGCTACGGAAATGCAAGCAGTCACGTGGCCGGAGTTCTCTTCACTTCATCCATTTGCGCCAATTGACCAGAGCGCCGGAACTCGTAAAATTATTTCTGAACTTTCAGAATGGTTGATCCACATCACCGGTTACGATGCTGTTTCTTTGCAACCCAATGCTGGCAGTCAAGGTGAATTCGCTGGATTATTGGCGATCCGTAATTATCATGATTCTCGTGGCGATCTGGATCGCACGGTGTGTTTGATCCCATCTAGTGCTCATGGAACAAATGCAGCCAGCGCAGTAATGGCGGGCATGAAGGTTGTCGTGATTGAGTGCGATGCGCAAGGAAACGTGAGTTTGGATGATTTGCGATCCAAAATTTCTTCACATGATACAAAAGTGGCTGCTTTAATGGTGACATATCCATCAACCCATGGAGTATTTGAGACAGAGATCGCCCAAATTTGCGGACTAGTACACGATGTTGGGGGACAGGTGTATGTAGATGGGGCCAATCTCAACGCTCTGGTAGGACTTGCGGCCCCAGGTAAGTTTGGAGCAGATGTATCACATTTAAATTTGCATAAAACTTTTTGTATTCCACATGGAGGCGGGGGACCGGGAGTCGGCCCAGTTATCTGTCGATCACATCTTGCGCCATTCCTACCTAATCACCCGCTGGATCCAACTGCAGGCCCTGCCAGCGGACCAGGTCCCATTAGTGCTGCACCATTTGGTTCGGCCAGTATTTTGCCTATTTCGTGGGCGTACATCCGATTGATGGGTGGATCTGGGTTGACTCATGCGACGCAGGTGGCAATTTTGTCGGCAAATTACATTGCCCATCAATTACGTAAATTTTATCCAGTGTTGTATTCAGGATCGGCTGGACTTGTGGCACATGAATGTATTTTGGATCTGCGCGAAATTACTAAAATATCTGGAGTTACTGTGGATGACATTGCCAAACGTTTGATGGATTACGGTTTCCATGCACCTACGATGAGCTTTCCAGTGGCAGGAACTCTTATGGTGGAACCGACCGAGAGTGAAGATATTGTTGAATTGGATCGATTCATTGAGGCAATGATTGCCATCTATGCAGAAATTCAAGAAATAATCGCGGGAGAGTACTCCTTGGAGGATTCAGCCCTACGGGGTGCCCCGCATACGGCTGATCAAGTGGCTAATGACGGCTGGAAACGTTCATATAGCCGAGAAAAAGCAGCTTTCCCATCTGGATCTAACGCACATGAATTAATTGGGCGCAGGGGCAAATATTGGCCAACGGTAGGGCGTATAGATGGGGCTTACGGGGATAGGAACTTAGTGTGCGCGTGCCCACCGATCTCTGATTACGAGACTACTTAACATAATGTAACTTATCGGCGTAACCTTCGCCGTGCGAAAACGATGAAGACCCCAAGAAAGGGTCCAAACATCGCTATCAATTCAAGGCTTGCGCCCCAGCGTTGTGCCCATGTACGAGAATTATTTGTCAGGACCGATCCAAATATTGTTTGGCTGTGATTGATAGAGGTTTGTGAAGAAATGGTGCCGTTTTTTTGTATAAAGGCACTAATTCCCGTTGTTGACACGCTCACAATGGATCGCTGATTTTCGATGGCACGTATTCTCGTGATCGATAACTGCTGTGCGCTCTCTGGCGACAAACCGAAAGTAGCACTATTAGTTTGAACGGCCAGCAGGGAGCTATTTTGAGCGGTTTGTGAAACCAAACGATCATCTAAAAGTTCAAAACAAATGACAGATCCGATCTTTGTGCCATCGACGGAATGAATAACTTGAGCTGTTCCTGGTGTGAAATCACGAACATCTTGTACAAAAGGCGAGAATTTTTGAGCTAGTGAGCGCAAAGGAATGTATTCACCGAAAGGTGTGAGGTGTCTTTTTATATATATGGAAGTGGCGCCTTTTCCTGGTTGCCACAGAATCGAGGCATTATGCAAACCATCGTGAGAGTCCAAGACTGCACCTAGAAGAATAGGGATCTTATAACTGTTGACCAGCGCATTGAGCTCGGATGCAACCGTATTATCTGTAAAGGGATCGACATCTACAGCGTTCTCTGGCCAAATAATAAGATTCGGTTTTTCTCCAGTGCTTGTTAAATACGAACGGGTTGCTTGCAGGTGATTATGAAAAACTTCGCGAGCTCTGGAATTGAAGTTCAAGCCAAGTGTCTGCACTCCCCCTTGCACTGCCAATATCGAAATATTTTCCCCAGTGTGCCCACTCGGTAGGTACGACAAAGCACTTGCTGCGATAACTCCCGTGAGTATTACTAGCCCTTGTTTGGATTTATGACGAAAAAAAAGATACCCCATTACTCCGAGGGACACCGTCATGAAACTCAAAATTGTGGCTCCTCCGATCCCAGCAACCATGGCATCGGGTGCCGAACTCTGACTGTAGGCAACCCTGCTCCAGCCAAAACCTCCGAAAGGAAAACGGTTTCTGCAAAACTCAATCGTTATCCAGAGGGAGGGAAAAAGGAAAACACGCCAGGAACGTATCGGTGTGAGGAAAGCAAGTGGTAAAAAAAAGAGTGACTCCAAAATAACCAAAATGGACCAAGGCGCAGAACCCACGTAGGTACTCGTCCAATGCAGAAGTGGAGCGAGGAAAAATAAGCCAAAAACATAACAAGAAACCAACCGCCAAAATAAACCACTGCTTTCAAGAGTGACAAGCAGCAGAGCTATTGCTAACGGGGCAGCAATCCACAAACTGAGAGGAGCAAAAGCTGTGAACATAAAAAAACCACTTAAAGCAGCAAGAAGGATTACCATCCGAGTGCTGCGATCAATCGATCGACGCTTGCTCCAAGTCCGAACTGCTTTTGCAAGGAGTAAATCTCGCTCAGATCCTTTGGCCGTTGAGGAATACCCAAATCAACTTGTGGCAAGGCGATATCTGTAGCGCAGCCGACCAACTTTGGTGCGATAGCTAAATACTCCTGTCCTTCAAGTATCTTCTTGATTAAGTTCGGGCTCAGTGCACTATGACCTTCTTGTGCGCCACGTATTACATCACCAACAGTTGCAAAATGGTTCGCAATCAACGCTGCCCCTTTTTCACCGATTCCACGAACGCCAGGTAAACCATCGGATGGATCTCCTCTAAACATTGCAAATAATGCGTATCGATCTCCGGGAATACCATATTTTTCGGCGATCCAAGCTCTATTTACCAAATCATGCTGGGACAATCCTTTTGCTAAATATATTACGCTCACGTTACGAGCATCATCGACCATCTGAAACAAATCTCTATCACCCGTTACGATTCGCGTCGGGCCGGGTTGTTGGACAGCAAATGAAGCCATGACATCGTCAGCCTCAAAATCATCTATGCCAATGACGGTGATTCCAAAAGCATCTATGACATCTAGAAGAATTGGAATTTGTGGAGCCAATGTGTCAGGTTCTGCTTCATCGCCTTCTTCATCAACGCGATTAGCTTTGTAAGCCGGGAAAAGTTCGACTCGCCATGTAGGTCGCCAGTCCCCTTCGATGCAAGCCACCAGGCGATTGGGCTTGTATTGCGCGAGCAGTTTGGCTGTCATATCCAAATACCCACGAATGGCATTCACTGGCGTTCCATCCGGGGCTAACAAGGTGTCCGGCATTCCATAGTAAGCGCGATACCAAAGTGAAGCACTATCTAGCAGCATCAGTGTCATAGGTTTGTCATCATATATGCCACCACGCCACGGTCTAGTTTGCGCATAGCCTCTTTGCATTTAGGTCGCAGGGATTCACTCGCGGTAGCTATTTGATTGAGCAAATCAATTAATTGACGAACAGATCGTACAAAATCGCCGACGGATAGATCGCTTCCTTTGAGAACACTTTGTAACGAGTGTCCATTTGCCCAACGAAATGAAATCCAACAGAAACCAAAATCCGGCTCTCTTTGTGTATCAACGCTATGTTTGGCTTCCAAAATATTCAGAGTTGTCCAAATTTTTACCATCTGAGATAAAACTTCTTGGACATTACCGCTAGGAATCCTAGGAGCAAGATTTTCTTGTGATCGACTGTGGAAAATCATGCTCGACACAACTGAAAGCATCTCTTGCGCAGAGAGTGTGTCTAGTAAGCCACCTCGAATCGTTTCAGTTAACAGAAGGTCGGATTCAGCATATATTTTCGCCAAGATCTTTCCTTGTGGCAGCGTGCGCTCGTCTTGGATATATTGCAATTCCGTAAGCACATCACAAATTCGATCAAATGTTTTTGCAATCACGTGGGTGCGATTCTCCACACGTGCCTGTAAACCGGAATTTTCTCTGCCAAGACGATCGGCTTTCTCAGCGTACCGGGCATGTGCTTCACGATCGTTACAACCATGACATGGATGCGCCCGAAGCAATTTGCGTTCGTCAGCTAAATCACTTTCTAAATGCGCTCTTTGCCTCCCATCGAAACCTTTCTTGGCTTGTCGTTTAGAGAGCAAAGCTTCGGTTTCTCGAATCTCGCGACGAAGGCGTGCATATTCCGTGAAATCCCCTAAATGACATTGGGCACTTCCTACCAGTTCATCAATAGCCCCCAAATTTTTGCGAATCTGTTTGCTTAAACCGACAACGGCTCTATCTGCTTGAAATTGCGCGAAAGATGATTCCAAAGAACCACGGGCACGTTCGCGTCCGAATTGCGCAATGAGATTGATAGACATGTTGTAGGTGGGAGTAAATGAAGATCGCAATGGGTAGGTGCGCGTTGAAGCTAATCCAGCTGCCGTTGCTGAATCAACAGTTGGAGACCATTGCACCAGCGCATTTCCTTCAATATCTATCCCCCGGCGACCAGCTCTGCCAGTTAATTGCGTGTATTCACCAGGGGTTATTGGTAAATGTGCTTCACCATTCCATTTGACCAGCTTCTCCAGTACCACAGTTTTAGCCGGCATATTGATTCCTAAAGCTAAAGTTTCGGTTGCAAAAACCGCTTTAATAAACCCACGTTGAAAAAGATCTTCTACCGCGCTTTTAAAACTAGGTAATAACCCGGCGTGATGTGCGGCAATGCCCCGTTCAAGAGCAGAGATCCATTCTTCATATCCGAGAACATCTTTATCCTCTTCGGCAATTTCGGCAGTGTATTTCAAAGCGGTAGTCCTAATTTCAGCTCGCTCGTCGGGTGAGGTCAGCCGCAGTCCTGAAGCTAAACATTGGCGCACTGCTGCATCGCATCCCACTCGTGAGAAAATAAACGTAATCGCAGGTAGCAGGTTTTCCCTATTAAGTAATTCGACAATCTCTGGTCGAGTCAATCTTTGATTTTCGTGGCCCCATGATCCTTGGCGATGCCTGGGTGTCCTTACCCGGCGCATGGCTTCTCGTTCACGTCGCAAAATCTCCGGATTAACTTTACCGTCTTCAACGAACAGATCAATCAACGCTGTATCGATTAAGAGATGTTGATATAAAGGAACTGGACGAATTTCAGTGACAATGACATCTGTATCACCACGAATTACTTGCAGCCATTCACCGAATTCTTCAGCATTTGAAACGGTGGCGGAAAGTGAAATAACCTGGACACTTTCCATTAGGTGAATGAGCACCTCTTCCCAAACCGCTCCTCGAAATTTGTCTGCTAGATAGTGCACTTCGTCCATTACAACGAAAGCTAAATCCTTAAGAGTGCTGGATCCGGCATAGAGCATGTTTCGTAACACTTCCGTCGTCATCACCAGAATGTCGGCTTCCCCGTTGATGCTGGTATCCCCCGTTAGTAGGCCCACGCGATCAGCTCCAAAACGGGCTACGAATTCTTGAAACTTCTGGTTGGAGAGAGCCTTGATAGGTGTTGTATAAAAACATTTCTTTCCATTACGCAAAGCTAAGTATGCCGCAAATTCGCCGATTACCGTCTTGCCTGAGCCAGTGGGCGCAGCAACCAGAACACCTTTTCCAGCTTCTACGCTTTGGCACGCTTCAATTTGGAACGCGTCAAATGGGAAATTGAATGTACCTGCGAATTCTTGAGTGATAGGTCTAAGTTTGCGTGCTGAAGCAGCAGCAAATTTCTCGGCAGGAGAACTCATTGAGACCACGTGAGAAGTGCTTGCGAAATGCATTCCGCGCGTACGGGAAGTGATCCAATTCTTTCGCCATCTGCGTATGCAACGGCGTTAGCATCTATCTCTGCTGTCTTCGCTCTGTAGATTTTCACTGCTGGATGCTGTATGTGCGTACCTTTGAAAACTCGCGGAAAAATCCTTAAAAAAGTTGGAATTGATACGGGCTTAAGGATCATTACATCGAAAAGTCCATCGTGCAGGCTCGCACCTGGACAAACGAGCATTCCACCACCGTAAGACTTTGCGTTACCAATTGCGATCAGCATTGCTTCTGTTTGGATAACTTGGTCATCCAAAGTAAGCGTATATTTTCGCGGTTTAAATAACGGTAACTCAAGAGCCATCGCAACGTTATATTTCATTGGCCCTTTCGGCCATTTCAACGCATTGGCTCGCTCGTTACATAATGAATCAAAACCGGTGGATAAAATAGCGCCAAACCATTCCCCGTCTACAAGTCCTAGATCGATCCCGGAAGGTTGCTTGGTAACCGCAGCGCGCAATATTTCATCGAGTCCCTCCACAGGCCAACCCAAAGACCGCACGAAATCATTACCTGTTCCGGCAGGAATAAAACAAACAGGAATTGTAGTCAGAGCACATTTTTGTAAAACCAAATGCGCCAAACCGTCGCCACCAACTGCGACAAGACCCTGGATGTGCCCGCCTGTTGCTGACCTTTCGTCAAAAAATCTCTGTAATTTGTTTGAAGTATCAGCGGCATTGACCCCACTAATTATCTTGTAGGGCAATCTATGTTCTGCGAAGAAACTTATAACTTCGGCGCCCTTTCGAGCGCCTTTGCCTTTGCCGGAGACTGGGTTAATAACTATCCCCCACATTAGGCAAGACCTGTTTGCACGTTGAGCTTTCTCACACGCCGACGATCGACTAATAATGCTATTGCCCCAGCGGCAAAATAGAAGACGATAAGAGGTATGGCCAAAAGAGACATAGTCAGTGGATCTGCCGTAGGAGTAAATGCTGCGGTGAATAAGGTGATAGAAAAAACCCAAATGCGCCAAGGTTTTAAAATGGCTTTTCCGGATATGAATCCGATGAGATTGAGGGCTATAAGAAAGATAGGTAATTCAAAGGCCAAACCAAAGAGCAGAATGATGCGTAAGACGAAATCAAGATAGTCATCGAACCTAATGAGATTTGTAAGTGATTGTGGGGTAAATCCAAAAAGTACACGGATTGCAACAGGTAAAATTTTATAGCCAAGAGTTGCCCCTACTGCAAAAAATGGAGTGGCTGCCACAAGGAAAATTATTGAACTGCGGCGTTCTTTCTTGTGCAATCCAGGTGCGATGAAAGACCACAATTGAAATATCCAGATGGGAGCAGCAAGGATGACTCCTGTTAACAGCGCAACTTTGATCTGCAAATTCAAGGGGCCTAGTACCCCGTTGATATACAGTGAACCGCAGTGGGACGCGTTTGTAGACTGGGCAAGTGCTAGATCACATACAGGCTTGGCTAAAGCAGTGATAATTTGATTATAGAAATACCAGCCCACGCCAGAAGCGAGCAATATGGCAAACGCAGATTTCAGAACTCTTGCTTTGAGCTCTCGTAAGTGTTCTAGGAGCGGCATTCGACCGCCAACAGGGGTCGCCATCAAAATTACTTCTCCGTGCCACCTTCTGAGTCATTCTTCTTGTCGTCGTCCTTGCTCTCTTTCATCTCAGTTTTGAAGATGCGCAGAGATTTAGCAAGAGATCTAGCCGAATCAGGGAGTCGTTTGGCTCCGAAAAGAATAATGAAGATCAAAATGATTAATAACCAATGACTTGGTTCCCTTAATCCAAACATCCAGTATCTCCCTACCGTTAAACGTGAACTAGTTCCTGTAACAATCTTACCTCAGATAGCCCTCTAAGGCGCATTTGCTGCGTTCTACCAGTTGGTTCCTTGCCTGTATTGGTGCCAATAACTTTACATCTCCTCCGAAACTCATTATCTCGCGTACGAGCCAAGAGGCAGTAAAGCTTTGGATTTCGCGTTTAAGCTGCGAGATCGAAGGATCCAAATTGAATCTCTCGACAACATCACGTGCCCGGTTTTTGATTTCAATTTGGTAAGACAATGGGGTTTCTCGTGCTTGCACCTGGGATACGCTCTCGACTTCTTCGATTTGGTGGGCAATAGATTCGATGCGATCTAATCGAAAGGTACGATGTGATTGGGCGGTTTGGCAGAAAGCAAAAAGATATTCATGCGATCCCTCGACACGCATTTCCAGCGGTCGAACCACTCGCGAATTGATTTCGTCGCGACTGGTGGAATGATACGTAATTGCTACAGCAGAACGCGTCGATATCGATTTTTGTAAAGTGGCACGCAAACCAGCCGAAACGCTGCTGTCAGCAAATACCTGAGAGACAAAGGCACTCTTAAATGTTGACTGTATCTTTTGTATTAAATCCTCTATTGATGCCTGTAACGATGCTTCTTCTATCCCCAACTGTTGTTTCAAATAGCCCAAGCCAAGTAGGAGGCAGAGAGATTCCTCTCGGTTGAGAGCTCTAGGGTTTTGCAAAGTTTCTGCATTCCATATTGTGACTGAACCAGAGTCGAAAGAAAGGTCAATAAGTTCTAGCGGCGTGTAACCAGGCAAACCGCACATCCATAATGTGTTCAGATCAGCAATCAGTTGTTGTTCGGTCACTCCAAACGTTTCACTAAGAGTTGAAATTTCGATCCCCTGGTGTGTGCTAAGGAAGGGGACCAAATTGAGTAAACGAGCGGTCCTTTGGAGTCCTGTATCGGCGACAAATTTACCCATGGACGTGCACCAACGTTTCTAGGGCGGTTATAACAATGGTGCGCAAATATTCCGGTGATTGCACCACAACATCATCGCCATGCCACAAAATTAAGTCCCGCATTCGGTCGGCGTCAGAAAAAGGAACGACGCAGAGATCGAATTCATCGCCAAGAGTGGTATCGATAGCCCTTTGTCGCAGTGCATGGCCCCTATCTCTCCTGATACTCACAAGGGCTTGTTCGCTTGGATCAAATAAATGCGAGTCAAGAAATTGCACTATGTTGAAATCAAGCGGCATCGTGAAATTGGGCGCCGATGTATCACGTTCTACTTCGCCTAAAATTCGATCTAAGCGGAAGGTGCGTAATTCCGATCTATCATTATCGAAACCCACCAAATACCAGATTCCGCTGCGACTTCCTAAACCATACGGAAGCAGATGTCGTAAATTTGTTTGCAAACTTTTTGATAAATAAGAAAACCGCACTGGGGAGGTATCGGCGATAGCCGCCGCGATGGGGAGGAAGTTCGCACTTTCTTGAGTGAGTTTGGGAGCAAGGGCAGGCAAGGCTTCGAAATCAGATTCAATACCCAATGAATTCAATTTAACCAAAGCTGATTGTGCTGAAAAATCAAGAGCGGCACCGCGCCATGCTTCGGCAGCTAAAGAAAGTAGTGCTATCTCAGTTCCGGTAAGGGCGCCTATATTGAAGGAATACGACTCAGGGCGAATCCGATAGCCTGGCTCATCATCAAAAAGTGGATCAGTTCCACCAACTTCAATTTCTATACCTAGGGTTCGGAGATCATCTTTATCCCGTTCGAACATGCGTTCTTTCGAGTCCAAAGATCCTTCATAACCCTCGATATTTTTAAAAATTTCAGATTTAGTTAAATATCGTTTCGTTGCAAGAAGAGCGATCGTAAGATTGATAAGTCTTTCAGTCTTGCGCGAGGCCATCGTAGGAACCCTTTGCTGGTCGACGACGTCGTGCTAGTACTTCTACACCTGGTGCCATTCTGCGAGATTGAATCAAAAAACCCGTATGAGCAATCATGCGGTGTTGTGGTCGTACAGCTAACCCTTCGTGATGCCAGCCTCGAATTAAAGATTCGGAACTTTCCGGTTCAGTAAATCGCCCATCTTCTTTGATTGCTTCAGCCATTACCGAAAGTTGCGTGGTTGTCGCTACATAAGCCAAAAGGACTCCCCCTGGGCGCAAAACGGTTGCCGCTAGATCAACGCATTCCCATGGAGCTAACATGTCCAAAATAACTCGATCTACCTGTTGATCTAAAACTTGATCTTGCAATGAACCTATCGTTAGCTTCCAGTTACTTGGTATGTGATTGAAATAATCTGCAACATTGGCTTGGGCATTTTCTCCAAAATCAGCGCGCCGCTCTACTGAATGCACATGTCCTTCTGATCCAACTGCTCTGAGCAGCGAAAGTGTGAGCGCCCCACTTCCTACCCCAGCCTCAAGAACTCGCGCGCCTGGATAAATGTCCGCGAAACCAATAATGAGGGCGGCATCTTTGGGATAAATGATTGTTGCACCGCGAGGCATCGATAAAACGTAATCGGCTAAGAGTGGAATAAAAGCGGTGAAACGTAAACCTCCGCTCGTGGAAACAACTGAACCTTCGGGCAATCCGATCATGTCATCATGCACGATCCACCCTTTATGTGTATGCCATTGCTTACCAGGGGTGATCGTAAAACTGTATAACTTGCCTTTTGAGTCGGTTAGCTGCACACGATCACCAGCAGCGAAGTATCCAGGAGTCGACACGTAGAGCATCTTAGGCGTAGAACCCAAGGCATGTGCGAGTATCTTGCGGATATGAGCAAATTACGCCTTTCTCCAAGCCGCGTGAGCGACTTCACCAATTGCCCCCAACTCTACAAATATAGGGCCATTGACCAACTACCGGAGAAAATAAGTTTAGATGCCGAACGAGGAACGCTTGTGCATTCGGTTCTGCATGATCTATTCGAATCGCCGGCATTAGATCGAAATATAGATACGGCTCTAAAATTGCTCCCCGAAATTTGGCACAATCAAGTAAGTGCAAAACCCGATCTTGCCAATTTAGTGGTGAATGAAAAGGAATGGCTAGAAAGGGCGCAATCCCTTTTGACAACGTATTTCACACTTGAGCAGCCCAGTTCCTTTGAAGCTACGCATAGAGAATTACATGTGGAGATGGATTTATCGCAAGAGATCTATCTCCATGGTTTCGTGGATCGTCTAGATATCGCGCCAACTGGTGAAGTTAGAATTGTCGATTACAAAAGTGGAAAAGCACCAAAATCGGGGTGGGAAGAAAAAGCCCTTTTCCAGCTTCGTATTTACGCGCTTATATATTGGAAGAATACATTTGTGCTCCCCCAACTGCTTCAATTGATTTACCTGGGCGATGGACAGGTGATCAAAAGTGCCCCCAATGAAAACCAAATGGTGTCTACACAGAAAAAGTTATTGCAAATAGGAGATGAAATCCTCGACGCGATCGTCCAACAGGAATTTAGACCTAAACCCTCACGATTGTGTGATTGGTGTTCATTTAAAAATATTTGTCCTGCATTTAATTAAGGATTCCACTTTTGAAAAAAGCTCTGCATTACTTCCAGGGTTAGTTCCTCAAGGGATTCGATCACGTTCAGACGATCGGCCGTGTTGATCTGTACCAAATGTGGAATCGCTAGAACGCAAGCACCGCTTGATTTAGCCGCCTGCACGCCTGTTAGTGAGTCTTCCAAGACAAGACATTTTCCAATTTCAACTCCTAAATGTGTTGCGGCATCGATGTAACCATCTGGGAACGGCTTTACGCGGGCCACTTCATCTGATGAAATAGAAATGGAAAAAAGATCACGAGGGAATTGGTGCAAAACTGCGTCAACAAGAATCCGTGGGCTAGCTGAGACAAGTGCGATGGGGATTTTTTGATCTATACACAAATCTAACAACTTCTGCGCCCCTGGCATCAAAGCGACGCCTTTACTCAGTCGTTGCGCCATCAATTGAATAATTGCATTGGTGAAGAAAGGGCCGCTTTCAAGGTTATTGGCTTTATCAGCCATGTAGGTGCCTACTCGATCTAGTGGCCCACCTAAACAATATGCTTGATCGGATTGTTCCCAATTGACTCCGTATCCAGCCATCAGTTCAGTTTCAGCTAATAACCATTGGGGTTCAGAATTGACTAAGGTGCCATCCATATCAAATAAAACGGCGTGAAAATTGAAACTAGTTGGCATTGAAATATTTAGCTTCTGGATGATGCACGATAATTGCTGAAGTGGACTGTTCTGGATGCAGCTGGAACTCCTCGGAAAGTTCAACCCCAATACGACCTGGTTCCAAGAGATCACACAGTTGCACTTGAGATTCCAAATCTGGACAAGCCGGATAACCGAAGGAGTAACGAGACCCTCGGTAGCCTTGATCAAGAATTCCTTGTAGATCTAATGAATCTTCAGCCCTTACCTTCAAATCTTCACGAATACGTTGATGCCAATGTTCGGCCAACGCTTCAGTCAGCGCCACAGAAAGACCATGTAACTCGAGATATTCACGATAATTGTTAGCGGCAAAAAGTTCCCCTGTCGCATTGCTCACCGCGTTACCCATCGTCACGACATGAAAAGCCACGACATCGATTTTTCCGCTTTCACCAGAAGCGAAATAATCGGAAATACACAATCTACGATCGCGCTTCTGACGTGGGAATGTGAATCGAGTTCTCTCTTTGCCTTTATCAGCTCCCTCATGATGCAAAATAATCAGATCATTGCCTTCGCTCACGCAAGGAAAATATCCATAAACGACAGCTGCTTGGAGCCAGCCCTGAGATTGCGCTTGATTCAGGAGTGATCGCAATCTTGGCCTGCCTTCATTCTCCACCATTGCGTCATATTCGCCGCGGTTGGATTTCATTCCCCATTGGCCAACAAAGAGGGCGCGTTCATCCAACATGCCTGCATATTCTGATACAGCAATTCCTTTGACAATCCGGCTTCCCCAGAAAGGCGCCGTAGGAATGATGATATCGGCGGAAACATCGCTGCGTCGGGTGTCAATTTCTTCGATGACTTGCGCAGGTGTGACCGCTTTTACGCGACGTTCTCTCAGCGCCGGTAAGGCAGCTCCTGGTTCACCGCGTTTAACGGCCATGATGGAATCCATCAAACTTAACCCTTCGAAAGCATCGCGGGCATATCGAACTTCACCTGCGAAAAGTTGCGCTAAATCTTGCTCTACATACGCACGCGTAAGGGCCGCTCCGCCGAGTACAACGGGCCATCTTTTGTCGAGCCCTCTTGAGGTTAACTCCAACAAGTTCTCTTTCATGATTACAGTGGATTTAACTAGGAGCCCGCTCATCCCGATTGCATCGGCATTTGATTCGGTTGCAGCATCAATGATCTGATTAATCGTTTGTTTGATGCCGATATTTACTACCCGGTATCCATTGTTAGATAAAATGATATCCACCAGATTCTTACCAATATCATGAACATCCCCACGAACGGTCGCTAAAACCATGGTGCCGCGGCCTTGAGAATCAACTTTTTCCATGTAAGGCTCCAGAAATGCCACAGCGCTTTTCATCACCTCAGCGCTTTGCAATACGAACGGTAGTTGCATCTCTCCTTTGCCGAAAAGTTCGCCCACCGTTTTCATTCCATCGAGAAGGTGCTCGTTAATAATCATTAACGCTGGTATCTGAGCGTCTAGGGCTGATTTGAGATCATCTTCTAACCCAACTTTTTCCCCATCTATTATTCTGCGGACGAGACGTTGCTCCAAAGGGAGGGCTGCCAATTCTGCGGCCCGCGATAACCGTGTGGAAGTAATTTCTACACCTTCGAAAAGCTGTAGGAACACAGTCAACGGATCATAAGTACATTCTGCACCTTCGTATTGACGACGATCGTAAATCAAATCTAAGGCTACTTCGCGTTGGCGTTGATCAATGCGGGCCATGGGAGTTATTTTTGATGGATGAACGATGGCCGAATCTAGACCAGCAGCTACTGCTTCGTGGAGAAAAACTGAATTGAGTACTATTCGTGCAGCAGGGTTGAGGCCAAAGGAAACGTTGCTCACTCCAAGAGTTGTTTGGACTTGAGGAAACTCTAATTTCAAAGCACGGATAGCATTGATCGTCTCAATACCGTCACGTCTAGTCTCCTCTTGCCCAGTTGCAACAGGAAAAGTTAGACAATCAATCAAAATATCCCCGGTCCGCATTCCCCATTTTTGAGTGAGGTCGTTAATTAACCGACGCGCTACGCGCAGTTTCCAGTCGCAATCTCTGGCTTGGCCTTCCTCATCAATTGTTAGAGCAATAACACTCGCCCCATGTTCTTGGACTAGAGGCATAATTTTCGCAAACCGAGAATTAGGTCCGTCCCCATCTTCGAAATTTACTGAGTTGATAACGCTTCGTCCGCCTAAGTGTTCCAATCCGGCTTGCAATACTGCAGGTTCTGTCGAATCTAGAACAATGGGGAGAGTTGAAGCTGTTGCAAAACGACTCGCCAATTCGGCCATATCCGCAACACCATCGCGTCCAACGTAATCCACCGATAGATCGAGCATATGGGCGCCGTCGCGAATTTGATCTCGTGCAATTTCTACGCAGCCTTGCCAATCCTGCGCTAATAAAGCATCGCGAAACGCTCGGGAACCATTTGCGTTAGTACGTTCGCCGATTGCAAGGTAGGTGGAATCTTGTCTAAAAGGAACGTATTGATAAATTGATGAAGCCCCAGGATTAAAAGTCGGATCCTCGCGCTTTCCCTGCAAAGTTCCGATGGCCTCTACAACCGCTCTGAGGTGGGCTGGAGTTGTCCCGCAGCATCCTCCTATGAGGTTGATTCCGTAATCCTTAACAAAAATTGTAAGCGCAGTTGCTAATTCCGCCGGTGATAATGGGTAATGGGCGCCATTGGCTCCCAAAATTGGCAAACCTGCGTTTGGCATTACAGAAATACCTACGTGTGAAGATTGCGAAAGGTATCGCAGGTGTTCTGACATCTCAGCCGGACCGGTCGCACAATTAAGCCCAATGAGATCGATTCCTAGAGGTTCTAATGCATTCAGTGCAGCGCCAATTTCTGAACCCAGCAACATTGTTCCCGTTGTTTCCACAGTAACTTGCGCAATGATCACAACATCACGTCCGCATTCCGTAACTGCTTTTCGTGCGCCATTGATCGCTGCTTTAGCTTGCAACAGGTCTTGCGTGGTTTCAATGAGCAAGGCATCCACTTGCGCATCAACGAGGCCTTTTGAAGCAAGGTAGTACGCATCACGTAAATGTGTATAAGTGGTATGTCCCAAGCTTGGAAGTTTTGTTCCGGGACCTAGTGAACCCAACACGAAACGTGGTCTTTCTACGGTTGAAAATTTGTCAGCGGCTTGGCGCGCAATTACTCCCCCGGCATAAGCCAATTCATAAATCCGGTCTTCAATGCCATATTCGGCAAGGTTGGCCCAATTAGCGCCAAAAGTATTTGTTTCAATTGCGTCAACGCCGACGGTGAGATATTCCTCATGAACTGATCTAACAAGCTCTGGACGGCTCACATTAAGTATTTCGTTACATCCCTCATGACCTTGGTAATCGTCCAAAGTTGGATTTGCAGCCTGCAACATGGTCCCCATGGCACCGTCGGCTATAACGGTGCGAATGGCCAGTGCTTGGCGTAGCGCGTTTTGAGGTGTCGTCACTTGGGCGAGGTTACCGTAAGGTGGAGTAATGGAGATCATCGAGATACCTGCGTTGAGAAATCCGGTGATGATTGCCGCGTTTGGTGGCTGGAATGACGCAGCAGAAGCTGCTACCGGCGCCCTTGAACATCTACTTTCGCTGTGGCCTCATGTGAAGATCGCTGAAGTTGATTCAGAGGAATTCTATGATTTCCAAGTAAATAGACCCATGGTTAGCGTTGATGAAAATCACGAACGCAGCCTAGAGTGGCCCGGCACAGAAATTTTCGGTGTGCAAACTCCACATTTGCCATTTGATTTGGTCATCTTGCAAGGGTTAGAACCTTCCATGCGCTGGAGAACATTCGTCTCTGATCTCTTGGATTTGGCAGATGATCTAGAAGTATCAATGTTGGTAACTATGGGATCTCTCCTGGCAGATTCGCCGCATTCGCGTCCGATATCGATTAACGCATCAGCAGCTAGCCCATCTATAGCACGCAAGTTTAACGTTGAGATGAGTCGCTATGAAGGACCGACAGGCATACTCGGCACCTTTCAAGACGCAGCAGTAAGGCGCGGTATTGACGCCGTTTCATTATGGGCAGCTGTGCCCCATTACGCTTCTGCATCTCCTTCCCCCAAAGCATCTCTGGCGTTGATAAATTCTTTGGAGGATTTCTTGGATGTGGTGATTCCACAAGGCTCTCTGCCTGAGGAATCAAAACTTTGGGAAAAAAGCGTTGATCAATTAGCAGCTGAAGACTCTGAAATCGCAGACTATGTTGCCCAGTTGGAAAAATCTAAGGATGCTACAGATTTGCCTGAAGTAACAGGTGATTCGATAGCACGCGAATTTGAAAGATATCTGCGCCGACGTACCAGTGATTAACTAAAGGGCGATTCCTAAGAGAAGATCTAACGCTCGGGATAGCTCTCCGGCCGATCCACCTTCGGCGCCAGATTCAGTTACATTGCACCAATCTTTGAGAGCACGAAAAATACTTGGAGTATCAAGATTGTTAGCCATTGCGTTGATCATCAATTGAATAATTTCATGAGTAGGAGCAACCTCTGGACGCGATAGCAATAGTCGCAAGTTATTGATAAGAGTTGTGGCATCTTCTAGATCTTCTACACGCCACATATGATCATCAGCGTAATTGCGATACATCAGTGCTGTGCGTATGGCCATCGGATCATGGCCTTGATCTACGAGCTTGGATAGGAAAACCAAGTTTCCTAAACTCTTGCTCATCTTTTCGCCTCTCCACCCAATCATGCCACTGTGCATATACGCACGGGCATAGGGTTTAGAGGCAAGAATGCGTGCCTGAGCCGCACCCATTTCGTGATGAGGAAAAAGAAGATCACTTCCTCCGCCTTGGATGTCAACAAGAAAATCTTCATCGGGGTCAGGCTGTAAGTAATTCATAGCGATTGCGCAGCACTCGATGTGCCAACCAGGACGACCCTCACCTAGTGAGGAAGACCAACCAGGTTCATCAGGACGTTTGGCTAACCACACTAAAGCATCGAGTGGGTCGCGTTTACCAGCCCTGTCCGGATCTCCTCCGCGTTGTCCAGAAATACGCGCCATTTCTTCATCTGATAAATGCGCACGAGAACCAAAATCCGGATCACTACGTACGCTGAAATACAGATCGTTATCGATCGGATAAACCGCTCCTGTACTTTTCATTGTCTCAATAGCCTGGACGACGAGCGGAATTGATTCAACTGCGCCAATTAGATCTTTTGGAGGTAACACATGTAGGTCAGTCATATCGCCGCGGAATAATTCGATCTGCGAATACGCTAAATCTTCCCAATCCAAATGATCTCTTTTTGCTCGTTCCAAAAGTGGATCATCAATATCGGTCACATTTTCAACGAACAAGACTTCTTTCCCCGCTGCCAATAAATAGCGGTGCACAAGATCGAAAGTAATGTAGGTGGCAGCATGGCCCAGATGCGTCGCGTCATAAGGAGTGATTCCACAGACATACATGCGGTAAGTCTTCTTCTCGGGAAGAGTGACTAATGCTCGGGTCGATGAATTCATCACCGACAGGCTGGGAAAGGCGAAAGTGCTAGCAATAGGTGGTAGCGCAACCTTGGGCCAAGATCTCATGGAAACATTCTAAAGGTTACCCAGTTAAAATGCTGGCCAAGGAATGGCAGGCCAGTCTGGTGAAGGTGAAGGAAACACTTGAGTAGTAATCAACTTATCAATCCTATGAGTCAGCGCTGCAAATTCACTCCCGGAAATAAGTTTTCTCAATTCCAAGCCCAAATTGTCATTGAAACTGGCCTGCAAACCATGCAAAAGGGTCAGCTCTTTCTCATCGAATTCAAGACCAGAGAATTGCCAAATAACCGTCCTCAATTTGTCCTCTTCATGAAAAGTTACACCGTGATCACAACCGTATATCTCGCCGTCACGTGTGGGCAAAATATGTCCAATCTTGCGATCGGTGTTATTAGTTATGGCATCAAATAGCGCCATCTTGCGCAAACCTGGTAGATCTCGACTAAAAAATGATCCCAGATCTACGCTTTCATCTATATCGATCCATTCTTGAACCATGCCTATTCCAAATGGCCCGTCACGGAGCAAAGTCCTTGGAACAATATTGAGTTGTGTTGATTCACTGATGAGATACGCAGCATATTCTCGATCGGCAAGTGTCCCATCTGGAAAATCCCATAACGGTCGCTCTCCTGCCACAGGTTTGTAGATAACTGCGAATTCCAATTCTTTGTGTTGCATAAGGCCATAGAGAGTCGCATTAGAAGCATCGACAAGGCGCCCCGTTACGGTTAATTCACCTTCACGCAACGCTAAAGATATGGGCGAATTATCGTCGATAACCATTTGCCCTCGGACATAGATGCCCGCGTGGATCCAGAGGCAACCCACAAAAGGGGCACGGCAAACGTCCCGCGCTCATTACAAGGGCCGACACAACGCAAAACTTTGCTGCTTGGCTGGGTGTGAGCACGATACGTAGCAAATCAGGGGCTTCTTGCAGATCATCGTCTTGAATCTCTTCATTTTCTTCGTCATCTTCGGAGACTGCTTGCAGAGTTAAAGAAAACATATTGCGATCACTCAGCCAGGAAAGAGCTATAACTCCGACGCGAAATTCCTCAAGAAGAGGTTGGTGGAGTTCTGCAGATATATTTTGCGAATGCGTGCTTTTAAGAACGCCAGCTAATCCAAATTCTTTCAGCAGAAATTCGAAACGCTCAGAGATACCTGCTACCTGACTTTTCTCAAGTGCGACACTTACTAAACGCGTTCCGTTTTGCGCCTGAAGAAAAAAGGTTCTGTTGCCAGGTTCTCCGACAGTACCGACGATAAAATCCTCGGTTGGATCGAAGCTATGAATAATTCGAGACATGGTTTAGCGTTTTCTCGGGGATTTACTAAACCCAGCTCCCCCACCGAGCAGGAGTCTTTTGCCATGTTTGGTATTGAGTAGTTCGTTTATGTGTGAACGTGAATCGTTCATGAGTAATAATCGCGGCTTAGAGGAACTAAAATCTAAAACAGATACTGATGCTGGATCCACAACGAATCGCTGCAATTCATCCAGATGCAATCCTAAACAACCTGTGATGATTGCTTTGAGTACATCTCCATGAGAAACCATGAGGACGTGACCATTTCCGGTTACTTCAAGGGCGGTGTGCACCGATTTTAAGGCCCGCGCCTGCATTGCCATCATGGATTCTCCGTCAGGAAAAGTGACGCGTGAAGGATGAGCTTGCACAGTTTTCCATAATGGACGTCGCGTCAGAGTGCGCAGTTTACTTCCGCTCCAACTGCCGTAATCCATTTCCGAAAGACCGGGATCCGTATTTAACGCAACTTTCCCCCCAAATTCGGTTTTCCACGGCGCGATTGTTTCATGGCAGCGTTCAAGTGGACTCACCCGCAAAGTTTTTACAGGGATCTTGCCGAGTCTTTGAGAAAGCAAATCGGCTTGTTCGATTCCTTTAACAGAGAGATGCACACCCGGCAACTGACCGACAAGTAGGCCAGATTGATTAGCAGTGGAATGAGCATGTCTGACCAACACAACGAGAGTCACTGGCCCACCATCCTTCACATTTCATCTACGGCACCAACAGCACGGATGGGTAGGTTATCGGGATTTTGCCTTTCCTGCCTTTAAGGTCAGAGCATGGAACTTCGTCGAGCGGGAACAAGTGGCCTCACCCTTTCCCGACTGGGTTTAGGAACAATGACGTGGGGGCGCGACACAGATGAACACGAAGCTGCCGATCAATGTCGGGCTTTTCTTGATGCGGGTGGAAATTTTTTAGATACCGCTGCAGTGTACGGAGATGGTGATGCCGAACGCGTTATAGGTGGCTTAATAGGTGCTCTTTTCAAACGTGAAGAAGTTGTCATTGCAACGAAAGCTGGAATCTCTTTTGCCACGGGTGATCGTGTCGTTAACACTTCGCGACATGCGCTCATAGCCGAACTGGACAAATCATTAACCCGTTTGGGAAGCGATTACGTAGATCTATGGCAAGTTCACACTTGGGATAGCACGAATCCTTTAGATGACACCTTGTCTGCTTTGGATTATGCCTATGCAAGTGGAAAAGCACGCTATGTCGGAATATCGAATTTTTCGGGCTGGCAAAGTGCACGGGCGATCACTCGTCAAGATAGCTTTCCAGGCAAAGCGCCAATTGCTTCAATCCAAAGTGAATATTCACTACTTAATCGCGGGATAGAAGCCGAAGTGATTCCTTGCATTACTGAACTCAATGTAGGACTCCTTGCTTGGTCACCACTAGGCCGCGGAGTTCTCACGGGTAAATATCGCAAAGGCACTCCTAGCGACTCCCGGGGCGCAAGTGCCCATTTCGCAGCCTTCATTGATCCCTATCTAGATGAACGAAGCTCACGCATTGTAGAAGCTGTTTGCGTGGCAGCAGAAGGATTGGGCTATTCACCATTAGAAGTTGCTTTAGCTTGGGTACGCGATGCACCCGCGGTTACTTCAGCAATTGTTGGTGCAAGAACTGGCGCGCAGTTACGTGGCATATTGACATCAGAGGAAATATCTCTACCCCACATTGTACGAACAGTGTTGGATGAAATATCTGCTCCGCTGAACTAACAGTTTTCTAAGAAATTCTCCAAAACGTTGACTCCAAATTTCAAACCTTCGAGTGGGACGCGCTCATCAACACCGTGAAACAAGGACATGAAATCCAATTCCGGTGGCAGGCGCAAAGGTGAAAATCCATAACCAATAATTCCAAGTTCAGAAAGCGCCTTATTATCTGTTCCTCCGGACATGAGGTAAGGAACAGGTATGCCTTCGGGGTCCCCTACCAACAAGGCATGACACATGGCATCAACTAAATCGCCTGTGAAATCGACCTCCAGAGCTATGTCGCGCGTGATCGTCTCTATTTCGATCTCTGGCCCAACAATTTGACGAATAGTTGCATTAAGTTCATCTTCAAACCCTGGCAAGAATCTTCCGTCGATAACCGCACTGGCACTTTGTGGGATCACATTGGCTTTATAACCGGCATCTAGCATTGTTGGATTCGCCGAATTGGCCAGAGTTGCCCCAACCATGCGCGCTGTTGAACCAATCTCGGCCAACAACGGACGTAAATCCGCTTCGTCATATGGTTTTCCAGTTGTTTCTGCCACTTTACGGAAGAACACTTTCACTGTCTTTGTATAACGCTGTGGCCACACGTAAGATCCAATTTTGGCTACAGCTGCTGCTAATGCAGTAACCGCATTTTCATTGTTAACCATAGATCCGTGGCCTGCGCGACCATGTGCGGTGAGTTTCATCCAGTGAATACCTTTTTGAGCCGCTTCAACAAGATACAAGCGCTTGTTGACTCCGACCGTGACGGAAAAACCGCCAACTTCGGAGACAGCTTCTGAACATCCAGCAAAAACTTCTGGGTGATTTTTCACCATCCAGCGGGAACCATAGAGACTCCCAGCTTCTTCATCACCGAAAAAAACTAAAACAATATTTCTTGGCGGTTTGTAGCCAGAGCGTGCCCATTTACGCACAATGGCTAACATCATTGCGTCCATATTTTTCATATCGAGTGCGCCTCGACCCCAAATCATTCCATCACGAATCTCGGCTCCAAATGGGTCTACTTGCCAATCAGCAGCATCAGCCGGGACCACATCTATATGCCCATGGAGAACTAACCCGGCGCGCTGAGTATTAATCCCGGGGATATTGGCAACAACATTGCAACGTCCAGGTGCTGATTCGTAAATTTTTGATTCAATACCAACTTCGTGAAGTTTGGAAACAATGTATTCGGCAATTTCCTTTTCATCGCCCTTGCCATCTCCAAAATTGACGCTTGGAATACGAATCATTTCTCGACAAAGAGTGATGCAATCAGTTTCTAATTCTGTAGTGGATTGCCCGGTAGTAGCGTGTTGTGTCATGACGCTATTGTCTCGGATTCGCCGTGGATGTGCACCAAAGGCGCATAGATGCCCTCACTTTGTCTCAAACCCCTCTGGTTGCTATCGTTACCCCTCACTCGTCCGGGTGGCGGAATTGGCAGACGCGCTAGCTTGAGGTGTTAGTTCCCGCAAGGGATTAGGGGTTCAAGTCCCCTCTCGGACACATAGAGCCAGCCCTGCAGTAACTCGGTGGAGGTAGTTTGAAGCTAGAGGATGCGTTGACTCTCATACGTGATATTCCGGATTTCCCATCTCATGGAATTAATTTTTATGACATAACTCCGCTTCTGGCACACCCCGAAGGTCTGTCTTGCTTAGTCGAAGCTTTCCAATCTTTCCCTCATGACTCTGACCTTATTGCAGGAATAGAAGCACGCGGATTTATTTTAGCTGCTGCATATTCTCAAGCTACAGGGCTGGGATTTATTCCCATTCGCAAAGCAGGCAAACTACCTCACAATACTTATTCGCAAAATTACAATCTTGAATACGGAAATGACGCTTTAGAGATCCACAGTGATGCCATCCTACCCAATGCCCGGGTATTAGTGATGGACGATGTCTTGGCCACGGGTGGGACTATTGAAGCAGCCATTGAATTAGTACATCGCTGCGGAGGTGTGGTTGACCTGGTGATTGTTTTGCTGGAGTTAAGTTATCTAGGTGGCCGCAAACACTTGGAATCTTTGTTTCCAAAGATCACCATCCGAGCCTTGAAGGTTATCTAACGATGCGCATCACGCAGATACAAGGACTTCGTGCTTTCGCCGCAATCGTCGTCATACTATTTCACGCACGTTTACTGGGAGGCGGATTTGTCGGTGTGGATATTTTCTACGTTATTTCTGGGTATTTGATCACTGGTTTACTTACACGGGAAATTACAAAAACCGGCACGGTCAATTTTAAGAAATTTTACATTCGACGTTCTAAACGATTATTGCCGTCATCGGCCGTGGTTCTCATCTCTACTGGGTTTGCAGCTTGGATTTTCCTTCCAGCAAACACTCGGGGATCAATCGGACGAGATGTAATCGCCGCAAGCCTCTACATTTCAAATTATCTATTTGCTTGGTGGCAAAACGATTATCAAAACCTGAACGCCACGCCTTCCCCTGTCATTCATTATTGGTCGTTGGCGGTGGAAGAGCAGTTCTACCTCATTTGGCCATTGTTCATCTTCGCTCTTTCTCGTATGAAATCTAAAAACGCAATCCTCAAAGGAGTTCTACTATCTACGTGCGGGTCATTTCTTTTTTCTCTCTACGAAACAACACATGCTCCTATTTGGGCTTTCTACTCCCTTCCTACGCGGGCATGGGAATTGGGTCTAGGAGCGCTGATCTGCCTCTCCCCTAAGACTGGCCTTAAAAATAAATTGTTTGCGTGGGTAGGTGTCGCGTGCGTCATCTACTCAAGTTGGCGATTTGATTCTTCAACTCCTTTTCCCGGTATTGCAGCGCTGGCTCCGGTAGTGGGAATCTGTTTGTTAATTTCTTCAATACAGTCATGGCCGCCACTATTGAATGACTTGGCAAATTCACGCATTAGTCAATGGTTAGGAGCAATTTCCTACCCGCTCTATCTTTGGCATTGGCCCGTTCTGGTTGTTCCCAGTGAAGTATTGGGTCGCCCGCTTCACCTCTATGAAAGAGTTATCTGTATCGCAATCACAGTTGTTTTGGCAGATTTGACTCATAGATTCATCGAAGATCCATTGCGAAGAAACGTCATAACTTCGAATCGCAAAATTGTGACTGGTGCGCTTCTCATTACAGGCCTCAGCGTTCTTCTTGGATCAGGAATTAGTGCTAGCGCCAGTAATACCATTGTGATCGAAACAGCCGCAACAGCATCTGCACCCAAACCTGTGCTTAAAACATTTTCCCTCGTTGAGGTCACACGCAAGCCATTGGTTTATTCAGATGGTTGTCATGTGAACTATGGCGAGGACACCTCATCTATATGTGAGTATGGTGACCTTACAAGTGCAAAAACTATCGTGTTATATGGTGACTCTCATGCAGCCCAATGGTTCCCAACTTTAAATGCATTGGCTATGAGTAATCATTTTAAATTAGTTTCACTTACCAAATCGGCTTGTCCCTCGGCAGATGTAGCACGAACCGATCGTGGTGCCTTTAAGATCAAGGACTGCAATCAATGGCGAATCAACTCCTTAGCCAGAATCGCTGCCATACATCCACAGGCTGTAATCCTGAGCGGATATCAATATTATTCGGTACCTCCAGGTTACAATTCTCGCAACACATGGTGGAATGACGGGCAAGCCAGAACATTTCATTCTCTGCAGGGTGCTTCTGATCATTTGATATACATTACAGACACTCCACATCCATTACGCGACATTCCTTCTTGTCTTGCTGCAAAAGCGGGAAAACAGTGTGACACTTCCGAACCTTCCGTTGCGACAGTGGGTGGTGGATTCGAAAAGATAAACCCGACTAGCTGGTTATGCACTAAAAAATGTCCAGCCATAGTCGATGGCTTAGTTGCCTACCGTGATGCCTCTCACCTTTCAGTTGATATCGCGATCGCATTGGCTCCGGACCTGCTTGCCCAACTACAACACTTTGGTGTCTTATGATCCAATTCATGCAAGGATGCGCACCATGGCGGAATTGATATATTACTGCGGCACAATGGATAGCGGTAAATCCACTCTTGCGCTACAAACTGCACACAATCATCAAAGCCGCGGTAGAACCGGGTTGATTTTTACGAGCAAAGACCGCGCTGGAACAGGTCTAATTTCTTCACGTCTGGGATTACAGCGAGAGGCTTTGGAAGTCGATCCGCATTTAGACATTCACAAATATGTGGTGGATCAACTTTCCATGGGACATCGTGTTGATTACGTCATTTGCGATGAAGCTCAGTTCTATGAACCAGAACAAATTGAACAATTGGCCAAGATTGCTGATGGATTAGGTATCGACGTCTTCGCCTTTGGCATTCTCAGTGACTTTCGCACCAAGCTTTTCCCTGGCTCGGCTCGCTTAGTGGAACTCGCCGACCGTGTGAACACACTCCAAGTTGAAGCCCTGTGTTGGTGTGGGGCCAGAGCTACGCACAATGCTCGAACGATAGGCGGAACCATGGTCACTGAAGGTGAGCAAGTGGTCGTCGGAGATGTAGCCCCTGCCCAAGAGGTGGCGTATGAGGTTTTATGTCGTCGTCATCACATGCGACAGGTAACGGCCCGGGCATCTGGCGCTGCACACACCTCATCTGACCCACTACCCTTCCAGATCTAATATCCCTTTCTAGAATCAAACGGAGCACAACAATGCAATCACGTGGCTTAGCAGTTACAGCAGCAAAAGCGCCTTTGGAATTTTTCGAATTTACGCGGCGCACATTAGGCGCAAACGATGTCGCTCTGGATATTGCATACGCTGGTATTTGCCACTCTGATATTCACCAAGCGCGAGAAGAGTGGGGCCCGGCAATATTTCCCATGGTCCCTGGTCATGAAATTGTTGGCATCGTCCGTGAAATTGGAACAGCGGTTACCAAGTTTCGCGTAGGTGAGAGAATAGGTGTCGGTGTATTCGTCGATTCCTGTCGAGAATGTATACATTGCAAAGCCGGTTTACAGCAATATTGCATCGAAGGCATGACAGGCACATACAACACATTGGAACGCGACGGAAAAACGGTCGCTTTTGGAGGCTATTCAGATACTTTTGTCATCAACGAAGATTACGCAGTACATGTCCCAGAGAATTTGGATATGGCGGGAGTTGCTCCGTTGTTATGCGCCGGTATCACTCTTTTCTCACCTTTGAAACATTGGGGTGCTCAAGCTGGTACTCGGGTGGGCGTGATGGGACTGGGAGGCTTGGGACATATGGGCGTGAAATTCGCGCACGCCCTAGGTGCGCACGTGACAGTGTTTTCTCACTCACCGGAAAAAGAGGCAGATGCCCGAGCTATGGGCGCTGATGATTTTGTTGTGACTAAAGATATTAATTCCTTAAAGCCGTTGGCGCGCACTTTCGATTTGATCCTTAATACGGTCTCAGCAGAACTCGACATCAACAAATACTTAGAACTTCTCACACTCGATGGGACATTGGTAGTCATTGGGCTCCCTGGCAAACCTTACGCCGTGAATGTGGGTTCACTCCTGGATGCTCGTCGTTCCCTTTCGGGCTCCATGATCGGCGGAATTCCACAGACCCAAGAAATGCTTGATTTCTGCGGACTTCACAACATTGTCAGCGATGTTGAAGTAATCAAAGCTGATTACGTAAACACAGCGTATGACCGCACTGTAGCCAGTGATGTGAAATATCGTTTTGTGATTGATGGAGCAACGTTTTAGATGCAATTGGTTCTATAGCGCGTATTTTGCTCCGCAGTTACATCGCGAAAGTGTGTAGTCCCCATGCCAAAAGAGGGGCTACGGCAAGGGCTGGTAGCAAGTTGCCCACCGCAATATCTTTGACTTTTAACAGCTTTAAGCCAATACATATCAGCAGAACTCCTCCAGTTATCGTCATCGCATCCACTTGGTATCCGGCGAGAACATTTCCTAAAGCGATACCGATAACTGTCCAAAAAGCCTGGTAAATCCCTACCGGTATAGCAGAGACCGCAACACCCCACCCTAATGATGCAGCAAAAGCTGTGGCTGCAAAAAAATCCAGAGAACTTTTCAGAAGCAATTGGTCTATTCCCGTACCCATACCGTCGCTAATGCTTCCCAAAATAGCGAGAGGACCTATCGCAAAAAGCAATGATGCCGAAACGAAGCCTTGCACGAAAGTGCTTTCCGAAGACGCGCCAAATCGTCTGCGTAAGTTTTCGCCAAAGCGTTCTAAGCGATCTTCTAATTTTGCCACTGACCCGAGAAAACCGCCGATAAGAAGGGCTGCCATAATCGTGAGTAGGGCCCAGCCATCAGGTAGCGAATCAAGATAACGACTCGACCACAGAGCCTTAAGAGCTAGTGCGGCTCCT
>CAIJOY010000039.1 GCA_903822425.1 uncultured Actinomycetes bacterium | reverse complement strand
TGACGGTGGCGGACAAGATGTATTCGTTCACTACTCCGCAATTCAAGGAAACGGTTACAAGTCCCTTGAAGAGGGTCAGTCAGTTTCATTCGAGGTCGTACAGGGTCCAAAGGGTCCTCAGGCCGATGCAGTGAACGCTAACTAATACTCACCACTTTTTAATAGAAATGCCCCTCGAGAAATCGGGGGGCATTTCTTATTCTCCGGTAATACTTTTTCTACTTCTTGGGAATCGGTGGAATCTGCCCCAGCATTTCTAATTTCGCAGCAACCGCTTTTGCAGGATAAGCATTGATACCAGCTTTCCATTTATCTAGATATGGCCACGGATAAATCTCCCCACGGCGAACCCACCAAGCACCGGCATCTACTGGCGTAGGCCAAGAAATTCCAAAGTGAACATGGGGTGAAGTTCCTTTTGCATCCCCAGAATCTCCAAGCTTTCCTAGGGGCTGCCCCACTTTTACTCGGACTCCGGGCTCAATGCCTGCAGTTACTTGCATCAGATGAGATGCGTAGTAGCGAACACCATCATCGCCGATGATGGATACATATAAGCCACCGCGATCAGCTCCAAGGTTGGTCTTGTAGTTGTAGTGATCAACACGATTGACTTCATCGACCACTCCATTGGTAACGGCAACATATTTACAACCCTTTTGGCCCAAGATATCTGTTGCGGGATAGTCATGGTGGGAATGCGCATAAGTGACAGTGCACCCAACTATTGGAAATGCATACTTCACTGCAGCACCGGCAGTGTGAGAAGAAGTTAGACCGAAAATAAGAGTTAACCAAGCAAGAACTAGTTTCCTTTTCATGATTCGAGCATACTTGCCTAATGTTCAAAATCGATGGAGGGCTTTCCACTGCCCTAGAGGAGCGAGGAAATGTTCTGTCTAGCGCACTCTGGACTGGTGAGTTGTTGCGAAGTGCGCCTCAAGAAATAGAAGCTGCACACCGCACATTCGTTGATTCAGGTGCACAGATCATTATTACCTCCTCTTATCAGCTCTCATTGAGTGGATGTCGAACTCGTGGTTGGAGTGATCAAGAAACTACAGATGCGCTGATGCTTTCCACCCAACTAGCACGCAATGCAGCTGGTTATGGTGATGTAAAGGTAGCTGCAAGTATCGGCCCATACGGTGCATCCCTAGCCGATGGCTCTGAATACCGTGGGAATTACGGAATCAGCAATACAGCAATGCGAGAATTCCATTACAAGCGTCTCGAGATTCTCCTTGCATCCCAACCTGACTTGCTAGCAATCGAAACTATGCCGGATATGCAAGAAGTTGAGGTCATACTTGATCTGATCGAAGAAATTGGAAATGGTATTTCCTATTGGGTTTCCTACTCCTGTAAGGCGGGATCAATGACAAATGCTGGGCAAAGTTTTTACGATGCTGTAGAACTTGTAGATCAAAGAAGAGGGGCTGTTGCAGTAGGAGCAAATTGCACGGCACCAGAATTAATCAGTGAACTCTTGGGATCTGCAAAAAGTGAGTTGCCATTTGTGGTCTACCCCAACTCTGGACGCAATTGGGATGCAACTGCTAAGCAGTGGATAGGAAGTACAACATCAACATTGAACCCAACCGCTGTGAGGGAATGGATCGCGCTGGGCGCGCAATTCATAGGTGGATGCTGTGGCATTTCACCTAAGGAGATCGCTGAGTTGGATTTGCCCTAAACTTCTCACCGTAGGGGGCGGTAGCTCAGTTGGTTAGAGCCCGGAACTCATAATTCCGTCGTCGTCGGTTCGAGCCCGACCCGCCCCACCAAAGTTACTTCTTCGTGTAACCCTTTGGACACGCTGGCTTAATTGCCGTAACTACCTTTGTCGTTTTGCCCTTCATGCATTTGATCGTTCGCTTCGCAGTTGTTTTAGGTGCAGCTACCGGTGCAGCTACCGGTGCAGGTACATCTTGTGAGAGGTTAACCGCAACTGTCGGAGATGAGAATTCAAAACCATTTGCACTTAAGTGCAGCCAGCCATCTTTTTCATTGACTATCGTCGTTGCGATCTCAGGCGATCCCTTTGCACTCACCACTGAGATAGTTGCCTTTATAGGCGCCTTGGAAAAACCGTAGACGCAACGAGCCACAGATGAACGCATCACCAAGTCATAGGATCCAAGGAATACATCACCCGCACTTGTGAAATGTGGTGCGGCAACTTGATAGTTCAAGTTGCCGGCTTCTTTATCAAATGTTGGCGGGCCAGGTGAGTACACCGTTGAATTAGTTGTCACAATTCCATTGAGTTGCGAAGGATCTGAGAAGCATTGATTGGCATCTTGAAGTTCACCTTGAGAGAGCGTGCGAAATGACCAATAATGAGGAGCGGCTGATGCTGTCTCGAGTACATAGGGAAGCCACGCATTTAACTCAGTGAATGCTGTTGCTTCATAAGGAGCCGGGCCAACTGTCCACGCACGTAGATTTGGATCAGTCGATGGAGCCGTTCGATATTGCCCACCCTCTCCTGGGTGCCCTTTCAATCTACCGTTAGTTGGATCGTAGATTGATTGAAGCTCAGGTGGCATGTCTTTCCACAAATATGATTTGAAAACTGTCGGAACGGCTAGAGGTGCCGCGCTCACTTCAAGTTCGGTAACACCTTTGTCCTGCGTAAGGGAAATATCAGGATTCAGCATTCGTCCGTGGAGCCAGCCAGTTGGAGCAAGTGTCAATCTCGCTTTCAGATAAAACTTGAAACCGACAGGAAATGCTTCCTTCTGAGCGCAAAGGTTTTCATCCCATGAAGTTTCAACACAGCCAATCCCATCATTTCCTGCTTCGTTATAAAAATATGTACCGTCTGCCGAACCCAGTTTTAGCCAACCCTTGTTGCAAGTTCCGGTTGGGTCACCACACTGAGCTAGATTGATGTGTGTTGCTTGCAGTTGAACTGGGCTGATTTTCGCGGTTATAGATACTAAAGAAACCTTAGGACTTTTATTCGCATTTCCATGCCCAGACATTATGAGAGAGACATAATACAAATTGCCTGCTGGACCTGACGCATCGGGGATCGCAAATAAGCTTCCAGGACCACCATTGGGTAAATGCCAATCAGGATTACCTTCAAATTGATTCTGCGCCTTTAATGGAAAGTATCTTTGAAATGAACCTGGGTAATCTTTTCCAGTCGCATCCGTTGCGCCCATGGATTCAATGCAGTTCATATCGCTTACATTTTGGCATACTGGAATTTGCGCATAATAAATAAACTCATCTAGATTGCAATTGGTATCAGTCGTTGACGTACATGTTGGATTGACTTGATTATCAGCTAATTTCGAATTTTGGATCAAGGCAGAATATGGTCGATCTCCAGATGAGCGCTCTGTAAACAGTGCACTTTGGCTACCGATGAAACCTGCAGAATCCGGAACTACCCATCCTTCATTAGGATCAATAATGTCCTCTGAACTTTGTGAAGGTGAAGCGAAAACCGTCCCAGTCACTAATAACATCAGTACAAGTGAAACCCAAAGGCTGGCTCTTATACGCATAATCATCCCTCCGATGGATTATCCGGCTTCTTAACGTACTGATAATGGCATGAAATCGATACGCTAAAACTCAAGAAGATGAGATGAATTCGATATTGGTAGGACAAAAGGTGCGGCGCGCCCTTATGCAAGGCCTACCCTTGTGAAGGCAAAACAAATACAGCCACAATTGTCTTATATGCTGTATATCTAGATTTCGCAAAAGCTACATCTGATTTCATTTGGGAACATAATTCTTGAGGATCTTGCTTAATTGGGTACACATACCAAGCATGTGTCATTGGATTCCCATTAGAAGTTCCATACCAAAGCTGGCCACTCGGAAATTTGATGACGCCATTTTCATCTATCTTCATTTTCAAAGTCTGCTGAAATTTGCCCTTGTCATAAATCTTTACATTTAGCGCAGCGCTTTTTACCTTCGCGGAAATCAACGTATAGGTGATTGGAATTGATATACCTGCACACTGAAGCGACTGAGCTGCAGATTTTGTGAAATCAAGATTTACGTTGATGTCCTTTCCGCCGGCATATGCAGAGCCACCGTTAGTCGTTATTGCGATTATGAATATGAGTACTGTCGATGCAATTTTCTTCATTTATTCTTATATCCCTTCGGGCACTTTGGATTTATCGCCGAAACTTTCTTCACTGAAGTTGCCTTCACGCACACGATAGTGGACTTCTTTGTAATGGTTGATTTTTTACCCGATGGAGATGATTTTTCAACTCCAGTGGGTGTCGTACTCTTTGTTGGCGCTGTTGACGTTTGCGAGAACTTAATGCGCGCTGTTGGGCTTGAGAATGTGAAATTTCTAGCCGCCAGTGAGATCCAGCCGTTACGTTCTTGCACTACCTCTGTTGCCACATTTGATGTTGTTCCATCGGCGCTCACAACTGAAACTGTTGCCTCAAGTGGTGCGTTGGTGAATCCGTATAGGCAACGAGCGAATGCTGACCTAATCACCAAATCATAACTTCCGATAAAAAGTGAACCGTCAGCCTTGGTATGGAGTCCTGCCAATTTGTAATCAAGGAATCCATCCTTAAATGTTGGGGCACCGCCGTCATAAATTGGAGCGTTGGTTGTAACTAATCCGACGATGTTGGCTCTGCCTGATTCATCCAGACATTTAGGTGAATTTGCGATGTTGTTGTTGGCTGCCGCAAAATTCCAACGCCAATTGTCTTGTGCCTCGGGTTTCAATAGAGGTTCCCACATCGCGAATTGTTTGAAGCTCCCGACGGGCAGCATGTCTCCCCATCCGCTCCCAGGATTTGCTACCCATTCATCAAATGCCGCTTTGGTCAAAAACCACTTTGTCGTAATATCTTCCCAGAGTAGCTTGTAATTAGGGGCTTCCTTTTTTGTAACCCAGGCTTTGGCGGACATCAAATTCAGCGAAGTTGCCTCAACTCTTAAAAGATTATTCTTACTATCCAACGCAGTTGATTTCATATCAACATCCTTCATGCGTCCAAACAGCCAGCCAGTAACTTTGTTGTCCATTCTTAGTGAGAGTGCAACCCGACTATTTGGTGCGTACTCTGCAGGTACAACACATGTTCCAGATTCCGTCAATATGCAATGGTCTGCAAACTGGTTTGCACAGTTGTTACCGACCATGCGAGAAGAGAAATTTTGTTCTCCGAATTGATCGATCACTTCATACATTTCAAAACCGCAATAAGCACCAGGGTTAAGGTTAACCGGGTACACACTTGCAGAAAATCGAAATGCACCAAATTGTGATTGTTCTTTAGATTTATAATAAGAGCCCGTTACGACAACGGCATAGGTATTGGCCCCACCTTGATGCATCGTTGGAGTAGTCCAGATGCTTGCTGAACCACCTTTTGGTAATCCTGACGCAGGATCGCCAGGGCTGGTAGCAGCGGTTTTTAATTCACGAACTAGTTGCCCTGGTACCACTGGGGAACCTTCGACAGACATTTCCAAGCCTTCAATACAGAAACGATCTGTGGGCGTATAGCAAGGAGGCACCACAAGATCTGCAAGTATCCCAGCTGAGTCGGCGCAATGCGCATCACTTGCCGAAGCGCACAATGGATGATCGCCTTGTCCAACTTTTCCTGGGGCTAATGGTTTGTAACCAGTAATTTTAGAGAGTGACCACTCAGGTGTTGAATATGGTTCGGAAAAGCCGCTGCCAATAGATGCGGGTGGAAAATCAACTGAAGCGTGGATTGACGGTGCAAATGAAAAGGTTAGAACCACAATTGCAAGTAGGGAGAACATTCTTAACTTCAATGGATTCACGCCGATAAGTCTAGGTGATTGAGGCAAAAATCAGGTGGGCAAAGGTGCAAAACCCGAACTAGCACGACTTCTAGCCACTCGTTTAAGGACTCGTTTAAGGACTCGTTTAAGGACTCGTTCTAGGCACTTGTTTTCCCACCGCAGAGCACTCGAAGAAATTAATCAGGCGCAAATAAACTGCGCACTGCATCTGAAAAGACGAATAAAGAATTAGATTAGCGAATTACTCGAGCGCTGCCGCCGCCAACTAGTTTCTTCACTTCATCTAAAGTGGCCATAGAAGTATCACCCGGAGTTGTCATAGCAAGTGCACCATGTGCTGCGCCGTATTCAACTGCCTGGGCGATTGTGCCCAACTCCATCAATCCATAGGCCAAACCAGAGGCAAATGAGTCACCGCCTCCCACTCGATCCAAGATCTCCATATCTTTGCGAGGTGTTGATTGCGCAAAACCCTCTGCACGCGACCACGCAATGGCTGCCCAATCATTACGAGATGCACTCTTAACGCCTCGCAGCGTTGTGGCGACCACTTGAAAATTTGGATAAGCCGTTGATGCCTCTTTGATCATCGTCTTAAAGCTGCTTGTATCCAAATCGGTGAGATGTTCGTCGACTCCTTCAATCTCAAAACCTAAACTTGCCGTGAAATCTTCTTCGTTACCGATCATGACATCAACATATTTGGCAAGACGCTTATTTACTTCGCGAGCGCGCTCTTGGCCACCGATGCTCTCCCACAAAGATGGGCGATAGTTAAGGTCATAGGAAACAATTGTGTTATTAGCCCTTGCTGCCTTCATCGCCGCCTCTGCAACATCAGCTGATGAATCAGATAGTGCTGCAAATATTCCACCCGTGTGAAACCATCGAACTCCGCGCCCAAAAAGAGCGTTCCAATCGACATCGGTTGGTTTCATCTGTGAGATCGCAGTATTTCCCCGATCACTCACTCCTACTGCTCCGCGTACACCAAAACCACGTTCGGTAAAATTCAATCCATTACGAACAGTTCGACCAATTCCGTCGTATTTCACCCACTTCACATAGGAAAGATCTAAACCTCCAGTAAGCATGAAATCCTCGACAAGACGGCCAACCTCATTATCAGCAAGAGCGGTAACCACAGCCCCACGTAATCCAAAACAACGGCGTAATCCGCGTGCAACGTTATATTCACCCCCGCCTTCATATGCTGCAAAGTGGCGAGCAGTGCGAACGCGTCCCTCACCAGGGTCTAGACGGAGCATGACTTCACCCAAGGCGACAACATCAAAGTCGCACTCTTTGGCAGTACGAATTTTCATAGAGGTGCGTGTGTCAAGGGTTGTCATTGGGTGCTACTCCACCAATCTATTAGTTGTCTAATACCGGTCAATTAACTGCCAGCGTTGTGAGCCTGCCAACAACGTCCATGTCTCATCATGCCATCTGAGTCCCTTATTGCAGAAGAGACCCTGCCATCGCATGGTGCTTTAATTGACCCATGAAACTTGACTCTGCATCATTAGTGAGTCAACTTGAATCCTTGCTCGGCAAAGATCTCGTTCGCTCGGATGCAACCGCTTTAGAGTCCTACAGCCATGATGCAACACCGATCTTTCAGGGCTTACCCGAAGTAATTGTGGCTCCAAAAACAACAGCTGATGTAGTCAAGATCGTGAACTTCGCACGTCAGACAAGCACCCCCATCATCGCGCGGGGTGCTGGAAGCAATCTATGTGCGGCAACGGTGCCTTTATCGGGCGGAATCGTCATGAGCATGGCAAATATGAAGAAGATTCTTGAAGTATCTAAATCCGAAATGCTTGCAGTAGTGCAACCAGGTGTAACCAATCTTGACTTGGACCAATTGGTAGAAAAAGATGGGATGCGCTTTATTCCAGACCCCGGGTCTCGAAGCGTCTCCACCATCGGTGGAAATGTTGCCACGAGTGCTGGCGGACTTCGTGGGCTTAAATATGGAACAACAAAGAATTACATCTTGGGGTTGGAAGCAGTTCTTGGCACAGGTGAATTAATTCGTACTGGCGGGCGCCTTGTGAAAGATGTTGCAGGCTATGACGTGACTCGACTTCTGGTTGGCAGTGAAGGAACTTTGGCTGTCTTTACAGAAATCACGGTGGCACTTGCTCCACGGCCTTCAACTTCTAAATATGGTGTTGCTTATTTTGATGACCTCTCTTGTGCCGCAATAGCAGTTGAGAAAATTATTTCTCACGGGATCATGCCCTCTACTCTGGAATTTTTGGACAACACTTGCATCACGGCTGTGGAGGAATTTGCTCACTTAGGTTTAGATACTGGCGCAGGGGCGCTCTTGCTCTTTGGAGATGACGGAGAAGGCGAGTCAGTTTCTCTTACTGTAAACAAAATGGCTGAGATTGTTAAGGAATCTGCTGGTGGCCGTGGTGTCAGTCTGGCCCAAGATGTTGCAGCAGCAGAAGCCCTCTTGTATGCGCGACGTTGCTCCCTTCCCGCCCTTGCTCGCCTTGGAAGCCTCTCTATTTTGGAAGACATTGCAGTGCCTCGTCCAAAAATGGCGCACGTTGTTACGGCAATTGAAGGGATCGGCGCCAAACACAATCTTCGCATTGGCACATTTGGCCATGCCGGTGATGGAAATCTACATCCAACAATTGTTGTAGATAAAGATAACGCAGCAGAGGTTAAGCGGGCAGAATTAGCACTTTCTGAAATATTTCATTTGGCAATTGCCGCTGGCGGGACTATCACCGGTGAGCATGGTGTGGGAAGTGCAAAACTTCCATATTTGCAGGAATTGCTCGGTGAGACGAACATGCAACTACAGCGATCGATCAAGCATGTTTTTGATCCCGATAACATCCTCAACCCGAATCGCCTAGGTTCATGATAGAAAAATTTACTCAAAGCAAACTTGATCGTTGTATCTCATGTGGCTATTGCTTGCCAGCTTGCCCGACCTACCAATTAACTGGTGCAGAAGAATCTTCTCCACGGGGTCGCATAACTTTGATGCGCGCGGTTCAAGAAGGGCGTTTGCCGATCGTTGATCTTTTGCCTGAGGCAGGATTTTGTTTGGGGTGTAGAGCATGTGAACCAGTTTGTCCCGCTGGTGTGGAGTACGGAACTTTGCTCGAGGAGATGCGAGACATGGCATGGCAAGGCAAGAACCGCCCGTTAATAATCCGAGGACTCTTCATTGCTGTTCAATCAAAAATTGGAATGTGGGCTTTGGGCTTCCTCTCACCTACTGCCAAAAATCGCAAAGCAAACCCTGAATTGAATTTAATGTTGGGATGTTTTGAGCGAAGATTATTTCCCTCTGTGAGCCGGACCGTCGCAAAGTTAGATACAAATATTTCTGTGTGCAAAGAGCAGAGTTGCTGCGGGGCGCTCCATGCACATAATGGAGAATTAGAAAAAGGTCGGCAGATGGCGCAAAAACTGGGAGAGGAACTCACTGGCACGATCATCACAACAGCAGGAGGATGCGCAGCGCACCTATCTGATGTTATTGGTAGAGATCGCGTTCGTGAATTTTCCCAATGGTGGTCACAAAACGAAGGTAAACTGGAGAAGATAAAAAAATCTGGGCGCACCTTACGGATTGGACTTCAGGATTCTTGCCATTTAAGAAATGGTCTAGGCGTCTTTAAGGAACCGAGAGAAATTTTGAAACAGCTGGGTGATTACGTGGAAGTTCCAGATGCGGGAGGATGTTGCGGCGCAGCAGGCAGTTATTCATTATTGCAGCGCAAGAACAGCAGAAAAGTCATTTCCAAAAAAATCCAAGATATTAAGGAACTCAACCTCGATTACTTAGTGACCCTCAATCCTGGTTGCACAAGACAATTGGTCTCTCAATTACGCCGAGCCAGAGTCAAGACAAAAGTTATTCACTTAGCCGAGTTGATTGACTTATCCCTTTAACCTAAGGCTTTAAATACGTCAACACTTTTCAATATAAATCGCCCCTTAAGTACCAAAACCATGGGGATAGCCGTGAAGAATTGAACTAACTCTTGCCTTTTTGGCGATTTGCCTGTTTTATCATCCCTAAGGAAAACCCTTATCAGACTCATTTAGGAGAGAACACCTCTATGAAAAACACTTTTCGCCGCCTGATAATCCCTGCTGCTCTCGTAGTAGGTTTAATCAGCTTTGCAATTCCTCAAACAAATGCTGCATCCCCTGTTGCAGATTCAAACGCCACTATTACTTTGGGCTTGGATCTAGAACCAACTAGTTTGGATCTCACCGGTACTGCCGGTGCACCGATCCCACAAGTTCTCTTGGACAATGTTTATGAGAGCCTAGTTCGCATGAATGATAAGGGTGTCATCGTTCCAAACTTAGCGTCGTCATGGAAAGTATCCACAGATGGAAAGACCTATACCTTTACATTGGCTACTGCTAAATTCCATGATGGCTCATCATTCACTTCAGCTGACGTCGTGTGGTCGTATAACCGCGTAACTGCAACAGACTCGACAAACCCTTTCAAAACCCAATTTGCCAATGTTGACTCTGTGACTGCGTCAGGTGCTAGCAAAGTTATTATCAAGATGAAGAATCGCGATAACAGCTTCTTGTTCAACTTGACCGGTCAAGTTGGAGTTGTTCTAAAAACTGGTGCAACCAAACTGGATTCCACAGCAAACGGAACCGGTCCTTACAAGTTCTCAAAGTGGAACCGTGGAGCAAGCATCACTCTCGTACGCAACGATGCTTACCGTGGAACCAAGGGGCTTGCTAAGACTGTTGTGTTCCGCTACATCGCTAACCCAAATGCGCTCAATAACGCATTCCTTTCGGGTCAAGTTGATGTGCTGACAACTGTTCAAGCTCCAGAAATTCTCAAGTTTTTCGTAGCCAACGATAAGTTCAAAGTTGTTGAAGGCAGCACAAACGGTGAAGTTACAATGAGCATGAACAACGACAACGTTTACTTGAAGAATCCAAAGGTTCGCCTTGCAATCCGCCAAGCAATTGATCACAAAGCTTTGATCAAAACTGCATGGTCAGGGTATGGAAAGACCATCGGAAGCTTTGTGCCTCCAACAGATCCTTGGTATGAGGACCTGACTGGTCTTGCTCCATACAATCTTGCTGCTTCAAAGGCTGCCCTTACAGCAGCTGGATATCCAGATGGATTCAAGCTCACACTTGATGTCCCACCAATTGGATACGCAACAGCATCATCTGAATTCATCCAAGCTTCTCTTAAGAAGGTTGGCATCGACGTCACAATCAACAACGTTGGTTGGGGCGAATGGATTGATCGCATCTTCACTAAGGGCAACTACGACATGACGATCGTTGCTCATGTTGAGCCACACGATATTGCGATCTACGGAAATCCTGGCTACTACTTCCATTACAACAACACAGATGTACAGGGTTGGTTGAAGGCCGCCGATGAAGCAGCCACAGACGCCCAGCGCAATGCGTTGCTGAAGAAGGTTGGTCATCAGTTAGCAGTGGATTCAGCCAGTGACTGGTTGTTCCTGTTGCCAGCTACCCAAGTTGTAACGAAGAAGATTTCGGGCATTCCTACTAACTCATTAGGTATGTCGTACTACGTGGCTTCGATCGCGAAGACCAAGTAGTCATTACACAGGCACAATCAGTATCGGAGTTCGATAAGTAAACGAAATGGAGAGATGGCGGGCGTGAATATATTGTTATTTAGCGCCCGCCGTCTCTCCCTTTTTATTTCATCTCTCGTTGTCTCCTCGGGAATAGTTTTTGCCCTTCTGCGTTTATTGCCGGGGGATTTAGCACAAGCCAAACTAGGGATCCAAGCAACACCAGAATCCCTTGCCATTTTGCGTCATGAAATGGGGCTCGATCGATCTTTGCTTAGCCAATACCTAGATTGGCTCATTCACGCCTTGCACGGGGATCTAGGTGTATCAATTCTAAGCGGTGCGGACATAACAGCAGAGATCGCGCAAAAAGCAACAGTGACAATTCCACTCGTAATAATGGCTTCTATCATTGCAGTCCTAATCTCAATCCCATTAGGAATGTATGCAGCACTTCGTTACCGAAACTTTGATGGTGTAGCAACATCTGGCATCAGCCAACTTGGGATCGCAGTCCCAATTTTTTGGTCTGGAATTCTCATTGCGACAGTTTTTGCTGTCCTATGGCCCCTACTCCCAGCTGGTGGTTTCCCAGAAATCGGGTGGAGTGAACCGGGCAATGCTTTTAAATCAATGATCTTGCCTGTTTTCACATTGGCACTCGGACAAGGTGCAGTCCTCATGCGATTTGCGCGTTCTGCGACGATCGACACTTTGCAACAAGACTACTTCCGCACAGCTCGCGCAACCGGCCTCTCTCGTTTTCAAGCACTACGAATTCACGGCGTTCGAAATGCGATGATTCCGGTAATTTCAGTCTTAGGTATGCAGATGGCTACCCTCATTGTTGAAGCCATTATTGTTGAAAATGTATTTGCCCTTCCCGGAATCGGTCAAATGCTTTTGCAAGATGTCAATAATCGCGATTTACTTAAAGTACAAGGCATTATCGCAGTCACAACTTCCATCGTCTTCTTGGTGAGCTTTATTGTCGATCTCGTACTTGGTTTGCTTGACCCAAGAGTGAGGCAGAAATAATGAGAAAATTATTCAAAGGCAATATTTCACTGATTGCTGGACTTTCGATGATCTCTTTTACTTTCTTTTTGCTCATACTTTCCTATATTTGGACTCCGTTTGATCCTTTAGAAGTTAATCCTGATGATTCATTCGCTGGAGTCTCAGCAACTCACATACTTGGTGCCGACAATTTTGGTCGCGATATCTTGAGCCAGATCATTGTGGGATCACGAGTAACCCTGCTTGTCGCAGCATTGTCTGTAACAATAGCGATGTCACTGGGTGTGAGCATGGGGCTTGCAATCGCAGTTGCCAAACGTGCCTACCAATCCCCCATGATTTATGCAGTAAACATTGCATTGGCATTTCCTGCTGCACTGCTAGCAATTATTTTGGCAGCGGTTTATGGAGCATCAACGCTTACTGCAGTTTCAGCGATTGGTATCGCAACCGCTGCTGCAGTTGCCCAAGTCACCAGGCGCACGGCTGCAGGGATCCTCTCCTCTGATTTCGTTTTAGCTGCGCATGCATCTGGAGCCAGTACCTGGTGGATTGTCCGAAAGCATGTAATGCCCAATTTACGTGCTTCCTTATTGATTCAAGCATCTGCTGCCGTATCTATCTCGGTACTTGCAGAGTCTTCTCTTTCCTATCTGGGCTTAGGTACGCCACCACCAGCTCCATCTTGGGGGCGAATGTTGGCCGGTTCACAGCAATATCTCTTTGTGAATCCGTTGCTTGCAATCTGGCCCGGCATTGTAATTGTCATCGTTGTGCTCGGCTTTAACTTACTAGGTGATGGAGTGCGCGAAGCATTTGACCCGACTTTACGAAGGAGCGAAACATGAGCCTTCTAGAGGTCAATGATCTTTCAATTAGTTTTGGCCATAAAAAAGTTGTGGATGCTGTCTCATTTACTCTCAATAAAGGTGAGCGCATCGGGTTGATTGGTGAGTCAGGTTCCGGAAAATCTATGACCTCTCTGGCGATAATGGGGCTACTTCCAGATACCGCCACCGTCTCAGGCAGCATCACTTTTGAAGGTAAAGAGTTAATCGGTTTATCCGACAAGGAACATTCAAAATTACGCGGGGATAGAATCGGCATGGTTTTTCAAGAACCGCTCACAGCGCTAAATCCTCTGATGCGCATTGGAAAACAAATTGCCGGACCGTTAATGATTCATCGTGGAGCAACACTTAAAGAAGGTTTAGTGAAAGCACTCGAACTTTGCGTAAAAGTAGGACTGCCCGATCCTGAACGTATTGTGCGGGCGTATCCCCACCAACTCTCAGGAGGCCAACGCCAACGTATTGGCTTAGCAATTGCCCTTGCATGTGAACCAGCTCTGCTCATAGCTGATGAACCAACCACGGCACTTGATGTGACAGTGCAGCGAGAAGTTCTTAATTTAATTAATTCCCTCGTTGACCAAGAAGGTTCAGCGCTAGTTTTCGTCACCCATGACCTACCAGTGGTTTCAATCATGACCGAAAACATTGCGGTTATGCAATTGGGCAAGATCGTTGAGAATGCAAGTGTCGCCTCTCTATTTCAGAATCCTCGCCACGAATATTCAAAACGCCTTATCAGTGCTGCCCGCGTAGCCGAAGATGCTTTTTCTCAAGGTGGTGGGAAATGATGCAACAACACTTACTGGAAACCAAAAACCTCTCACGAACTTTTAAACTGGCAAAAGTTGGACGCAAAGCCAAAGGCAACAGTGCGGCTCTTCGTTACGCCCTCGTGGGGCTTGATCTATCGATTGCAGCCGGGGATCGATTAGGAATTGTCGGTGAATCTGGCTCAGGTAAAACAACATTAGTGCGCTTATTGCTAGGGCTCGATAAACCCACAACAGGTAGCGTGGAGTTTCGTGGACAAGAACTTAGCGCAGGCAAGATGCCTTGGCTTCGAAAAGAAGTGCAGATTGTTTTCCAAGACCCTCGAAGCTCACTCGATCCTCGCATGAAGATCTCTGAGATCATTCGTGAGCCGCTTGTCTGCTTGAATATTGATGAGGACCATGAAGCGCGCATCAATGAAGTTCTCGCATCGGTAGGTCTAGATATAGGTATGCGCGAGCGATACCCACACGAACTCTCAGGAGGACAGCGCCAACGTGTGGCAATTGCCAGAGCTCTTGCTCCAAGACCGACAGTTCTCATCGCAGATGAGCCAGTAAGCGCCCTTGATGTTCTTGTTCGCGATCAGATCCTGGATTTAATCTCGAATCTCACCAAAGACTTGGGTTTGACCCTCATCCTTGTTTCCCACGATCTCAGCGTGATCGCTCGACTTTGCGATCGAGTAATTGTGATGAAAGATGGTCACGTGGTCGAATCAGGCAAGACGCGAGAAGTCTTTAATTCTCCCAAGCACGAATTCACTCATTCTCTGATCGCTGCTATTCCGAGATTGCCAGATTTATTGTGAGCAACTTTTCGCAAAAATTTCCGCAGGGTCTTCCTATCGGATCGACCTGGATCAAGACCGATAAAAGTGCTCCAGTGGTTTTCCCATTCGATGAATCGCATATTTGTGATGCACCAGTTGGTAGCGTCGAGGATGCAGCCAAAGCTTTGGGACATGCAGTTTCAATTCGCAAAGAGGTTGCGGCATTATCCTCAGCTGCACGCAAGGATTTGTTAGCTAAGACAGCTGAAAAAATTACATTGATGCGTGAGGAATTTGAAAACCTACTTGTACTAGAAACGGGCAAACCTTTACGCGATTGTAAAGTGGAGGTAGCTCGCACAATTCTCACATTTGAGACCGCAGCCGGTGAGGTCTCACGACTTCATGGTGAAACCGTTCCACTTGATTTGCTTCCCAGCGGGCAAGGAATGCTCGGCTTTTGGGTCCGCAAACCCATTGGCGTTGTTATTGGAATTGCTGGATTTAACTATCCATTACTTCTTGCATCCCACAAAATTGCACCTGCAATAGCGGCAGGCTGTCCTGTGATTCTCAAACCTGCACCACAAACTCCTCTAGCAACATTGTGGCTTGTTCACATCATGAGAGAAATCTCATCCACTCTGGGAGTTCCTACAGGTACCGTGCAATTAGTCACTGGAAACCCAGAAGTTGGTGCAGCACTGGTAAGTGATCCACGAGTTGGAGCAGTTTCCTTTACAGGTTCTGCAGCGGTTGGCCATTCGATTTCTCGGGCAGCAGCTCCACGCAAAACTTTGCTCGAGCTAGGATCAAACTCTGCTCTCATCGTTGATGACAGCGCAGATATCGAAGCTGCAGCCGAAGCTGCCGTGCGCGGAAGTTATTACGCTTCTGGTCAAGCCTGCATCTCAGTTCAGCGCGTCATAGTTTTGGATTCGGTGAAGCCACAATTCCTCAACGCACTTAAAGGCCACCTTTCTAAAGTTGTGGTGGGCGATCCACGTAAGGCAGAAACACATATTTCGGCACTTATTAACCAAGCAAGTACTGCTCGAATCCTTACGTGGATCGAGAGCGCGAAGAAAGCCGGTGCAACAATTTCACATGGTGGGGGCATCACACATGGTGCTTTTGAGCCCACTGTAATTCTTGATCCACCTAGTGGTGAACCGATCTGGGATGAAGAGATTTTTGGCCCTGTGATGTGTATCCGCGGAGTCAAAGATTTGCCTGCAGCTTTTGATCTGGTCAATGACTCTCGTTACGGATTACAAGCCAGTATCTTTACCGCATCCCTTAAGAGTGCATTTGCAGCTCTCGATGAGCTAGAAGTTGGCGGAGTCGTCGTTAATGAAGTTCCGGGATTCAGATCTGATTCAATGCCATATGGTGGAGTGAAAGATTCTGGAATTGGGCGCGAAGGTCCTCGTTTTGCTGTCGAAGAATTTACTGTGACTCGAATGGCCATCATCCGACCTGAGACCAAAGCAATAGGCTAATCACATGGATTATTCAAAGATTTTTCGCCTCGACAATAAGCGAGCACTCGTCATTGGTGCCGGAAGCGGAATCGGGCGCGAATGTGCTTTAGCGCTTTGCGCACAAGGTGCATTTGTCATTGCGGCCGATCGTGATATGGCCAGCGTGCAAGAAACGTGTAAAGACATTCCCCATGGACAAGCACTCGAATTGGATGTTACAGATGCAAGTCAAGTAGCCGCACTAGCCGCTTTGGGTCCCCTAGATATCGTGGTCCACACTCCTGCAATTAATGTTCGTAAATCAATTCTTGGCTACACCTTAGAAGAGTTTGATCGAGTTATCGCATTGAACCTACGTGCGACATTTGATGTTCTACGTACCGCCGGTGCCATGATGGTTAAACAAGGTTCAGGTTCAATTGTTCTCTTCTCATCTATCCGTGCTGCTGCAACAGAGCCCGGACAGAGCGTTTATGGTGCAACCAAAGCTGGACTCGAGTCTTTAGTACGGACAGCGGCAGCAGAATTTGGGCCACATAATGTTCGCGTAAACGTCATCCGACCAGGCGTTGTTGAAACTCCTTTAACTCAACAACTGCGCGCTAATGAAGAGTGGAATTCTGCTTACGCACAAAAATCAGCACTTGGCCGTTGGGCAAAGTCAGAGGAGTTAGCAGGCGCGGCACTCTACTTGGCTTCAGACGCCTCAACCTTTGTCACCGGCTCAACAATCACTGTCGATGGTGGATGGACTGCCATCGATGGGCGCTACACGCCTCCACTACCTGCGTGAGAAGTTTATGACGCGCAAAACTTTAGCTGATTACTCTGCATCACAGATGCTCGATGGATTTCGCACAAAAGCATTTTCTCCACGTGAAGTAATTGAAAGCGTCTTGGCAAGAATCGATGCGCGAGAACCTGTAGTTAATGCACTGTGGGCACTCAATCGCGAGGAGGTAATCGCAAATGCTGATGCAAGCACGCAGCGATGGCACACCAATGCGCCAAATGGGGCGCTCGATGGTGTCCCAATTACAATTAAAGAAAATATTGCAACACAAGGAACAGCCGTTCCTTTAGGGGCTGCATCTACAGTTTTAACACCAGCACTTCAGGATGCACCAGCTTCAGCACGAGTACGTGAAGCCGGTGCAATTTTGATAGCCAAAACAACAATGCCTGATCTAGGAATGCTCTCTTCGGGTTTATCCAGTTTTCATAAACTTGCGACAAATCCCTGGAATCCAAGCTGGAATCCTGGTGGATCAAGTGCTGGTGGCGGAGCAAGTGCAGCGGTGGGTTATGGTCCACTGCATCTAGGAACCGATATCGGTGGATCACTGCGCTTACCTGGTGCATGGAATGCAGTCATCACACTCAAGCCAAGTAATGGTCGAATTCCCATCGATCCACCATTTTTCGGCCGCGTTGCAGGGCCAATGACACGTACAACTGGTGATGCCGCTTTGTTAATGCAGGTTGTCTCACAACCCGATCGTCGGGATTACATGAGTTTGCCACCTCAGGATATTGCGTGGAAAGAATTCAATTCTTTCGCCCCCAAAGGAAAGCGCATTGCTTTGCACCTAGATGCCGGATGCGGACTTCCTGTAGAAGCACATACTCTGGCAGCAATTATTGAAGCCGCGAAGATATTTGAAAGTGCTGGAGCCATCGTTGAAACGATTCCACCTTTCTTCTCCCAAGAAGCCTTGGATGATCTGGATACTTTTTGGCGTGTCCGCGGCTGGAATGATTACCAAACTATGTCGCCTGATCGCAGAGCTCTGCTTCTTCCATTTATAGTCGAATGGCTCAGTGCTGGAGAGAAAGTTTCCAGTTCCCACCTCATGCGCTGCGTCAATCGAAAATTGGAAGTACGAAAACTCACCCAAGTGGCAACTGAGAAATATGATTTTGTACTCTCCCCTGTCACTCCCGTACTTACCTATCCTGCACACTGGGCGATGCCAACAAATGATCCCAAAACTGCAATGGCGCATATCGGTTTTACTGTTCCTTACAACATGTCAGAACAACCTGCTTCCTCAATCAATGCCGGATTTGCCCCCGATGGACGTGCAATCGGATTACAAATTTCTGGACGCAGATTTGATGACCTCGGCGTCTTACAAGCAACGCATTGGTTTGAAAATGCTCGTCCGGATTCGGCTAAACCGAACTGGGAAATTCCATCTAACGCTGATGTCTATGGAGGCGCTTTATCATGACGTTGAAACCTGGGCCCACTAATTCACTTACCGATCTTGTTGGTTTACGAGTTGGACATTACACAGCAGACACCGATGGCTTCCTTACTGGCACAACTGTCATCGTTGGAGAAGCCGATGGATTCGTAGCCGGCGTCGATGTGCGAGGTGGCGGTCCTGGTACACATGAGACAGATCTTCTAGATCCCATCAATAGCGTGGAACGAGTGCACGCCATTGTTCTTGGCGGAGGAAGCGCTTTCGGCCTTGCCGCAATTTCAGGAGTTCAGGATGCAATGAGATCTGAAGGGCGCGGGCTTGAAGTCCTGCCGGGAGTCATCGTTCCAATTGTTCCTGGAGCAATCGTCTTCGATTTAGGTCGCAGTGGTGTTGTGAACTCAACTCCTGATGCTGCTTTTGGAAAGAAAGCCTATGAAGATGCTAAGTCAGCGTCAGGCTCTAAGAAAGTTAAAACAGGGACAGTAGGTGCGGGTACAGGAGCGATGGCTGGTGGAATTAAAGGTGGCATCGGGTCCGCAAGTGTGGTTTTGTCAGATGGAACAACGATCGCGGCACTGATTGTCCTTAACTCCGTGGGCTCTGCACTTAATAGCAAAACTGGCGAAGTCTATGGAATCGCTTACGGATTGGGCAATGAGTTCGCGCACTTAGGCAAACCATCAGCCGCTGATCTTGCCAAAGCCCCGGGACACATTGCGCTGTTGGATAACGGCAAGTTCCCCGAAGCGCTCTCTTTGAATACAACAATCGGTTTTGTAGGCACAGATGTTGCCCTTACCAAAGCCCAATGCAAAAAATTGGCAGGTATCGGTCAAGATGGTTTGGCTCGCTCAATTCATCCAGTTCATTCAATGTTTGATGGTGACACAATCTTTGCAGGCTCTACCGCAAAAAATCCTTCACCAAATCCTGCACAATTTCATGAAATTCTTACTGCAGCGGCAGATTGCGTTTCGCGAGCAGTTGCACATGCCCTTTTGGATGCAACGGCAGTTAGAACACCAGCAATCACTTTGCCAAGTTACTTAGATCTTTTCCCTTCGGCCAAGATCTAAGTTCAACTAATAATTACTTTTTCTTGTAACCCTTTGGACATACTGGCTTGATTGCTGTCACCTTCTTGGAAGTTTTACCCTTCATGCAGGTGATAGTAATTTTCTTAGCAGCCTTGGGTGCTGGAGAAATTAGAATCAACGGCGCCGCTTTAAGGACGATGCTGTAGCTCAACGTCGGCGTTAAAGTATCTGGTTGAACATCAGCTGTGCCACCGCGATAGAAATTAATTTGATATCCCGACCCATCTTCAATTGCATCGGTGTAGCCCAAGGCTCTGATCTGCTCAACAATCGACTCATAAGTGAGTGAATATCCCCACGCATTATCTGCTAGAAAAGCTAAACCTTGGGCCGATGTCATGAGCTCACCTGGGTGGACATAACCATAGAGAAACCATCCGGGATCGGTAGCAGTGCACACCACCGTCGGGAAGAAACCATTAAGCGAAGTGGAGACCAATTCGCCAGGGTGAATTTGCTCTGCGGAAAGTGCCACAGCATCAGGGATACAAGGGTCAGCTGCCTGAGCGGGAGTTAGAGGTGACACAAGAAGGGCAACTGCCGCTAATGCACCGATCCCAATATGAATTCGGGCTATCTTCATTTTTGCTCCTTACTATCTCAGAAAGTCATTGGCTTAACGGGTTCACCGCAAAAGGAGATGAGATTTATGCACTCACGGGGAGAAGTTTTTCGTAAGCACATGGCCAGGTAAACTTGACGACGAATTGCACCAAGTGGGGTTGAAGGTGCCAACCTACTTTGGCCATAGAGAGCTAAGAGGCGTACCGCGCGTGCAAACCGCCATCCACCATCAAATCTGCACCGTTCACAAAAGATGCTTCATCAGAAAGTATGAATGAAACAACTTTTGCAATTTCGTGTGGTTGACCCACGCGCTTCATTGGTTGAACATCGATGGCATTTGCCTTAGCTTGCGGGAAGAGCTCAAAGTAACTTTTCAAAAGCGGAGTCAAGGTATACCCAGGTGAAACTGAGTTAACGCGGATTCCGTGTTTGGCTTCATCTAAAGCTAAATTGCGAGAGAGACCAACAATTCCACCTTTAGCTGCTGAATAAGGGAAGAAGTTTGGCGAAGTCATGCGCCCGTGGATTGATGAAATATTAACGATCGATCCCTTCTTGGCCTTTCGCATCTCAGGCAGACAAAGTTTGGCAACATACCAACTCGATTTCAGATCCAGTGCGAAAAAAGATTCCCACTCTTCATCGGCGTATTCAACTGGGTCGGCATACGAATTGCGTCCAGCGTTGGAAACAGCATGAGTAACCGGCCCAAAACTGGCCGTTAACTTATCAAAAGCGGCTTTAAAGGTCTCAAACTTGGAGACATCACCATGTTGATATTGCACCTTGTGGCCTTTGGCGCTCAACTGCGTAACGAGAGCTTGACTGTTGACATCATCAATATCGACGAAAGATACCTTCGCGCCTTCATTTGCTGCATCAATGACTATTGCCTCACCGATGCCTTGCGCTCCACCGGTTACTAATAAGTGTCCATTCTTCAGTCTCATGAGATCACGCTGACCTTGCGCTAAGTCCACCGTCAACGGCCCAATCAGAACCGTTCACGAAGGATGCATCATCGGATAATAAGAATGTCACTACTTTTGCAACTTCTACAGGCTGTGCCATGCGACCCATTGGTTGAATCGATGTCGCACGGTCGCGGCGTCCTGGTTCTGCATCGAGCCAGCCTTCAGTTAAGGGAGTTAGTACATAACCGGGTGCCACAGTGTTTGTGCGAATTTCATGATGGCCTTCATCAACACCTAAGTTGCGTGTTAAACCCAGAACAGCAGATTTTGCGGCGCCATAAGGAAAAAAGTTTGGAAACGTTAAGCGCCCGTGAATGGAACCGATGTTAACAATTGCCCCTTTGTGCGCCTTGCGCATGGCAGGTAATGCTAAACGTGCGGTGAGCCAAATTGCTTTGAGATCAATAGCAAAAAATGCGTCCCATTGCTCATCAGTCATTTCGACCGGATCTGCATATGAGTTAACGCCTGCATTATTTACAACTCCTGTGACATCCCCAAATTGCGCCACAAGTGATTCATATGCTTTCTTTAATTCTGCTGGGTCTGCAACATCGGCTTTAGCAAAAGCAACGCTATGGCCGTGAGTTTTCAACTCTTTAACAAGTGCTTGTCCATTTTCAACATCAATATCTACAAAGGAAACTTTGGCTCCCGCTTCTAGACAATCGCGAACAATTGCCGCACCAATTCCTTTTGAACCGCCCGTTACAAAAATATGCTGATTTGCCAGTTTCATAGTTCAGGACTTTACCTGTTTTACGGCTGCGATGGCAGATCTAAATGCCTGAACATTTTCACCAATCGCATCAAAGCCACCTTTTGTCAGTGGTCCACCAAGACCTACAAATGCAGCACCTGCATGGAACCACTCAGGGATAGAGGCAACGCTAATTCCACCAGTAGGACACCATAGATTGCCAGGGAATGGGTCACGCAACGCCTTCAAATGGGATGGTCCGAAAGTTGAAGCTGGGAAAAGTTTTAAGACATCTGCGCCAGCATTCAGAGCCATACCGACTTCGGTGGCAGTTGAAATTCCAGGAAGAGAAAGCAGTCCCGCGGCTTTTGTCGCCGCAATCACTGCAAGATCGGTATTGGGGGAAACGATAAATGTTGCCCCAGCATCTCGTGCAGCTAAAACTTCTGAGGGTTTGAGCACTGTGCCAACACCCACCACAACACCTGGACGTTTTGCAAGGGAGGCGATGATGGCAAGGGCGCCAGGATTGGTGAGGGTAACTTCAATGCATGTAAGTCCTGCATCAACGATGGCATCTGCAATTGCTTGTCCGCTTTCTTGATCATGTGAACGAACAATCGCAACTGCGCCATTTTCTTGAAGTGTCGTAAGTATGCTCAACTTTACTTTCCCCCACTCATTGATGAAATTACCGCTGGGTCTGTGCGCCCATTGGTACCAAAAGGTAATCCGGCCCAGTCGCCAAACTTACTAGCAACGAGTGCTCCAGAGACAGTACCTTGCTTGATTGCTTGCAAGGGTTCGAGTCCGCCAAGAATTCCAGCAATCACTCCTCCAGTGAATGCATCTCCAGAACCCACTGGATCAACTGCATGAACCTGCGGAGGAGACATCTGCCCATATTCGCCATGAATAATAAATCTGACAGGCTCTGCTCCCTTTGTCATAATCGCAATCGCGCATCCACGGCCGTAGGCCAACTCCAACGCTTTACGTGGGTCGCTCTCACTAAAAACTGCCGCATACTCATCCTCTCCTCCGATCAGCACATCAAGATCATGAGCCAAAGGTTCTAGAACTGAGCGCGCTTTCTTGAGACTCCAAAGTTTGCGACGAATATTCAGATCAAAGCTGCGAGCAACGCCAAGTTTTCTAGCAGTATCAAGAGCAAACCCCACAGCATCACTTGCTGTTGATGAAATTGCACAAGTAATCCCAGTGGTATGTACCCACCGAGATTTTGACAGAACTGATACATCGATCTCCTTGGGAGTAATTGTTGAAGCTGCCGAACCTTTACGAAGGTAAGTCAGCTCTACTCCTCTGGTTGTGCCAGGGTTGCGAATAATCGTGCCTGTGAATTCGGGGACTCGTTTTACCGCAGAAACGTCGACTCCTTCAGCAAGAAAATCATTAAGGACAGCAGTTCCTAATTCATCATCTCCGAAATGTGTGTAAAAGTGCGAAGTGAGACCAAGTCTTTTAACAGCAACAGCGACGTTTCCTTCAGCCCCTGCAGTACTGCGTTCATACTCACGTGCATCTACAACGCTATCGGTGTCGTGGGTGAGAAATAGCGCCATCGTTTCGCCGAAGGTATAGAGATCAGGCATTAGGCCCCAAAGAGCGCTGTCTTTTGTCCACGAACTCCAACGTTGGCTGTGAAAACAAATCCTGCTTCAGGAAATTCTTCCAGATCAGTATCTTCACTTGCACTTGTAATAATGAGTTGGTCTAAATTATCACCAGCAAAAACACACGAAGTGATTCGCGGAGCGGGACATGAAATCTCCTCCAGCTGCGCACCAGTTTCACCATCAAAACAGCGCACGGCATGGCCCATCCAGAAAGCCACCCAAATATTTCCATGTGCATCAACAGATGCGCCATCAGGCATGCCCATACTTTCTGGAAAGTGAACCAATGTGCGACGATTCTTGATTTCACGCTCTTCTACATCAAAAATATCAACACGGCACAAAGGAGTATCAATGTAAAACATCTTCTTGCCATCTACGGTCCAGTCCAACCCGTTGCTAATGGTGACATCACCGAAGAGTCGTCTCATATGTTTGCCATCAGAGCGCATCTGGTAGAACGCGCCAGCATTAGTCTTAAAGTCATAGGCCATAGAGCCGAGAAAGAGATCACCTTGCGGGGAAACTTTTGCATCATTCCAGCGGACTACTTGACTTGCTTTGTATCCATCCACATCTTCGCGAGTTGGAAGTTTGTGCAAAGTTCCATCTGGATCACGAAGCAGTGGCCCATTTGCAGTTCCGATTATTTCTCCACCGTTTACGCGGGGAATTGCGAAACCAACATCTTCAGTTGTTGCGTATTCGGTAGTGACTCCAGTTGCAAGATGGCGGGAGCGCACTTTCTTGCCATAAAGATCTACCCAAGTAATTAATTCATTCTTTGCACCGGTGGCTGTGGGTCCTTCTCCAAGGACATTTCGGCGATCATCAAAAACGCTAGCCTTCACTGCTCTCCCCCACATCTGTGCTCTTCTGGCGATACTCTACGCGTATGAATCCGATTGTAAAGACAATATTTGCTGCAGATCCTGCCGCTCATGTCTTTGATGGTCGCGTATATATCTACGTCTCCTATGATGAACCGTACACAAATGCTTATGACTCGATGGTCTGCTATCACGCGCTCTCCTCTGATGATATGCAGAATTGGACAGATCACGGACGGATACTGCACCTCGAAAATGTTTCTTGGGCTATCAGCCATATGTGGGCGATTGACTGCAACTTTTGGCAAGGCAAGTATTACTTAGTTTTCTGTGCGATTGAAAAAGCCACAAGTACATTCCGCACTGGCCTTGCTGTCAGTGATCGCCCTGAAGGTCCCTTCACCGACTGCGGGCCAATTGACGGTGTTGAATGGGGTCAAGATCCATCTTTATTTATCGATAATCAAATTCCATATTTGGTCTGGGGCGCACGAGGTTCAATTTTGATAGCAGAACTTCACCCAGATTTAAAATCGGTTAAGTCAGATACGATTCGCAATCTCACTGCAGATATCCACGGCTATGAAGGTCCTTTCTTGCACAAATACAAAGAAAAGTATTACCTCACTTTCCCCGCCCTTGATGGTGAAACTTGGCCACAACGGATGTGTTATGCAACTGCAGATACTCCCTTGGGCCCATACACATATCAAGGCGTATTTATCGATCAATATCGCGGCCATAGCGGCACCATTCATGGATCTATAGTGGAATTTAAGAGCCAGTGGTACGCCTTTTATCACAGCGCTTGGGGCACCGGCTCTGAAAGTTGTCGATCATTGATGGCCGAGCCACTGTCATACGATGTCGATGGCAAAATTGAAATGATTACACCATCACTCAATGGAGCTATTGCTGGAAGCGGAAGTACGATACAAATTCTCCAAGCCGAAGTAGCAGAGCGCGCTGGTGGCAAACTCCATGGCACCCATCTTTCAACGAAACGATCAGGCTTTAGCGGATCTGGTTATGTCACAGGCCTGACACAACAAGAATTTGGCGTCAGCGTCTTAGCCCAAAGCGGGCCCGTTGTTGAATACAAACTTTCGATACGCTACTGCAGCGGCAATGCAGATCGATTTAACCGAGTCATGATTGGTCGTCACCTTTTTTATAATGGAAAACAAAATCTTACGTACGAGGAATACATTAATCGCGGCACGCTTTTCCCTGCGACGCACGGAATGTGGAGTGAAATTCTTATCGGACGCATAGTTTTGCAGCCTGGTGATCATCCCATCCGAGTTTCTGCAAGCCACACACTTTCCTCGGGCGAGGAAGGGATTGATATCGATTTCTTTAGGTTGACTCCGTTAAATGAGCCAGATATTTGGTATCGCCCTTAACCTTTAAGCGAACCGCTCAACAATCCGCGTAAGAAGTAGCGCCCTAGGAACATATAAACCAAAAGGGTTGGAATAGATGCCATGAGCGATGCTGTCATGTTGATACCGTACTTAACAATTACCGCACCACCTGCGATGAAGTTCAGGGCCGTTGTAGCAACAGCCAGTTTCGGTGAACCACCAGTAAGGAAGATTGCAAAGAGGAAATCATTCCAAGCAGAAGTAAATTGCCAAATTAAAACCACCACAAAACCCGGAATCGAAAGAGGGACGATGATTGAGCGATAAACGCGAACCATGGATGCTCCATCAACACGTGCGGCTTCGATAAGCTCATTAGGTATCGCCGCATAGTAGTTACGGAAAATCAGAGTGCAGATTGGAATACCGTAAACGACGTGAGCTAGTACCAAAACATAAATCGAACCGGTCAGCCCCACCATGCGGTTGAACTGCACTAACGGAATCATGATCGCTTGATATGGAATAAACATTCCGAAAAGAAAGAGCGTAAAGACCATTCTTGAACCACGAAAGCGCCATTTAGAGAGCACGTAGCCGTTGATCGACCCGATGATTGCAGAAATAATGGAGGACTGAACCACAAAAAATAAAGTGCGCATCATCGGTTTGCCCAGGACTGCCCATGCAAGTGGCCACGTCTCTACCGATAATTTCTTCGGCAAATTAAAAGCATCTGGTAAATAGACAGCTGGACCCTTAAGTGAATTGATGACCATGACATAGATCGGCAAAATCACCATCGCCAGGATGATAAAAAGTGCGAAGTATCTAAAAACTAACCAGAACTGTTGTGTTCCCGTGAGTTTACGGCTCGACTTAGGCTTTCTTGAGGTTTTGACAATGCGGTCGACAATGTCAGAGCTCATGGTTTCCTAACCCTTTAGCGAACCACTGAGGAGGCCGCGCAAGAAATAACGTCCTAAGAACATGTAGACCAAGAGCGTAGGGATCGAAGCCATGAGTGAGGCAGTCATGTTGATGCCGTAATACACCTGGTTTGTTCCAGCCGTTAAGAAGTTAAGCGCAGTAGTTGCTACAGCTAACTTTGGCGATCCACCGGTAAGGAAGATAGCAAAAAGGAAATCGTTCCAGGCGGAGGTGAATTGCCAAATAAGAACTACAACAAAGCCCGGAATCGATAAAGGCAGGATGATTGAACGATAGATGCGTGTCATTGAAGCGCCATCAACACGGGCTGCTTCGATGATTTCATCTGGGATAGATGCGTAGTAATTGCGGAAAATCAAAGTACAAATCGGGATTCCATAAATAACGTGCGCAACTACAAGCACATAAATAGAGCCAGTCAATCCCACTGCTTTGTTGAATTGAACCAGCGGAATCATAATCGCTTGATATGGGATGAACATTCCAAATAAGAAGAGAGTAAAGACCATCTTGGATCCTCGGAAGCGCCACTTGGAAAGTACATAGCCATTAATCGAACCGATCATCGCGGAAATGATTGAGGACTGGACGACGAAGAACAGCGTCCGGCTCATTGGTTTTCCGAGGACTTTCCAAGCCTTCGACCATGTATCAAAATTCAAGTGCTTAGGTAAAACGAATGCGTCAGGTAGGTAGACAGAAACTCCCTTAAAGGAGTTAATCACCATGACATAGATAGGCAAAATCACCATTGCAAGAATGAGCGTGAGGGAGATGTAACGGAAAATCAGCCAAAATTGTGCAGTGCCACTTAACTTCTTGCTAGAACCACCATGTGAAGGTGTGTGGTGAGCAGTAATGAGGTCGACGAGATCGTTATTAGCACTCATTAGCGATATTCCTCATTTTTGTTTACATAACGAAGATAAGGAATAACCACAATTGCAACCATCAGCAAGATGATGATGGCAATGGCCGCACCTTTAGCGTAGTTAGTAATATCAAATGTTACTTGCCACATGTAAACAGCCAACACATCTGTGACATAGCTCTTGCCCGAAATACCAACAATTAAGTCAAAGACCTTCATAGAAATATGGCCTAAGATGATTAATACTGTTAAAAACGTTGGGCTAAGTTGAGGAAAGAGAACATAGCGATAAATCTTAGATTCACTCGCACCATCTACACGGGCTGCTTCACGTAAATCATCAGGGATGCCGCGAAATCCAGCGAGAAAAAGCGCCAAAACATATCCGCTCATCTGCCAAATGGCAGGCAACGTCATGGCAAACATCGATCCTTTTTCAGAGATGTACCAGTTGTTCTGGAGAAAGCCCAGCCCTAATTTTTGCAAGATGAGGTTTAATCCGCCAGCATCGGCGCCTTGGGATGAATTCAATAGCCAGCGCCATACGGTACCCATGGCGATGAAGGAGATCGCCATGGGATAGAGGTAGATGGAGCGGAAAAGACCTTCGCCCTTAATTCCCTTTTCGAGCAAGAGCGCCATGATAAATCCGGAGATCAGCGTTCCGAGAATAAAGACGGTAGTAAATTTTAGAAGATTGCTTAAGGCATGCGTAAAGCGCGCATCTGCCATCAGTTCGATGTAATTTTTCAGCCCGACGTGTTTTGGGGCTTTGACCGCTGATGAGTTGCGGTTGGTAAGGGAAATATTGAGTGTCCAGGCAATCATTCCATAAACGAAAATCGCAATCGCAATGATGGAAGGAAGCACGAAAAAGAATCCACCTACAGAACTCGTAAGTCTTTTCTTTTGGAGAGTTGCCATCTGAGACCTTCCCATATTCATATTAAAATTTTATTTGCTTATTCATTTTCTATATTTTTATCGTTGCTTTTCAAGAAAGTAAAGCCATAGTTCTGGTGGGCGACTATTACGCCACCCACCAGAACTATGTCACAACATATTAAGTAGAGTGAATCTACTTAATCGCTGCTTACGCTTTGCCTGCTTCGTATGCTGCAGCAAGGTCAGTTGCTAGACCGGCAGTGTCTTTAAATCCGCCTGTGTAGAACTTACCTACTGCTGAGTTGTAAGCAGCCATCAAAGCATTGTTGCCGTTAACGCCGTGAACTGTTGATCCGACGAGGCGGTCAACCTTCCATGACTCCATGGCTGCCTTGAGGTAGTTGTCATATCCTGCTGGATCTGAGTCGGTACGAGCTGAGATCGAACCCTTCTTAGGGTTGAACGCATCTTGTCCATCCTTTGAACCGCAAATTGTCAACCATGAAATGGCCGCATTGCGATCCTTAGCTCCAACTGGAAGTGTGAATGAGTCAGATAGCCATTGGTAGATACCAACAGTTCCTGGAGCTGGTGCCCAGGTGTAGTCAGTGTCTAGTACAAGACCTTCTGATTGCCACTGTGCTGATGCCCAGTCGCCCATGATGAAGTATCCAGCTTTACCGGATGTGATGAGCTTGCCTGCATCTGGCCAGTCAAGGTTTTGTGCATCCTTGTTTGCATAGCCAAGTGCTTTCTGGAAGTTCTTCAGCGCTTTAGCAACTTCTGGACTTGTCCATGAAGTTGTTCCGTCGAAGAGACCATTGAATGCATCTGGACCAAGAGTTGCAAGCAACATCCAGTCCATCAAGTGTGCCTGTGTCCACTCGGTTGCAAGTGCTAGAGGTTGGATTCCGGCCTTCTTGAACTTCTCAAGGTTGGCGAAGAACTCATCTAGTGTTGCAGGATCCTTGGCAACGCCAGCTTTTGCATTTGTTGCTGGGTTTGACCATAGAACGTTGGCACGGTGAATGTTTACTGGAACAGAATAAATCTTTCCATCAACAGTCAGTGTCTTGATTAAGTCTGCTGGGAAAATTGTGTCCCAACCCTGTTCTTTGTAAAGGAATGTAAGGTCTTCTAGCTTGCCGGACTTTACATATCCATCAAGTTCCATACCAGCATGTGCTTGGAATGAATCTGGTGGATCGTTAGCCTCTAGGCGGCTGGTAAGAACTGCCTTTGCGTTTACGCCAGCGCCACCAGCAATGGAAGCGTTGATGTATTCAGTATTTGGATTTGCAGCCTTGAATTGGTTCTCAAGTTCTGCAAGTCCTGCAGCTTCTCCACCGGCAGACCACCATGTGAAGATTTCTAGCGATTTGTCAGCAGCAGCTGTGTCAGTCTTCGATGATGAAGAGCAACCGGCTACAACAAGTGCAACCGCGGCTAGTGCTGCAGCAAGACGATATGAGCTTTTACGCATTAATTGTCCATTCTCTGCGAGGATTTTGGGTGTAGTAGAACTACACAGACAAATGCTTATCTAGTGGCCAACCTGTGTCAACCAACAGGTCGAGGGAATGGATAACGATCTTTGTTATCTGTTCGTTATGAATTCGTTATAAATCGAGCCTGAAACCTTTGAGAATTGTCCGCTTTGCCCCTAACGTGGGGCCATGAATCTTGACCTTCCCCACTTGCGCCAGATTTTCTCCGCCGCTTTGGCCTCAGATTGTCTGGATCACTTGGGCTATCGGAAACAAGTTCTGGGATCAGATATTTCGATGATCTCTGGTTCTGGGGTCATGATGGGTTTTGCATTCCCCGTTGAGTTAGAAGTTGTTCATGCAGCACCTGAAGTTCCCTACGTCGGACTACTACAGGCACTCGATGCTGTTGGTAAAGACCACGTGTATGTAACACCTACCAATCGATTGGGTCATGCATCTCTGTGGGGAGAACTTTTATCAACTGCATGTAAGTTTAAAGGAGTTGCTGGCGCACTCACTGATGGACCAGTGCGGGATGTCACTCGGATGCGCGAAATGGGTTTCAATGTTTTTGGAACTGGAACAAGTCCATTGGATATTAATGGGCGATACGAAGTCATCGCACATAATGTCGTCGGTGTGATTGATGGCGTGAGAATTAACCCTGGTGATTTAATAGTGGCAGATGTAGATGGCGTAGTTGTGGTTCCGACCAAACTTATTGACGAAGTTGTTAAACGCGTCGAAGAGAAGAACTCTGGTGAAAGTCAATTTAGAAAAGCGGTGAAGGAAGGAATGAGTCCAAGCGCAGCCTTTGCAAAGTATGGCGTCTTGTGATGGATCTTGGGCCTTTCGCAGATCTTCCTGCTGCACTTTCTTTTGCACCTCCAGCACAACCTAAAATTGATAGCAACTCGATACTCACTTACTTTGGAACTCTCCCTAAATTTCCTACAGACTTCGCGATTGAACGCGGCAAATCAACAATCTTTGAAGGTGTGCATATCACCGAAATTAGTTGGAGCACTGGTTGGGGCCCCCGCACGCAAGCGTTTTTACTCAAACCAGAAGGAGAAACTAAACCTTTACCCGGCGCGCTATTTCTACATAGCCACGATGATGTTAAAGAGTATGGAAAAGAGAAAGTTGTCGAAGGAGTAGGCCAGCTTCCCGAGCACCTGCAATGGGTACGCAAAGATCACTACGGCAACCGGGCTCCAGCAAATGAGCTTGCAAAGCGAGGTTTTGCTGTCTTGGCATTTGATTGCTTCATGTGGGGCTCGCGCCGATTTCCGATGGAGAATATGCCAGCGCGGTTGCTTGAATTACTCGGCGCACCTGATTACGAAAAACTCTCAGTTATGCATGAATCAATGGCACTATCGAAATACTTAAGTCTGTTTGGTACAACACTTGCAGGTCTGCTGAACTTTGATGATCGAGTTGCCTTAGCGGTTGCTCAAAACCTTCCAGAAATGAATGGTTCGATAAGTGCAGTCGGCCTCTCTGGTGGGGGTTGTCGCGCAATTTATTTGCATGCCACATCTCCCCAACTTCGGGCCACCGTCAGCGTTGGTGCCATGGCGACTTATGAATCCATGATCGATATTCATGTAGCACCCCATTCGTGGATGTTTTTTCCTCAAGGACTTGCACGTGCAACTGATTGGCCAGGGGTTGCAATGATCGGATCACCACACCCACTTTATGTTCAATATTGCGGTAACGACCAATTATTCACAGACAAAGGCATGAAGGACGCTCATCAACTTTTAACTTTGCATCATGTGAACTATCGTGGTGACTCTTATCCCGTACGCCACTCCTTTACGGAGCAAATGCAAGAAGATGCTTTCGATTGGATGGTTGCACATGTTTAAAGATCGCTTCCTGGGGACCGACCCAGCATCGTTGCCCTTGGCGCGCGAAATCTATGACCAGATGCGCGGATATCCGATTATTGCTCCACATGGACACGTGAATCCCGACTTACTGTTAGAGAATAAACCCTTCTCCAACCCAGTGGATTTGTTAATTACTCCAGATCACTACATCACTCGTATTTTAATGAGTCAAGGAATCGCTCTTGACGAGCTATCTGGAGATCCTCGAGAAGTTTGGGCACTTTTTGCGCAGAATTGGAAAGCATTTCGCTCCACACCCACTCGAGTATGGATGCAAGAAATCTTCTCCTCGCTATTTGATGTCTACGAAATCCTTACCCCGGAAAGTGCCGAACATATTTATGATCAAATTAATGAGCGCCTGGCTCAACCAGAATTCTTGCCTCAAGCACTTTTTCGTCGTTTTAACATCGAAGTTCTAGCAACGACAGATGCAACAAATGACACATTGCAATCGCATAAGAAGCTCTCCCAACTCGATCTTGGTGGCCGCGTCATCCCAACATTTCGCCCGGATGACGTCAGCGATCCAGAGCGTCCTCTATGGAGAAAGACTGTTGCTGAACTTGCCGAATCAACTCAAGAAGATTGTTCAACTTTTGCTGGATTTCTGTCGGCACTGCAAATTCGTCGTGCTCACTTCAAAGCCCACGGCGCCACTGCAACCGACCATGGGGTTTTAAGCGCGCAGACTTTGAATTTATCCATCCAAGTAAAAGAAAAGTTATTTGCTCAATTAATGACTGGTGAAATTAACTCTCAAGATGCCACAACATTTCGTGCCGTTATGTTGTTAGAGCACGCTCGCATGGCGGCAGATGATGGTCTAGTCATGCTGATTCATGCAGGATCTCTGCGCAACTACTCATCCTTGATCGCCAAAAAATACGGCCCTGATAAAGGATTCGATATTCCAGTTACAACCACATACACGCGCGAACTTCAACCACTTTTAGAAGAAGTTGGATTTCATCCAAATTTCCGTGCTGTTCTATTCACACTCGATGAGAGTGCCTATGCTCGCGAACTTGCACCTCTTGCTGGAGGATATCCATCATTACGTGTGGGTCCACCTTGGTGGTTTCATGACAGCCTTAATGGAATGGAACGTTGGCGCGAATCTGTTACCGAAACTGCGGGTTACTACAACACCGTGGGTTTCATTGACGACACTCGTGCATTCTGCTCAATCCCTGTTCGCCACGATGTGGCACGGAGATTTGATGCGAGTTACCTCGCCCGCGAAGTCGCACGCCATCGCATGACAAAAGATGAAGCGCTGGACTTAGCAGGAGATATCGCTTACAACCTATCAAAAGATTATTTCAAGCTCTGATGCAACTACTCAACCAGAGCAATTTCGCTAACAATCCCAAAGCTAATCCTCCTAACTATGCGATGAGCGATGTGCGTATTGGTGTGCTGCATATGGGTCTTGGCGCATTTCATAGAGCCCACCAAGCAGTTTTCTTTGAAAACGTCCTGCGTTCTGGAAATCTGAATTACGGAGTTTGCTCAGTGTCGCAACGCTCCAGCACGGTTGCAGATTCCCTAGCCGCTCAGGATGGTTTCTACACAGTAAATGCTCAAGATGGTTCACATTCTGAACCAATGATCATTGGTGCGATTCGTGAAACCGCTTTCTATGAAAGAGATTTGGCACGCCTTCTAGAGATCGCAAAATCTCCTGACCTGCGATTGATCACGCTCACGGTAAGTGAAAAGGCATACCGAAATGGCGATGCATCTCATCTGCCTCATCGCATAGCAACTCTCTTAGCCGCTCGATACGCTGCTGGATTGCCTGGGCTTGCGGTTATTTCTTGCGATAACTTGCCGAGTAATGGCGAAGTCACTCGTAGAGTTGTATTAGAAGCGATTACAGAACCCCCAGTTGGATTCGTGGATTGGGTTAAAACGCAAGTGCGCTTTCCTAACTCAATGATTGATCGAATTGTTCCTGCAATTACGCAAGCATCCATTGATAAATTTGCCGAAGAATTTGGATATCTAGACAAATCTTTAATAACAACTGAATTTTGGAATGAATGGATCATTGAAAATGATCCCCTCGAAGCCGAACTTTCTTGCGCAGGTGTGCGATTTGTTGAGAAAGTGGCTCCTTATGAGCTAGCAAAAATTCGGATGTTCAATGGCAACCACTCAACTTTGGCCTATATCTCCCAGCTTGCTGGCATTGAATACGTTGCCGATGCAATTGTGGATCCAGTCATCGCGCCCTTCATCCTAAAATTGCAAGAGCTGGAGTTGGGGCGCTCATTCACTCCGCCAGCAGATCTTGATCCGATTGCCTATGCCGGCGTTGTGCGAACACGTGTGAGCAATCCGACCTTGTTGCACCGTAGCCAACAAATTGCCATGGATGGCTCGCAGAAGTTACCTCAGAGATTATTTGGCGCTGCAAATGATTTATTGGCTAGGAATCTACCAGCAACAAGAATTTGTTTTGCCATCGCAGTGTGGCTGCATTACTTAGCAACTAGTGACAAAGTCAGTGATCCTCTAGCCAGTGCGCTCCTACCCTTGGCGCAATTGAGTGATCCACTGGAAGCAGTTAAGCAATCACTTTCTTTGCCGCAATTTGCGAGCACCGTTGATGCACAGCATTTCCCAACGATCGCACATTCGCTCAAGCAGTTAAGAGAGAAGGATGTAAAAGCAGCTATCCAGGATTTAGAGGGTGGAGCCGTATAAACGCGATAAGTTAAATTCGTGCTGCCCATTGATTTCAGCTTTTGCAAGTTTGCCGTTTGCTACATCAAGAATTTCCTGATAAATCAAATCTCCAACTTCATCCAGAGTCTGGACTCCATCAGAAATTGTCCCAGCATTGAGATCTATGAGGTCAGTCAGTACTAGGCCCATTTCAGAATTGGTTGCCACCTTAATTGTTGGCATCACTGCAGAACCTGTTGGAGTGCCACGGCCAGTTGTGAATACAGTGATGTTCACACCGGCCCCAGCAAAAGCCGTTAACTGCTCAATGTCATGTCCCGGTGTATCCATAAAATAAAGTCCCGGGGTTGGTGGCGTATCTGCGTATTCTAAAACTCCAGTGAATTGGGCGCTTCCGGCTTTTTTGGCAGCTCCGAGAGATTTCTCCTCAAGAGTGGAAAGACCACCTTCGATATTTCCGCGAGAAGGTTGTGCGCCACGAATATCGATACCCTCATAGGAGATTGAACGTTCATAGCGAGCAACGACATCAATAATTTGTTTACCTACTTCAGGAGTGATTGCTCGCGCGGCAAGTAAATGTTCCGACCCTAAAATTTCCATCGTCTCGGCCAATATTGAAGTCGCTCCTTGGGCAACAAGTCGATCACTTGCAAGACCGAGTGCGGGGTTGGCTGTGATACCCGAGTACGCATCAGAACCACCACATTCAAGGCCCAGAACAATTGCACTCATAGGAGCATCGACCCGCACTACCGCTGTGGCTTTTTGCGTTAATTGCGTTGCCAGATTAGTTGCATGCGCTAGTAGGGCCGTCATCGAACCTAACTCGCTCAGGGAGAGAACGTGCAGTTCTGTAGCTCCCAAGGAACGTGAACGAGTGATAATTTCAGTTTCGATCGGAGTTCCCACTGTCAGAAAAATTGTTGCAAAATTATTTGGGTTATTAGCGATGCCCGCAAGAACTTTGGCAATGCGTTCAAAGTCAGAATCAACTTCGCCAGACCAATCATGACTTACTGCTACTGCGCCGTCTACGAGGCCTTCCACTTCTCGTGCTGTATTGCTGAGCACTTGATGTAGAGGTAGAACTAAAACGTGGTTTCTAAATCCCCAGCGCCCATCACTGCGCTTAAATCCTGTAAGAGCGCTCATTAGACGCTCCTAACTAGCCTAGGGGCGATGATCTCACCAGAATTATTGCTTTCACTGATTGTTTTAGAACCAGCTGCAACAGCAACAATTGCATCTGCAATCTCTTGATACGCCGCACTATTGTGCAGATCGAATTCGTGCGAGAGTGCTTGATGCAGTACCCCAGAACCAGCAACGTTGAGTACTGGGATCAACGGGAATCCTGATGGTGGCTGGCTTGGCGTGGGAAAAGAGAGAATGATCTGAGCTTTGAGCGACATCAATTCTGAAAAACCCTTAGGCGATTGCACACACTTGATGCCTAAGTTTTCTAAGAACAAAATCAAGCCCTCGTGATTGGACGCTGAATCAATCCCCACAATGAATGAATCGGTGGGTAGATGCGGACCTTGAAATCTACTTTTTAAAGAACGTGCTTCAGTGATCCCTTTTTCTACTGCACCCTCAACTCCGCCACTTTCTTGAATAACAATATATTTTGAAGAAGGATTCAAGCTTGAGATTTTCCCGCCAAGTTCATTGCTCTGAATAGTCTCACAGCCCAGTCCGACAATTAAGACTGATGAAACATTGGGATGGGTTGCTAAATCGATGAAGAAATTATCAATACCGGCAACATCCAATCCGATAATGCCGCAGCCATGCTGGTGGGCGAAGGTGATCGCCCCTACCTCTTGAGCAATGCGCCGCGATAGGTGCGTGGAGCAAACAACCGATGGCAAAATCAATTGATAGCTACGCACACCCTCGTTCATGAGCTCTCCGTTGATAAGCGATCACCTAACACGTTATGAACGTGAACATGTGCACCGCACGCGATGTCTTGAGTGGCGTGTCCCATGCGTTCGCCATATTTAATAATTCCTTCACCCTTGGCAATATCGCGGGTTGAAATCTTATGTCCACGTGGAATATTTTCAATGGCCGTCACTGAACGCCCATCTTGTGAAATTACACGCCCTGACTCAATATCACCTAAACACACTGCAATGTTATCAAGCGAGTTTAAGAAAAGTATTTCTCTCATTAATGTGAGTGCCGGCCAACTTCGCTGCCAGATCCACCAACAAGAAAATCAAGATCTGCTCCAACGTTTGCTTGCATAACGTGATCTACATAAAGTTTGCCCCAGCCGCGCGATGGTCCGGTTTTAGGAGCGCTCCACTTTGCTCGGCGTTGAGCCAGTACTTCAGGTGAGACTAGAAGATCCAGACGACGGTTTTCTACATCAAGTTCGATCTCATCTCCGGTTTCGACGAATGCTAACGGTCCACCAACTGCAGCCTCTGGAGTGACATGAAGAACAACAGTTCCGTATGCAGTGCCGCTCATACGTGCATCAGAAATTCTGATCATGTCAAAAATACCCTGCGCCATTAATTTACGTGGCATGGAAACATTTCCTACTTCTGGAAATCCTGGATAACCTTTTGGCCCAGAGTTTTGCAAAACGATAATGTCACCTTCCTCAATATCCATGTTCATATCATCTGCAGCGACGTTGTAATCTTCGATATTGCTAAATACGCGCGCTTTTCCGCGGGCTTTGAGCAAGTGTGGTGATGCCGCAGAAATCTTCAACACAGCACCATCTGGTGCGAGAGAGCCAGTGAGAACAACGGTTCCGGCACCTGCGCCTTGGAATGGATTGCTCATTGGGGTAATAACTTCTTCATTCCAGTTTTTAGCTTTATCGATATTTTCTGCAACCGTTTTTCCAGTAACGGTCACGTGATTGCGGTGGATCATATTTCCCAATTCAGCCATTACTACTGGAATACCACCTGCGTAAAAGAAATCTTCCATGAGGTATTTACCCGATGGCATCAAGTTAACAACTACTGGGACTTCGCGAGCCAAAGAATCAAAGTCAGCCAACTTCAAATCCACGCCGACTCGACCAGCAAGGGCCAACAAGTGAACGACAGCGTTCGTAGAGCCACCGACAGCTGCGTTAACTTTGATTGCGTTTTCAAATGCTTGGCGTGTGAGGATTTTGGAGATCTTGAGATCTTCCTTCACCATTTCAACTATACGACGGCCAGCGATTTGAGCCAGAGCGTAACGTCGTGAATCCACCGCAGGAATTGCAGCGCTACCTGGCAATTGCATACCAAGTGCTTCAGTTACCGAAGCCATTGTTGATGCTGTTCCCATAGTCATGCAATGTCCGGCACTTCGAGCCATACAAGTTTCAGCTTCTGTAAATTCTTCTTCGCTCATGATGCCGGCACGAACTTCATCGGCAAATTTCCACACATCGGTACCTGAGCCAATATCTTTGCCACGGAATTTTCCATTAAGCATTGGCCCGCCAGTCATCATCAACGTTGGTAAGTCAACACTTGCTGCACCCATCAACATTCCTGGCGTTGTTTTATCGCACCCAGCAAGCAGGATCACGCCATCCATGGGATTTGCACGGATAAGTTCTTCAATTTCCATGGCAAGTAAGTTTCGGTAAAGCATCGTTGTTGGACGCATAACTGGTTCGCCCAATGACATTGCAGGAAATTCAAGTGGAAATCCCCCTGCTTCCCATACCCCGCGCTTGACTGATTCGGCAACTTTATTGAGGTGCGCATTGCAGGGAGTGAATTCAGACCAAGTAGAACCAATGCCAATTACGGGACGTCCATCAAAGAGATCGGGAGCGAAGCCTTGGTTGCGCATCCAGGAACGATGGATGAATCCATTCTTGCCAGTTCCTGCAAACCATTCGGAACTACGACGCTTGCCTTTGCCTTTATCTTCGCTCATATCGGTCATCCTATCTATCAAGGGTAGAAATAATTAGTGAGAACCATCAACAATTATATTTTCTAGTTTTTCGCCAGCTGCCCAGCGCTTGAGTTGGGATTCAACTAGTTTGCGAGCGCGTGGTTCAAAAGCTGAGGTATTGCCCCCCACATGTGGCGCGATCAAGACTCCTTTAGCGCTCCATAGAGCATGACCGGCAGGAAGTGGTTCTGGATCTGTTACATCTAAGGCAGCTGTGATGCGGCCTGAGTTCAATTCTTTGATCAATGCATCAGTATCAATGATCGCTCCACGGGCAACATTTACTAATAACGCGCCATCTTTCATCTTCGCAAGGCGCTGGGCATCAAAGAATCGACGACTTTCATCATTAAGAGGCAATATTAAGATGACGACATCAAGTGAAGGCAGCAAGGTGTCAAATTCTGACATCGTTCGTGAACCATCACGGCCAGACTTTGAGAAGCCAATAACTTCCACATCAAAACCAGAGAGATTGCGTGCAATGGTTTGCCCGATAGATCCGAAACCAACAATTCCTATGCGCTTATCGTTGATGGATTGGTAGCGACCATGTTTCCATTCACCCTTTTCTTGCGAGCGTACGAAATCCGGAAATCCGCGAAGTGAGGCAATCGTGAGACCCACCGCAAGCTCTGCCGTGGATGCATCGTGTATTCCACGGCCATTACATAACGTCATTCCGGGGCGCAAAAATTCGAGTGCATCGTCATAACCAGCGTTAGGCATCTGCAGAACTTCAAGATGGCCCATGGCTTTAGTACGTTCCAAAGCTGGACGTGATCCCATATAAGGAGGAACATAAAAATTTATTTCCGATAAATCGGCACTTTCTAGAGGGGTATTGATCGGAGAAAGTTTGGTCACACCCTGCGGAACATGGATGTCATCCCATTGCGTCCAGACAACTTTCGCCATTTCTTTCCCCTTAACCCAGAGTGCGCTCGTGAATATCCAACGGGATGACCTTAACGGTGTTGGAGAGCGTACCCACTTGATCCACCGTAATCGAAACCACATCCCCGGCTTCCAGAGAAATATCTAAAGGAGGGACAATCCCTGTGCCCGTAGACAAGATCACTCCATCAGGGAAATTTTGACACCTAAATAAATAATTAACTAAGTCCTCAAAAGTGCGATTGAGTGCCGCTAAAGAAGTTTGGGCGTGCCATGCCATGTGGGCACCTCGCTGAATCTGAGCAGAAATCGCCACAGCAGAGAGTTCCTTTATATTCCAGATGGGAGTGATCATGGGGCCTAGTGCAGTTGACCCAACATAAATTTTGGCTTGCGAAAGATAGAGCGGATTTTCACCTTCAATTGTTCGAGCCGTGACATCGTTACAAATGCTGAGCCCAATAACTTCTTTAAATCGATTGATGACAATTGCAACTTCTGGCTCGGGCACTGAGGCATGAGAGTCAGCACGAATCCCGATATTGGCTCCATGTCCTAACGTACGTCGGGCATTGGCTTTGAAAAATAGTTCAGGGCGATCTGCTTCATAGACTCTCTGGTAAACATCCGGAACTCCACTTTCCTCTTTCCGTGCATCACGTGATCGTAAATATGTGACCCCAGCGCCCCAGACTTCAGTCTCAGCGGCAACAGGTGGCATTAGTTGGCCATCGATTTGGCTACCTAAGTGTGAACCAAGTAAAACTTCTAGCTCGGTGACATGCATGTGGAGTGCATCAGTGAGAGTTAGTACTCCCGGGATTTCGAAGTATTTACCCGCATCATGGACAACTACATGATGTGAACTTTTGGAGGAAGCGATTACCGCTATAGATCTGCTCATGGCGAGATTCTAACTCTGGGAGAAGATAAGGAGAAAACTGCGCTCAAATCCTGACCTAGGCGAGAGGGCAATTCAGTGTTACCTTTGCAATGAAGGACAACGAGAGTGTTGTCTCATCGATCTACCGACAGCTTCAGAGAAAATCCTTGTAAAAAGTTTTTAACTCTTGGTCGAAAAATATTGCACATAATTTTAAAAATAATTAAGAATCTGAACGCATAGGGATTACCCCAGCAACCTATTTTTAATGCGCATATGTTTTACGTTTACGCTACGGTGCATTATGACTATTCGAGTTTTACTGATCAACGATGATCCATTCGAATTAGTCACTTTAGCAGCTGCGATGCGACTACACGGAGTGAATGTTGTCGGCGAAGCAAGTGATTACATGGTTTCTGAGAAACTCTTCACGAGTCTTAAACCAGAAGTTGTCGTAATAGATGTTCAGTTCAATTCTCATAGCGGAATTTCATTTGCTCAACTCCTTCGAAAAAGTTCTCCCACTCTCGGAATTGTTTTAACAACAGCATGTCCTGATCTGCGACTTCTAGGGCATACTGAAAAAGAAATCCCTTTGGGTACTCAAATTGTTTTGAAGCGATCTGTCGGTGATCTAGATGTCATATGTGATGCAATACCTGATTCAATCAACGCAGCAGCTGAGAAACAACCGATGGAATGGGTGAATGATCATTCATTGCTGCATCAGAATTCCTTTATCTCGATACTTCATGATTTAACGGATATTCAAATTGAAACTCTCCGTTTGGTTGCATTGGGAATGAGTAACTCGGAAATTGGGCGTACGAGATTTGTCAGTGAAAAATCAGTTGAGCAAATCGTTGCGCGAATTGCACAACATCTGGGCGTAATTCCCGATCGTAAGCAGAATCTACGAGTACTCATCACTGGCCAGTACTTCAAATGGATCGGCGCTCCGCGACACTAGCGTTCTGCCGCTCAACTCCACGGTGTTGCAGGTATCGTCACTTCCGTGGAAATTTCTGATATTCGTGTTCGCTGGGTGGAAATCCTCGACCATCTAGAGCGGGCAGATCGTATTGCCTGGCTCACTTTCTTTGATGCTCGCTTGGACTCCCTCGTAGATTCGACCTTGTATTTGGATTTCTCCGATAGTCGAAAATTTGCATCCGGTCATGAATTCTCCCAATCCCGCCCTAACCATCGTGCGGCATTGGAGCGGGCAATACATGAAGTCTTGCTTGTAGATATTCAGATCGTGGAAAAATGATGGTTCGCCCGTGAAGAAATTCATAGCTCAATTGACTGTCATAGTGCTGGCCTTAGTTGCTACCGATTTGGCCCCAGCGTGGGCAGTTCCGACAACTCTCACACTTGCCGTACGCCAAACCCCGAGTGTTTCTGAACCGATTGTCACTCTTTATGGCCAAGTTAAACCTGCTAAAAGTGGACTAAAAATTTCGATCCAAGTTGAAGTTAAAAGTAAATGGCATGTGACTTCCTTATCAACCAAAACTACCTCGAGTGGGACTTGGCGTATTGAATCTGTTGCTACTGCGCTAAATGCCAGTGTTAAGTATCGTGCACTAATAATTGTTTCAGGTAAGACAATAGTTTCAAAGTTAAGATCAGTCACGATAAAACAAATTCCGGAAGTTGCTTCAAGTGACCCTGCTTCTTTAATCGCATCAACAGGACCGGGAGGAAGAATCCACGGGATGGATATCAGTCGATGGCAACATCCTGATGGGAAAAGCATAGATTTCGTAAAGATGTACGGTGCCGGCATTCGATTTGTAATGATTAAGGCATCTGATACGCGCGACCTAGCTGATGCGCAAGCGTTATCTAACGCAATAATCGATCACAATGCTGCACAAGCCGCAGGTATTTACACGGGCTTCTATCACTATGCAACTTTGCCTAACTCCACAGATCCAATGGTGATTATCCAGGATGCGAAAGCACAAGCACAGAAAGTAGCTTGGCGTTTAGCCAGTTTAGGCGGCTATACACAACGAGATCTCCCCTATGCACTCGACTTAGAAAACAAATGTGTACTTGTGAGCTCCACCGGTGCCTGCCATGCCTACGTAACAAGAAGTGCGGCAACGCTGTGGACTACAACTTGGCTTGCAGAAGTCGCCAAGAAAACCAATAGATTGCCAATAATATATTCAGGACCTTATTTCCTGGAAAGTTCTACAGTTCGCACTACCGAACTACTCAAATACCCACTCTGGATTGCTCACTACGCACTTGATCCCTTTGATCCTTTGGCCCAGCCCGGACAGAAAAATGGAGGTTGCTATGTCCACTCATGGACGACATCCAATTGTTCTTCTCTATGGACGATGTGGCAGTACACCTCATGTGGCATTGCAAAAAAATACGGTGTTCCAGGTACTCGAGTAGACCTTAATGTTTTCCGAGGTACTCCGAACTCGTTCCTTAAACTTGTACAAGGAACGTGGGAGCCCGAAGTAAGTGAACTCATGCCGAGTCAAGAACCAAGCCAAACTTTTGTTCAATCTATTGTTGCAACAAGTATAAATCGACCCGTACTTTTTACAGTTAATGTTGTGCGTCCCACTGGTACACCTGTTGTTACTGGGACCGTAAGATTTTTTGCAGATAAAGATGCAGGATTAAAAGTAACTCCAGTGCAGTCTGCAGTTCGATCTTCCAGCGGCAGTTGGGTCCTGAGTGTTAAAGGTCTCCCAGCTGGCACATGGCCAGGAAAAATTAAGTTCACTGATATTTCTGGCACGCATGCAACAAGCTCAACTCCGGTGGTCATCACGCTCCTACAAGGAGCAATACCAACCCCTAAGCCAACGACCCCATCTACTCCTAAGCCAACGACCCCATCTACTCCTAAGCCCGCTATTGATGGTTGCAAGAATCAGATAAAGAATTGACTCCTCAGTTGAAGGAGACATCTTTGGGAACATTTATCGGAAGTTTGGATCAAGGAACAAGTAGTACCCGATTTATGATCATCGATCACGATGGACGCATAGTTGGCGCCGCTCAACGTGAACATGAGCAAATTCTGCCCCAATCTGGATGGGTCGAGCATGATGCAGAACAAATCTGGCAACGAGTGCAAGAGGTCATTGCTGAAGCACTCGAGAAAGCCCGCATTAAAGGTGCAGATTTAACTGCGATCGGCATCACAAACCAACGAGAAAGCACTGTGGCTTGGGATATTTCCACTGGGCACTCACTAGGCAATGTAATAGTTTGGCAAGACGTTCGAACTGCAGATTTTTTGGCAACCTTAGGTAACGAAGAAAAGCAATTAATTCGCCATCGCACTGGTCTACAGATTGCTCCGTACTTTTCAGCTAGCAAAATGCATTGGATGCTTGAAAACAATTCGATCCTGCGCGACTCAATATCAACGGGCAATGCCCGTATCGGAACAATCGATTCCTGGCTTCTGTGGAAGCTCACTGGCGTGCTTGCCACCGACGTCACAAATGCATCACGCACTATGTTGATGAACTTGGAAACTTTGCAATGGGATCCCGATCTGCTTTCAATCTTTGGCATTTCATTAGATCTTCTGCCAGAAATTCGATCCTCTTCTGAAGTATTCGGCATGACTGTTAAATCGGGACCCTTCGCAGCCGAAATTCCAGTCGCGGCTATTTTGGGTGATCAGCAAGCGGCAATGGTTGGCCAAGTCTGCTTCAATCGTGGAGATTCGAAAACAACATATGGCACTGGCAATTTTGCTCTGCTCAACACTGGCAATGAAATCGTTCGCTCAACCCATGGCCTTCTCACCACAGTCCTTTACAAATTTGGAGATGGACCCGTGCAATATGCACTTGAAGGATCTGTAGCTGTAACTGGATCTGCTATTCAGTGGTTACGGGATCAATTAGGAATCATTTCTCATGCCTCACAAATCCAGGACTTAGCAGCAAGTGTTGAAAGTACTGACGGTGTTTATTTTGTTCCAGCTTTCTCTGGACTCTTCGCACCGCATTGGCGAAGTGATGCACGTGGGACCATCGTCGGGCTTACACGAGCATCGACTAAAGCTCATCTTGCGCGAGCGGCACTTGAAGCCATTTGTTACCAAACTCGCGAGATTATCGATGCGATGGTTGCCGAAAGCGGAGTGGCTTTGACCGACATGCGTGTTGACGGTGGAATCACAGCCAATGAATTATGTATGCAGATGCAATCTGACATCATGGGAATCATTATTACTCGCCCAGTGATCGGCGAGACTACTGCGCTGGGGGCTGCATATGCAGCTGGCTTAGCAGTGGGATTCTGGTCTGGCACAGATGAGCTACGAGCAAAATGGCAAAGTTCTCGCCAATGGCAACCGCAATCCTCTCAACACTCACGCGAAAAGGGATTTGTCTCTTGGAAAAAAGCAATAGAACGTTCATTAGGCTGGGTAGAGTAGGCACACTATGTCTTCTGAGCATGCGAGCAAAAAACTAGCAGCTGGCGTGATTCGCAATGATCGTGAAATGTCTGACGGGCGCACAATTCGCTATTACGACACACACGGTCAAACTCGAAACGCTCCAGATTTGCGCCCTAAAGAGGACCAACCAGGAATCGGTGAAATACGCCTTGATTCACTTGTTAATGAATGGGTGGCAATGGCGCCTCATCGCCAAACGAGAATTTTTTTACCCCCTAAAGAATTGTGTCCACTGTGTCCAACTACCGGTGAACTCCTTACGGAAATACCTGAAGCAACCTATGACGTAGTCGTATTTGATAATCGTTCGCCTTCATTGCGTCCACCTGATGGACCATGGAAACTTCCGCAATCACTTGGACCTGAAACTCCCATCGTTCCGGCCGCTGGCATCTGTGAAGTTGTTTGCTATACCCCCGAGCATGGCAATTCATTTGGTGATCTTTCGCAATCGCAAGTACGTACCGTCCTTGAAGCTTGGCGAGATCGTACCGCCGAATTATCCGAGCAAGAATTTATCGAACAGATTTTCCCTTTCGAAAACCGCGGCGAAGAAGTCGGTGTGACACTTACTCACCCACATGGTCAAATTTATGCGTATTCATATTTGCCCTCTCGCGTTGAGCGAATGCTTGCAGCTGCCAAGTTGCATAAGGAACGCACCGGACGGGTTCTCTTTGATGATCTCCTTGCTCGAGAAATTAAAGATGAAGTTCGGATAGTTGCTCAAAATGAGCATTGGATTGCATTTGTACCTTACGCGGCGAGATATCCGTTTGAAATTCATGTAACTCCTCGAAAGCCAGTTGCTGACTTGACCGAACTCTCGCTAGAAGTTTGCGATGCATTTCCGTCTATCTCCCTTGAGGTCCTCAAGCGTCTAGATGGTGTGTTTGGAATTCCGATGGCATACATCGCAGCGTGGCATCAAGCACCTGTCCGCCAAGGTCGGGATCTACTTCGCCTCCATTGGCAGATCACTAGTGTGCGCCGAGCTCCAGGCAAATTGAAATACTTGGCGGGTTCAGAATCTGCGATGGGTGCATTCATCATGGATATGCGACCAGAACAATCGGCGCAACAATTACGAGATGTGGTCTTAGGAAAATAATGCGAATCCTCGTAACGGGCGGCGCTGGATATATAGGTGCCACAGCCGTTGAGATTCTTCTCCAGCAAGGTTTTGATGTCAGTGTTTTAGACGACCTATCCTCGGGCTTTGCAGATGCGCTACCGTCCCAAGCACGGTTTATCGAAGGCACAATTTTGAACATGCACACAGTGCGTGAAGCACTCACTGGGGCTAGCGCTGTTATCCACTTCGCGGGAAAGTCGCTCGTGGGTGAATCAGTGCAAAAACCCGATTTGTATCGCGATGTGAATGTGCACGGTACGCGGGTTCTGCTGGAGGAAATGCGCCTTGCGAACATCAAACAAATTGTCTTCTCATCCTCGGCCGCAACCTATGGAGAGCCAACTACAACTCCCATCACCGAATCTGCCCCAACCCAACCAACAAGTCCATATGGAGAAACCAAACTCGCTATTGATCAAATGCTAACTAAAGAAGCAAGTGCACATGGACTTGCTGCAATTAGTCTTCGTTATTTCAATGTCGCAGGTTCCATGAAGACCGAGAGAGGCTGGTTGCGCGAGCGACACAATCCTGAAACTCACCTCATTCCCAATGTTTTGCACAGCACAGCTGATCATCCAGTAAAAATCTTCGGAAGCGATTGGCCAACCGCAGATGGCACGTGCATCAGAGATTACATACACGTCGTTGATCTTATTGATGCTCATGTGCGTGCACTAAGAGTCCTTAAAGATTCACACCATGCCATCATCAATATTGGCAGCGGGCGAGGATATTCAGTGCGAGAAGTGATCGATTCGGCACAAAAAGTCTTGGAAAGACCGATTCCCACTCTGGATTCGCCACGTCGAGATGGTGATCCAGCCGTCTTGGTTGCATCAATAGAACTTGCAGAAAGCCTTTTGAATTGGCGTCCATCTCGTGACTTGGCTCAAATGGTTACAGACACAGCCTCTAGCCTTGAACTTTTATGAATACAGAAAAAACTTTTGAAAAGTTATTCGGTGAACTCCCAACGGTAGTAGCCCAAGCTCCCGGACGCGTAAATCTCATTGGCGAACACGTGGATTTCCTGGATGGTTTCGTTCTTCCCTTTGCCATTTCGGATCACACACTTGCTGCGGTGCGCGCAAGGAAAGACTCAAAAATTAACTTAGCTTCCATGCAGCGCAATGGCGAAATATTTTCCACCAGCATTGAAGATTTAGCACCTGGAAATAAAGGTGACTGGGAGCGTTATGCATTGGGAGTTCTTTGGGCACTAGGAATAACTCAAGGCGTGGATTTGCTCATCGATGGGAACGTACCTTTAGGTGCTGGGCTTTCCTCGTCAGCGGCTCTGGAATGCAGCGTTGCTACAGCGGTCAATAAACTCTTCAATTTTAGGCATTCACTTGAAGATCTTGCCCGCATTTGCCAACGAGCAGAAAATGCCTACGTCGGAATGCCGTGCGGAATTATGGACCAATCTGTTTCATTAATGTCGCTAGCTGGTCATGCACTGTTATTGGATTGCCGAGACTTATCCACGCGCCATATTCCATTTGATCTGGCATCACACGGACTTGAACTACTTGTCATCGACACACAAGTGCATCACGCCCTCGTTGATGGAGGCTACGCAGAACGCCGTGGAGATTGTGAAGTCGTCTCTGAGGCATTAGGGGCGAAAGCACTTCGAGATGTCACAATGGAACAATTACTCGCACACAAAAATGAATTTACTCCTACTCAATTTGTCAGAGCGCGTCATGGCGTCAGCGAAATGCAACGGGTGCGCGAAGCGGTCACCGCTCTTGAAAAGGATGATTTTGTACTTTTCGGTGATCTCATCAACCAAACCCATGCATCGCTGCGCGATGACTACACCGTTTCTTGTCCCGAACTTGATTTAGGCGTTGAAGTAGCCCAGCGCCTTGGCGCGCTGGGAGCACGAATGATCGGCGGGGGTTATGGAGGAAGTGATATTGCTCTTATTCACGCTGGCGAATCGGCAAAAATGATTGAGGCAATACGTTTAGCCTTCAAAAAAGAGAACTTCCGCGAACCAAGATTCTTTACAGCACTACCCAGTGAAGGCGCAAAAATTATTTCACTGGCATAACTTTTAGTACTTCAACCCCACCAATATCACCCAGAACATTGAGAAGATCCGTAGGGTCACTGCCAGGAATTGCCACGGTAATGTCATCGTATCCACGGCCATCTTCACTTTTCATCACAACTAGTCCGCGAATATCCCCACCAGCGAAACCAATGGCCGATGCCACCGCACCCAATGAGCCAGGACGATCGGGGAGTGAAAGATGCAACCTAAAAAGTGCCATGCTCAATCTTATCTCGGTTGCAGGCTTTCACACTCACTGTGATGGGGCTGAGCCCATAGTGACTTTAAAAGTTTGTGAACCACCCGCAGGTAGATCAACAACCACTGTGACTACATCCCCTGGGGCATAAGAGCGTATGCGAACAATGGCTGTTGTGAGATCTGGAATCTTAAATCCATCTATTGATCGAATAATCGCACCTGCCGGAACACCTGCTTTTTCTGCTCCTTCACCTGGACTGAGTTTCAATATCTTTGCACCTGTTCCGACATAGGTTGTGTCAAAGAAGATTCCCAAAACTGGTCGAGTAGAAATGTGCGCAGGAGTATCAATAATTTCGGTAGCGATTCGCTTTGCTTGATTGATCGGAATAGAAAACCCCAATCCGATACTGCCACTTGATCCGCCAGATGTCAGAGTCGCAATTGCTGAGTTAACGCCGATGATGCGGCCTTGGGCATCTAAAAGGGCTCCCCCAGAATTTCCTGGATTAATTGCTGCATCAGTTTGGATTGCATCAATATAGGACTCCGAGCCAGTGGTACCAGTTGTGACTGGGCGGTGGAGTGCCGAAATGATTCCGCTTGTAACGGTGCTTGCAAGACCGAGTGGTGAGCCAATGGCAACTACAGGATCCCCAATGCTCAAATTAGATGAATCTCCAAAAGCAATAACAGGGAGATTCCCCTTTTGAATTTGTATTACAGCTAAGTCATATATCGTGTCTCGGCCAACAATCTTTGCATCAGTTGTATCCCCATTACTAAATTCAACCGTAATCGTCCCGCCGGTAACTGCCGATTCGATCACGTGATTATTTGTGAGAATGTAACTTGAAGTCGCACCAGTACGAATAATTGAACCAGATCCCGTACCACTGCCAGTTGCTGTCACAACATTGATCGAAACCACACTGGGAGTTACTGCTGCCGCGATTGTTTTAACACTCATTGATCCGGTGCCTAAGTCAACAAGAGTGCGCGTTTTGGAGCAGGTGCCATTTGTGGCCAAATACATCGCTTGTGTTCGGCTATCTACACATACTTGTGCCGAGGATCCATTGCTGGTTACCGCAGTGGCAACTCCGCCGGCTGCTAGTGCTCCCATAACAAATCCAACTGCAAGTTTGGACGCTGTATTGCCTAAGATTTTAAATTTCATAGTCCGAAGGTCTCCTTACTTGCTGAGGGCTGCATGAGAACGTTCTTAACTAGACCTTAAGATTTAAGCTAAAACTACCCAATCTCCACTGATTGCCACTTTTACTTTAGCCAAGGGGGTGTTGGTAGGCCCCGCTAGAACTTTTGCATCGCTAAATGGGTCATACATCGCCCCATGGCAAGGGCAAATCAAAGCCTTATCGGGTGCGGAATAACTGACAATGCATCCTTGGTGAGTACACGTTTCAGAATACGCAAAGACTCCGTTTGCTGTGCGAAAAACAATTGCTGCTTGGCCATCTGAGAGCGTGAATTCATGAGTTTGCCCGACATTGAGATCTGCAACTTTAATAATCTGATTTGCTGCAGCACTTGGGACGCTAGAAGCCGTAGGGCTCTTTTGGGAACCGCGCCCCAACGCAGCCAAGGCCATCGCTCCAACTGCAATCATTCCTAAGCGAATTGCTCCACGTCTTTCCACATTGATATCGATCTTGCGACGTTTACCAAGCAAAGTTAAGAAATAGGAAAGCCACAGCACGGCATAAGCAGTATCACTTGCAAGAAAATAAGGTTTTACATGCCACGTTGCTGCGATCCACAATCCTAAGGACATTGTGAAGCCAGCAAATGCCGCCAAAGTTGGAGCAACCCAGAGAAGTGTTGCAAGACCTAATGCAAATTCAGCGATCATGACGAATATCCCAATTACTGTGGCGCGTTCGATCATGTGCTTGAAGATGAAACCTAAGGGTGATGATGTGGAATACCCAGTAAGAACTTTACTTATTGAGGTCGATCCAGTTTTTGCCAAAAAGTTTGGGTCAGTTGCTTTATCCCAGCCACCACAAATCCATGTAAGTCCTAACCAGAGACGAATAACTCGGATGCCAGGTGATTGAACTTTCCAGGATGCAACTACTGAAGATGATTGTGTACGCAATTTAGCCATGGGGCGCATAGTAAAGGTCATTGCTGAGAATTGCTCCCTGACTTGGACTCGAACCAAGAACCTGCCGGTTAACAGCCGGCTGCTCTGCCAATTGAGCTATCAGGGACTACTGCGGTGAGGCAGGCGCAAACTCTAGCGCACAGAAGCAGTTGCTTCTAAATCAAGGATTTATAGCTCGCCAATGGCCAAATCATGCAGGGTTCTGCGAGCACTTTCCAAGGCGACCAGATCGGTAAAAAGGGCGGTGTATTCAGAATCATTTTCGACGGGGTTCAAGCGCTGCAAAGTGGACTTTAACTCAGCAATTGCTCGGCTCATCGTCACTTCTCGTAAACGCGCAACGATGCTCTCAACATATCTTTCTGAGATCGCACCATCTTCGCGAATTGGTTCAGCAGATAATTCGGCAATAAGAGATTTCATGTGCTCATCGTCAATCTGATCCATCCGAAGATGCGAATCGCCATGGGCGTCAATTACTCCACGAAGTTGTTGATATGCGGGGTGAGTAAATGCTTCGATTTCGATTTCGCTCCAACCTTTCACCAGATCCGGCATTTGAAGTCGCGCTTTGAGAACTTCGCGTTCAAGTGCCAATCGTGGCTCATTGGGGTTAGGTCTCCATTGCGAATCTACAACTACTTCGGCATCTGTAGTACTAACTACATTGCGAACTCCGCGGGCAACAACAGCTGAAACAGTTTCTACTTCTACACCGAGCCAGCCAGCCAGCAAGCGTGTGTACTCGGGACGCAGAGACTTATCACGAATTTGTGCAACTAATGGTGCTGCAGCATTGAGCGCATTCACACGGCCTTCAGCTGAATCTAATTTATGTAAATTGAGTTCGGTACGGATTGCGAACTCAAAGAGCGGCACTCGGCGTGCAATGAGATCTCTCAAAGCAAGATCGCCCCTTTGTTGGCGCAAATCACATGGATCTAAACCATCTGGTTCAACTGCAACGAATGTTTGCGTAACAAATTTTTGGTCATCAGTAAATGCACGAAGGGCTGCCTTTTGCCCCGCTGCATCTCCATCAAATGTGAAAATAACTTCACCGCGAAATGAATCATCATCCATCAAAAGTCGGCGCAATATTCGAATATGGTCTGCGCCAAATGCAGTTCCGCACGTGGCAACTGCTGTTGTAATCCCTGCCAAATGAGCCGCCATAACATCCGTGTAACCTTCGACAATTACCGCTTGGCGCTTCTTGGCAATCTCTTTTTTTGCCAGATCTAACCCGTAAAGGACTTGGCTTTTTTTGTAGATGGGTGTCTCGGGAGTATTCAAATACTTAGGACCGCTGTCGACATCATCACTTGCTAACTTGCGTGCTCCAAAACCAACAACGTCTCCAGAAATATCCCGAATTGGCCAAGTGAGGCGATTACGGAATCGATCAATGGGGCCGCGCTGGCCCATCTTGGAAAGGCCCGCAACTTCAAGTTCGTCGATACTGAAACCTTCACTCCGTAAATACTTTGTGAGTGCATCCCACTCATCAGGGGCATAACCAACACCGAATATTTCACATGCTGCTTTATCGAAACCTCTTTTAGACAATAGGTCTCGCCCGAATTGAGCACCCGAAGATTCGTTGAGTTGTGTTTGATAAAACTTAGCAGCTGCAGCATTGGCGGCAATTAATCGTGAACGTTGTCCAGCAGGTGCTGCCTTGACACCGCTTCCACCTTCCTCGTAACGCAAGGTGTATCCAATACGTTCGGCGAGGCGTTCAACTGTTTCAGTAAATGAAAGGTGATCCATTTTCATGATAAATGCAATGACATCTCCACCAGTTTGGCACCCGAAGCAGTGAAAATATCCTTTGCTAGGGGTTACGTGAAATGAAGGAGATTTTTCATCATGAAATGGACAGAGACCTTTTTTCTGACCCCCTCCAGCATTCTTGAGTTGAACATAATCTCCGACAATCTCATCAATAGGTGCGCGTTCGCGGATGTAGGCAACATCCTCATCTTTAATGCGTCCGCTCATGCGCCCTACCCTACCTGTGAGCGCAGACGAGCATGAAGAGCGTGGGCACCTGGATCGGTCAAGCTAGCTACTTGATCAATGATCACTCGTAATCGAGCAGCGTCATTGGAAGCGTGCTTCCAATCCTCCAGAAATATTGAATCTAAATTCTTGGGTGCACTTGCTAGGAGCATCTCCACCAAGTCGATAACTATTACGCGCTGGGCTGCATAGCGTTCCTGCGAAATAGGAGCGTTGATGAGGTAATGACCAGCAATAGCTTTGAGGAGACCTACTTCAATTCGCAAGTACGTTGGAACTTCTAGATTGGCGCTATAGCGCACCAATGGTTGATCGCCATGTATCCGACGTGTCTCTACTTCTGCCGAGAGCACAAAGCGACCAATAAGTTGGCTTGTGAGATCTTTCAATCTTGCAAGAGAGCGATGAGCGCCGTCATATTGAGTTGGCCAACAAGACAAGTTCTGCAAACGCTCCAGGGCTTGAGATGTATCTTCCTCAGTGGCATCAACACCATAATCTTTCACAAGTACGCGGTGCAATTCCGGCAGGTCTTTCTTGAAATTCTTGACATGAATTTGATTTGCCACAAGCGCATCTTCCAAATCATGAACACAATAGGAAACATCATCAGACCAGTCCATAATTTGAGCTTCGATGCATCGACGCTCATCTGGAGCGCCTTGGCGCATCCAATTGAATACTTCAAGATCATCTTCATACACACCGAACTTACGAGAATGTTTGGTTGCTGGCCATGGGTATTTTGTAACCGCGTCTAGAGAGGCACGCGAAAGATTCAGGCCGACAGATTTTCCATTGTTATCAACTGTCTTTGCTTCTAGTCGCGTTAGGAGACGAAAACTCTGTGCATTTCCTTCGAATCCACCACAATCTTGGGCAATGGATGCAAGTGCATCTTCGCCATTGTGACCAAATGGTGGATGTCCTAAATCATGAGCTAAACATGAAGTGTCGAGCAAATCTGGATCAGCTCCCAGTGAATCTCCGAGTTCGCGACCAATTTGTGCAACTTCAAGTGAATGAGCAAGACGTGTGCGTTGGAAATCATTCTCCCAAGGGACAGCCACTTGAGTTTTAGCGCCTAAGCGGCGCAAAGAAGCTGAGTGAATAACTCGAGCACGATCGCGCATAAATTCAGTGCGCCCAGCGCGCTTGGCTGGTTCAAAGACAAAACGCTCAAGATCGCTTTGGCTGTAGTTGCTCATGCTCATAACTCTATTACTGGCTTAAGTGATCGCTGACATGAATTCCGCGCCTGCCAAGGCTGACATAGGCAAGGTAGGCACCTGTTTCTCGAACAAGGTAGCGAAAATTGCTGTGGGCTAAGGAATTCTGGCCCGTCTGCACGGGCGAGCATGAACTTATTGCTCCCATATCTTTAGCCATAGTCATCGCTCGAAGACAATGATAAGGATCGGTCACAATGATGACGCTCTCGATTTGACGTTTCTTCATCTCGGCAACATAACTTTGTGTACTCACCAAAGTATCTCTGCCACGTTCTATCGCCATCACAAACTTCGCTTTGATGCCATGTGCGAGCAACCAATTACGACTTGATGCCGCTTCGGTTGTGCGGTCACCTGGCGCCCCACCACCCACGGTAATAATGTATTGGGAGAGTCCCGCGTCAAAAATTCTCTTTGCTTCAACTAGACGCGCTTCAAGTGCTTCGCTAGGACGGCCATCGAATTGTGCAGCACCTAATACAACGATGACATCCGCTTTTTTAACTGTGGGATTGTGGGCGGCATACCATGTTGACCCCATCACATAGAGTGGGAAAACAATAATCAATAAAGTTATGGCAGCTATTGCGCGGCGAAAAATTTTGAAAATAAACATCTCAGCCTCCCGAAAAAGCGTCTTCAAGTTCGATCTGCGCCATTTCATCTGGGTCGCGCAACCAACCATCTGGAAGCGTTACTGGACGCCCGTGACTAGTGCGCCCTCGCGGTGCATCTCCCACTGCAACTGGATAGGGCTGATCGTCAAGTTGATCAAGCAAGGAGCGAAATTCTGCAAGAGTTGAAACCATTCCAAATTCTCGGCGTAGTGCGCTATGAACTCTGAACCCCTTGAGGTACCAGGCCATGTGTTTGCGGAGATCTCGACAGCCGCGCTCTTCGGATTCAAAATATTCGACAATGAGTTCACCATGGCGAAACATAATTTCACGAACTTCAAAAAGTGTCGGCAAGTGGCGCGATGTATCGCCAGCAAAAGCAGCCACTAAATCGGTAAATAACCACGGGCGTCCTAAACAGCCCCGCCCTACAACCACTCCTGCACAACCAGTCTGCTCCACCATTGCAACACCATCACTGCCACTCCAAATATCACCGTTTCCCAAAACCGGCACTCCGGTGGGCTTTAAATGATTTACAAGGCGAGTAATTGCGCTCCAATCAGATTTACCTTCATACATTTGTTGTGCAGTGCGCGCATGTAGGGCCACCCAAGCAACACCTAAATCTGCTGCTGATTTTGCTGCCTCTAAATAAGTTTCATGATCGCTGTCGATACCAATGCGCATCTTTACTGTAACTGGCATTCCAAAAGGTTTTGCTGCTTCAATGGCTGCCGAAACTATTGAAGTGAAGAGTCGACGTTTATATGGCAACGCTGCACCGCCCCCCTTTCGCGTAACTTTGGGCACTGGGCATCCGAAATTCATATCGATGTGGTCGGCTAAATTTTCATTGCCGATCATGGTGACAGCAGCTTTCATGGCAGATGCGTCAACGCTATAGAGCTGCACCGAACGTGGCCATTCACCTTTCCCAGGTAAGAGCATGCGCAGAGTTTCCGGACGACGTTCAATTAATGCCCGAGCAGTAACCATTTCAGATACAAATAATCCCGCACCTTGTTCGCGGCAGAGCAAACGAAATGGAGCATTGGTAATTCCAGCCATGGGCGCCAAAACTACTGGCGGATCTATGGAATGCGCGCCGCTAGATAACGGCAGGATGAGCGGTTTTATGAGCCTAGAAGGCGTGGAGCAAGCCAGCCTTCAACTTGATCTAAAGCGATGCGTTCTTGCCCCATCGTGTCACGGTCACGAATTGTTACTGCGTGATCCTCCAAAGTATCAAAGTCAACAGTGATGCAATAAGGAGTTCCAATTTCATCTTGGCGACGATAGCGCCGACCAATTGCACCAGCGTCATCAAAATCGATGTTCCAGTTCTTGCGAAGTTGAGTAGCCAGATCTCGCGCTTTTGGCGAAAGATCGGCATTTCTGGAAAGGGGTAGTACCGCTGCTTTAACTGGAGCCAAACGATGATCTAGTTTCAAAACTGCCCGCTTTTCCATCTCCCCTTTACTATTTGGGGCTTCATCTTCAGTAAATGCATCCATCAAGAAAGTTAATGTGCAGCGATCAACTCCAGCTGCCGGCTCAATAACAAATGGAGTCCACCGTTCATTTTTTTCTTGGTCAAACCACGAAAGATCTTTTCCGGATGCACTTGAGTGCGCTTTCAAATCAAAGTCAGTGCGGTTAGCAATCCCTTCGAGTTCACCCCATTCGGTGCCAGCAAACTCAAACTTATATTCAATATCTGCAGTCCGCTTCGAGTAATGCGACAACTTCTCTTTAGGGTGATCATAAATCCGCAGTCGTTCGGGATTAATGCCTAAATCTTTGTACCAACTCAGGCGAGTATCGATCCAGTATTGATGCCAATCTTCATCTGTGCCAGGCACAACAAAGAATTCCATCTCCATCTGCTCGAATTCGCGGGTACGGAAAATGAAGTTTCCGGGAGTAATCTCGTTTCGGAAAGATTTTCCGATTTGGCCGATCCCAAACGGTGGCTTCTTGCGTGATGTTGTTGCAACGTTATCAAAGTTAATAAAGATTCCTTGTGCAGTCTCAGGACGCAGATAAGCAAGACCAGATTCATCCTCTACTGGTCCAAGATAAGTTTTCAATAATCCACTAAATTGCTTGGGCGTAGTGAACTGCCCCTTATTTCCGCACGCTGGACAATTAACTTCAGTTAATGATGTTGGCGCTTTCTTATGTTTGGCTTCATACGCCTCTTCTAAATGGTCGGCCCGATAACGCTTATGGCAAGCTGTGCATTCCGTCAGTGGGTCAGAAAAAGTTGCAACGTGCCCTGAGGCTTCCCAGACTTCGCGCGCCAAGATGACACATGAATCCAACCCGACGACATCATCGCGGCCGGTTACCATTGATTTCCACCATTGGCGTTTGACGTTATTTTTAAGTTCAACGCCGAGGGGGCCGTAATCCCATGAAGCACGCAGGCCACCATAAATATCGCTGGATGGATAAACAAAGCCGCGGCGTTTGGCCAGGCTTACGATATTTTCTAAACGGTCAGTGGCCATGAGAGTGCAATCCTAAAGGATCCTCGCGCATTCATTGCGCTCATTAAGGCGAGATTATGATAATGACAATCATTTTCATTCCTGTTATCGTCCACTTATGAATATCGCCGTCGCCTTGGCTGGTGTTACAGCGCTGTCGACAACTGCAGGGGGCTATTTAGCAATTCGCGCTCGCGATCGCCTCCACTTGGTCTTGGGTTTATCAGCTGGTCTGCTCTTGGGACTTGTGGCATTTGATCTACTTCCAGAAGTTTTCACACTCAACAGCAACACATTTGGAAATGTTAGAACCGTCTCCATCGCCTTTGTCCTAGGTTTTCTTCTTCTGCATTTTGCAGAACAGATATTTGGATCCCACGAACCGGCACAGTCCACTTACGGTCATGATCACAATCACGCAGTCAATATCGCTGGCACCCTTGGCGCACTTGCTATGGGAGGCCATGTATTTCTCGATGGACTTGCTCTAGGTATCGCTTTTCAAGTCAGCAATTCTTTGGGTTATGCAGTTTTCATCGCAATTTTATCGCACGCATTTAGCGATGGTCTTAATACCGTTTCACTGCTAATTAAAAGCGGGCACCTAACCAAGAGCGCATCGGCACTTTTAGGACTAGATGCGATTATGCGAATTAGCGGCGCAGCCCTTGGTTCCTACATCACAATCAGCGATCCCCTTCTAGCAATATATCTAGCCACTTTTTCTGGGTTCGTTATCTACTTGGCAACATCGCATATTTTGCCAGAAGCGCATTCACGCCATCCTTCACGATTAACGATGCTTGCCACCATTGTTGGAGTATGTGCAATGTGGATAATTGTGGGAAATATATGAGCCGCTCTAATCCAAAGGTTCTGAGCACCCTTGAGCGCGCAGGTGGATTTGCAAGTGCGCAAGAGATTTATAAACTCATGCAACGCAATGGACAGCGCATTGGGCTGACCACTGTGTATCGCTCCTTGCAAAGTTTGCTTAAAGAAAACATCGTTGATGTTTTGAGACGCGATGATGGCGAAGCGATCTATCGCTTATGCGGGGATTCTCACCACCATCACCTTGTCTGTAAAAACTGCGGCTCTACCGTCGAAATCGAAGGTGCGGCGATCGAGAAATGGGCCAAAAGTGTTGCAGCAGAACATGGATTTCGGGATATCGGACATACAGCTGAAGTCTTTGGAACTTGCTCTAACTGTTAAGCCTTGCCAAAGCGCCGGTCACGTTTGGAATATTCTTCAATGGCTTTCCATAAAGTGGTCCGGTCTACATCTGGCCAAAGTACATCCATAAATACAAATTCAGCATAAACAGATTGCCACGGTAAAAAGTTACTGGTGCGCATTTCACCTGATGAGCGAAGAAAAAGATCCACATCGCGCATCTGGGGTTGATCAAGATAGCGCGAAAAGACTTTTTCGGAAATCTTATCCGCACTCAATTTGCCTCGTTTAACGTCTCTAGCCAGGGCCGTGGCAGCATCCACAATCTCAGATCTGCCTCCGTAGTTAACGCACATATTTAGTGTCAGAACTTTATTCTTCGCCGTCAATTCTTCGGCCTGTTCTAATTCGTTAATAACGCTGCTCCATAAACGCTTGGGTCTGCCCACCCAGCGAACATGAACGCCCATAGCGTGCATCTGGTCGCGACGGCGACGAATAACATCGCGGTTAAAACCCATGAGAAATTTCACTTCATCCGGTGAGCGCCGCCAATTTTCTGTGGAAAAAGCATACGCACTGATTTCTTTTACCCCGATTGCGATTGCACCTTCGATAACATCAAAAAGTGCTGCCTCACCAGCTTCGTGTCCGGCGGTGCGTGGTAAACCTCGAGCTTTAGCCCAACGACCATTGCCATCCATAACAATTGCAACATGTGCCGGAATTTTCTCGGGTGCGATATTAGGAATTTTCATCGACATTAGCGGCGCTCCACAAGAGGAAGGCTACGAAGTCCGCGCTCTAAATGCCACTGTAGATAGGCTGCAATGAGGCCACTGGCTTCGCGCTGATGTTTTCCTTCACTGGCATTGGCAATCTCCCAATCCATGCTTAACAATGCACCCATAAGTTCGAGGGTTTCAGGTGCTGGTGTCGCACAAGCAGAAGGGCGACAATCGGCGCAAACACTTCCGCCGCCCACGAGTGAGAAAAATCTATGAGGCCCTGGTTTTTCACATCGCGAGCAGGTGCTCATAGATGGCGCATATCCACCAATTGCTAATGAGCGTAATAAGAATGCATCAAGGATCAGCGATGAGTCATAACGGCCTTCTGCTAAAGCTTTTAACCCTCCCACTACAAGGCTGAATTCCTGAAGGGCGGGTTCGTGCTCTTGCGATGTAAAACGTTCTGCACTTTCTAGCATTGCTGAGGCAATAGTCCAGCGTTGATAGTCATGAGAAATCATTTCTCCATAATTCATAATCGCTTCAACTTGAGTGACGGTATCGAAAGTCTTACCTACATAGAGCTGAATATCGACATGGCTACCGGGTTCAAGTCGTGCACCAAATTTAGATTTAGTTCTGCGTACGCCTTTTGCGACTCCACGGATTCGACCATGCTCGCGGGTGAGCATGGTAATTATTCGGTCTGCTTCGCCTAATTTCTGAGTCCGCAAAACAACTGCTTCGTCACGATAAAGGCTCATGTCGCAACCGTAATGGTTGGACTAACGAATAGCGCGGTTAATCGCCGATACGACTGCTTTAAGCGAGGCAGTGGTCGTGTTGGGATCAATCCCAACCCCCCAGAAAACATCGCCATCAATGGCACATTCCAAGTAGGCAGCCGCACTTGCATCTCCGCCGGCCGAAAGTGCATGTTCATAATAATCCAGAACGCGAACATCTACTCCGTAATTTTGCAAGATGGAACAAAATGCAGCAATAGGACCGTTGCCTTGTCCATTGAGTTCTTGCATTCCACCACGATCTAAAAGTGAGACGCTGAGGAAAACATCTTCATCCAAGACTGATGTTTGCGATAAACCTTTGAGTCGGAAACGTCCCCATGGTGCTGAATCAGTTGGAAGATATTCATCTTCAAAAATATTCCACATATCATTGGGAAGAATTTCTCCACCCTCGTTATCTGTCTTTGCTTGAACTACTTTGCTAAATTCAATTTGTAAACGACGAGGCAGATCAAGATGATGTTCATTCTTCATCATGTAAGCCACGCCGCCCTTACCCGATTGGCTATTAACGCGGATTACCGCCTCATAGGATCGCCCGATGTCTTTGGGATCGATAGGCAAATAAGGAACAGCCCAGGTGAATTTATCGACATGGACGCCAGCGGCACCGGCATCTTTTTCCATGTGCTCAAGACCCTTTTTAATCGCATCTTGATGCGAGCCAGAAAATGCAGTGAAAACTAAATCTCCACCATAAGGATGGCGCTCTGGAACACGCAGTTGATTGGCATATTCAACAGTTCTGCGCACCGCATCTATATTGGAAAAATCAATCATCGGATCAATTCCGTGGCTCACTAAATTTAAACCTAAGGTCACAAGGCAGACATTTCCTGTGCGCTCTCCGTTGCCAAAGAGAGTTCCTTCAATGCGATCTGCCCCGGCTAGGTAGCCAAGTTCAGCAGCAGCAACTCCTGTTCCGCGATCATTATGTGGGTGCAAGCTGACAATCACACTTTCGCGATTGTTGAGATTGCGACACATCCATTCAATGGAATCGGCATAAATATTTGGCGTGGCCATTTCTACAGTTGCAGGCAAGTTCATGATTGTCTTCCACGATGGAGTGGGTTTCCAGACATCATTGACTGCGTTACATACTTCTAGGGCATATTCCATTTCGGTGCCGGTGTAGGACTCAGGAGAATACTCAAATGAAATAAGAGTTCCAGGCACACTTTCAACAAGGTCAAGACAGAGTTGTGCACCATCTGTTGCAATCTTTTTAATTCCAGCTTGATCTTGCCCGAAGACAACGCGTCGTTGCAATGTCGAAGTGGAGTTATAGAGATGAACTACTGCCTGTTTGGCGCCTTTGATTGATTCATAGGTCCGCCGAATCAATGCTTCCCGAGCTTGGGTAAGAACTTGGATAACAACATCATCGGGAATGAGATCTTCTTCAATGATCTTTCGTACAAAGTCGAAATCTGTCTGGCTAGCACTGGGAAAGCCAACTTCAATCTCTTTGTATCCCATCGAAACAAGCAACTTAAACATCGCCAACTTGCGAGGTGTATCCATGGGATCAATCAGCGCTTGATTGCCATCACGAAGATCTACCGAACACCACTTTGGCGCATGGGTCATCTTTTTAGATGGCCATGTACGGTCTGGAAGATCTACAGGTATAAAAGATGAATAGCGATCAAAGGCCATCACACTGGGGGTTTGTTTTGGAAAATTCATTCGTACTGCTCCTTTTATTTGCGCGGGGGTTTTGAGGTTTTACCGGTATGCAAAACCCCGCGACGAGGGGACCGGTTAGAGGGCCCCGCCACGGCAGCGAAGGAGGAGGCTGCGTAACTTCATGGAGTAAGGGTAGCCCTTACTCGCCGGGATAAACAACTCCAGTTTGTGAACGGATATCGTCCATGACTTTCATGATGGCAACACTCTCAGAAAGGCTCATGATCGGGCTTTGGCTCAAGCCCGCTGCAATGCACTCTTCCATGTGAATGGCTTGATATTGCATTCCGCGACCTGGAACTTTTTCCTCATAACGCTTAACTAAAGCGCGGGTATTGTCATACACGTTAAATGACGTTTGTTCGTAGAAAGAACCAGCTAATTCAATGCGACCCAGTGTTCCGACAACTGATGCAGTGATGGTTCCGCCCACCGTCATACTCGTTTGCAAAACTGCTTGGGTGCGATTGTCATATTCAAAAATCATGGAAGTCATCTCATCCAATTTAAGCGGAGTCAAAACTCCTCGTGCTACAACTTTCGCAGGTAATCCAAGTACACGCACAGCAAATGAAATCGGATAAATACCAAGGTCAAGTAAGGCGCCTCCACCCAGTGCCGGATCCCACAAGCGGGGAGCGCGCGTAGGGGGAAGGAATTGACTGTGATCTGCATGCACATATTGCGGAACCCCGATGGTGCCAGCTTTGATCACGTCAAAGACTGCGACCATTGAGGGCAAGAAACGAGTCCACATCGCCTCCATGACAAATACGCCTTTTCGTTCTGCAGCTTCTTGAATTGCTATCGCTTGCTTTGCATTAATGGTGAAAGGCTTTTCCAAAAGTAGGTGTTTGCCGGCTTCAATGGCTAAGAGCGCATCGCGCATATGCATCGTTTGAGGAGTTGAAACATAAATTGCATCAACTTCAGGGTCTGCCACCAGAGCTGCATAACCATGATGGCGATTGGGAATTTTGAAGGTATCTGCAAATCGGTGAGCATTTGCAATCTCTCGAGTGCCCACAGCTTGAATCTTTAAACCTGCCAGTTGGAAATCAGTGGCAATAGTTTCTGCAATCCCGCCTGCACCTAAAAAACCCCAACGCAATCCTTTAGCCATGACTGTCCTCATTTCTGGTAAGAATTTAAGCCTACCGATTTCATGGCAAATGTGTAAGAGATACTTTCTTGCAAAATCCCGGCACTGCTTATGCGGCCATCCAGATAAGACGGCTCACAAGATAGGCAGATACCTATCCAATTCATAGGCGGAGACTTGACGGCGGTAGTCATCCCATTCGGCCCTCTTATTGCGTAAAACATATTCAAATACATGCTCGCCCAAAGTTTCGCGAACTAATTCGCTGCCTTCCATGGCGATGATCGCCTCTTTAAGATTATTGGGCAAGCCGACATTTTCATTGGATTCTGGCAACTCATAATTTTCTGCCACGCCCTTGAGGCCGGCAGATAACATCACTGCGTAGGCCAGATAGGGGTTGCACGCAGAATCGGGCGAGCGAAATTCAATACGAGTGGAATTCTCTTTCTTTGGCTTATACATTGGCACGCGAACAAGGGCACTGCGGTTGTTGTGACCCCAGTTGGCGAATGCAGGTGCTTCGCCTCCCCCGTGCAAACGCTTGTAGGAGTTAACCCACTGATTAGTGATCGCCGTAATTTCCGGGGCATGTTTTAACAGCCCAGCAATGAATGATCTGCCGACTTTAGATAAGTTGTATTCAGCTTTTGCATCATAAAAAGCGTTGCGCTCACCTTCAAAAAGGGAAACATGGGTGTGCATTCCAGAACCTGGGTGATCGGTAAATGGCTTGGGCATAAAGGATGCATGGAAACCTTCATCAAGAGCTACTTCTTTTACGACATGTCGGAAAGTCATGATGTTATCGGCAGTGCTTAATGCATCTGCATAACGAAGATCAATTTCTTGCTGTCCAGGTGCACCTTCATGATGACTAAATTCAACGCTAATTCCCATGGCTTCAAGCAAAGTAATTGCTTGACGACGAAAATCATGCCCTACTACTGCCGGCGTGTGATCGAAATATCCGCCCGAATCAACTGGCACTGGGCTCTTACCAACTTCTGGTCGATCTTTGAAAAGGAAGAATTCAATTTCCGGGTGGGTGTAACAGGTGTAACCCATTTCAGCAGCTTTGGCCAAGGTGCGGCGTAATACATGACGCGGATCTGCATGAGATGCAACGCCATCTGGCATCACGATGTCACAGAACATGCGGGCAGCACCAGGTGCTTCCGTGCGCCAAGGAAGAATTGAGAATGTACTGGGATCAGGTTTTGCCAACATATCTGATTCTGTAATACGAGCAAAACCTTCGATGGCAGAACCATCAAAGCCAATTCCTTCATCGAATGCATTCTCTAGTTCTGCTGGTGCGATTGCTACAGATTTAAGGAAGCCGAGCACGTCGGTAAACCAGAGACGAACAAATCGAATATTGCGCTCTTCAAGAGTCCGCAGAACAAACTCTTGCTGCTTGCGTAATTGGGGATCCACTGGTGTGCTCATGGCGCCATGGTGCCAAAGTCTCGTTACGGCTGTGTTAACAAAACTTAGATAGTAAAAAGACCTGCAGCATCTACATGTGCACGCTCAGCCACATCTTGGGTGACCAAGGTATTGGCTCCGACAATTGCCCCTTTGCCAATGGTGACATTGCCGATCACTCTGGCTCCAGCACCGATAATGACGCCATCACCAATTGTCGGGTGACGCTTTCCTTTATTAAAAGAACGCGCTCCTAAAGTGACATCGTGATACATCATCACGTCATCTCCAATAATCGAGGTTTCTCCAATCACGACGCCCATTCCGTGATCGATAAAGAATCGTCGCCCAATCTTTGCGCCAGGATGAATTTCAATGCCGGTGGCTGTGCGGGTGAAGTTGGACCAAATTCGAGCTATAAGTTTCAATTTGTGGTTCCACAACCAATGGGCCATTCGATGACCCCACACAGCATGTGGCCCTGGGTATGCCAAAAAAATCTCTAAGCGATTTCTCGCAGCAGGATCGCGAGTTAATGCGTTGTCAAGATCTTCAAGAATATGCAACATCAATTTATAACTCCACCAAATCTTTATACAGCACCGTTGAAAGGTAGCGCTCTCCAAATGAAGGAACGATGACAACGATGATTTTTCCAGCAAATTCTGGACGCTTTGCCACTTGGGAGGCAGCCCACAGCGAAGCACCTGAAGAGATTCCTGCAAGGATTCCTTCTTCTACGCCGGCACGGCGAGCTGTAGCTAGTGCATCATCATTGGTCACATCGAAGACTTCATCATAAATCTTGGTGTCCAAAATATTAGGGATAAAATTTGCGCCAATCCCTTGTAGTGGATGCCCTGCTGGAGAACCACCCGTTAGCAACGGGGATGCAGCTGGTTCAACTGCAAAAATCTTAATTGCCGGGTTTAACTCTTTCAGGCGCTGACCAACACCAGTGATGGTTCCACCTGTTCCGATGCCAGAAACGACGGCAGCAACACTGCCATCGGTATCGCGCCAAATTTCTTCCGCAGTTGTTTTGCGGTGAATTTCTGGGTTTGCATCATTCTCGAATTGGCGCACCAATACTGCGCCATCTTTGGCGCCAAGCTCTTCGGCCTTTGCAACCGCTCCGCGCATTCCTTCGGCCGCTGGGGTCAACACCAACTCAGCTCCAAAAGCACGTAGCAGGGTGCGACGTTCCTTCGACATCGAATCAGGCATCGTCAAGATGACTTTGTACCCACGTGCTGCGCCCACCATGGCAAGTGCGATTCCGGTATTGCCAGAAGTCGCCTCAACAATGGTTCCGCCAGCTTTTAATTCTCCACTTTTTTCAGCAGCATCGACCATTGCAATACCAATACGGTCCTTTACTGTGCTGGTGGGGTTGTAAAACTCTAATTTCGCGTAGACATGTGCAGCTGCGCCATCTGTTATGCGATTAATGCGAACTAGGGGCGTATTTCCTACAACTTCAGTGATGTTGTTATAAAGCTTCATCTAATCCTCCAGGTAATTGTTAAATACAGTGATATTTGGGTTGAAATCGAGAATTTAAAACTAAGAACTTTTTTGTAGCAGTTATTAGTTACAGCATGCGCAAGTGCAAGCGCGCCCAAAATCAATCACGCGACGACGCGTAAAAAACCAATCCTTGATTTCAAACATAGGTAAATTTTAGCCACTTATGGCCAAAACGCCACTTGCGAACTCTTCGCAGAAGCTCAGAGCTTCTCGCGCCATTGAGAAGTGATGGGTAGCCTGCGATCCTTGCCGAAAGCGCGAATAGAGACTTTTGTTCCTGGTGGATATTGGCGACGCTTATATTCAGCTTTATCTACCAGTGCAATGACTCGAGCCACCATCGCTGCATCAAATCCTGATGCGATTAATTCTTTGCTTCCAAGATCACCATCAACATAGGCAAGGAGCAATCGATCCAAGATTTCATACTCAGGCAAGGAGTCAGAATCTTTCTGCCCTGGTCGCAATTCTGCGCTAGGTGCTTTGGATATGGAATTGGCTGGAATTGGTGCCACTTCTCCACGAGTGAGTGCAATCGCATTGCGCCAACGCGCCAAAGCCCAAACATCGGTCTTGTAAATATCTTTAATAGGTGCAAATCCGCCAACGGCATCACCGTAGAGAGTGGAGTACCCAACAGCTAATTCACTTTTATTTCCGGTGGCCAAAATTAAGTGACCTTCCTGGTTGGAAATTCCCATCAAAGTTGTTCCGCGAACTCGTGCCTGAACATTTTCTTCAGCCAAGCCAGTTAAGGACAGGGCTGATAGGAAGGAGGCAACCATTGGCTCAATTTCAACAACGCGATAAGCGATCCCGGTATTGGCAGCAAGGGCAGCAGCGTCGGTCAATGAGTGATCCGAGGAGTACTTACTGGGCATTGCTATTCCGTGCACCTTCTTTGAACCAAGGGCATCACAAGCAATTGCTGCAACAAGGGCTGAATCGATACCGCCAGAAACGCCTAGTGCGACAGTGGAAAATCCATTCTTTCGAACATAGTCACCAAGGCCCAATACAAGTGCCTGCCACATTTCAGCTACATCATCTAATCGAGGTGCAATTGCCGACGGTCCCACGGTGCTTGGAGCAACTGCACCCACAGGATCTTGACTAATGACAACATCGGGATCTGATGTTTGGCTTTCAACATCCACATCTACAAACAAAAGTTGGCTGCTAAATTGCTCAGCTCGGGCAAGGATCTGGCCTTGAGCATCTACAACAATGGTGTCTCCGTCGAAAACCAAATCATCTTGCCCGCCAGTCATGTTCACATAGGCAAGGGGTGCGCCAATTTCTCGGGCACGTTTTTGCACCAATGCCAGCCGCGCATCATCCTTATTTCGCTCATAGGGGCTTCCGTTAGGGACAAGAAGCAAACCAGGCTTTCGTTGTGCTAACTCAGCCACCGGTCCGCCTTGTTGCCAAATGTCTTCACAAATTGCTATCGCTACATCGACTCCGTGAATGCGCACAACCAAGGATTCTTGACCCGGCACGAAATTGCGAAATTCATCGAATACTCCGTAGTTGGGCAGATGGTGCTTGACATAGCGGGCTTTAATTTTTCCGCCGTGGATGATCGCAACGGCATTTTGAGGTGCACCTTGTGGTTGACCTAATCGGTTCATCGCAGCCGGAGCTTCATCTAAGTAGCCAACAATGGCCACAAGTTCACCACATCCATCTGCCATCGCTTTCTTGGCAAGGGCTTCAATAGCGCTCTTGCTGGCAGCACGAAAAGAGGAGCGCAGGGCTAAATCTTCGACAGGGTAGCCAGTAAGAACCATCTCCGGAAAAACAAGAATATGGGCACCATTTTTATGAGCGGTAGCAATCTGATCGCTGATGAGTTCAGCATTTCCCGCCAGATCCCCCACAGTTGGGTTGATCTGCGCAAGTGCCAATCGGATCTTGCTGGACATAGATAGAAGTGTAATGGGCACGCTAAACTCGCCGCGGTACACGATCGGAGAGTATTTCCACCAGATGAGTAGATTGACGATCGACTTCGCTCCACTAAAAAAATACAGAGATTTTCGCTACCTCTGGTTTTCCGGGCTGATTTCACGCCTGGGCTCGATGATCACCTACGTTGCCATCCCTTTCCAGATCAAAGAACTCACCAACTCCTACCTCGCAGTCGGATTAAGCGGAGCAGTTGAACTAGCTCCCCTGATCATCTTTGGTCTCTACGGGGGTTTGCTTGCAGATGCGGTAGATCGCAAGAAGATGGTCTGGGCAACGGAGGCTGGTGCCCTGGGTTTGAGTTCTATTTTGCTTCTGAACTCACTTCGAGATCGCCCCAGCCTTGTGTTGATTTATGTTGTGGCAGGTCTTTTTGCTGCCGTAGATGGAATGCAACGACCTAGCGCCGATGCAATCTTGCCCAGAATTGTCGGACATGCAGATTTGCCATCGGCAAGTGCCCTCATGAGTTTGCGTTCTCAGTTCGGAGTCATTGTTGGTCCCGCAATTGGCGGCATCATCATCTCCACAGTGTCAGTCTCTGCCGGATATATCGCAGATGTGATCTCATTTGTCATCTCTTTAATTTTCCTATGGAAAGTTGGATCAGTACCTCCTAACGAGAGAGCAGAAAAGCCATCTCTGGCAGGCTTATTCGAAGGTTTGAAATATGCAATTAGCCGCCAAGATTTATTAGGAACGTATGTCATTGATTTGGCTGCGATGTTTTTTGCAATGCCGACAGCGCTGTTTCCATTCTGGGCAGATCAAATTGGATCACCATGGGCTCTGGGATTCTTCTATGCAGCTGGGACGATCGGGGCTCTCATCGTTACCCTGACGAGTGGATGGGTGAAGAGCTACAGATTCCATGGTCGTGCGATCATCTGGGCCGCGATCGGTTGGGGGGCAGCAATTGCCTGTGCCGGACTTCTTCATTCACTTCCCCTTGTCTTACTCTTCCTGATTCTGGCCGGAGGATCGGACATGGTCAGTGCACTATTTCGCGGAACGATTTGGAATCAAACAATCCCTGATGAGTTGCGTGGTCGATTAGCTGGCATTGAATTGCTCTCCTATTCGGTTGGCCCACTTGCTGGTCAATTGCGAGCAGCTTCCATGGCATCTGCTACTTCTTTGACCTTTTCGGTAACTTCCGGAGGGGTTATTTGCATAATTGCCGTCGTGTTACTGGCCAGTTTTCTCCCGAAATTACGCAGATACGACGTCCAAACCAATGAATTTGCCGTTCATGAACGAAAAAAACGCGAATCCCTCAATTAGTCATTCAGATTTTTCAAAAAATCAGGAAAATTATCGAAATATTTCGGAAAGAATCTATTGACAGCACAGAAATATTAAAAAAGTAATTCGCGACACGCACCCAAATATTTATCACAAAATGCTGGCATTATCGGCCATTCAATGACACGCTTATCCATGAAACAGGTTCGGTGACGGATCGAACCATTCCGATTGGAGAAGTACGTGGCTGCAGCTAAGAAATCTGCTCCAAAGCGTCGCAAGAAGGCCGCTGCTAAGGCAGTAGCACCAAAGCGTCGTAAGAAGGCCGCTGCTAAGAAAGCAGCACCAAAGCGTCGCAAGAAGGCCGCTGCTAAGAAAGCAGCACCAAAGCGTCGCAAGAAGGCCGCTGCTAAGAAAGCAGCTCCAAAGCGTCGCAAGAAGGCCGCTGCTAAGAAAGCAGCTCCAAAGCGTCGCAAGAAGGCCGCTGCTAAGAAAGCAGCTCCAAAGC
>CAIJOY010000038.1 GCA_903822425.1 uncultured Actinomycetes bacterium | reverse complement strand
GCGCCACGGCGGGCGCAGAGGATCACTTTGCGAATCTTGCTTTTTCGTAAAGTTTCTAAAGCATGGTCTGCAGTGTCGGTTTCATCTAATTCCTCTGGTTCAAGTGCCAGCATACGAGCCACGTCCATTGCAACATTTCCGGCGCCGATAACCACTGCAGTATCACAATCAACAAGTACATCAATATCTGTGAAATCAGGATGGCCGTTGTACCAAGGCACGAACTCTGCAGCAGAAAGTGATCCCATGAGGTTCTCACCTGGAATACCTAATTTGCGACCAAGAGATGATCCGGTAGCAATAATTACTGCGTCATACCGTTCAACTAAATCTGCTGTCGTTACATCGCTTCCAAGCTCAATATTTGCAAATAGGCGAAAATTCTCAGCGCTAGCAATCTTTTCGAATACTTTGGAAACGGTCTTGATCTTTGGGTGATCTGGCGCCACTCCGCTTCGCACTAAACCCCAAGGTGTAGGTAACCGCTCAATCATGTCTATAGCGAATACTCGTTCTTCGGTCGAGGAATTTTGTAGTGCTTGTGCTGCAAAATACCCAGCGGGGCCAGCGCCGACGATTGCTATTCGATACATCTGCATGATTGCTTCAGAATAGTCCTTTTCCTCTTTGCTTTCAAAAGATTTCTATCGCTGCTTCTCCAAGCGCTGCCTTGTGGCCGCAACCCTTCTCTTTGGGTTTGATCATCCAGGATCTTGTGAGTATCGCTAATTCATAGTTGTTAGGGATGAACTTGAATTCTTCACGTGTGTTGACTCCTTCTCGCCTTAGTCACAAACTCATTTTGTTAGGCTTCCCAGATGAATCAGCAGGACAAAGCGCAATATCATCGCAAAGATATTCAAGGGTTGCGGGCTTTGGCCGTTATTCTCGTCATCCTTTGTCACACAGGTATGCCATTTTTCCAAGGTGGGTTTGTCGGTGTTGATATCTTTTTTGTTATCAGCGGTTTCGTCATCACCGGTTTATTACTCCGTCAACCCCAAGGTCTTTACTTTAAGAATCTACAAACTTTTTATACACGACGAATCTTGAGGATTGTTCCCGCTGCCACTTTGGTTTTAGTCTCAACTCCGATAGCGGCGTATTTAGCTTTGGGAAAAAATATGGACTCTGCACTTATGGTGGATGTTAGATGGGCGAACCTCTTTGCTGCTAATTGGCGCCTAACGGCAAATAACGCTGATTACTTCATAGCTGGGGTAGATCCCTCTTTAATAACACATTACTGGTCTCTAGCTGTTGAGGAGCAATTCTACTTTGTATTTCCAGGAATAGTGTTTGGGTTTTTGTACTTTGCACTTCTTCGCAAACGCACAATTTATTTCCAAACCTTGCTCATTACTTTGATCGCCCTTTCAGGATGGTGGTCATGGCTTTCTATGTCAATCAATCCCGTTCATGCTTATTACTCACCCTTTACAAGATTTTGGGAGTTGGCATTAGGCGCATTAGCGGCAACACTTTCAATCAAGAAAGCGCGAGAGAAGATCTATCTTTCCTCTCTATTGAACATTCTGGGAGTTGTTGGAATTGGCGTAAGTCTTCTTGTGCTCTCACCAAGAAGTAATTTTCCCGGGTTGTTGGCTTGGATTCCATGCTCCTCCGCTGTCCTTCTTTTGCTATTCGGCAATGCTCCTCGAGGCGCAGTACTTCGTCCTGTTTTAAACAGTAGATTATTTGTGGGAATCGGTAACATCTCGTATTCACTTTATTTATGGCATTTCATTTGGCTGCAACTGCCGAAGCAAATGGGCCTTTCATTTCAACCGGTTTGGGTTTCAACTTTAGGTGTGATCGGTGCCCTCGTCTGTGCGATCGGGTCCTACAAATTTCTTGAGAATCCCATTCGTAATTCTGAAAAGTTGAGAAAAGATCCTTTGGCACTTCTACTTTTTCTTGTTTTTTGTATCGGCTTAACTTGGAATTCGACCTTGCTGGTCGACTATTTGCTTAGTTTGTGATCGGATAACGATTTTTTAGGTGAATTTTGGTGTGGAAGATTTCTTCGATGTTATCTAAAACATAGGTTGCAATTACGGACTGTCCGATTGAGGAGAAGTGAATGCCATCTTCTCCTCGTATTTTTCGCATCTTGTTATTAACTTTGGCAAAAGCACGATAGTTACCTTGAGCATCCGCAAGAAATGTACGTAAGGGTAAATAGACAGCTCCTGGTACATCAACAACATTTGATTCTTGAATTTGGGATAACTGGCTAATTCCTTTTTCGTATAAATTTGGGCGCATGATAGGAAGTCCGACCCACATAAGATAGGCGCCAGAATCACTTACCAGGGATTCAATTTCTTTAACTTTACTAGCATAAGCAGATAACCATTTTTCATTTCCAAATTTTTCGGATTTGGAATCAATTTTGGAATCTTGAACATCATTCGCCCCAATAAACATGATAACTAAACTGGGTTTGTAGTCCTCTAACATTGGCGGTAATTCCTTTGACCAGTCGTAAAACCAAGAATTGGATAAACCTGTGGAAGGTTTACCTTTAAGGATCACTGAAGGACTCACTGATTCCTTAAGCACTCCGGATAATCCCCACCCAAGATTTGATGCCATAGAGTCGCCGATAACAAGAATTGTGCACTGGCCGAGTGCTTGTGGTGATTCGATTGGTTCTAAAGTAAAGCCGCAATCTTGTGAGAACTTGCTTGCAAAACTTTTTGTTGGTTTTACAACAACTTTGTCAGTGTTGACAGGAGCGATACTTTCTTGCGCCGGTGGTGTAGCTATCTCTTGCGCCGGTGGTGTAGCTATCCCTTGCGCGGGTGGTAGAGTCATTTGTTGTGAAGCGGCTGAAGTGATATTGATTGTTGTTAGGTGAGTAAAAGTGAGACCACATACGAGCAAAAAGATAACGCTGGCTCCTAGAAGGAAACGTGTTTTAAACGGTTCCCGCATCTGGCACCCATCTTCTTAGTGTTGGATTTTTTATGGATGAGGAATTATGAGCGGAGACGAGAGGATTTGAACCTCCGAAGGTATTTCTACCTTACCTCGTTAGCAGTGAGGCGCACTCGACCGGGCTATGCGACGTCTCCAAGTACAGGGAAAGGTTACAGCCTCACCCAGTTGCCACCTATTCCCCTGCGTATAGGCTTGGCAAATGAGCGAAAAGAAAACCGTCCCGGCCAAATACAAGCGACTTCACGATGTCGCACCATCACCTGCCTACGCAGCGTTTATGAAAAGTGGTTGGGCGGCATCGCCGTTGCACGGAATTACAGCAGGCCCAGCAACACCATGGTGTGTGGCACGTCGGGACGTTTTATCTGAAGCTTTCACGGGTGTTCGTGTAGTTCTTCCTGCTGGCAACTTTAAAACACGAAGCAACGATGACGACTATCGTTTTCGCCCTCACACAGCATTTGCTTACTACACCGGCGTGCAAGGTGTTGAAGCAACTGCCGATGCAGTTTTGGTTATGGAGCCAACGGGAGCTGGTCATCGTCCAATCTTGTTTATGAATCCTCGATCATCTCGCGATACAGATGCTTTCTACCGCGATGCACGTTACGGCGAATTATGGGTCGGACGTCGATTTACTCTAGATGAAGCACAGGCTCGTTATGAGATTGAAACACGCAAGATGGATGAGTTAGAAAAAATATTAGGGGAGAAGAAGGAAACGGTAGTTCTGCGTGGTGAAGATGCAGTTGTTGATGATCAAGTTGTTGCTCATAAGCGCGATGAAGAACTCATGATCTTTGTTAGCGAGCATCGAATGATCAAAGATGCCTACGAGATTTCCGAAATGGAACTTGCATGCGAATCTACTGCTCGTGGATTTGCTGATGTTGTCCGTGCCCTTCCGGCCGCCGTTGCAACACCCCGTGGAGAACGCGTTGTTGAAGCAGCATTCTTTGGTCGCGCCCGCATTGAAGGAAATGATTTAGGTTACGGAACAATTTCAGCAGCAGGTGCACATGCTTGTGTATTGCATTGGACTCGAAATGATGGAGAAGTGCGCCCTGGTGAATTGATATTGGTTGATGCTGGCGTGGAGCGAGAGTCGTACTTCACTGCAGATGTCACACGCACTTTGCCTATTAGCGGAAAATTCACGCCGGCTCAACGTTCTTTATATATGTTGGTTTATGAAGCACAAAATGCTGGTATTGCTGCACTTAAGCCCGGTGCAGATTGGGGAGATTTCCATCGTGCTTGCCAGAAAGTATTAGCTGAAGGTTTGGCTGATATGGGAGTTCTTACCGTAAGTGCAGAGGAATCTTTACGACCTGAAATTGGTCTGCATCGTCGTTGGACTCTACACAGTGCTGGGCACATGCTTGGTATGGATGTTCACGACTGCGGTCAAGCTCGCAAAGATCATTACATTGAGGGCAAACTTGCCGTCGGGCATGTATTGACAGTTGAACCCGGACTTTATATTCAACCTGATGATGAACTCTTTGCTCCTGAATTTCGCGGTATTGGAATTCGGATTGAGGATGACTTCGTTATCACTGAAGATGGTTGCCGTAACTTAAGTGGATCATTGCCTCGTCACCCTGATGATATTGAAGCGTGGATGGCTTCTATTCTTCGTTAAGAAGAAATCTGCAGTCCTAGCCAAGCGGCACCAAGTCCTAAAACGACTGAAAGGGTGAGGTTTGTTGCTGCACTTGTATACCTCTTGAGCTCAAATGCTAAATAGAGATCCAAGACAAATGTTGACCACGTTGTGAATGCTCCAGCAAAACCCACAAGTAAAATGGTCTGCAAGTTGTCGTTTAATCCCACCAGTATGCCAATCATAAACGAACCTACAATGTTAACAATCAAGATTCCGAGTGGGAATTTCGTGAATCTACGAATGTACTGATCCACTAAGAATCTTGCAGGGGCTCCCATCGATGCACCTAAAATAACAAGGAGTGCTTTCATTTTCCTACCGTAACAATTTTACGAGAGATGGGTATAACACATGCGACAATCAGTAAACTTGCGAAGAGTGTCATAAGAAAATAAGCAGCTCCACCTTCACTGGGTTGCAGAGTCATAAACGCCAGAGCTGAAAAGGTTGTAAGTCCGCCACAAAATCCGGGAAGGAATAGGTGACGTGTGATCTCGGTGCCCTTGCGCTCAAGGAAAACAAGGAGAAAACTAGCCAGGCCAACACCGACGAGATTGGCTATCAAAGTTGCGCTACGGCCTTGACCCAAAAGTTCTGAAATCCCCCAGCGAGTTAGTGAACCTAGAGCGCCACCGAATGACACCCATTTTGCGGACTTTAAGATGGCATCGCCTTGGTAAAAAACTTCCGGAGCACACTGGTGATGAAAGTGATGATCAAGCTTGCCCACAAAGCTGACCAGAAATCTTTCACATCTAATGCGTTACTCCATCGTGCGGTGAGTGAAAGCATTGCCGCATTAACAATAAATAGGAACAAGCCTAAGGTGAGAAGTGTGACTGGGAAAGTAAGTATTTTTACAATTGATCCTAGAATTGCATTGATTAAGCCAAATAGCAGGGCAACCCAAAGATAAGTGCCGAGGCCACCATTTACGGTGATTCCAGAAACCAGTGTTGTTGCAGCCCAAAAAGCTAGAGCAAGTGCTCCCCAACGAAAGATCAAGCGCATGTACTAAACAATACCCTCGCGTTTGCCAATCTTGGAGCCCAACCACCGAATTGGATCATATTTAACATCTACTACGCGCTCCTTCATTGGGATAATCGCGTTATCAGTGATGCGAATGTGCTCCGGGCAGACCTCAGTACAGCACTTCGTGATGTTGCACATTCCAAGACCATGATCTTCTTGTGCCGTCTTTTTACGATTTCTCAAAGTATCTAACGGGTGCATGTCGAGTTCTGCAATGCGGATAAAAAATCTGGGACCGGCAAAAGATTTCTTATTCTCTTCATGGTCACGAATAACATGGCAAACATCTTGGCAAAGGAAACACTCGATGCATTTGCGGAATTCCTGCGAACGCTCCACGTCCACCTGTTGCATGCGTGGTTCACCAGGTTTCATGCCTTGAGGCATCTGAATAGCGGGAATCTCCATCGCTTTCTTGTAATTAAAAGATACATCTGTAACAAGATCTTTAATGACTGGAAATGCACGAAGTGGGGTGATGGTAATAGTTTCATCTTCAGGAAAAGAGGCAACTTGAGTCATGCACGCAAGACGTGGTTTGCCGTTGATCTCCATGGAACATGATCCACATTTTCCAGCTTTACAATTCCAGCGCACCGCAAGATCGCCCATTTGTGTTGCTTGAACGCGGTGGATAATGTCAAGAACAACCTCGCCTGGGTTGGCATCCACACTTACATCTTGTAGTGCGCCTGTTTTATTATCGCCGCGCCAAATGCGGAGTTTCAGTTTGCGTGCCATTAGTTTGATCCACCTTTCGCAATTTCCTGCGGTGTCATGTACTTCTCAAGTTCATGCACGTCAAATAGATCAAAAAGTTCTTTTGGCATAATCGGGAGAGGTTGAGCTTTCGTATTGACTTTTTCGCCATCGAAACTAGAAATGTGATTGACCTGGCGCCATGTTGCATTCATGCCAGGGAAATCATCACGGGTATGTCCGCCACGTGATTCTTCGCGTAGCAGTGCAGATTTGGCAGTGCTTTCAGCAACTAAAAGCATATTATCTAAATCAAAAGCCAAATGAAATCCTGGATTAAATTTACGGTCGCCCGTGACTGAGATGCTGGCGCTGCGTTTGCGAATATCTGCAATTTTCTCGATTGCTTCTTTTAATTCAACGCCAGTGCGAATAATTCCGACAAGATTTTGGGTAATTTCCTGTAATTCTTGGTGAAGTGAATAGGCATTCTCTCCACCTGTTCGAGTAAAAGGAGCAGCAATTCTTGCGCCAGCTTTTTGGATAGCAGGATCACTCACTGCGTGAGTTCCACTTGATTTCACGTATTGGACTGCGCCTTGACCGGCGCGACGACCAAAGACAAGAAGATCGGTGAGTGAATTGCCACCTAGTCGGTTTGATCCATGCATTCCACCAGCGACTTCACCAGCTGCAAATAGACCAGGTACGCCAATCGCTGCTGCGCTATCTGGGTCTACCTCAACTCCCCCCATCACGTAATGACAAGTTGGGCCGACTTCCATTGCTTCCTTTGTGATATCCACGCCGGCAAGTTCATAGAACTGGTGCCACATAGAGGGGAGGCGTTTTTTAATTACTTCCGCTGATAGACGCTTTGAAACATCAAGAAATACTCCACCGTGTTCGGTTCCGCGTCCTGCTTTAACTTCAGTATTAATAGCACGAGCTACTTCATCTCGAGGAAGTAGTTCAGGTGGTCGGCGATTGTTATCTTGGTCGACATACCATCGATCTGCTTCTGCTTCGTTATCAGCATATTTATCTTTAAATACATCTGGGATGTACTTAAACATAAAGCGCTCACCGAGTGAGTTTGTGAGGATTCCACCTTCCCCCCGGACTGATTCTGTAACAAGAATTCCTTTTACTGAAAGTGGCCAGACCATGCCCGTTGGGTGGAATTGTAAAAATTCCATATCTACTAAATTTGCACCAGCTTTAAGGGCAAGTGCATGACCGTCGCCCGTTCCTTCCCAGGAATTGGAAGTAATCTTAAAAGTTTTACCAACACCACCTGTTGCAATAACAGCAGCAGGTGCTTCAAAAAGAACATCCGCACCAGTTTCACGCCAATATCCATAAACTCCAGCAACTTTCCCATTTTCTTTAAGGATTTCCGTGACAGTCAACTCGGCAAATACTTTGATATAGCTTTCGGCATCCCCGTGATCTTTAGCATCTTTTTGTTGTAGTGCGACAATACGTTGTTGCATGGTGCGAATAAGTTCAAGACCTGTTCGATCTCCTACGTGAGCCAGGCGAGGATATTCGTGGCCTCCAAAGTTACGTTGTGAAATTTTTCCTTCTTTGGTTCGATCAAAAAGGGCGCCCCACATTTCCAGCTCCCAAATACGATCTGGTGCTTCTTTAGCGTGGAGTTCAGCCATGCGATAGTGATTGAGAAACTTTCCGCCTCGCATGGTGTCACGAAAGTGAACCATCCAATTGTCGTTGTCGTTAACGTTACCCATAGAGGCTGCTGCCCCACCTTCAGCCATTACGGTGTGCGCTTTACCAAATAGAGACTTACAAATAATGGCTACTTTTAAGCCTGCTTCACGTGCTTCAACTGCTGCGCGCAAGCCTGCTCCACCTGCGCCAATAACTACTACGTCGTACTTATGTCTTTCGAGTGTGTTCATCAAATTCTCCTTGGCACCAATTAGAAGAAATAGAGGTTGTCGATGGCGCCGGATGAAACTGCACGTACATATACATCGCTGAGTGCGACCCCGAAGAGGGATATCCAAGCGAATGTGGGATGTTTATGGTTGAGAATTGAAACCCATGTCCATAACTTGTATCGCAATGGGTGTTTTGAGAAATGTTTTAATCTCCCGCCAATTGTGTGACGGCATGTGTGACATGAAGCAGAGTAGAGCCAAAGCAGTGTGGCATTGGTGAGTAAAACAAGAGAACCAATACTCATGTGACCCCACTGGCCTTCAGGGTTTCTAAAAGCTAGAACGGCGTCAATCGAAAGTAAAACATTAAATACTAATCCGGCAAAAAAGAACCATCGATGACCATTTTGCAGAATAAGTGGTGCTTTGGTTTCACCAGAATAAGTTTTATGAGGTTCGGCCACAGCACAAGCAGGCGGTGATTGCCAAAAAGAACGGTAGTAAGCCTTGCGGTAGTAGTAGCACGTCATGCGAAAACCTAATGGAAAAATAAGTATGAAGAGCGCTGGAGAGATTGCCATTCCAAAGATTGCGACTGTTCCTAAAGGTTGACCAAGGAGGGATCCATTAGTAGGGCAAGCAGATGTTAAACATGGTGAATAAAAAGGCGAGATCAGTGGCTCGGCAAAATAAAATTTGGCTTCAAAGGCGCGGATTGTCGCGTAAATAATAAATGAGACTAGAACTGCAACCGTGATTGCAGGTTGTAACCACCAGCGATCTGTTCGCAATGTTCGCACAGCGATCTTTGCGCGCGATGGTGAAAAAACTCCGGACATAAACCAGCTCCTTGGTTGGCGTTCTCAACGCCGATGTCCTATTTTCCCGTTAGCCGATCTCTATTACTAGTGGATTGCAGGCTAAAGCACCTATGAAATCAACCACACGAAATACAGGGTAGAAAAATAAGAGCGGAGGGCGAGGGATTTGAACCCTCGAAGGTTTCCCTTGCCGGTTTTCAAGACCGGTGCACTCGGCCGCTATGCGAGCCCTCCGCCGCGTAATCTACCCGAACATTCCTTAAGCAGGAAGTTGAAGAAGTTTCTCAAGAATTACAGCAACTCCATCATCGGTGTGGGCTGGAGCAACATCTTTTGCGTGCAATTTGCCCTCGGGGTGACCATCTGCCATTGCATATGAACGGCCACACCATTGGAGCATGGAAAAATCATTGGGATTATCTCCAAATGAAACGCAATCCGCTGCGTCGATACCGAGTCGTCCAGCCATTTTTGCAAGAGTCGCGCCTTTGGATACTCCGTGAGCAGAAATTTCTAGCAACGATTCGTGTGGATTTGAATGCGTCACTGTCACAATTTCGCCCACGCTCGCACGAGCGATAACCAACATTTCATCTGACGAATATTCTTGGTTAGAACAACGAGCCAACAATTTGAGAGCAGGGGATTTCATAATCTCCTCAATTGAATCAACACCAACATTATCCATGCCAACATCCCAGCGCGGGATGTAAGCCTTCTCTCGATGGAAATAATTATGGCTTTCAACAGCAAAAGAGATTTGCGGGATTGCTTCGCGTAGTTTTGCAACCGTTTCAAGTTGTGCATCGACTGAAATTAACCATTCTTCCAAAACTTTGTCGTTGTGAAGGTCATAGATCATTGCGCCATTACCGCATATAGCCGATCCGATACCGAATGCTTCTTTTATCTCCGGCATCCAGCGCGGTGGTCGCCCAGTTACAAAAAAGATTTTAATCCCTAAGTCATGGGCTTTGTGGAATACGTTTATTGTTCGTTGCGAGATTGCACCGTAGTGAGCAACGATTGTGCCGTCTAGATCAGTTGCAATTAACTTCGGGCGAGAACTCACACAAGCTCAAATCTTGTCATTCCTAAAAAGGGTTGAAGTGCAGCAGGAACATTTACAGTGCCATCCGAATTTTGGTGATTTTCTAGAATTGCAACAATCATCCGAGGAATTGCCACAAGGGTTCCGTTCAAAGTAGCCACCGGCTTGGTTCCTTGATCATCTTTCATGCGAATATTTAAACGGCGAGCTTGAAATTCGGTGCAATTAGATGTGCTCGTCACTTCTCGATAAGCATTTTGTGTTGGAATCCAAGCCTCGCAATCAAATTTTCGGGTAGCACTTGAGCCTAGATCTCCTGAAGCTACGTCGATAACTCGGAATGGGATTTCCATCGCTTGTAAAAAATCTTTTTCCCATTGCAATAAACGTTGGTGTTCTGCCACAGCATCTTCTGGCTTGCAAAATGTAAACATTTCAACTTTATCGAATTGATGAACACGGATGATTCCGCGGGTATCTTTTCCATATGTTCCGGCTTCTCGGCGAAAACAGGTTGAATACCCGGCGTAACGGAGAGGTAGTTTCTCCGGCGATAAAATTTCATCCATATGGAATGCAGCTAGGGGAACTTCACTTGTACCAACAAGATAGAAGTCATCTTTTTCTAAATTGAAGACATTCTCTGCTGCCTGTCCAAGAAAACCTGTACCTTCCATCGCTGCTGGTTTCACCAAGACTGGTGGGATCACGGGAATAAATCCAGCTTTAACCGCGCTAGAAATTGCGTAGTTAACGAGAGCAAACTCAAGAAGCGCGCCGACTCCAGTGAGGTAATAGAAGCGAGCGCCGGAAACTTTGGCTCCGCGCTCGGTATCAATTGCTCCCAGAAGTTTTCCGAGTTCTACATGATCTTTTGGCTCAAAGTTATCTTTCTTGAAATCTCGTGGTGTGCCGATATGTTCTAGAACTACGAAATCTTCTTCTCCGCCAATCGGCGCTTTAGGATCTAATAAGTTTGAGAGAAGCATCAATAACTCGCGGGCTTTGGTTTCGGCCTCAACTTTTTCTGCTTCTGCGATCTTCACTTTGGCAGATAGTTCTTTCCCTCGTTCAAGCAAGAGTGTCTTTTCGTCCCCTTTTGCGGCACCTACAGATTTGGAGAAGACGTTTTGCTCAGCTCGCAGTGCTTCAAAGGTAACAATGGCGGCACGACGTTCATCATCTGCAGTAATAGCGCGGGTAACAATGTTTTCGTCTTCTCCGCGTCCTTTTTGAGATAAGCGAACTTGATCAGGGTTTTCGCGCAAGAATTTAATATCAATCATGATGCGCCTCCCTGTCGTGGGTATGAACCTAAGAATCGTATGTCTTCGCACATCTTTCGAAGGCCATCTAGTGCTTTACTCACCGGAAGATCATCAATGTGGCCTTCAACATCAATAATGAAATGGTAATGGCCAAGTTCGCGCCCGGTGGGACGACTCTGAATAAATGTCAGGTTGACACCTTGTTTTGCGAACTCTGTGAGGATCTCCAAGAGTGCTCCTGCGTGATCTATGGCGATAAAGACAGCCAATGAAGTGCGGTCATGCCCGGTTGAACTGGGTGTATTTCCAGGTTTGTTTACTAAAACAAATCGAGTTACAGCTCCGTCGTTGTCTCCAATATTGTCTACAATGACTTTTAGGCCGAAGTGTTTAGCAGCAACGCCTGCAGCGATTGCAGCATCGTAATTACTTTTCTCTAAATCTTGAGCTGCTGCAGCTGTTGAAGCTGTGGCGATAATTTCAGCATTGGGGTAATTCTTTGCAATAAATGAACGGCATTGCGCTTCGGCGTGAGGGTGAGTTGCAATGCTTGTGATTGAGGTAGTTGTAGGCAACGTCATTAGAGCAAAAGTTACGGGTAGTGTCACTTCTCCGGCTATTACCAATGGGTCACCTGTTGCCAATTCATCAAGAGTTCTGGCAACAACGCCTTCGACAGAATTCTCAATCGGCACCAATGCGTACTGTGCCTCGTTGTTGCGAACAGCATTCAGGGCAGCAGTTACATTGACATAGGGAAGTAATACGTCTTGAGAGTTTGTGATTTTATGAAGCGCCGCCTCAGTAAATGTCCCGACAGGACCCAGGTAGGCGTATGTGCTCATTGGTTAAGGATACCCGAGCACTTTGCGAGCTAGAGACGGTTTATTTGTCGCGATCACATCCACCTCTAAATGGGCGCATAATTCCAAATCTTCGACTGTATCTACTGTCCAAACGAACAACTTCTTGCCTTGAGCGTGGGCTTCCTTTATTAATTCAGGCTCTCTTCTCAATGTGCCAATGTTTGGACCTAAGTTTTGCGCAGAGGTGAATCGGGACGCCATTTTTCCGGTGAAATCATGAAGCAACATTGTAGTTTCTATTTCACTTCTGACGCTTTCTATAGCAAACCAAGAAAATGACATCAATGAAATATTGATGTCATTTTTGAAGTTTCTTGCAAGGCGAGTAACAACTTCTTCTACTTCTCTACCGCTAGGGACTGGGTGTTTTGTTTCAATCGCCACATCTTTTTTGAACTTGACCGCAATTGATAAAAGCTCTGGCAATGTCATTATTTCTGGATAGGAGTTTTGAATTTCTTGAAACAAAAGAGATGCGATTGGTTGGGAACTTCCGTTAATTTTTCTTAAAGATGGATCATGCCAAAGGATTGGTGCCCCATCTTTCGAGAGTCGGACATCGCATTCAAATCCATCACAATCTTGTTCGACCGCCGCCATGTATGCCGCGCGCGTATGCTCAGGGAAATCATGAGAAGCGCCACGATGGGCAAAAATTTTGGGTTTCACGTGCGCGAGAGGGGACTTGAACCCCTACACCCTTACGAGTACACGGACCTGAACCGTGCGCGTCTGCCGTTCCGCCACTCGCGCCTACCGTGCATGACATTATCACCATTAGGCTGACGCATTAGAAAAGATTCAAAAAGAAAGGGGGCGAAGTATATGAAGTCAGATCGAAGCTTTGTAAGTTCTTCGCGTTCCCTTGTAGGCCTTGTGAGATCTGGCAATGAAGATTCAGCGCTTGTGCACTCACATTTACTTGCGGTGGCCGACGGTATGGGTGGCCATGCTGGTGGAGAAATTGCCTCCGCACTTGCGATTAAAACACTTTCGCATTTGATTCCTATTTTAGATTCTCTCGGCGCTGATCAAGAATCTATTGAAGACTTGCTCCTTAATTCACTTCATGACATTAATCAAGAAATTGCGAACAAAGTTGAGGGGGATCCAGATTTAACTGGGATGGGTACCACTTTAAGCGCATTAATGTTTTCACAAGACGATGATGACAGGGTTGCCCTTTTACATGTTGGGGACTCCCGCTGTTATCGATTACGCAACAATGAGTTAATTCAATTGAGTCACGATCACACTGTTATTCAAGAGTTATTAGACCAAGGCGCTATCACCACAGAAGAAGCTTTAGAGCATCCAAAAAGGTCATTTTTAACGCAAGCGCTTATGGGCGAAAGTTCCCTGGCGCCAGTCCTTATGGTTTATTCCACCGAAACTAATGATCGATTCTTATTGTGCAGTGACGGATTATCTGGGGTGTTAAGTGAAGGGGAATTGAAGCAAGCGCTGCTTACTTTAGATCGTGAAGACTGTGTTGCACGATTAGTTGATGCGGCTTACGCCCACGGTGCTCCCGATAATGTCACTCTTATAGTCGCTGACTTTGTAGAGGGTTCAGAGTTTGTTGAAACAACATTTTTAGGGGCTGCTCAATGAGTGAATTGCTTGGTGGTCGCTATTTACTCGGTGCAATGATCGGCACTGGGGGTATGGCAGATGTATATGCCGCCCATGATGAAAGACTTTCGCGTGAAGTTGCAGTAAAAGTACTAAGAAGTGACCTTGCAAGAGACCCGTCTTTTGTTGCCCGCTTTCGGAAAGAAGCTTTGGCTGCTGCTGGTCTAAATCATCCTGGAATAGTTTCTGTCTATGACTCTGGTGAGGAACCAGCACCATACATAGTCATGGAGCTTGTATCTGGTCACACTTTGCGCGAGCTTATTCACCAAGGTGAACGTTTACCTCAAGATCGCGCTTTAGAAATTGCAGAGGGAATTTTGGCAGCACTCGATTTCTCTCACGAACGCGGGATTGTGCACCGCGATATTAAGCCAGCCAACATCATGATTACTGATCAAGGTGTAGCCAAGGTGATGGATTTTGGTATTGCTCGAGCTTTGGATGACTTGGGTGCCACTTTAACTAGTACTTGGAATGTTGTTGGTACTGCTCAATATCTTTCTCCAGAACAAGCTATGGGCGAAAGCGCGGATCATCGAAGTGATATCTACTCGGTGGGTTGTTTGTTGTATGAAGTTTTAACTGGACGACCTCCATACACTGGAGATACTCCTGTCTCGATTGCCTTCCAACATGTATCAGGGGATTTTATTAAACCTCGCTCTTTAAACCCTGAACTTTCCGAAGGTATTGATATTTTACTGGCTGTTGCACTGGCTAAAAAACCAATGGATCGTTATCAAAGCGCAGCCGATATGTTGGCAGATGTGCGCAAACTTCGCGCCGGTCAAGTTGTCACAACAAAAATTGCTAGACGACCAGTTAAAAAAGGCAAGATTGTTGCTTGGCTTCTAGCGCTCTTACTTGTTGCTGGTGGTCTTTCATACACTGTGCTGAACTCTGGGACTATTCAAGATAACTCGTTAGTTGAACTTCCTAACGTCGTGGGTTTCACACAAGTGCAGGCCAATTCACTCTTGATGGATTTCACTGTAACTTTCCAGCACGCCCATGATGTCCAACGACCAAAGGACTTGGTTTCCAACCAAGAACCTTTGGCCGGAACAAAGGTTCGCAAGGGTTCTGGTGTCGTTGTGACGATTTCTGATGGACCAGGGGATGTTGAAATTCCTACAAACATCGTGGGGATGTTGGTCGCTGATGCTCGCGCGGCATTAAGAACTGTTGGGTTAGTTATTGCGCGTACCGAGGATGTGGCTTCTGATAAACCTGCAGGGACTGTTATTGCGGTAATACCAGATGCGGGCTCCACTGTTGCTGCTGGTGATGGTGTCGTTCTGCAGATTGCTAATGGTGTTGTGGAAGTTCCGAGTTTGATTGGTGTTCAAGAGGTACAAGCAAAAACTGTTCTGACTCAAGGTAAATTTCAAATTAACATTCTCGATGCTAACGACCCAACTCAGGCAAATGGTGTTGTTTTAGCCCAAGCGCCAGATGCTGGAAATTCGGCAACTATTGGGTCATCTGTAACTATTACAGTAAATCGGATCCCTTAATTTTTCCCTACAACAGGGGATAAACCTTTAGAGCGTTCGCGCGCATTTTTATCACCGCACTCAATTAACCAATTAGCCAGCATGTCATGCCCGTGCTCCGTTAAGACAGATTCCGGATGGAATTGAACTCCATGAATTGGAAGTGATGTGTGTTGTAGTGCCATGACAACTCCCGATTCAGTTTCACCAGTGATTTGTAATTGTGCTGGGACTGTTGCGCGCTCCACGGCTAGGGAGTGATATCTGGTTGCGTTGAATGGATCTGGAATATTGGCAAGCACTCCAACATTTTTGTGATGAACTAAAGAAGTTTTACCGTGAAGCAATTCTGGAGCTTGTGAAACTGTTGCACCAAAAGCCACACCTATTGCTTGGTGGCCTAAACACACACCAAAGAGTGGAATTTTCTTCTCTGCGCAGTAGTGCACCATCGCAACACTTATCCCAGCGCGTTCAGGTGTACCTGGGCCGGGAGAGATGAGAACTCCGTCGTATTTGTCAGCTTCACTCACTTCAATTTCATCGTTACGAACCACTGTGCATTCAGCGCCAAGTTGGGCTAAGTACTGCACGAGGTTAAATACAAAGGAGTCATAGTTATCTATGACAAGGATCTTTGGCGCCGACATGAGGTAATCCTCTCCTAAAGTAGGCCAAGCTCGCACTTGCTATAGGTATGAGTGGTCGTGTTACTCTGCGCTCATGCCTAAATCGAAATTGCGCAAGAAGGTCAAGGACACTGCCAGCCACACCGAGCAGATTGTTAGTCATACCCCTGCACCCCTTGAGAGTCCGTCTTGGTTGGCCCCTGTAATGGTTGCCTCATACCTCATAGGCCTGTTTTGGATCGTTATTTTCTACATTACTCAGACCAAATACCCCATCCCAAATATCGGGGCTTGGAACATGGTTGCTGGTTTTGCTTTCATTGCAGTTGGATTCTCACTTGCAACAAAGTGGCGTTAATTTCAGCCTAATTACACTGGTGTAATTCTCCACAACAGTGGATAACTGCTGTGGATAAGTTACATCCCGATTTATACCTTTTTTCGCAACACGATTGTCGACGCGATAACTCCACCAACAAGGCCACCTAAGTGGGCATGCCAATCAATTCCTGGCAACACAAAAGCCATCGCAAAGTTAATTCCTATAATCACAACAATACTTTTTACATCGGCACCGATTCTTTTGCCAACCACCGCCATTGCTCCAAAGAGCCCAAAGAGAGCGCCTGAAGCTCCTACTGAAGGTTGGTTTACCGGATTGAGGAAAAATGATGCAAGGGATCCTGTCACAAGTGAGATAAAGAAAATTGCTAAGAATTTATAACGTCCGAATGCGGCTTCGATGGGGGTTCCAAGAACAAGGAGTCCATACATATTGAAACCTAGGTGCATCAATCCGCCATGTGTGAGGGCTACAGTGAAAATTCGATACCACTCACCATTTGCCACACCATGTACTTGGCCATCTGCCATGAGGGCGCTATTAATAAACAATAAGCGATCTTGAAGCGATGGATCTAATTGTTGAATGAGGTAAGCACCACAAATCAGCGTGATAAGCGCTGTAGTTGCCGAACGTTTCACGCGAATGTTATTGAGTTAATCGTTACTGGAGTTGTAGGGCGATCTTGATTATCGGTTTTAACTTTACCGAGTGCATCAATAACGCCTTGGCTGGCTTTATCTTTTACTTCACCAAAAATTGTGTGTTTACGATTTAACCAGGTAGTGGGAGCTACTGTGATAAAAAATTGTGACCCGTTTGTTCCGGGCCCAGAGTTTGCCATCGCTAAAATGTAGGGACGATCAAAAACTAAATCTCCGTGGAATTCATCTGCGAAGCGATAACCCGGACCACCGGTTCCGCGGCCAAGTGGGTCTCCACCTTGAATCATAAAACCATCGATAATGCGATGAAAGATTGTGCCGTCATAAAGGTTGGCTGTGGTCTTTTCGCCATTGCGTGGATCTGTCCACTCGCGAGCGCCAGTTGCTAACTCAACAAAGTTTGCAACTGTCTTGGGTGCATGGTTGGGAAATAGTTCAACGACTACATCTCCCATTGATGTGTGCAGGGTTGCTGAAGTTTTTTGTGTCATGTGGAGACTAGGGGAATCGAACCCCTAACCCCCGCCTTGCAAAGGCGGTGCTCTACCAATTGAGCTAAGTCCCCGTGGTTAACGGGAGTGGGCCTTGGAGGACTTGAACCTCCGACCTCTTCCTTATCAGGGAAGCGCTCTAACCAGGCT
>CAIJOY010000037.1 GCA_903822425.1 uncultured Actinomycetes bacterium | reverse complement strand
TACTACGCACTGCACCTAAAGAAATTGAGAAGGCTCACAGGGCTTTTGTCGATGCCGGAGCGCAAATCATTACCTCTTCGGCCTATCAGATTTCTTTCACTGGATGCTCAGAAAGAGGGTGGAGTGATCGCGATGTAATTGACGCGCTTATCCTTTCGACAACTCTTGTTCGCGAAGCAGCTAATGGCAATGTACCAATAGCAGCCAGCATCGGTCCGTATGGTGCAGCTCTTGCCGATGGTTCTGAGTACCGCGGTAGATATGCGGCATCGAAATCAGCAATACGTGAATTTCATAAACAAAGACTTGAAATATTGATTAATACCGAACCAGATTACTTAGCGCTAGAAACTATGCCCGATATTGACGAAGTTGAAATTTTAGTAGATCTCATTGCTCAATCAGAAACAAAAATTCCATTCTGGGTTGCTTACTCATGCAAAGAAGGGGCGCTGACAAATGCTGGACAGCGCTTTAGCGAAGCGGTTGAACTTGTGTGCGAACAACCCGGAGCAATGGCAGTTGGCATCAATTGCACTGCGCCAGAATTGATTGCACCACTTTTGCGCTCTGCACATTCTTCGCTGCCGTTTATTGTCTATCCCAATGCCGGTCGCACATGGGATGCAAAGACCAAGCAATGGATTGGCTCACCTAAGCGCGGATTTGCAACGGACATGATCGCCGAATGGATAGAACTTGGCGCTGAAATTATTGGTGGGTGCTGTGGAATTTCGCCTAAAGATATTGAAAAAATGGAGTTGTCTTAACTTAGAGTGAAATATATTCCAAAAAAGTGACTCAGCGTAATTGCAACTTCAACAGATTTGGCAATTGCAATCTGCTAAATAGTTCTATGCACAATTTCCATAAGGTCCTAAGATCTCACTTAATCCAATGTGAACACTGTCGGAATGGAAAAATTTCCGGCAATGAAATCCAAGATGGTTTTAAGAGTTTTGATGCGCGAGCCCCTGAATTACTCTATTCTTAGGCAACGAGGTTCTCACCGTATACTTGTCTCGTCGCATTTCCCTCGAATCCTCTACTCATATCACGATGTTGTAGAACTTTCTGGAAGTGAAGTACGAGCATTGCTTATGAATCAAATTGGACTTTCGCATACTGCAGCAATGGAGGTTATTCAATGATCAGAGTCTCAGTTGAGATTTCCCAAGTAGAAGTAGGAAATTGGTTTGCTAGTGGAATCCTTCCTATCGAGGGCGAATCAAGCGCGTTTCAAACTGGAGATACCTCATTAGATAACTTGCGAGTGAGATATGTCGATGCAATCAAGTGGGCCACATCAACCGATGAAATTGAATTTGTCGAAGTTTTCGTCAATCAAAATCAACACACATGAGAACTTATCTCATAGCGCTCCGGAACTTACATGCTGACAAGAACTTTAGGAAGTTTCCTATCGGGATTTGCCAATAGCGCAATCGCATCACCGAACTGTGCAAAAGGAAAAACTTGATCGATAATCTTGGGAGACTTAATAACTCCTTCGGCAATGAGAGTTAGAGCTTCCTTATATCTACCAGGTCCATTGAGGACTCCATAGATTGAGAGATCTCGCAAGACAACATCTGCCACATCGAAACTTTCCATAGGAGTATCAGGAACTCCAAGAAGCACAACTTCGCCACCAGCACACACTGCTTGGAATGAGGATTTAATAGATCGATTTGTTCCTGCTGCTTCAACAACAACATTGACAGAATGTGATGGCATCTGATCTGGCATTACTGGTTCGAAACCCAATGAACGCACGCGCTCTGCACTTCGTTCACCAAGAACTGCAATGAGTACTTCCCATCCGCGATGCGCAAGTACTTGTGCAGCAATTATTCCAATAGTTCCGTCTCCGATAACAAGTGCCCGTCCTCCTGCAGCCTTGATGCGAGAAACTCCCGCAATCGAAGTAACTGCGGGTTCTGCAAGAGTCGCATCGCGAAGCGCTAAGCCTTTGGGAATTGGATGTGCATTACCAACGGGAACTTTTACAAACTCTGCAAGTGCTCCAGGTCCTCCGCGTCGAACGCCAATCTCTATGCGCTCTTGGCACCATGTTGCGCGATTTTTACATCCCGCACAATTTCCACAACCAACTATGGGATCCATAATCACTTCTGTGCCAACTGGCAAACCGGCATTCGTAGATTGAGCAATCGTTCCGCTCATCTCGTGTCCAATTTGCATCGGAAATGAAGCGTTACTGGTAGAAAAGTATGGATGCTTGCCATTCAAGAGCTCTAAGTCAGTACCG
>CAIJOY010000036.1 GCA_903822425.1 uncultured Actinomycetes bacterium | reverse complement strand
AGCGATGTCAACATCTACGCTAATCAAGTACCCCTCTAAGCCAAGCAGGGCAACTCCCAAACTCATCCCTAAGGTCATAAGACATTTGCTCGGTATTCAATAGTGTGACTTTCATCGTTTCCAACCAATACTGATACGCAATCGATTTGATATTCCTGTCCAAAGCGCGAATGTGTTGCCATCCACCCCAACGCAAGTCTCTGTAATCGATGGGCTTTCGCAGATGAAATTGCCTCAAGTGGGTGACCAAATGCCATTGAAGAGCGAGTTTTCACTTCAACAAAAGCAATAACTCCGTTTGATAACTCCGCGACGATGTCAATCTCTCCCTCTCGAATGCGCCAATTACGATCAATGATTACGGCGCCACGAGTTTCTAAGTAAGTACCGACAACCTTTTCGCCAAATGCGCCGATCGCTAAATTTCTTGGTCGTGATTCTTGGTGAGATGCCATAGTGCAGGCACGATAAATCCAGAATAAAACTTTTAGAGAAAGAAAATTTAGTTCTGTGCTTTAGCCGCCATTGTTGATAAGGGAGGCGATATTGGCAAAAGAGCGACGATGGTAGGGACAAGGGCCATGCGCTTCTAGCGCTGCGGTATGAGCGAGCGTTCCATAACCTTTATGTCTGGCAAAACCATAAACTGGAAATTCCAGGTCCATAGTGCGCATGATCCGATCACGTGTCACTTTGGCAATGATGGATGCAGCGCTGATCGTATGAACTACTTGATCGCCTTTCCAGACGCCAAGTGTCGGAATTCCAAGGCCAGGGATTACATACCCATCTGTTAATACATAATTTGGATTCAGTTTTAAGCCCTGAACTGCTCGCCGCATACCATCAAGGTTGGCAGCATGTACGCCTCGCTCATCAATGTGTGTTGAACTAATTTCAATTACTGAAATTGCAAGGGCTTCATCTGTGATCACTCCAAATAGTTCTTCTCGTTCATTTTCTGTTATTTCTTTAGAGTCACGAATTCGAGATAACTTCGGCGCAAACGGATCAGCAAGAATCACCGCTGCAACAAGAAGGGGGCCGGCGCAAGCCCCGCGACCCGCCTCATCAACTCCTGCGATGGGTGATATTCCGGCATCAAGCAAGATGCGCTCGATGACTTTCATTGTGACTTTACTTCTAATTACTTGAGAACACTGATGCGGTGTTCTATTGCAAGATTTCGCCACGGCCAAATCACTGCCACGACTCTTCCAACAACCATGTTCTTGGGAACAAATCCCTTGTTGATATCTTCCATGTGATAGCGAGAATCAGCACTTGCGCCACGGTGGTCACCCATAACCCAAATCATTCCTTCAGGTACGGTGACATCAAAGTTGAAGTCGCTGGGATTATCGCCAGCATAAATATAGGGCTCAGTGATGGCCTTACCGTTAATCGTCAATTTCTTATTATTATTACAACATACGATGTGATCACCAGCAACACCAATTACGCGCTTAACCAAATGTTGCTTTGCGGGATCTGGCAACACTCCTACTTGAATTAAGCCAGTACGGATCTTTGCAATGAGGAAAGGTTCTCCGGTTGGAGTAATTTCAGGCAACCAGTTGGCAGGATCATGAAAGACAACGATGTCGCCTCGGTGGATAGTGTGAGAAATAAAAGGAATTTTGTTGACTGCTACACGATCTTTAATTTGGAGCGTGTTTTCCATAGAACCAGATGGAATATAGAAAAACTGTACAAGAAATGTCTTAATAAAAAGGGAGACGACTAGTGCGACAACTACGAGAACTGGAAATTCGCGAAGGACTGATCCCTTAATGCGCATTAAAAGAGTTACGCCTGCTCAGCAGAAGTTTCTACCGTTTCAGCAATAACTTCTTCAGCAATCACTGCCTCGGCAATCACTTCAGCCGAAACAACCTCCTCAACGAAGGAATTTGAACCAGCCATAGCTTCTTCAGCCGCTCCGCGCTTTTCGCGAATCTTTGCTGCCTTGCCCCGAAGATCACGCAAGTAGTACAACTTCGCACGGCGAACATCACCTTTACGAACAACTTCGATCTTCTCAATAACAGGAGTGTGAACTGGGAAAGTACGCTCTACGCCAACTCCATAGGAAACTTTGCGAACAGTAAATGTTTCGCGAACGCCATCGCCTTGGCGACGGATAACGATTCCTTGGAAAACCTGGATACGGCTCTTGCTACCTTCAATAACGCGAACATGAACCTTGAGCTCATCTCCGGCGCGGAAAGTTGGGATATCCGAGCGAAGCGAAGCAGCATCTACGGCATCAAGCACGTTCATTGTGGGTCCTCATCATCTACAGTAAAACGCGCAGTTAGGTGTAACCCGCGTAAGGCGCCTATCTTGCCACAGCACCTGCCCAAGCACTAAATCGGCAGTAAGGCCCTCAGATTGCGAGCGCGCTAGCCAAGGCAGGATGCAGGGTTGGGCCCGCACAAATAGTGACTCCAGCAGGGGTTGTAGTCACTATCGCCCCAGCTTCAGTGGCGATTAACGCACCTGCCGCCCTATCCCAAGGTTTGAGTCCGGCCTCAAAATATCCATCAAATCCACCCATGGCGACATAACACAAATCCACGGCAGCTGATCCCATTCTGCGAAGGTCGCGAATTTGCGGCAGCAACGAAGCGACAACTCGTGCTTGCTCTACGCGATCTGCAACATCGTAGGCAAATCCTGTGCCGATCAATGCGCGATCTAGAGAAATTGGATCATTACAGGTAATCCTTGCACCGTTAAAGAATGCACCACCCTGTCGAAGAGCACTCCACGTTGATGCAATCGTTGGCGCATGAACAACGCCAACAAGGGCGCCTTCATTATCTTGAGCCCCGATGCTAATGCTCCATCCTGGAAGGTCATAGAGATAGTTGACAGTCCCATCAACAGGATCAATCACCCAAGTAATTCCTGATGTTGAAGGCCGCGATGTGCCTTCTTCTCCGATGATGCCATCGTTGGGGCGAGCGGCCAAGAGTGCCTCAACAATCAGCTTCTCACTTGCATGATCCATTTGCGTTGCAATATCAATAGCAGTGGATTTAGAGGAAACTTCGAATGTCTTTGGGCGTTTCATCAATAATTCGCCTGCATCACGAGCAATTCTTAGCGCCAGAGTTAATAAATCCTCGTGTGATGACATGGGGATACTCTAACCAGCAATAGGCTAGCCCACATGTTCTCGGCATATGCACGCTTGTTTCGGACACCAGGTGGACTCTCCTTTTCTATAGCTGGCGTTATTGGCCGCATGCCAATTTCTATGGATTCACTTGCTCTGATTTTTATCGTGGTCTATGCCACAGATTCCTACACTTTGGCCGGAACTCTCGCCGCTGTTGGTTCATTAGTTGTATCGATTGCACTTCCCCTTTGGTCGCGGTGGGCTGATCGCTTTGGTCAAAGTCGCACGCTCTGGATTGCGATGCCCGCGCGAGTTGTTTTCCTGTCGATCTTTATCATTTTGGTGAGTAAAAATGCACCCGTCTGGACGTGGTTCATCTCCATCATGATGGCCGAACTTTTCGTTATCAATGCTGGAGGTTTAGTGCGTCGCAGGTGGCTCTGGTCGCTGGGTGAGGATCGAGATCTGATCAATACTGCCTACGCCTATGAAGCCCTCATGGATGAAATCGTCTTTATCGTGGGGCCGATCGTTGCAACGGCTTGCGCCATTAGCATCGCACCATCTGCTGCATTGATCGCAGGTTTAGTATTTAAAGTCATAGGCATTACCTCACTTGCTCTCCAGAAGAAAACTCAACCTCCAGCACACCCTCGTAGCGACTCTGAGCCGCGAAACGCAGTCATCCGCAATCCCTCTATGCAGGCTGTAGTGATCACGACCCTGTTTATCGGAGCATTCTTTAATTCCACAGCAATCGTCACTGTTGCATTTGCCCACGAGCATCACTCCCCTGGATCAACTGGCATTTTGTTAAGTATTTGGGCATTTGGCAGCGGGATTGCTGCAGTCTTCACAGGTGTCATAAAGTGGAGGATTAACCACGCAAAAAGATTTTGGATATTTCTTTTGGCACTTACAGTGCTCTCTTTGCCCTTAGCATTTGTCAATAATTTAGTGTTACTTGCGATTGCTCTTTTTTTCAATGGATTTGCAGTCTCACCTTTGGTTGTTGCTGCTTACGGAGTTGCCGAGAGTGCGGTTGAACCTGGGCAGATCACCGAGGCTCTGGCATGGGTGATCGCTGGAATGCCATTGGGTGGCGCATTGGCTGGTGCACTCAGTGGTTGGGTTATTGATCACCACGGAGCCCATGTAGCTTTCTGGGTTCCGGTTGCGACACTAACTTGCGCGATTTTGATGGGCCTTCCCTACCTACGCACCTGGAATAGATTACGATTCGCCTCGTGACTGAATTAAGACTTATCGGCAAAAACGAAGATGGAACCCATCTGAATTTGATCGATGGCGACAACAGCGAATTCTCTCTGCGCATCAGCGACACTCTTCGCGCAACGGTCAATGCTCCCCGATTATCAGCTGTGCAGGATGAAGACAATCCTGTAATTACGGTACGCGAAATCCAAGCGCGTTTGCGTTCGGGTGAACCCATGGAAAATATTGCTCGCGATGCTAATTGCTCGATCGATAAAGTGGAAAGATTCTCTGGACCAATCTTGCAAGAGCGCACTTACATAATCGGATTGGCCCAGGCCGTAGTCATGCGCAAAGAAAGCGGTCGTGATCCCGTAACTTTTTTTGATGTTGTGGTTTCACGTCTTGCTCCTCGACAAGTTGAGATGACAGCCGTGGAATGGAATACATGGCGCCTTGAAGATGGAACATGGATCATTCGTGTTCACTATCCCAGCCGTGATGGCCTCGGAGTTGCCGACTGGAGTTTTGACCTCACTCGCCGGGCGCTATCGCCCCTTGATGATGGAGCACGATGGATGGTGGGAGACGAAGTTGCACCACAAAGAAGTGTTGATCATGGTTTGGTCTATGGAAATCACCCAACTGCTACCCGTGTTGTGGAAGCTCCCGTTGTCCGCGAGGCTCCACGCTTAATCTCAATCCGTGTAGATCCAGAACCCGATGCTGCAGAAGATGGGGTTACTGCTCGAGCAAAGGTTCCATCTTGGGATGAAATTATGTTCGGAACCTCAAAGAAGAAAGATGAAGAGTTCGAAGATTAATTAACACACGTGCATAGCTAGTGGTACGTGCATTTCGATGTCGCTTAATCCTCCATGGTGACCCATCATTGCGGACTCCAGAGCTACTCGAGAAGGATCAATCAAAACCACACCATCGTGTGCAACAAGAATGAGATCTCCCATTCGCTCTTGAGAATCTAAGGAAACTTCCTTACCAAAGAGCTCGGCAGCAATCGCCTCCTGTTTTGTGAATACTTTGGCCTGTTCACCCAGAAATTGCTGCATTTTTGAAGCCGCTGCATCTGGTGAAGATAGATGCAACTGATCTAGATATAAATGACGTGCGCGTGGCTCTCCTGCAATCACTTCAATTCCTTCAAGCAAAGGGTTGTCCTCACCCAACACTATCTTTTCGCTGATATTAATCATTCCGTGATCGGCAGTTAACCAAATACGAACTCCAGATGGAAGTTGGCTCATGAGAGCTCCAACCATCTGATCGATGTATGCCAAAGCCCCAAGCCAGGT
>CAIJOY010000035.1 GCA_903822425.1 uncultured Actinomycetes bacterium | reverse complement strand
TAGAAATTGTTAAACACCTTTCCACCTCAAAGCCTATTAATACGATTGCCGAGTCCCTGCATATCTCTCATAACACGATTAAGACACATTTAAGAAATGTCTATCGCAAACTTGAAGTGGGCGATAGAGATGCCGCTGTAGCGCGCGCTAAAGATTTACTTCTTGTTTAATCAATTGGCAGGACAAGCTAGTTAACAAGAATTGAACGCTTAGAAAGCCCCATGAAATAGCCATCAATTAACGTTGTGGGCGGGGCATCGATAATCTGGCTTGCCCCAAGTGTGACAAAAAGTGGTGTGAAATGTTCAACCGTTGGATGTGCGTAAGGCATGCCTGGAGCAAGTTCTTTGAATTTGGCCAAAGAGTCAACATCTCCGCTTTCTAGCGCTTGGCTAGCCCAAGCATCAAAATCACTCGACCATGATGGCGCCTCTGCATCGACGCGCCATTCGCGCAAATAACGTAAGCCATGGGTAAGAAATCCAGATCCAATGATGAGTACGCCTTCATCGCGTAAGGGTTGTAAACGTTTTCCAAGTTCCATGAGTCGGATGGGATCATCTGTTGGCATCGACATTTGAAGTACAGGAATGTCAACACTTGGATACATCACTTTAAGCGGAACCCATGCACCATGATCAAGACCTCGCGAACTTTGGTGGATAGGTTCGGTCGTGGGCATCAACTTAGAAACTGTCTTTGCTAATTCGGTTGCATCGGGGGAGTTATACGTCATTTCATAAAACTTGCGATCAAAGCCGCTGAAGTCATAGACCAGAGGAGTGTTGGCGCCAGGGTTACTCAAAGTTATTGGTTCAGATTCCCAATGGGCACTTACAATAAGAATTGCTTTTGGTTTGGCGATGGAGGAAGCGATATTTTCCAATTGTGATGTCCAGAGCGCATCATCGAGCAACATTGGCGCACCATGTCCGATGTAGAGAGCTGGCATGCGAGCATGTACTGACATAGCGTGAGCCTATCTCAATGTAGTTGAAACTTCAACTACATTACACTGTGCGAAAAGTGGCGTCATTCCTATTGGATAGGCTGGCGCAGTGAGTGATATTTCTGCACAAGTGCGCAAAGCCCTCGATGCTGCCATTGAAGCAATCGGCGGAACTTCGCGTGAAGGCCAGATTGAAATGGCCGAAGCGGTAGCAAACGCACTCTCTGACCGCCATCACTTAATGGTGCAAGCAGGAACTGGCACAGGAAAATCATTGGCCTATTTGGTTCCAGCCCTTGTGCACGGAAAAAAAGTTTTAGTAGCAACGGCAACACTTGCCTTGCAACGACAGCTAGTTGAACGGGATTTACCTCGGATTGTTCCGGCGTTAGAAAAAGTTTTAGGTCGCTCTATAACCTTTGGAATCTACAAGGGTGTGGGCAATTACTTGTGTTTGCAGAAGATGAATAGCGAAAACCCAGATCCCGATGGTGAGCTTGTTTTAGAACTTTCAAGTCTTGGAGCAGATGCAAAGCGCTTACATGCTTGGGCAAAGGTCCCAGGAGTTTCAGGAGATCGAGATGACGCACCAGATGTAGATCGCAGGGTGTGGGCAGCTAATTCACTTGGTGGCCGAGAGTGTGTTGGCGCAGATGTTTGCGCGTACGGACACCAATGCTTTGCAGCCCTTGCAAAAGCTAAAGCGCAAAGTGCTGATGTTGTGGTTACCAATCACACCCTATTAGCAATTGAAATTGTCGATTCACATCCGATTCTTCCAGAACGAGATGCCGTTATTTTGGATGAAGCACACGAGTTTATGGATCGCACAACGCAAGCTGTAACCGAGGAATTAACTGGTCCCCGAGTTTCGCGAGCGGCGGCAATGGCCCG
>CAIJOY010000034.1 GCA_903822425.1 uncultured Actinomycetes bacterium | reverse complement strand
ACTTTGTCTGGATGATGTAGTTCAATAATTTCAGCTGATTCAAAAAAACGAGCTGCTTGTTTCGAAAATTGCATCATCAATACAGCGCCAAGTGCAAAATTAGGAGCGATCAGTACACCCACTTGTGGGTTATCAGCTAGCAACTTCTTTACTTGCGTGAGTCGTGCCTCATCAAAACCAGTTGTACCGACAACTGCATGCATGCCCTTGGAAATAAGAAATTCTAGGTTAGCCATTACTGAATCTGGAGTTGTGAAATCAACAACCACGGAGGCTTTCGCAGAAACGAGTGCATCTAAACTGTCCCCCAAATCTAACTGGGAAACTAAAGTTAAGTCCGGTGCATCATTCACCGCGCGTACTACTTCAGCGCCCATGCGTCCCTTGGCACCGAGTACTGCAACGTTGATGCTCACCCTTAAGCCTCCAGAACTTTCTCGAATTTCTTGCCGTCCTTAAACGGTCCCACGAGTGCAAGGGTAGGTCTTTTGAGCAAGAATTCGCCAGCGACTTTACGTACTGCCTCTGGAGTCACGCTAGAAACTTCCTTTAAAATCTCATCAAAGCTCATGATTTCGCCATAAACAATCTCGCTTTTGCCAATTCTGCTCATTCGAGAACCCGAATCCTCTTGACTCAAAACAAGGGAACCGCGGACAGCTCCCTTTGCGCGCTCGATTTCTTCATGTGTCATTCCGTTCTCGGCAACATCGGCCAATACTTCTCGGATTATCTCCACGACTTCTACTGCTTTAGATGGATGAGCACCTGCATAGAAACCTAGAAGTCCAGAACCGGCAAATTGTTGTGCATAGGAATAAACCGAATAAGCCAGACCGCGCTTTTCGCGAATCTCCTGGAAAAGCCTAGAAGACATACCCCCACCTAAAGCGGCAGAAAGTATTCCCATGGTGAAGCGTCGATCATCGTTGCGGGCAACACCGGCCAATCCATAAAACATATGAGCTTGTTCGGTTTTGCGATTAATGATGCCCACTGATTGTTGTGATTTTACTTTGATGGCAGTATCTGGGCGTACCTGTGGCTCACCTTTAACATTTAAAAAACCATCGCGTGACAGTGCCTTTTCCACCATCTCGACAACCGTTTTGTGTTTAATATTTCCAGCAACTGCTACTACCAAATCTTGAGGAAGGTATCGTTTTTTGTAATAACCATAGACAGCATTTCGTGACATAGCGTTTATAGAATCTACAGTGCCTAAAATTGATCGCCCAATCGGGATATCTCCATAGTAAGTATCAGAAAAAAGATCATGCACGAGATCACTGGGATCATCATCGCGCATAGCAATTTCTTCAAGCACGACTTTGCGCTCTGCATCCACATCATTGGCGGTCACCAGGGACGAAGTAATGAGATCTGAGATCACATGCACTGCCATGGGTAAGTCGGTATCAATCACTCGCGCATAAAAACAGGTGTATTCCTTGCTGGTGAACGCGTTCATTTCTCCACCGACAGATTCGATCGATGATGAGATCTCAAGGGCTGTGCGCGATGTCGTACCTTTAAAAAGTAAATGTTCTAGAAAATGAGAAGCCCCAGCAACTGCTGGGGCTTCATCACGAGAACCAACATTGACCCAAATTCCTATCGCAGCGCTGCGTACCGAGGAAACTTCTTCCGTAACGATACGTAGGCCGCTAGATAGAACTGTGCGTCGAACGCTCACCGTTGCTTACTTACTCAGCAGCTGGGGCGTCTTCAAGAACGGGAACAAGGGATAACTTGCCCTTGGGATCGATCTCACCGATCTCAACTTGGATCTTGTCGCCAACTTTCATAACCTCTTCTAGGTTTTCAATGCGCTTGCCACCATGCATCTTGCGAATTTGCGAGACGTGGAGCAAGCCATCTTTACCTGGCATTAAGGAGATAAAAGCACCGAATGCGGCAAGTTTCACAACGGTACCTAAGTAACGTTCTCCAACTTCTGGCATCTGGGGATTAGCGATGGCGTTAATCTGAGCGCGAGCAGCTTCTGCTTTTGGCCCATCGGTAGCGCCGATATAGATCGTGCCGTCATCTTCAATAGAAATCTCAGCACCAGTTTCATCTTGAATCTGGTTGATGATCTTTCCCTTAGGTCCGATAACTGCACCGATCTGATCCACTGGGATCTTGATCGAAATAATACGTGGAGCAAATGGACTCATTTCATCTGGAGTATCGATGGCTTCTGCCATGACATCCAAGATTGCCAAACGAGCTTCTTTTGCTTGGTGAAGAGCACCTGCCAGAACTGATGCAGGAATTCCATCCAGTTTGGTATCAAGTTGCAAGGCAGTCACGAATTCGCGAGTACCAGCTACTTTGAAGTCCATGTCGCCGAATGCATCTTCTGCACCGAGAATGTCGGTGAGTGCAACGTATTCAATTTTTCCATCGACATCATCAGAGATAAGACCCATCGCAATACCTGCAACTGGTGCGCGAAGTGGCACACCGGCGTTTAGGAGGGCAAGAGTTGAAGCACAGACAGATCCCATAGATGTGGATCCGTTGGAACCTAGCGCTTCTGATACTTGACGAATTGCATAAGGGAATTCTTCACGGCTTGGGAGAACTGGCACTAGTGCGCGTTCTGCAAGTGCTCCATGACCAATTTCGCGACGCTTTGGTGTACCAACACGACCAGTTTCACCAGTTGAATATGGTGGGAAGTTGTAGTTGTGCATGTAGCGCTTGTGATTTTCAGGATTAAGAGTATCTAGCTGTTGCTCCATCTTGAGCATGTTCAGCGTTGTGATACCGAGAATCTGAGTCTCTCCACGCTCAAAGATTGCAGAACCATGAACGCGAGGAATAACTTCTACCTCGGCAGATAGCGGACGAATGTCGCGCAATCCACGTCCATCGATACGAATCTTGTCACGCAGCACGCGCTGGCGTACCAATTTCTTAGTGAGAGAGCGAAGTGCTGCAGGAATTTCTTTCTCGCGGCCTTCAAATTTTGGAGCAAGTGATTCCTTCGTCGATGCACTGATGCGATCGGTTTCAGTTTCACGCTCTTGCTTACCAGCAATTGTTAATGCCTTTGCGAGGTCTTTTCCTGCAAAGTCAGAGACAGCAGCGAATACATCATCTTGGTAATCCAAGAAGATCGGGAATTCGCCAGTTGCCTTGGCAGCTGCCTTGGCAACCTTTGCTTGTGCTTCGCACAATGTGCGGATAAATGGCTTAGATGCGTCAAGCCCTTGTGCAACAACTTCCTCAGTAGGAGTTGGTGCGCCACCCTTGATGAGTTCGATTGTGTGCGAAGTAGCTTCTGCTTCAACCATCATGATTGCAACGTCATCACCACTTACGCGACCGGCAACCACCATGTCAAAGACAGCTTCATCTAGTTGTGAGTGATTAGGGAATGCAACCCACTGTCCCTTAATCAGTGCAACACGTACCCCGCCGATTGGGCCAGAAAATGGCAGACCTGCTAATTGAGTAGACATAGATGCGGCGTTGATTGCTACAACGTCATACATGTGATCTGGGTTGAGTGCCATAACAGTCACAACAACTTGAACCTCATTGCGAAGACCTTTAACGAAAGAAGGACGCAAAGGGCGATCGATCAAGCGGCACGTAAGAATTGCATCCTCTGATGGACGACCTTCACGACGGAAGAAAGATCCGGGAATACGACCTACTGCATACATGCGCTCTTCAACATCCACTGTAAGTGGGAAGAAGTCGAATTGATCTTTTGGTTGCTTAGAAACAGTTGTGGCTGAAAGCAACATTGTTTCGTCATCAAGGTAGACAGCGGTGCTTCCACCTGCTTGGCGCGCTAGGCGCCCAGTTTCAAAACGTATTTCTCTATTTCCGAATTTTCCGTTATCAATGATTGCAACGGCAGACGAAATTTCTTGACCCTCCATGGGTCGCTCCTGTTCTCGATCAACTCGAGAGGACTAATGAATCTTCGATCGAAGTCAACGGAGATCTACTTGTAATACAAGAACTATCCGTAAACCACTACCGAGGACCATTTCTCCCGGTTGATCGTTCTAATTAACGGCGAATACCGAGTTTTTCGATGATCGCTCTATAACGTTCGATGTTTGTCTTT
>CAIJOY010000033.1 GCA_903822425.1 uncultured Actinomycetes bacterium | reverse complement strand
TAACAAGGCGAGTTTTGATGTTGGTTACGGTGAAATGGTTGGAATAGTTGGTGAATCAGGCTCTGGTAAAACAATGGTCTGTCGAAGCATGATTGGCACGCTAGAGCGCCGCGGAGCGAAAGTATTAGCTGGGCAAGTTCTTTTTGAAGATCAAGATCTTGCACACGCTAGCGAAGCCACATGGAAAAAATTGCGTGGAAAAGCCATTGGTTACGTTCCGCAAAGTGCACTTGCCGGCCCAAACCCGGTGTTAACAATTGGCGCACAACTTTCTGAAGCACTTAAGAAGAGCGATACAAAAGGAACAATTGCTGAGCAATCTAAGGCTCTCCTTGAACTTGTAAAGATTCGTCGAATTGATACGGTCATGAAGCAATACCCCAACCAACTTTCAGGTGGAATGCGCCAACGCGTCATGATTGCTTGTGCTCTCGCCAGTAACCCTAAATTACTTATTGCCGATGAGCCAACAACAGGCCTAGATGTAACGGTCCAAGCCCAAATCATGGTGTTGCTCAAAGAGATTCGTAATGAATTTGGAACAGCAATTATTTTGATTTCGCACGATTTGGCTCTCATTGATGATGTCTGCGATCGCGTAGTTGTTATGCATGCTGGAGCGACAGTTGAAGTTGGATCTGTTTCAGAGATGACAACTCCACGCCATCCATACACTGTGGCGCTTAATCAATCTCGTATTGATATCGCAGTTCCTGGCAGTGAACTAGTAACAATTTTGGGTAACGCGCCTTCTGTTGGGCAATGGCCAGATGGTTGTCGCTTTGCTGGGCGATGCACAATTGTTCAAAGTGATTGCACGAGCGGAGATCATCCCCCACTATTTGGTGATCGTGGTGCGCATCAAAGTGCTTGCTTGCATGCTGACTTATTGAAGGGACGATGATGACACATATCATTGAAGCAAGAAATGTCAGCGTAACTTTTGGTTCTGGTGCAACGAAAGTAGAAGCAGTTAAAAACGTTTCTTTAACTCTTGCTGAAGGCGAGCCGCTAGGAATTGTCGGAGAGTCAGGTAGCGGTAAGTCAACACTTGCCCGCGTACTTGCAGGTCTACAGCCGCCGACTTCTGGCGAGGTTCTCTTCGACGGGAAGCCAATTTATAAAGGAAATAAATCTTACGTAGGAGATGAACGCCATCTGGTGCAAATGGTTTTTCAAGATCCTTATGCAAGTTTGAACCCACAGCTCACAGCTCTTAGCGCCGTGGCTGAAGCAGTGCGGATTCACGATAAATGTGACAGAAAAAGTGCTGAAGCAAAAGCACTTGAACTTCTCAAAAGTATGGGTATTGCATCCATGGACGCAGCAAAAAAGCCACGTCAGCTCTCTGGTGGACAACGCCAAAGAGTGAGCGTTGCACGTGCTCTCTCTGCAAATCCTTCCGTTCTGCTTGCAGATGAACCAACTTCCGCTATCGATCAAAGTGCGCAAGCTCAACTTCTCAATTTGTTCAGAGGTTTACTCAACCAAGGGCTGGCAATAGTTTTGGTTTCACATGATCTAGGTGTTATCCGTTACTTAACAAAGCGGGTCTACGTCATGAAGGATGGCGTCTTCGTCGAATCTGGAAATACAGAGAGTATTTTTAATGACCCACAACAGGCATATACAAAAGAACTACTTGCCTCAATTCCTGGAACTCTGGGTGTAGCCGCACGTAAGAAACTGCAGGGTTAAGATTCCTTGAAGCAAATGCTTTAGTTTTGTGGAATTGGAATCCATTTCGCTCCGCCACTGAGTGCCATTGATTCATCAGGCAAGTCAGGCATCGTGAACTGCCACCCGTATTTATCTGTTGAAGTGGTCTGCGCTTTGTTTGCAAAAATCATCTCTGCGAGTGGATCCACACTGGCTCCTGGTGCTGAAAATTCAAGTGAGAAAGTAGTTGCTCCAATAATGGAAGCAATCTGGGAATGCCATGCATCATAAACATGCCACGAAATTGGCAGCCCAGCGTTTGTTAAATACTCATCAAGTTGGATAAGTCTTGAGAGGCCACCTTGGCATGTTGCATCAATACGCAACATGTCGACAGCTCCCGTTTCAATAAACGCTTGTGGGTGATACAGATGGGCTTCATCATCTCCGCTAGCAAGTGGAACTTGCAGCAGGGAACGCAATTTTCTTAATTCATCCAAACTTCCTGGAATGAATGGATCTTCAACCCATGCTAAATCAAGTCCCCCAACAATTTTCATTGCATCTTCTGGTGTACGGCACGACCATGCAAGGTCAGTAGAGACAGGACAGAGCTTTGTATCAAGGGCGGCAATAATGCGATCGCGTGTGAGTTCAGGGGTTTTGCCGACCGGCAATTTCACTCCGACAGCACCCGCTTCAACAGCTGCTTTAACTTCCCACGCAATCTCTTCAGGTCCGCGTGAAGGTGGATATCCAATGACTGCCCACGTTGGAAGTTTCTTTTTTTCTTTATTAAACCCTGCAATAACTGTGCGCTTTTCATGGCGAGCAACTGCGTCATATGCTGCTAAATCTACAAGTGAGAATCCACGAAGTGCTGCCCCCGATGAAAGTGCAGCGCTAGATTGTCTGAGCAAAGTATCCCAAGCTTTGAGTGGGTCCCCGGTGAAGATTTCTGCGTACGGTTTTGCAATTAAAGTATTAATTGCTTCTGCAACCGGTGCACCACGATCGAGTGCAAAAGCAGTTCCGACTGATCCATCTTCTAATTCAACTGTGGCCACACAAAAACCACGAGCCTTAATAATGTAATTGCCCAGTTCTACTGGCTCTGGCAAGGTCAACGTAACGCGTCGGCCTCGTACGCTCTTTATCTTGATGTTGGTCATTTCTTCCACGGAATCTTTTTAGCGGTGAAGCCACCATCAATGGTCAAAACTTCTCCCGTGATGTAACTGGCGTCATCTGAGAGCAAGAATTTAACTCCCGTTGCAATCTCATTTGGCTCGCCATATCGATTCATGGCGTGCATCCCGACAATTGTTGGATCAATATTTCCCTTTGCTGTTGCGGCGACAACCATTTGGGTATTGATGTATCCCGGAGCAATTGCGTTCACCCGAATACCAAATTCTGCCCACTCAACTGCCAGGGTGCGCGTAAGTGCATCGATACCGGCTTTTGAAACAGAATACGGGAGGCGCCTTGGCCAACCGAAAGTGTGTGCAATGGATGAAAAATTGACGATCGAACCGCCCTTTCCACTGCTCACTAAATGTCTCGCCACTGCTTGATTCATATAAAAGTGGCCGTCTAAGT
>CAIJOY010000032.1 GCA_903822425.1 uncultured Actinomycetes bacterium | reverse complement strand
TCTGTCTGGTCTTGCTCCAAGTGGGGTTTACCTAGCCATATACGTTGCCGTAAATGCTGGTGGTCTCTTACACCACCGTTTCACCCTTACTCATTTGCATGAGCGGTCTATTTTCTGTGGCACTGATCCCGCGGATTGCTCCGGGTGGGCGTTACCCACCACCTTGCTCTGTGGAGTCCGGACTTTCCTCGGTGCTTGCGCAACGCGGTGATCCGGGCGACTCTTCTTGCGCAAGGGTACGGCACTAATAGATAGGAAGGAAACCCTCGCTCCCCTACGATGAGAGTTATGACTAGCGCGAAATTACCTCACGATCCAAAGTGGACCAGAGCGCTCACGCTTTTCCAGAGCGGTAAAACCAATGCTGATGTTGCATTAATTGGTGTGCCAGCCCATGAGGTATCTATCTCGCCAACATCGGCTCATCTCACACCCGACGCCATTCGCAATGCGCTTGCACGCTACTCCACATATTCAAGTTCTCATGACGTTGATCTTCGCGATATCACCCTGAGGGATCTCGGCAACGTAGATTCACCCGATCATGCAAGTGGTGAAAAGAGTGTGGCCGATAGTGTTAAAAATGTATTGCGCGACCATCAGCTATTGATAGCACTCGGTGGAGATAATTCAATTACTTATTCAGTTGCACGCGGTATGTGGAGTGATCTATCCACAGTTGGAATGATTACTCTGGATGCTCATCATGATTTGCGAGATGGCGTTTCTAACGGCTCGCCTGTTTGGCGTTTAATTCAAGCAGGACTTTCTGGCAAGAACATCGTGCAGATCGGCATTAGCGATTTTGCCAATAGCCGTGAGTACTCACAGCGAGCCAAAGATGAAGGAATTCATGTCATTACACGGGATGCTCTTCGTCGCCGCACAATGGCTGATGTGATGGCTGAAGCGCTCGAGATAGCGGGTGCTGGTGGTCGTGAAATCTATGTGGACTTGGATGTAGATGTATGCGACCGCGCTGTTGTTCCAGCTTGTCCTGCATCCGTACCTGGTGGAATCAGCGCAGATGAACTACGCCAAGCTGCATTCTTATCTGGTGCAGATGTGAGAGTGCGCGGGTTAGACATTACTGAAATTGATGCTGCCCTAGATACACCAGATCAGCGCACTATTCGCTTAGGTGCACTGCTTGTATTAGAGGCAGCATGCGGTGTTGCTAGCCGCGAGAATTAACGAAGTTCTTTTACAACTTCCCTCGCTGCAGCAACTACTTTTCCAGATTGCACCAACTTCACTGCAGCTTCTAGCTCTGGGGACAAGAATCGATCTGGCCCCATTCCTGGCACAACGGTGCGTAGCGTTTTGATAACATTTGCAGTAGCTGGTGATGGCGCAAGGCCTGTGCGAAATTCAATGGCTCGTGCAGATGTCACTAGTTCAATAGCGAGAATGCGTGAAAGGTTTTCAACCACTTTACGTAATTTGCGGGCGGCGCTCCACCCCATCGAAACATGATCTTCTTGCATTGCAGATGAAGGAATGGAATCCACGCTTGCAGGTGTTGCCAAGCGCTTGTTCTCACTCACCAAACTTGCTTGGGTGTATTGAGCAATCATCAAACCTGAATCTACGCCTGGATCATGTGCCAAAAATGGTGGTAATCCTGACGAGCGATGTTGATCGAGCATGCGGTCTGTGCGCCGCTCTGAAATGGAACCCAAATCTGCAGCTGCAATAGCAAGGAAATCTAGAACAAAGGCAACCGGTGCGCCGTGGAAGTTACCGTTAGATTCCACTCGTCCATCTGGCATCACAACAGGATTATCAATAGAACTTTGTAGCTCGCGCCCAGCAATTGTTGCTGCATAATCAACGGTGTCGCGCACAGCCCCTGCTACTTGGGGTGCACATCGCAACGAATATGCATCTTGAACTTTGGAATCATGCTCTAGATGTGAGGCAACAATTCCTGAATTTTTCAACATGGCAAAGATATTGGCGGCACTCACACTCTGTCCGATTTGTGGACGCAATGGCCCATGAAGATCTGGAGCAAAAACGCGATCTGTTCCGAGTAGCCCTTCAATGCTCATTGCTGCAGTGATGTCAGCAACTGCGCATAGCTCGGAAAGGTCAGCACATGCCATGATCAACATTCCGAGCATTCCATCAGTACCGTTAATTAATGCAAGACCTTCTTTGGCTTCTAGTTCAATAGGTGTTAGACCCGCAGCTTTAATCGCATCAAGTGCTGGAACTTCTTTGCCTGATGCATCATGCACCGTGCCCTCGCCCATCATGGCAAGTGCGCAATGTGACAGTGGCGCAAGATCTCCGCTACAACCTAAAGATCCGAACTCTGGTACGACAGGAGTAATTCCTTTGTTGAGAAAATCAACATAAATCTGTGCAAGTGCGACGCGCACACCAGTTCTACCTGATGCCATCGTGCGAAGACGCAAGAACATTAAAGCACGGACAACTTCTGTTTCGATTGCAGGTCCAACACCTGCGGCATGTGAACGAATCAATGATTTTTGAAGTTGGGTACGATCTTTCACATCGATATGACGATTAGCTAGTGCACCAAAACCGGTAGAGACTCCATAAACCGGAATCGCACCAGCAGCATGACCTTCGATGTATGCGCGCGATTTCTGCATCGAGGCAATTGCTTCAGGAGCTAAAGAAACTTTGGCGCCGTATCGTGCGACTGCAATGACATCGGCAAAAGTAACTCCCGATATTCCAAGAGTTACTTCTCTATTTGATTCGTGTGCCATGGCGCCATACCTCATCTATGAGTGGAACTCCTGGCCGATATGCCAGATGAATATAAGAACTAGTACTAAGAATAGAGAAATCTGCAGATGCTCCAAGTCCTAGGTGGCCAACATCGCTTCGTCTAAGGGCTTGAGCTCCCCCAGCAGTGGCAGACCAGATCGCTTGCTCTGGCGAGAAGTGCATTTCGCGCACGGCAAGTGCGATGACAAAAGGCATGTTAGTTGTGTAGGAACTTCCGGGATTGCAATCTGATGCAAGGCCGACAACGACTCCTGCTTCAAATAATCGGCGGGCATCTAGGTAATGAGATCGCGTGGAAAACTCTGCAGCGGGCAATAACGTAGCAACAGTGTTTGAGCCGGCAAGTGTTGCAATATCCCGATCAGATAAGTGGCTCACGTGATCAACAGAGGCTGCATCTAGTTCAACACCAATCTGCACGCCATCGCCAGGTTCAAGTTGGTTTGCATGAAGTCGTGGCAGAAGCCCTTTAGCAATACCTGCTTTGAGAATCTTGCGTGCTTGATCAGAGCTAAAAGCACCTTTGTCACAGAAGACATCGACCCACTTAGCATTCGGTAGCGCTGCATCCAACATGGGGCCACAGACTAAATCAACATAACCTTCTGGATCACTCTTAAATTCTTTAGGCACGACATGAGCGCCTAAGAAAGTTGTTTCACTTGTTATCTGTTTGGCAACGGCAAGGCTGCGCGCTTCATCATCTACCGTGAGCCCATATCCAGATTTACATTCGATTGTGGTGGTCCCTGAAGTAATTGCTTCAGCAACTAATCGCCGAGCACTCCGCAGAAGGTCTCCATTTGATGCCTGGCGGGTGAGCTCAACAGTGGAGTTAATACCACCTGCACTATAACTATCACCCTGCATGCGTGCACTAAATTCTGCGCTGCGATCACCCGCAAAAACTAAGTGTGAATGGCTATCGACAAAACCTGGAATCACGCATCTGCCTTGGGCATCAATCGTGTTGCTCACATCTTTTCGTGGCGCCGATGCTGAGGAGCCAACCCAAATTACTTTCTCGTTTTCGACCAAAAATGCTGCGTCATGGATTAATCCAAGAGCTGTTCCATCTTGTGCAGAATCATTGGTAACAAGAAGCCCAATATTCTCGACAAGTGTGTGAGGCATTTCTATTCGATATCGAGCATTGGGACGTGAACATGCTTTTCTCGAGCAGTAGTGATCGCACCTTCATAACCAGCATCTGCATGGCGAATAACTCCCATGCCTGGATCATTCGTCAGCACTCGTGCCAATTTCTGCGCTGCTAACTTAGAGCCATCTGCTACCGAAACTTGTCCAGCATGAATCGAGCGACCAATTCCAACACCGCCACCATGATGAATGGAAACCCATGAAGCACCCGATGAAATATTGACCATTGCATTAAGCAATGGCCAGTCTGCAATTGCATCAGAGCCATCAATCATCGATTCAGTTTCGCGATAAGGAGATGCCACAGAGCCGCAATCAAGGTGATCACGGCCGATAACAATCGGTGCCGAAACTTCTCCGCGTGCTACAAGATCGTTAAAAGCTAAACCAGCTTTATCGCGTTCGCCATACCCTAACCAGCAGATGCGAGCAGGAAGTCCTTGAAAAGCCACTTTCTCTTGCGCCATGGTGATCCAACGATGCAAACCTTCATTTTCAGGAAAGAGATCAAGAACGGCCTTATCGGTGCGATAAATATCTTTTGGATCGCCAGAAAGTGCCACCCAACGGAAAGGGCCTTTACCTTCGCAAAACAGTGGGCGTATATAGGCAGGAACAAAACCTGGAAATGCGAAGGCGCGTGAATATCCGCCTTGACGTGCTTCATCGCGGATTGAATTTCCATAGTCAAATACTTCAGCGCCTTTATCTAAAAAGCCCACCATTGCTTCAACATGTGTTGCCATAGCAGCACGTGATCTCTTAGTGAAATCATCTGGATCATCTTTGGCTGCGCGGGCAGCATCATGGTAATCAACGCCAATTGGAATATAGGAAAGGGGGTCATGGGCCGACGTTTGATCTGTCACGATATCAATCGGAACATCCATCGCGAGCAATTGTGGAACTAGAACTGCTGCGTTACCGACGAGACCTACCGAAAGAGGGCGACCTTCATTCTTAGCTTTAAGAACTCGCACAACAGCATCAGTGAGATCATTGGCGATCTCATCAAGATAGCGGTCATGTGCACGCTTTTCTAAACGCGTTTTATCAATATCGATGATGAGGCAAACACCACCATTCATGGTGACTGCGAGAGGTTGGGCTCCGCCCATTCCGCCACAACCAGCAGTGAGTGTCAAAGTTCCTTGCAGCGTGCCGTTAAAGCGCTTTTGTGCAATAGCTGCAAAAGTTTCATATGTACCTTGCAAAATTCCTTGCGTGCCAATGTAGATCCAAGATCCAGCCGTCATCTGGCCATACATCATCAAACCCATTTGTTCTAAGCGACGAAACTCGGGCCAATTTGCCCAATCTCCCACCAAGTTTGAGTTAGCGATCAGTACGCGTGGTGCCCATTCGTGAGTTTGAAAAACACCTACTGGTTTTCCAGATTGAACTAAAAGGGTTTCATCATCTTTGAGTTTGGTGAGATTTTTTACGATCGCATCAAAGGATGGCCAATCGCGCGCTGCTTTACCTGTTCCTCCATACACGACAAGATTTTCAGGATGTTCGGCAACTGCTGGATCCAAATTGTTATGCAACATTCGAATAGCTGCCTCTTGTCCCCACCCTAAAGCGCTGAGATTCGAGCCTGTTGCTGCATGCAGCACGCGTGAGCCAGTCGTAGCCATGACTAGAGAATAGCGCGGCTTTCAACCACAATAAGCCCATGTCCAAAACCATTGACCCTGACTTTCTCGCGCTTGCATTAACTGCCACAGCCGACGCCGCTTTAAGCGCCGCCAAAAATGCGGGTGCCTCCCATGTAGATGTGCGAATCGAACGCATACGTACCGGATATCTGCAATTGCGCGATGCCCACCCAGAGACTCAGCGCGATGACACCGTCACTGGTGTTGGAGTGCGCGTGATTGTTAATGGAGCATGGGGATTTGCATCCTCGCCTGAGATTTCTCCAGCAGTTGCAGCAAAGTTGGCAGCAACAGCAGTTGCTATGGCTAAAACAAGTAAGCCGCTAGCAACAGAGGAAGTTGCACTTGCGGCAGAACCTATCTACTCCAATCGCACATGGGTTTCAGATTACGCAGAAGATCCATTTTCAATCAGCGATGAAGCCAAGGTTGCGCGCTTATCTGATCTGAGCAATAAACTTTTAAAATCAGGGAATGTTAATCACGTGGGCGCAAATACTATGTATGTGAAAGAGCAGAAGTTCTACGCCGACTCCTATGGAACTTCAACAACACAACAACGAGTACGAATCCAAACTCAGATCGAAGCAGTAAACGTAGGAGATCACGGATTTGAATCTATGCGCACACTTGCTCAACCTGCAGGCTTTGGTTGGGAATGGATGAGCAACCATGTTTATGACTGGGATGCAGAAATTGATGAACTTCCAAGTCTTTTGGCTGAGAAAGTAAAAGCACCTAGCGTTGAAGCTCGTAAATATGATCTCTTGATTGACCCAAGTAATCTCTGGTTAACCATTCATGAATCTATTGGGCACGCAACAGAACTTGACCGCGCAATCGGATATGAAGCCAACTACGCAGGAACTTCTTTTGCAACTCCAGAAAAACTTAACACACTTAAGTATGGATCAGGATTAATGAACGTCACGGGTGATCGACAGACTCCACATGGATTAAGCACTGTCGGATTTGATGATGAAGGTGTAGAGGCACAGCGTTGGGACATCATCAAAGATGGCACTCTTGTTGGATATCAACTTGATCGACGAATTTCAGCTCGAGTCGGTAGAGATCGCAGCAACGGATGTGCTTTTGCGGATTCTCCCGCTCATGTTCCTATTCAGCGTATGCCCAACGTTTCACTGCAAGCTGATCCAAAGGGACCAGATATGGCAGGGCTCATCGCCGATGTTGAAGATGGCATTTTGATCAAGGGCGATAATTCATGGTCGATCGACATGCAGCGCTATAACTTCCAATTTACGGGCCAACAATTCCATCGCATCAAAAACGGCAAAATTGTTGGACAGCTCAAAGATGTTGCATATCAAGCAACAACTACTGATTTTTGGAATGCAATGCGAACTGTTGGCGGCCCATCTACGTATGTTTTAGGTGGTGCATTCAATTGCGGTAAAGGCCAACCTGGCCAAGTTGCGGCAGTGAGTCATGGATGTCCTGCGGCGGTATTTACTCAAATCAATGTCCTTAACACTGTTGCGGAGGCCGGCGCATGATTACTCCACAAGAACTCATTGAACGCATTACTGCAGCAGCTGCCTATGACGACTGCGTTGTCATAGTGAATGAAAAGACGCAAGCGAACTTGAGATGGGCAAATAGCACGCTAACAACAAATGGTGTTATCGCTGAGCGAACTGTCACTGTAATTGCATTCGTTGCCATGGATGGCGGCATGGCATCAGGCAGTGTGACTCGCACTGATGTTGCCGCCCATGAGATTGATTCCATAGCTAAAGAAGCTGGTGTTGCAGCACGCGGTGCTGGAAAAGCATCTGATGCAGCAGATCTTGCGCGCAATTTCTCTAGTGGCACATGGGGCGATACTCATCATGCAACCGGACCTGAAGCATTTGCAAAGATTGCACCTGCACTCGGAGATATGTTTCAACGTTCACAAGCAGACTCCATCGAACTTTTTGGGTATGCAGAACACACTCATCTGACAACATGGGTTGGGTCCAAAGGCGGACTTCGTCTTCGTTGGGATCAACCTGCAGGTCGAGTTGAGATGACCGGTAAATCCCATCAAAGATCACGCTCTACTTGGGAAGGCGTAGCTACACGAGATTTCTCAAATGTTGATGTCGCAAAGATTGATGCAGTTATCCGCAAGCGATTGGATTGGCAAGCAAAGAGAAGTGAATTGCCAGCAGGTAAGTACGACACCGTTATGCCATCAGGCGGGGTTAGTGATGTTCTGACTTACCTACTTTGGAGTGCAGCAGGTCGGGATGCCTTTGAGGGGCGTTCTGTATTTTCTGGAAAGGATGGAGCAAAAACACGTATTGGTGAGAAGTTATCCAATCACGCAATCAATCTCTATTCTGATTCGACTTATCGAGGGCTCGAATCGGTCCCTTTCATCTCTGCAACAGCTAGCGGTCCTATGAGTTCTGTTTTTGACAATGGTCAAAAACTCGCACGCACAGATTGGCTTTCGCAAGGAAAGTTAACTTCCTTAGTGCAAACTCGAGCATCGAGTGTTGATACTCAACTTCCATTTACGCCCATGGGAGATAACCTCATCATGGATGCGCCAGGAGCAAGGGGGTCACTTGAAGATCTCGTAGCTGGCGTCAAAGATGGTCTCTTACTCACAACACTTTGGTATATCCGACAGGTTGATCCGGCAACACTTCTTCTTACGGGACTTACGCGAGATGGCGTTTATCGCATCCACGATGGTGAAGTAACTGGCGCGGTCAATAACTTCCGCTGGAATGAGTCACCCGTAGATCTTCTATCGCGCATGAAGACCGTTGGTGCAACAGAAATTACTCAACCACGCGAATGGGCAGATTATGTAGATCGTGTGGCAATGCCACCTGTTGTCTTTGAGAATTTCAATATGTCAACGGTCAGCCAAGCCAACTAAGAACTTTTAACGCAAGTGTCCACGTTCGTTGGCACTTCTAAGAGCTCGGAGTCCATCACTTGGCCAAATTGATATTTGAGATATCGAACATGGCGATGCATCAATATGGAAAATGCTCTCGGGTGATCCCCCTGTTGCTAAACGGATTGCTTGCTTGATGACTCCGTTGTGGCTTACAACAACGACTCTTTGACCCGGATATTTGGCTACTAAATTATTGATGGCTTCATCAGTACGCCAACCAAGTGCATCGTATGACTCTCCTCCAGGTGGAGCATAAGCAGATGAGGAAACCCAGGCTTCATACTCTTTGGGATGTAATTCCTTGACCTCATCAATTGAGAGACCATCCCATGCACCAAATGCACATTCCAACCAAGCCTCATCAAATTCAATGGGTAGATTCACAAGTGCCGCAATCTTTTCTGCCGTTTGCCGAGTGCGCTGTAGTGGGGATGCAATAAGGATCTCTGGCATTAAATTAACGATCTCCTTAGCCACTGCATCGGCTTGTGCCACTCCGATATCAGTCAGTGGTGGATTAGGTTCACCACTTCCAGAAAACTTTCGCTCCGGGGTCAAAATAGTTTCACCATGTCGGATAAAGAAGATCTCTGTGGGCACTTCAGGTGCCAACAATCGCTCAGTGAGATAGTTAAGACGATGGGCCGTATTGCTTCCACGTTCATCCAGAGCTTTATTGGCCAAACGATCTGCATGTGAGTTTTCATCACGTGGAATCCATCCATAGGAGACAAGGGAGGGGTTGTGAGCTGCACGTGCATCTTGTGCCAAAGTGCGCATATCTGCGTGCTTGATCTGCCATCGCCCAGACATTTGTTCCACAACTAACTTGCTATCCATTCGCACATCAACAGTGGCTTCGGGATCAAGTTCATGTATTGCTCGAAGGCCAGCAATGAGGCCGCTGTATTCCGCAACGTTATTAGTGGCAGTTCCAATGTAATCATAAAGTTCAGCAACAATTTGTTTACCTTCATGAACCACTGCGCCATACCCAGCATGCCCAGGATTGCCTCGTGATCCACCATCTGCAGTGAGTAAGAAATGACGAGCCATTAGTGGGCCCCACGCACCAAAATACAACGGCACTCTTCGCAGCGAACAACTTCATCTGATGCCAGCGTCTTCATACGTCCAAGTTCAACGCTATTAATTGCCAGGTGACATCCATCGCATCGACCTTCTCGTAGCGCGGCAGCTCCTGTGCCTGTGCCACTTCTAATCTTTTCATAGAGTTCCACTAGCGCACCATCAACCCCGGCCACCGTTGCTTGACGTTCAGAAATAACGGTTGCTATCTCGGCCTCGATTGCGGAGGTGGCAACTGATTTTCTACCCTCAGCCTCAGCTACTTTTGCCACCAATTGCTCTGCCTCTGCAGTGAGTTCATTCAGGCGATCTTTGACTGAATCCATCCTCATCATAATTTCAAGTTCTACTTCCTCAAGTTCTGCTCTACGTGATGAAAGCGTTTGAACTTCATGCTGCAATTTCTCAAGTTCCTTTGCTGCAGTTGCACCATCTGCTAAGCGTTTTTCATCTTTTTGCAAACGCACGACTACTTGCTCGACGTCGGATTCAGAGCGGATCAGCTCGCGCTTAATGTCATTAATCTGGGTTTGTGCAGCAATGGCTAAATCTCGTACAACTGCTTGACGTTGTGTTGCTGCTAGGAGTTCGACAATTTCAGGAAGCGCGGCAACTTTATTGCGCAAGGTCGCAACATGAAAATCCATCTTTTGAATATCGAGGACCTGCGCTTGATCGCTGGGGCTGGCTTTCATCTTTCTCCAACCCTTTCTTTAAATGTGATCAGATGCCCACTTTAGTGGTTTATCGTTTTAATTCCAATCTAGCCTCATACGAAATTATTTCTTCTTGTATCCATTCGGACACTTGGGGTTGGTGCCAGTAACTTTCTTCCTGGTTGCCCCTTTCACACAGGTAATGCTTTTCTGCAATTGTTTCGATTTCAGCGATTGCTTTGGGATGGCCACAATCACTTTGACCGCAGACCTGTAGCCGACAATTGCCGCTTCCATTTCTTGATTAATCTCTTGAATCTGGGCTAGCAATTGAGTGGAACCATCAAGATCTTTCTTGTACCGATCAGCATAAAAAGGCACTTCTTGACAAAAAACAAAGGGGTAAATCTCTTGAGTTAAGTCGCCTTCGCCTAGGTAAAGATAAATTGCCGAAGAATAATCTGATAAAAATCTCTTGGATTTTACGTACACATCTTCAAGATATTGTGAAGCTGAATAATTAGACTTTGACATCGGAAGCAATAATTCGCTTTTCATAAAAGTGTAACTGGACCAAATCTTCTTCTCGAATGCCGTGCGTTCCACATTTCTAGGAAGCAGACTTTCAAATCCATCTAAGCCAGCTCCGCAGTTGCGCGCATCATCTAAGGAAGAACTTTCGTTGAGGATATCTCCAATTTTCTGAGGGTAGTCCTCTATCTGCTGAGAATATCCCCGTTCAATATCACTGCATGCGGTAGCTACTGCTTCGAGCTCTTTCATCTGCTTCTGTGCCTCATCAAGTTCGGTCTGAGTTACGGGCCCAGTAAAGCTGGGACCCTTATTTCTAAGATCCTGCTCTGTCATGCCGCGAGCTACGGCTTCTGCCCATAGATCGAAATTTTGTTTAACTTGATAGAAATTACTCTCTGCTTTTTTAAAGTCAGCTTGATTACTTGTGCAAATCGGATCGATCTCTTGAATTTTAGCATTGATCGATCTCAATTCGGCTTTCAATATTTCAACTCTGGCGTTTTTATCGGCAACCCAAGAATCGATTTCTGATTGCGAGAGTCGCTTCGGGACAGGTATTTCTTGAATTCCGACTACTCCTGAATGTGGGAAGCCCATCAAAACCGTATTATTTTGTGCCGGCGTAGGAGGTGGCGGAGGTGACGGATTTTTACTTGCGCATAAATTTTCACTCAGCGCCCGACTCTTCAAATCATAAATTAATACTTGAAATTTCTGATAGGCATCATCAAGATTTTGAAGGCTGGAAGTTTCCCCAGCGCTGATTGCGATTTCATGCCAGTGAATGTAGGAATCGGTTGCAGACCAAGCATAAGTCGCGATTACTTCGCTCTCGTTGTTATTGCAGACGCCGTCGATAAAGTCATGTTGGACTTTTGCAGCTTCGGCGGCAAAGCCATCTAGCCCAGTACTTGTCTCAGCAAATGCAACTGGGGCGGTGAGTGAGGCGATGATGATCCCGGAGAGTAGAACGGTAAATACACGGGATTTCATCTGGGAATGATTTCACGGAATGTTTTAAAGGCCAAACCAATTCGTTTGTGGGCGCTGAGGGTTTCGAACCCCCGACATCCTCGGTGTAAACGAGGCGCTCTACCACTGAGCTAAGCACCCTGAACCTCGCACGATGTGCGAATCAGGCTTGGGAATTCTACTGGATTGTTCTAGATAGAACGAATTGCCCGCTTATAGTGCAGCGAGCGCAGCCTTGTAATCAACAAGATTACGGGCATCACCAAGTCCGTTGATGACTTGCCAGCGCAAGATGCCTGCTTTATCGATCACGAAAGTTCCGCGGACAGCACATCCTCGAGCATCATCAAATACGCCATACGCTTTTGATGCTTGACCATGCGGCCAGAAGTCAGTTAATACTGGAAATTTGTAGCCCTCTGCTTCTGCGAATGCACGCTGTGCATACATGGGATCACAAGAAATCGCCAGAAGTTCGACGTTTTCATTGTGAAAGGATGCTAAATCATCGCGCAAGGCGCAGAGCTCGCCAGTGCAAATACCCGAAAATGCAAATGGATAGAACAAGACGACGACGTTTTTCTTTCCTTTGAAAGATTGCAAGGAAACTTTTTCGCCATGTTGGTTAGCTAATTCGAAATCTGGAGCCGCGTTGCCGATTGTTAATGTCATGTAGGGAAACCTATCTCTTGGCAGACTTTCTCGCCACTAATCGCGTCGCAGACCAGTCTGGGGCTATCGAAAATGAAGACGTTTGGTTTAAACCTGCAGTGGGCGCCGCATCTTGAATATCGCTAGGTTCCACATGGCCTTGCCTACCAATTTTTGGTGTGAGGACCCAAATCTGTCCCGTATCTGAAAGATATGTCAGGCCATCTACTAGCGCATCAACTAAGTCTCCATCAAAATCTCTCCACCAAATGATGACGCCATCGACGACTTCATGGACATCGCCACTGAGAAATTTAGTACCTGTGACTTTCTCTACCTCAGAGCGAAGAGCTTCATCACAATCTTGCGAGTAACCCATTTCAAGAATCAAGAAACCTGATTCGAAACCTAAACGAGACCCCATGGGGGTTGTCACAAACACTTCTCCTTTTCATCTCACAGTCTTCGTGAACTTGAGGAGGTAAGTCCACCGAACTCTCGCGCCTTGCGCAAGTGCTTCCCATGGAATTCTTGGCTACTGCAGGGTATTTGTTGCCAAGTGGTCTCATCTATCGGGCTCTAGACCGCGTCAATGTGACTCAGCGGGCCAAAGCAGGGAGAATACGGATATGAGCGAAAATATCGATCCGCCAGATCACCTCATAGACCAATTGGTTGATACCGATCCTCAAGAGACGGCTGAATGGCGAGCCTCATTTGATGCCGCACTTGCCAATGCTGGTCCAGTTCGTGCCCGATATTTAATGCTTAGCCTGATAGAGCGAGCGCAAGAAAAAAATGTTGGTATCTCAAATCTTCGTACTACCGATTACATCAACACAATTCCACCAGATCGCGAACCGGCATTTCCTGGTGATGAAGCAATCGAGCGCCGGATCCGTGCCTATATTCGCTGGAATGCTGCGATGTTGGTGCATCGCGCACAACGCCCAGGTGTCGGAGTCGGTGGACATATCTCCACGTACGCATCATCTGCAGCTTTGTATGAAGTCGGTTTCAATCACTTCTTCCGCGGAAAAGATCATCCAGGTGGCGGAGATCAAATTTATTACCAAGGTCATGCAAGCCCAGGAATGTATGCCCGCGCATTCATGGAAGGTAGATTTAGCGAACATCAACTCGATGGATTCCGTCAAGAAATTTCTCACGAAGGCGGCGGACTTTCCTCATACCCTCACCCACGTTTGATGCCGGAGTTCTGGGAATTTCCTACTGTCTCTATGGGTATCGGACCAATCAATGCCATTTATCAAGCACGCTATAACCGCTACCTGCACAATCGCGGAATTAAAGATACGAGCGACCAACGCGTTTGGGCCTACCTCGGAGATGGCGAGATGGATGAAGTTGAGAGTATTGGTGCAATTGGATTAGCTGCACGAGAAGGTCTGGATAACCTGACATTTGTTATCAACTGCAACTTGCAACGCCTAGATGGACCAGTGCGTGGAAATGGCAAAGTTATTCAAGAGCTGGAATCCATCTTCCGTGGTGCTGGCTGGAACGTCATAAAAGTTGTGTGGGGACGCGAGTGGGATCAACTTCTTGCGCAAGATCGCGAAGGCGCACTTGTGCAATTGATGAACCAGACACCAGATGGTGATTATCAAACTTTTAAAGCTGAAAACGGCGGATACGTACGCGAACATTTCTTTGGCCGTGATCCTCGTACTGCAGCACTTGTTGCTAATTGGAGTGATGATCAGATTTGGAACCTCAAGCGGGGTGGTCATGATTACAAGAAGCTTTACGCTGCTTATCGAGCCGCAACTGAGCATCAAGGTCGTCCAACTGTCATTCTTGCTAAAACCATTAAGGGTTGGACTCTTGGGTCAACTTTTGAAGGGCGTAACTCCACCCACCAAATGAAGAAGATGACGCTAGAGGACATCACCACCTTCCGCGATCGCCTACAGATTCCTATTGCCGATGATCAACTTGATGCGAAGTTGCCTCCATATTTCAAGCCTGCAGAGGATTCACCTGAGCACCAATATTTGATGGAACGACGCCGCATCCTCGGTGGTTCAATGCCGCGGCGTCGAGCAGTGTCTCGACCTTTACCTATGCCGGATGACTCAGTCTATGAATCTGTTCGACGTGGATCAGGTAAGCAGGAAATCGCTACAACCATGGCTTTTGTGCGGATGTTAAAGGATTTGATTAAAGATCCAGGAATCGGTTCGCGTTTTGTTCCGATTATTCCTGATGAAGCGCGAACTTTTGGAATGGATTCACTTTTCCCGACGCTAAAGATTTACTCACCTCATGGTCAGACATATACATCCGTAGATCGCGAACTCATGCTCTCGTATAAGGAATCCGTTAGTGGAGTTATCTTGCATGAAGGCATTAATGAAGCTGGATCTGTTGCATCATTTACTGCCGTAGGTAGCTCATATTCGACACACGATCAACCTATGATCCCAATTTATATTTTCTACTCAATGTTCGGCTTCCAGCGCACCGGTGATGCATTCTGGGCTGCTAGTGATCAAATGGTGCGTGGATTTGTTCTAGGTGCAACCGCCGGACGCACAACTCTTAATGGTGAAGGTTTGCAACATGAAGATGGACATTCGCATCTACTTGCCTCTACCAACCCTGCAGTCGTTGCCTACGATCCCGCATTTGGTTTCGAATTAGGCCATATCGTCAAAGATGGTTTGCGTCGAATGTATGGAGAGAACAGCGAGAATGTTTACTACTACCTCACTGTTTACAACGAGCCATATGCTCAACCAGCCGAACCTGAAAACTTAGACGTTGATGGACTCTTGCGCGGTATTTACCTATATTCACCAGCTGTTGGAAAAGCCAAGAAGCCTGCACAAATTTTGGCATCAGGGGTTGGTGTGAATTGGGCGCTTAAAGCGCAACAACTCCTTGCTGATGATTGGGGCGTTTCTGCTTCAGTCTGGTCTGTCACATCGTGGAATGAATTACGTCGCAATGGCCTAGAAACCAATCGTCATAATCTCTTGCATCCAGATGATCAACACAAGGCATACATCACTCAAAAGCTTGCAGGAGCACAGGGGCCTGTTGTCGCAGTCAGCGACTTTATGCGCGCTGTGCAAGATCAAGTTGCGCCGTGGGTTGAACAATCCTTCCTATCTTTAGGGACTGATGGTTTCGGCTTGTCAGATACGCGTGGAGCGCTTCGTCGCCACTTTAGGGTTGATGCAGAATCCATCACGATCGCGGTCCTTACGCAACTTGCAAAAGATGGCGATATCAAACTTAGCGTCGTAAAAGATGCTATTAAAAAATATCAAATTTTTGATATTTCAGCAGTAGATCCTGGAAATACGGAAGGTTCTGGCTGATCGGTCATAAGCAGCAATGGGCTTTGATGTTCTCTTGTCTCTATTCGGCTAGAACAGATTTATCGAGTGGCTTTAGATACTGCACGTGCAGTGAATGCAACACACATCAACATGATGGCAGGTAGTAAGAAGGCAATGTGGATTCCAGCAAATTGGGCAATCCATGCAATAACAAACTTTAAGATCAATGTTAATGCGCCTTGAACCAATCCAATTTGACCCAACACAACTGGCCCTGGGGAACTCGAACGACGATTCGCTGAATTCATAATCGTTGGGGCTAAGTAGGATCCCCCGAGACCTCCGATGAAGGTTCCAAAAGCAAAAATAACGAACCCAGCAGTTGGTGAAGTTTTGGATACTACAAGTCCTACATTGAGGCAGACAATGAAGATTGCCCCTCCGATGATCACACTCCATTTAATCAGAGTGCCAATATCAATATGTTTGACAACTCTGTGTACCGTCAGGCGTCCAACAATTAGTGCGAACATAAAAAGAATGTAGGGAATGGCGCTCACTCCGGGACTCATGTGCAAGTTTTCTTTACTGTAAATGGTGGCCCAGTCACCTGCTGAAAACTCAAGGATTGTTGCGCCAGTTAAACCCAAACTCATGAGCCAATCAACTTTGAATCGTGTGAATAAATCCTTTAGTGAATAGTTATCGCCAGCAGTTTCATCGCCGACTAAAAGAGTAGGTGCCATAATTTTCACCAGGAGAAGAATTACTATCAAGGCAATAGCTACAAGTATGTCTATGTGAAGGGCTAAGCCGACACGGCTGACCAGGAACCCTGAAAGCACCGCAGATGTAAGTGCTCCACTTGCCCACATTCCATGCATTCTGGGAATGATATTTTCCTTCGTATGTTCTTGTTCGTGAAGAGCCTGCCCTGTCAAAGAAATATGCATCGAGACCATGCCGGCGCTGAGCAAAATATTGCACAGCAAGAACTGCCAATGTGAAGTCAGATGCACAATCAAGGCCATATTCACGCACATCAGTGCCGAACTGCCTGTGATCATCTTTCGTGAGCCAAACCTATGCACTAAGTGACCAACTGTTAACAATCCAGCAATCGAGCCAAGCCAACCAAGACTCAGAATGGTTCCAAATTGCCCGTTAGTTAAATGCAGATTCTGTTTCAATTCTGGAAAACGTGGCACCCAAGCAATCACGCATATTCCATACAGGAAGAAGATTCCACCTAGTGCCTTACGTTCACGAGTGTTCATTTAGAAGAGCGCATTCGCTAAAGCGTTACGAGCTTTGATAAGTCTGGGGTCGGATGGGTCAACCAGTGAAAATAATTCCAGTAGATGGTTCTTGGCTTTTCCTTGTTCATCATCCGAGAAGGCACGAACACAGGCTATCAAACGATTAAATGCTGCCTCGACATCACCACTGGAGATCTCAAGATCAGCGCATTGCAATTGTAGGTGCAGATTTTCTGGTTGAGCAAGAGCTGAAATTTTTACTTGCTCAGGGTTGAGATCGGCTGTCCGAATCAAGAGTTGAGTCTGGGCAAGACCTAATTTTGCAAATGGATCACTCGGTTTGCGTGAGAGTAGTTTCTTATAGGCAGCTTCAGCAATCTCAAATTTACCTGCATCTAGAGCAGCTAACGCCTCTTCTTCCTCGGGCTCGATCTGCTCTTGAGGAATCTCACCTACGCCTTGTTCGGCTGCAAGTGTTAAAACTTTATCGATCACCATTCGAATTTGTGCCTCTGGATAATTTTGTTCAAAAAGTGGCACTAACTGTTCGGCGATAATGGCAACGGCGTAGGGCACAGTGCGAGCCTGTAGTGCTTGTGCAACTTTGCTCTCTGTATCTGCATTAACTGTTCCGAGCTCCCATGCTGCTTTGTCATCCGCATACAGTTTTGCCAGAATTTCTAGCACGGCCATAGATTCAGGGCTGCGCGCAGACCAACAGATAAGAATGACTGGTTTGGTACGAGAAAGTGGAAGAAGTTCTGCTGCAAGATTTTCAGCGGTCACTTCTTTGCCTGCAGCAACTTTTGGTGTTTGGGCTGGTGGTTTGCCTAAAGCGCTTAAGTCAACTGCTCGCCCAAAGTTGGAAGGTAAGCTCACTGCCCTATCATGCCTTGATTTCGACTCCAGAATCACGACGAAATGGCAGAACGTCGCGAATGTATGAGTGGGCTGCAAAAACTAGCCCCACGTCATGACCAGCTTTTTCACTCAAGTACCACCGATGCTCAAGCACTTCGTGGAAAAGTTGGGCAGGTTCTACTCGACCTTGCAGCTCATTGGGCACAAGGCCAACAGTTGGTTCAAAGACTTCTGTTAACCATCGCATTGCACTGGCTTCAATCGGAGCACGCGGTTTTTCTTCACGAGCGCGGTAGCGATCAAAAGATGCAAGCAATCGTTTTGCCTGTAACTCCTCTGTCTCAAGACCCGTGAGATCGTGCAGACGAAGAGTGTGGTAACCGGCAGCAACTAATTTTGGCTGAAAGGAAAGTGCTTGATTTTCTCCATCTATTGAGACAGATACTTCCTCTACGGCAAACCCCAAATCTTGTAACCCTCGCATTGCTCCCTCGATGGCATGACGATCTTTTGGATCTAAAATTTGTGGATCTTTCAGTGCTGCCCATAATCTACGATAGCGCTTAATAACGCCATCACTTGCTCTAATCGGATCCATTCCGGCAAAGAGCACGCCAGAGATTGCTAGATCTTCCAATTCAGCTGCAACATTAAAGTGAGCAATTTCCAGGTCATGCTCTCGTTGCCCATCGCTGAGTGTTTTGTGAAATTCTCCCGTTTCGGCATCCACAAGATATGCAGCGAATCCTTCGGCATCTCGTCGAAAAAGTGTGTTCGACAAAGAGCAATCTCCCCACCAAAAGCCAAGCAAGTGCATCCGTACTAACAACAACGCGAGGGCATTAGCCATAGTTAGAACATCATGTGAAGTTACCTCACCAGAAAGCAACACGCGATAGGGAAGGGAGTACGGTAAAAATCTAGTAGCAAGAGCACAAGGCAACTCTTCGCCTTCGGTATTTGTTCTTCCTTCAATGACAGCAATCGGCTCAACTGATGGTGCGTTCAGGCCTCTTAGTTGCCGAAGTAATTGGTACTCGCGATTGGCAAACTCTGAAACCGTTTCCTTAACTGCATAGATTTCGCTATCTGGTGCATCCGTTGCTCGCACCAAGCGCACAATGTGCCTAGAAATTCCTCGCTTCTCAGCCAGACTCGGATCCTCAGGCCATTGTTCAAGGGACTGATCCCAAGGCAGACCGCTCACAGCTGCGATCTCATCGCCTAGGCCTGTGATCTGCAAACTCATAGGAGCATCATCTCGTATCAATGTGAACGCAAGATTACGAGCGCGCTTCCTGCAAGGTGATAGTCACCACGGTTTACACTATTTTCATGACACTTGCAGATAAATTGAAGAAGCTAGGCACCAAAAAAGAACCAGAGACCGTTGATTACGGCCGTCCCGGCGTTCCAATTAATAGAGCTCACCCCTTCTATTTCGGCTTTACTGCAACAATTGGTGCACTCCTGGCATTAGTACTTATGCGTTCACTCGCTGCTGCCAGTCAGACTTTTGTTTTGATCATCATCGCGCTCTTTCTTGCTATGGGACTTAATCCTGCAGTTGAACTTCTGCGCCGACGCGGCCTATCCAGATCCAATGCCGTCACTGCGATATTTCTCCTTGTCTTGATCTTTGTTGGATTCTTCGCATGGTTGCTCATACCGCCAGTGATTTCACAAGGTGCTGACTTGATCAATCGCGCCCCAACTCTTTTGGATCAACTCAAACATAACCCAACAATCTCTTCTCTCAACGACCACTACGGAGTTGTCGATACTTTGCAAAAGAAACTAGCAACAATCACCGGTGATGGAACACTCCTTGTTTCTGCTTTTGGCGGAGTGATTGGTGTTGGTAAAACGGTTCTTTCCGGCACTTTTGCAGGGCTCACGATTTTGGTACTTACACTCTATTTTTTAACTTCGCTGCCCAGCATGATTGATTTGGGCCTTCGCTTAGTACCCAAAACCCGCCGTGATCGAGTATCTCGCTTAACTGATGCGATCATTTCTAGAATCGGCGCTTTCGTAGGAAGCCAAATTACAGTATCGATCATCGCAAGCCTTTACATGTTAGTAGTTGCCCTTATTTTGGGACTGCCCTCACCATTCGCCATTAGTTTGGTGATCTTTGTGTGCGGACTCATTCCTCTCATTGGCCACTTCATAGGTTGCAGCATCTTTACAGTTCTTGCGCTAACTCAATCGGTGACCGCGGGCATTATTGGATTTGTTGCATATGTTCTCTATGTTCAAATCGAGAACTACGTCATCACTCCAAAGATCATGCGTAAATCTCTTGCAGTGCCTGGAGCAGTAACAATCATTTCAGCATTACTGGGTTCATCCCTCTTAGGACTTGTTGGAGCTCTTCTTGCAGTTCCTATTGCAGCAGGGATCATTCTCATACTTGAGGAAGTTGTTTTCCCTAAAGCTGAAAGCGCCTAAATACTGATCAGCGCAGTCAATATTTAGCAGCGAGCAGTATTGCCTTGCAGCAAGTTATTTCTTTGCATAGCCCTTAGGGCAGATCGGGCTCGATCCGGAAACCTTTTTGCTAGTTGCACCATGAACGCAAACAATTGTCACAACTTTATTACTGGGTACTGACTGTTTCATCGATACAACAATCCTCGGAGAACTAAAATGAAACCCGCTTATATTAAAAATGAATGTCTTTCCCGTTGCCGTAGCTTTGCTTGTTATAACTTGAACGCTCTGATCCGAATTCAATACTTGAACGGCAAGGGTGGGGGAAGTAGGAAATTTACCCCACAGACATTGTGCTAATTCAGTAGACAACTGAACTGTATAAGTTCCCTCAAACTTACTTCCATCAGGGAGCCGAGAAAGTGCTCCAACGCGGTATTCAAAGGTGGAATCCTTCTCATTCCATGTCGGAGGACCATCTTGGAGGAGCGTTGCATTACTGGTTGTGGTTCCTGCTGGTTGTTGTCTAGATGCAGTAGCGGTGCAATTTTGGACCTTTGCAGAAAGTGGGGTTTCTATCGTGGTTTGCACCAACCAAAAATATGTAAGTCCCTCAGATTTGGAATCAATAAATTTCTCTACTCTTTCAAGGGCATTAAAAGTTTCATCAAAAACTCCACCTTTACCACCGACATATATAACTCCGTCACAGAGCGATAAATCACCTTCTGGGTCTGGACAATGAAAATTTGCTCCAGTAACTTCTTTAAGTTTTGAATAATTATCTTTCGTAATCTTAATATTTTTGCCGACTTCGGGGATTTGAGAAGCTCGTCCACTTACAGTGTAAATGTAGTCACTTTTGGATTTCTGGAAAGAAATTGATAAGTCAGTCAACGAAGCTTTATTCCATGTTGTCCAAGGAGTCGAAGTTCTAAATTCTATCGAAAACATATCTGGTTTTTTAAAAGTTTCTCTCCGCAAGTTAAAAGTGCTAGCTGTCGCTGCCGTGAAAGGAGAATTCGTCTCGATTGGTTCCGCGGCAACGGGATTTAATGAAATCCAAACCGATGGGTCTGCGAATCTGTAGGCCTCGTCTGCGGAGGCCACATTTACTGATTGTGAAAGAGTCACCAATGGGAGGAAAAGTCGACCCGAAGAATTTCTGTAGCTTGGAAATACCCAGAGCCATTTATGCCCGCCCGCTGGCATGTTTGTTGCCGCATCAGCTGCGAATGGTTTCCACGGGGTTAAATCATTTGTGGAATAGTCGCGAGAAGTTGGTGGTAGCTCCCGTATGGGTAGGGCATCTTCGACTTTGCCATCAGAAGTTTTCACAGACAATCGACTAACGCAGTCAGTTTGTTGTTCTGAAAAACATGGTGTGAGGTTTGCGGTGTAATTCCGATTACGAATAATTTTCTGACATTCAAGATCCGAAGAACTATTACAGATTCCAGATGCACCTTGATAAGTATTTGGTATGTCCCAACCTTTGAGTCCTCGAAGCGAGAAGTAGACACTTCCTTTCTCGGAGTTGGAAATGAATGCTACATTTGCGGGGTTTTCATTTTTTAGCGTGGAGGGACCCGTCCCAAATTCGCCCAAGATGTCAGATGATTGAGCGACACTACTAAAATAGCCTCTCTCTCCGACAACTCGTACTGATTTAGCTGCAAAAGATGCCTCGGGAGTGCAAAAGAGGAAAATCATTACTGGGATTAAAAGGGGAACGATTCTCGAAGCTTTCACCATGGGGTGAGTTTACTAGATCCCAAATCCCTTAATACTCAGTTGCCAGTGGGAGTTTCTCTGGTGCAACACGTTGAACTATTTCTGTAAGAACACGAAAGACAGATGGTTCGCCTATCCATAGGTGCTTAGCATCTGCCACTTCAATGATCTCGATAGTTTTTAGCGGCGCAAAACGCCTTCTAGCTTGATCTGGAGGCAAGAAAGTATCGAACTCTGGCACAAGAGCAATGACTGGTCGTCCATCACTATTCCAATATTTTAATTGTTCATCTGTTGTGCGTTGAAGTGGAGGGCTGAGCAAAATCAAACCTTTATGTCTAGGATCCTTTGCATATTGCAAAGCTAAATCTGTGCCGAAGGACCAACCAACAATCCATACGTTTGTGAGTTTAAGTTGATCAAAGCAATAAGTCAGGAGTGCTTCAACGTCACGACCTTCCTCTTCCCCGTTAGTAAATGTCCCCTCACTAGTGCCTGCATCACTTGTTGTGCCACGAGTGTTAAATCTGACGACAGTGATTCCGGCAAGTTCTGGCAATCTATTGGCAGCCTTTTTATAAACATGGCTATCCATCATTCCGCCAGCACTGGGGTTGGGGTGAAGGCAAAGAATTGCACCAGTAGTTTGACCAAGCGGGCTGGCGACTTCGCCGACTAAGGCAAGACCGTCGCTGGTTTGAACGGTGAAGGCAGTGCGTTTTGCGGGCAATACGGTATTTGCACGAATTAATTCTGCCACTTGGCAAGTCTATCTTCCTCCTTGCCCATTAGACTTTTTTCCATGACAACTACCATGAATTCAACATTTAGCTCACACCTTCCAGCATCGGGTGAGGTGTCCGGAACTTTTCCGATTCAAAGCCAAAGCGATGTGGGTGCAGCAGTAAGTGCCGCCCGAGGTGCATCATCTGAGTGGCAGAGTCTTGGCTTTTCTGGACGAAAGAAAGTGCTGCTGGTCTGGAGTAAATTGCTAGTCAATGACATAGATAAATGTGCCGGAATGATTTCGGAAGAAACTGGCAAACCTATGAGTGATGCAAAACTTGAAGCAACACTTGCCATCGGACATTTAGCATGGGCAGCACGTAATGCTAGTGAAGTCATGCGCACTTCCCACCGCACACCTGGCTTGTTGATGGCAAACATGTCTGCAACAGTGGAGCGATCACCAGTGGGCGTTGTCGGGGTCATAGGGCCCTGGAACTATCCAATGTATACACCAATGGGATCTATCTCCTACGCACTTGCAGCGGGCAATACTGTTGTTTTCAAACCAAGTGAATTCACACCAGGTGTTGCGCTTTGGCTAGCAAACTCATTTGCCCAAGTTGCACCAAACCACAATATTTTTAGAGTGGTGACAGGGCTTGCAGATACTGGAAGAGCTCTGTGTGAAAGCGGTGTAGATAAGCTGGCATTTACCGGATCTACCAAAACCGCCAAGATTGTTGCGGCTACGTGTGCCAAAACAATGACTCCTGTTATTTTGGAATGTGGAGGAAAAGATCCCGTCATCGTGGCCGCAGATGCAGATATCAAAACCGCAGTCGATGCCACTTTGTGGTCTGCCATGTCTAACGCTGGACAAACATGCATTGGTGCAGAGCGTGTCTATGTACATGAAAGTGTTGCCAAGGAATTTATAGCGGCAATTGTAGAACTGGGGAAAAAGATTCATCCAGGTGCTCCTGGTATGGGCAATTACGGCGCAGCAACAATGCCAAAGCAACTCGACATCATCGAATCCCACATTGCCGATGCAATCAATCGCGGCGGCCATGCGCTTTTGGGTGGTCTGGATTCAGTGAAGAGGCCATTTGTTGAACCCGTTATTTTGAGCGATGTACCAGAGGATTCAATCGCGATGCAAGAAGAAACTTTTGGACCAACCATCATCATTAACACCGTGAAAGATATGGATGAAGCAATAACCCTTTCAAATGCTTCGCGATATGGATTGGGTGCTTCGGTCTGGTCAAAACGGCAAGGTAAATCCATTGCTTCACAATTAAATTGTGGAATGGTGGCAATTAATTCGACTATCTCTTTCGCGGCTATTGCATCTGTACCGTTTGGCGGAGTGAAAGATAGCGGATATGGGCGCATCCATGGTCCAGAAGGACTCCTGGAATTTACTTATCCTCGCACTGTTGTACGTGCACGATTCCAATTACCGATTGCTTTTACTAGCTTTAAGAGAAGTGGATTCTCTGATCGATTAATAGTGAGGGCTGTCAAAGCACTGCACGGAAGAAGTATTGGTTAATTTTCCAAGTAACTAAAATCTGAATCTGAGATTTTTAATATCGAGGAGCATTGCGTGTGCGCTCTGTGCGCGGGGCGCGATGTGCTTTCTTAAGCCAACATGCATTGTGCCAATGCCGACGAGTTTCAACATCGTATTCCAACCACGCAACAGTGTGTGGAGTTGCCATCGGAATCATTTGATCACAGCCGGGACAGCGATACGGTTTATTTGATGTTGAACCAGTAATTTTGCGAACCATATAAATGCCATCTTCGTGTTCTTCCATTGAGTCACTAGAGGTGGCACCTAATTCGCGATCTTCCACCTTAGGTTTGCGTCCTTTGGGGTGATTTTTGCGGGGGCTCATGGAGGTATCTTTTCGCATTTTTGCCTATCGTGTGGCATGGTAGCGACGTGAGTGTCATAGAAGTCCGCAATCTGAGAAAGAGCTACGGATCTACCCACGCAGTTGCTGGGGTGGATCTGGAGATTGCGCAGGGCGAAATATTTGCCTTGCTGGGACCCAACGGCGCTGGGAAAACGACAACTGTCGAGATCCTCGAAGGATTTCGAGAGCGCGATAGTGGAGATGTACGAGTCCTAGGTTTTGATCCACAAGTACAAGGACAAAATGCTCGAGAGTTTAGAGATCGCATTGGGATTGTTCTGCAATCAACTTCTGATGCTGGAGATCTCACTGTTGCTGAAACTTTGCATCATTTCACCGGCTATTACTCAAAACCCCGAGATGCCGATGAAGTTATTGCTGCAGTTGGGTTGAGTGAAAAGAAAGATGCGCTTATTCGGAGTCTCTCTGGCGGTCAACGTCGGCGCCTTGATGTGGGACTAGGAATTATTGGCAGCCCTGAACTTCTTTTTCTTGATGAACCCACGACTGGATTTGATCCGGAAGCGCGAAGAGCTTTTTGGACACTCATTCGCGAATTACGTGATGGTGGAACAACAATTCTGCTGACCACTCACTACTTAGATGAAGCCGAGGCGCTGGCTGACCGCGTTGCAGTCATTAATCGCGGTGTAATTCTTGAGATTTCAGATCCTGCACATTTGGGTGGACGCTCCACTTCCTTGGCCCGCGTTCAGTGGGAATCCAGCGGGCAGATGCGCGAGGAGATGACTGCACAACCCACCGCAGTTGTGACTCGTTTAACTAGTGAATTTGGTGGAGAGATTCCAAAGTTGAGTGTCTCACGCAAAACTTTAGAAGATATCTATCTGGAAATGATTGGTCACTCGGAAGGAGATAGTCAATGAAATCTCTTCCCAGCACACTTGCTTTAGGTCTTCGACGTGGCAATCTGGAAATTCGCCAATTCTTGCGTCAACGCGAATCAGTTGTCTTCACCCTGCTTTTTCCTCTGATCTTGCTGGCAATTTTTGGGTCAGTATTTAAAGACACCATTGCACCTGGTGTGACTTTTAGCCAATACTTTGTGGCTGGCATGATCGCTTCGGGTTTGGTCAACAGTGGTTTTCAACAACTGGCAATCATCATTCCCATGGAGCGCGATTTCGGTTCCTTGAAGCGCTTGCGTGGTACTCCGATGCCTGCTGCAAGTTACTTCATCGGTAAAACAATCCTCGTACTGGCAAGCATGTTCTTTCAAGTGGTTCTGCTTCTTGCCGGTGGTGTGATTTTCTTCCACCTAAATTTGCCAACCTCAGCGAGTAAGTGGATTACATTTACATGGCTCATCCTCCTTGGCACTGCAAGTTCCACATCTCTAGGCATCGCCTTCTCTGTTGTTCCCAAGAGCGGCAGAGGTGCTTCTGCAGTTGTTTCCCCCGTTGTGATCATCTTGCAATTTTTTAGCGGAGTCTTCTTTATATTCACTCAACTGCCTTTTTGGATGCAGCAAGTAGCAGCAATATTCCCGCTCAAATGGCTCACTCAAGGAATGCGTTCAGTATTTCTTCCAGATTCTTTTGCAGCCTCCGAGGTCGCACATTCTTGGGAAACTGGTCGCACATTAGGCATACTTTTGATCTGGCTATTCGTAGGAACATACTTCTCGATTAAAACTTTTAAATGGGAAAGAGAATAAGGCGCCGAGCAGTATCACTATCTATTGCGATAGTGATGGCTATGGGTGCAACTGGAGCGATCGCTGCTACGCCAACGTCTAAACCTTCGGCCAAGCCTTCTGTGAAGGCCACCACCAAAGCTCAATCAACTAAGAAGCCGGTCGCTAAAAAATATGTAGCAAAAAAGATGAATGCAAAAGTTACTCCCTCGCCCGCCCCTTCCTGGCCACCGTCCAAGAAAGAGAAATGGACGCTTGAGACCAATCTCTATTTCAGAATTCCTAGCAAAAAAGAGCAAAGTGGTGTCTTGTCTAACAAATATGAGAAGACGTATTTTTCTGATGCGATGAAGAATCTCACCTGTAATCGATTTGCGTGTGGGGTTATTCAAGTCATCTCTGCAACTGGATGTAACTGGTGGGAGATCGATGCAACTGTATCTAGAGCAACATCTCCAACAGATAAAACCAAGATTATAATGGGCACATTACGTACGCTTTTTGGACCTACAAAACCTCAGCAAAGAGTTACCGCATGGATGGTTAGTACTGAACCATTACAACTGGGAACCACGACAACGCTACAAGATATTTACTGCTACCACTCTGTTTCTATCGAGAAATTGCCTTCGAACACCTACACAGCAATTACCGCTTCACCTTCAAGTTCGCCAACTAATTCATAAGAAATTAGCGATTGGCTCCAGGTACCCACAATTCATCGCCCTTTTCTTTGTTTGCGGTGCGAGCAAGAACGAATAGTAAATCAGACAATCGATTCAGATATTTCGCGGTGAGTGGATTCACGCCGCTCCCAAATGCATGAATTGCTGCCCATGTGCAGCGCTCTGCTCTACGGGTGACAGTGCGTGCCACGTGAAGGAGTGCAGCACCAGCGGTACCTGAAGGAAGAACGAAGGAACGCAACTGAGAAAGTTCAGCGTTGTACTTATCGATCTGTTCTTCCAAAAAAATAACTTGGCTTTCAAGAACGCGCAAAGGTTCAAAAGCTGGTGCATCAGAAACTGGTGTACAAAGATCAGCGCCAACGTCAAAGAGATCATTTTGAATTCGTACCAAGAGAGTTTTTAAATCCGCGGATAGATCACCCATAGCCAGTGCAACCCCAATCGAGGAGTTCGCTTCATCTACGGTGGCATATGCCTCAAGACGGGGATCATTTTTTGAGGTTCGACTCATATCCCCCAGAGATGTTGTCCCGTCATCGCCTGTCTTTGTGTAAATCCTCGTTAAATGAACCATGGGGAAAGCCTATTAGGACAGTTACGATGAGACCACTCGAGCCCATGGCCATCTAGACGTGAAAGGAGTCCCTATGAGCGCAGAACGCTTCCGCATCGTCGGTGGGGCTCGATTACGCGGAGAAGTCAGAGTTTCTGGTGCCAAGAATTCGGTTTTGAAACTGATGGCTGCCACTCTCTTATCTAGCGGCAAGACGACGATTTCAAACGTCCCTGACATTGCGGATGTTTCGATCATGGCCGATCTACTGACCCGATTGGGTTGCACCGTTGTCCGAAGTGAAGGCAGCGTGAGCGTTGATGTTCCAGATGTTCCGGGTCACCGCGCAGATTACGATCTTGTTCGCAAAATGCGTGCTTCCATTAACGTTCTTGGGCCATTGGTTGCACGTGTTGGCCAAGCAGAAGTTGCTCTACCTGGTGGAGATGCCATCGGATCTCGAGGATTAGATTTTCATATTAAGGGCCTCATTGCATTAGGTGCAACGGCTCACAACGAACATGGATACGTGATGGCTTCAGCGCCACATGGTTTAGTGGGTGCTGAAATTTCCCTCGACTTTCCTAGTGTTGGAGCAACGGAGAATCTTCTTACTGCTGCGGTGCTAGCTAAAGGAATCACAACTATTGATAACGCAGCGCGTGAACCCGACTTGGTAGATCTCGGCGAATTTCTTATCGGTATGGGAGCAAAAATCCAAGGTCTTGGAACGACGAAACTTACTATTGAAGGTGTTACCAAACTTCACCCCACTCAACATTCAACAATCCCAGATCGAATTGTTACTGGGACTTGGGCATTTGCTGCTGCGATGACGCGAGGAGACATAACAATCCATGGTGGACGTGCACAAGATCTTGAATTGCCACTGGAAAAACTCGTATCCGCCGGTGCAATCGTAACTTCAACAGAGGATGGCATCCGGGTTCGCATGGATTCCAGACCTAAGTCCATAGATGTAGCAACACTTCCCTACCCAGGATTTCCTACCGATCTACAGCCGATGATGATTTCTCTCAATGCAATTGCTGATGGTGATGCAATAGTTACCGAAAATGTCTTTGAAGGTCGCTTTATGTTCGTTAATGAATTAGTAAGACTGGGCGCTCAAATTAACGTCGATGGCCACCATGCAGCAATACGCGGAATCCCACAACTATCTGGTGCACCCGTGGCTGCAACTGATATTCGGGCCGGTGCTGGGCTAGTGCTTGCAGGCCTTGTGAGTGAAGGCACCACACTTGTTGAAGATAGTTTCCATATCGATCGCGGATATCCACGCTTTGCCGAAGAACTACGCGCTTTAGGTGCCGATATCACCAGAGAGAGCGCCGAATAGATGATCGAGAGCGCCAACCCCGATCGCAACTTAGCACTTGAGCTCGTTCGGGTAACAGAAACTGCCGCCATTGCCGCATCAGCATGGGTCGGTCGCGGAAATAAAGATTTAGCAGATGATGCAGCAGTAGTTGCAATGCGCCGCATGATTAATACGGTAGATATGAATGGCGTCGTTGTCATAGGCGAAGGCGAAAAAGATCATGCGCCGATGCTCCACAATGGCGAGAACGTGGGAAACGGTAATGGTCCATTGTGTGATGTTGCAGTCGATCCAATTGATGGAACATCCCTTACTGCAAATGGAATGAATGGTGCTATTAGCGTCATCGCACTAGCTCCTCGTGGCAGTATGTTTGATCCTTCCGCAGTTTTTTACATGAATAAAATCGTAACTGGACCGGAGGCAGCTGACGTCATAGATATCAGCGCGCCAGCGGCTGAGAATGTTCGCCGAGTTGCAAAAGCAAAACGCATCTCAGTCAGCGATGTGACCGTTGTTGTTCTCAATCGGCCACGGCATGATGCGCTTCTTCGCGAACTTCGTGAAGCTGGTGCCAGAATTCGTTTGATCCAAGATGGGGACGTTGCGGCAGCGATTGAAACTGCACGTCCAGGAACTGGCATCGATTTGTTGATGGGTATCGGTGGAACCCCAGAAGGCGTCATCACAGCTGCTGCAATGCTGTGTTTAGGTGGTGTCATCCAAGGACAACTTCATCCAAAAAGTGATGCCGAACGCGAAGCAGCTCAAGCGGCCGGACATGACTTATCCCGAATTCTGACTACACGCGATCTGGTTAATTCTGATGATGTTTTTCTTTCAGCAACAGGGATTACAGATGGAGAACTCCTCAAAGGAGTGCGCTACACCTCATTTGGAGCGGTCAGCCATTCCATTGTGATGCGAGGAAAAAGCCGTACAGTTCGCATCATTGAAACTGAACATAACATCCGGGAGATGATGTGAAAACAGCGCTGATCACAGGCATTACTGGACAAGATGGCAAGTATCTTGCCGAACTACTCCTTTCTAAAAATTATAAAGTTGTTGGTCTTGTTTCATCCGATCGCCAAGCACCTAGCGCAGCCTTTAGCGCCAACTTTCCTGATATCGAGATTCGAACAGTCGATTTTCAAGATGCAGTGGACCTAGACAAAGTAATGACTCAATATGCGCCTAACGAGTTTTACAACTTGGTGGCCGCAAGTTCGGTGAAATATAGTTTTGGGCACCCAATCGAGACCGCCAAAATTACTGCTTTTGCTCCTCAATATCTTCTAGAAGTTCTAAGAAATCACGATATTGGTAAAGAGATTAGGTTCTATCAAGCATCGAGTTCAGAGATGTATGGAGATACTGCAGAGAACCCAAAGACGGAAGAAACCAAGTTTGCGCCTCGATCACCGTACGCAGTAGCCAAGGTTTTTGCCCATCAAACGTGCAAGTTATATCGCGATGCCTATGGAATGTTTGTTTCGTGCGGCATTCTTTTCAATCATGAGAGTATCTATCGCAGCGAAGATTACGTATCTCGCAAGATTTCTCATGAAATTGCTCGTATTGCTTTGGGTAAAAAAGAGAGTTTTACTTTAGGTGCATTGACTCCTCGACGTGACTGGGGTTTTGCTGGAGATTACGTGGAAGCAATGTGGTTGATGCTGCAGCACAGCGTTCCTGATGACTTTATTATTGCAAGTGGTGAATCCCACTCAGTATTGGATTTCCTTAATCAAGCGGCGGTCGCTGCGAATTTGCCGAAACCAGGAATTGAATATATTCATTCTGATCCAGAGCTATTGCGTCCGCTGGAGATCGAAGCATCCCTCGGGGATCCAAGCAAGGCAAAAAGGGATCTGAAATGGAATCCAAAGGTTTCATTTGATGATTTGGTCAAGATGATGGTGACCCACGATCTTGAAGTTGAATCAAAAAAATAAAAGTTATTCGACGCTTTCAGTCAGAATAGATACACGATCTTTAGAGACCGATAGGAATCCTCCACGTACAGAGAACTCTGTAACGCTGCCATCGACGCCCTTAATCTTGACTTGACCATCGACTAGGACGCCAAACAAAGGTGCATGACCGGTAAGAATTCCTAAATCACCGTCAATGGTACGAGCGGAGACCATTTGAGCCTCGCCCGACCACACTCTTTGTACTGGCGACACTAGTTCGACGTTAAGTGTCATTGATTAACCTTTTGCCAACTCTGCTGCGCGACGCTCAACATCATCAAGGCCACCGCACATAAAGAAAGCTTGTTCTGGAACATGGTCATACTTGCCATCAGCAAGGGCTTCGAAAGCTTCGATTGTGTCTTTCAGTGGAACGAAAGAACCATCGAGGCCGGTGAAGACCTTCGCGACGAAAGTGTTCTGGGAAAGGAAGCGCTGGATGCGACGCGCGCGTCCTACAAGAATGCGATCCTCTTCAGAAAGTTCATCGATACCAAGAATTGCAATAATGTCCTGCAAATCCTTGTAGCGCTGAAGAATCTGCTTGGTGCGGTTAGCAACACGGAAGTGATGCTCTCCGATATAGCGAGGATCCAAGATGCGAGATGTTGAATCGAGTGGATCCACCGCTGGGTAGATACCCAATTCAGAGATCGGACGCGAAAGAACAGTTGTTGCATCAAGGTGAGCGAAAGTAGTGTGAGGAGCTGGATCTGTGATGTCATCGGCAGGAACATAAATTGCCTGCATCGATGTAATGGAGTGACCACGAGTAGATGTGATGCGCTCTTGTAGTTGACCCATTTCATCAGCCAAAGTTGGCTGATAACCCACTGCAGAAGGCATACGTCCAAGAAGTGTTGAAACTTCAGAACCAGCTTGTGTAAAGCGGAAGATATTGTCGATGAAGAGCAACACATCCTGCTTTTGTACATCGCGGAAATATTCAGCCATTGTGAGAGCTGACAAAGCAACGCGAAGACGCGTTCCAGGTGGCTCATCCATCTGACCAAAGACCAATGCAGTCTTATTGATAACGCCAGTCTCGGTCATTTCCAAGAAAAGGTCGTTACCTTCGCGAGTACGTTCTCCAACACCGGCGAATACAGATACACCACCGAAGTTTTCAGCTACGCGATAAATCATTTCCTGAATAAGAACAGTCTTACCAACACCAGCACCACCGAAGAGGCCGATCTTTCCGCCCTTTACATATGGTGTGAGCAAGTCGATAACTTTGATACCAGTTTCAAACATCTCGGTCTTTGACTCGAGTTGATCAAATGCTGGTGCATTACGGTGGATTGGCCAACGCTCTTTAATGTCGAGTGAAGAGGTTGGTACATCCAAAGATTCTCCCAAGGTGTTAAACACGTGTCCCTTGGTGACATCGCCTACTGGCACTGAGATGGCTGCACCTGTGTCGCTTACCTCGGCGCCACGGACCATGCCGTCAGTTGGCTGCATCGAGATTGCGCGCACGAGGTTGTCACCAATGTGTTGGGCAACTTCCATCGTTAAGGTACGAGTTTGACCGCTCATGGTCACCTCGACGTGTAACGCGTTAAAGATCGAAGGCATTGAATCCGCTGGGAATTCAATATCCACCACCGGTCCAATTACTCGAGCAACGCGACCTTTGCTGGTTGTTTGTGTCGACATCATTCACTCCCTGCACTAGCCGAGGCGAGCGCGTCTGCGCCGCCGACGATTTCACTGATTTCTTGGGTAATTTCGGCTTGACGAGCCGCATTCGCAAGACGCGTGAGCGACTTGATTAAATCATCAGCATTGTCAGTTGCTGACTTCATTGCACGACGTCGAGCAGCATGCTCGGAAGCAGCTGATTGCAACATCGCGTTGAAGACTCGGGCTTCGATATAGCGTGGCAACAGCGCATTGAGCACTGTTCCAGCACTGGGTTCGAACTCATACATTGGCAGCAAGCCAATTGCTACTGGTGCATCACTTTCGATAACTTCAAGAGGAAGCATCCGCTTTGCCATCGCATTTTGCGTAAGCATCGACTGGAACTCTGTGAAAACAATATGGATCTCATCTACCCCGTTTTCATCACTTTTCGCATCTGCTAAAAATGCAGTGATGAGAGCGTCGGCAACTTCTTTCGCGTTTTCATAGGTTGGGCTGTCAGAGAACCCAGTCCAAGAACCTGCGATTGGGCGACGACGGAACTTGTAATAGTTCACGGCTTTGCGACCCACTAAATACGCGCTCGTCTCAAGTCCACGCTCTTTGAGTAGGGCGACGAGTTGCTCGCCTTCCTTCACAGCGTTGTTTGAATAAGCACCAGCCATACCGCGGTCGGCAGAAATGATTAGCACTGCTGCACGATGTGGGTTTGGATGTGGCGTAGTTAAGGGGTGGTTTGTTGATGAATACGTTGCAACGGCAGAGACCGCACGAGTTAACTCACGTGAATACGGAGTAGAGGCTGCGACTCGTTGCTGCGCCTTGACAATACGAGAAGCCGAAATTAACTCCATGGCTTTCGTAATTTTCTTGGTCGCTTTAACGGATCGCATCCGTCGGCGATAAACGCGAAGTTGGGCACCCATTTTTTACTTCTTCACCGCCGGTGGCACGTGCTTAGTAATTTGCTCGTTGCTTTCGCCATCTAATGCATTAGCAGGAGCTTCATTGAGAGCCTTCGCGGCAGAGGAGACAAAGCGAGTCTTGAATGCAGTCACGGCCTCAACCATGGATGCAACAGTGTCATCTTTGAGTTCTTTGGTTTCAGAAATTACATCAAAGATTGCTTTGCGTTCACGACCAATGAAATCAAGGAGTTCACTTTCGAAGCGACGAATATCTGCAACAGGAACATCATCGAGTTGACCAGAAGTACCGGCCCAAATCGAAACGATCTGCTTTTCAAGTGAATAAGGTGAGTACTGACCTTGCTTCAAGAGTTCAACCATGCGAGCACCGCGCTCAAGTTGAGCTTTGGATGCAGCATCAAGGTCAGAACCAAACGCAGCGAATGCTTCGAGTTCGCGGAACTGAGCCAAGTCAAGACGCAGGCGTCCAGCGATCTTCTTCATTGCCTTTGTCTGAGCAGAACCACCAACGCGAGATACAGAAACACCAACGTTAATCGCTGGGCGCACGCCTGCGTTAAACAAGTCTGTTTCCAAGAAGCACTGACCATCGGTAATCGAAATTACGTTGGTAGGAATAAATGCAGAAACGTCATTTCCCTTTGTCTCGATGATTGGAAGACCAGTCATCGAACCGCCGCCAAGTTCGTCAGAAAGTTTGGCACAACGCTCGAGAAGACGTGAGTGTAAGTAGAAAACATCTCCTGGGTATGCTTCGCGACCTGGTGGGCGGCGTAGCAATAGCGAGACTGAACGATAAGCCTCAGCTTGCTTGGAGAGATCATCAAAAACGATAAGTACATGCTGACCGGCATACATCCAGTGCTGGCCGATTGATGAACCTGTATATGGAGCAAGGTATTTGAAACCTGCTGGATCAGAAGCAGGAGATGCGACGATTGTTGTGTATTCCATCGCGCCAGCTTCTTCAAGAGATGCCTTAACGGATGCAATAGTTGATCCCTTTTGACCGATAGCAACATAAATACATTTAACTTGCTTCTTTGGATCTCCAGTTTTCCAGTTTTCAAGCTGGTTAATAATTGTGTCAACTGCAACTGCCGTCTTACCAGTCTGACGATCGCCAATGATCAACTGACGCTGTCCGCGACCAATTGCGGTCATAGCATCGATAGCTTTAATTCCTGTTGCCAATGGCTCTTTCACTGGTTGGCGCTGAACTACAGAAGGTGCCTGCACTTCAAGTGCACGACGTGCTTCTGCTTTGATTTCGCCTTTGCCATCAATTGGGCGACCCAATGGATCTACAACGCGGCCAAGGAATGCATCGCCAACTGGCACGGAGAGGATCTCACCAGTGCGTCGAACAGATGTACCTTCTTCAATGCCTGCGTAATCTCCCAAAATAACGATACCGATTTCACGCACATCTAAGTTGAGTGCAAGACCAAGGGTTCCGTTCTCGAACTGCAAGAGCTCGTTAGCCATCGTTGATGGCAGGCCCTCAACGCGTGCGATGCCGTCTCCGGCTTGGGTGACAGTACCGACCTCATCTTGTGTCGCAGCACCTGGATCGTATGACTTAACGAAATTCGCTAAGGCATCACGGATCTCTTCGGGCCGGATCGTGAGTTCTGCCATTTTGTTCTCCCTCTTCTAGCGTGTCTTGTGAATCGTCTTACGCGCTCTTGCTGGCAAGTGCGCGATCTGCTTCTACTAAACGTGTTAATAAAGTTCCGTCAATAAGCTCATCGCCGAAACGGATGGAAATTCCACCCACGACGCTCTTATCAATTTCAACATTTACTCGAACTTCTGCGCCGATCTTCTTAGATAGTGCTTTGGTTAAGCGTTCTACTTGAACTGGTGTTAGCTCTGCTGCAGTGACAACGTGAACGATTAAGCGATGTCGATGGCCTGAAACAATTGCGGCATACTCCAGGAGTCCAGACTCGATATTGCGGCCACGTGGATGGTCAACCAAGACTGAGATCAAAGTAATTGCGGCTGGAGTTGCTTTGCCTTTGAGCAAGACACTTACCAGTTCGCTTTTAGGCTTTTGCCCAGCAACATTGGAACGATCAGCGAAAGCTGATCTCAATGCTGAGTTATCAGCAATGATTCGTGAGAATGCGAAGAATTCTTCTTCGAGCAGATCCAGAGTTCCATCTTTTGCAGCCGCTGCAGCTTGAGATTCAACAGCTAGAGCTTCAAGAAGGTCTACCAAATCACGAGGTGATGACCAGCGTTGAGCGATCATGTGAAAGAGAAAAGTCAGGCTGGTTGATGTAACTGACTTCTCAAAGATTGCTCGGGCAAGGGATTCCTTGTCGCTGTTAACTCGAGCGCTATCTGAGAAGGAGCGACGCAATGAGATCGAAGAATCTAAAGTTCTAACCATGACAAATAGATCAGCTGAAAAACGTGAAATCGCAGCTGAATCTAACTTCGATAATTCTTTACCGAAGGTGGAGGCAATGGCAACTGATGAGAGTCGACTTGCGCCCTTCATGGTCAATGTCATAGTTACTTAGAACCCTCCAGGTCGGAAAGGAATCTTTCAACTACTCGTGATTGACGAGCTTGATCATCAAGTGCTTCGCCAACAATCTTGGAAGCAAGAGTTGTTGCAATCGTTCCAACTTCATTGAGAAGAGAATTGATTGCTTGCTGACGTTCAGCTTCGATCGATGCTCGAGCAGCGGCACTAATACGCAGTGCCTCTTCTTGTGCGGTTGCACGCATTTGTTCGATGATCTGAGCACCCTCGCTGCGAGCATCTTCGCGCATCTTGGAGGCTTCTCCGCGAGCATCAGCTAGTTGAGCCTGATAGGTCTTGAGAGTTACTTCGGCTTCGCGCTGCGCCTTTTCTGCGCGCTCGAGCCCACCTTGAATAGCGTTGGTGCGTTCGCGGTATGCCTCTTCAAATTTTGGCACAGCGCGAGTTCGCAAGAGATAGAAGAGAATGGAGAAAGCGATTAAGCCCACAACAATTTCTGCAGGCTTTGGAATGACAGGACTTGGTCCCACTTCATCCACCGCAAGTATCCAGAGGTTAGTGCTCATGTGTGTCCTCTAATTTCCTGTTTTGTCTGGTCGCTTTTTACTTTAATACGAATGCAAGTACGAGACCGATGAGTGCCAAAGCTTCAGCAAGAGCGAAGCCAAGGAATGCGATCGGTTGTAGCAAGCCGCGAGCTTCAGGCTGACGAGCAACTCCATTGATATAAGCAGCGAAAACCAGGCCGGTTGCAACACCGGGACCGATTGTGGAGAGGCCGAAACCTACAATAGCCATTGTTCCTGTCATGTAACTTCCCTTTCACGTAATGACCAGAGCTTTCTCTAGCCAAAGTTAGTTTCTTACTGGTTAGTGCTCATCTGCTAATGCGCCAGCGATATAGAGCGCAGTTAACAAAGTGAATATGTAGGCCTGCAGGCATTCAATTCCGAGTTCGAAGAAGGAAAGACCTACTGCGAAGCCAAAGGAAAAGATGCTCAAAACCTTCATCAAAATTGTGTTCATCAACAAGTACTCCCCGCCCATCGTAAAGACGAGAAGCAGGAGGTGACCGGCAAACATATTGGCAAATAATCGCAGCGACAAAGTTGCCGGGCGGATGATGAAATAAGTTGCAAATTCAACAGGGGTAAGAATGATGTAGATGTACTTTGGTACCCCAGGCATGAAACAGATGTCCTTGATGTATTTTCCTAAACCATGACGTTGAATTCCAACAAAGTGGTAAACGACATATGTGAAAATGGCCAGCGCTATTGGGAATCCAATATGAGACATGGTTGGAAATTGCAAGAATGGAATAACGCCAAAAATGTTGTTACACAATACGAAAGTAAATAGCGTAAAGAGGAATGGAACAAAGCGCATGAACTCGGGGCCAATAACTTCTTCACCCAGGCTATGGCGCACGAATGAATAGATTCCTTCACCAGCAAATTGCAGTTTTGAAGGAACAATGGCGGCTTTGCGAGCTGAAGCTATAAAAAAGACCGAAATCAAAATGACTGAGAGAGCCACCAAAATGACGGGTTTTGTGAAATAAATACTGCTTCCGAATATGGGGCGGAAAAAGAAGTCTGAACTACTGGGGGCAACGAATCCATCCGGAGCCATGCGCAGTGTTGCGGACAAAATCCAACTCCTTATGAAGGCGTGATGCTCAATTTCTTCGCTCTTTCGGGGCTAAACCTAGAGCCTTGGGTCTCAATCTGCCAAACCGAACCTCGGCTCCACACATGTGGCGCCAACCGCTATTCGCGTATAAAACGCAGCCAAATCAGGGAAAGTCCTGCGGTAAGCCCGACAGCTAGTCCAACAAAGATCAAAAAATGGTAGCCCAGGAAGTGATCTGCAAGGGCGCCAGCCCCACCCCAAAACCCTAAACCTGAAATCAAGTAGGCCATGATCGTCCAAAAAGCGCTGTCATCTTGTCGTGCCATTTAACTCTCTCCATCCTGTTTGCCATTACTTACCTTCGTGCCTGGCAAAGGTAGATGTAGCTGAAGTTTCAGAAATGCCCGAATCTCTCCACCCATCCACGCCAAGGTTATAGCAATTGCCACCGCACCAAAACTCGTTCGATCCAAAGTAGCAGGGTCAGTTTTATTGACCAAAATCAACAAAAAAGCCCCCAAGATTATGGCTTTGAGAAAGTAAGAGGTCAGAGCCAAAACCATCGTTGTAATTGGATTACTTTCTTTTGAAAATTTGGAAATTATGAGGTGTACAGCAAAAAAAATGAGGACTATTACTTGGGCTAAAAGTGCTCCGTAGAGACCTGACCTGCCACGTAGGAGAGTGAATCCACAGAGGCCAATTACTCCCACAATAAATGATGGAACTAATGCGCCTTGAACTAATTTGCGTTCGTTACTTCGTTCTTTCATCAGGCCTTTACTCCTTGTGCAATCCAGCGACGTGAAATTGCGATGCTGAGCAAAGCCAAAGCTAATGCAGTGATAAGTGCAACCCACCAAGGCAAAAATGCAAGGACTGTCACAGGTACAGCAAGTGTTGCGGTCCAAACATACATAATCACCGCAGTTCGTTGATGGGAATTTCCTGCGCTAAGCAATCGATGGTGCAAATGTTCTTTATCTGGCGCAAAGGGCGAACGCCCTGACATCGTGCGGCGCACTACAGCCAAAATAAGATCGGCCAATGGAATAGCAAGAACTGCAAAAGGCAAGAGCAACGGCAAGAGCGTTGGTCCGCTATTTTCAGCAGAAATCGCATTGGCATCCACTTGTCCAGTCAAGGTGATTGCTGCAGATGCCAGAAGCAAACCTAGAAACATGGAGCCTGAATCGCCCATAAAAATCTTGGCTGGGTGGGAGTTATGAGCCAAAAAGCCAATGCAGACGCCAACTATTACTGCTGTTATGAGTGAAGGGGATCCAGCGCGGCTGAAGCCATACACGACTGCTAACAAATATGCGAATGCAAAAAATGATGCACCAGAGATTGCAACTATTCCTGCAGCTAGTCCATCGAGTCCATCAATAAAATTAACTGCGTTGATTGTTATAAGAACCACTAAGACCGTGAGAGCTTGACCGATGCTTGGTGGAAGAGTGATGACACCATTAATGGGCAACCAAAGAATCTGAATTCCGTAAAGCAGAAGAATGCCGGCAGCCAGAGCTTGGCCAGCTAATTTGGTGAGTGCATCAAGTTGATATCGATCATCTGCCATTCCTAGAAGCATCACAAAAGTGGACGCAAGAAAAATTCCAGTGAGTTCATGTCCGAAAGCTTTGCCAACTAGTGACAGATGACGAACCATGATAAATGTCAGTGTCATCGCCACCCACATTGCAACCCCACCCCAACGGGCTGTTACCTCTGTGTGGACATCTCTTTTACGCACTTCTGCAACTGCACCAAATTTTTCCGCAATTTTGATTACGAGCGGGGTTAATACATAGCACAGCGACGCCGCCAGCAGAGCAGTAATTAAGTACTCGCGCATTTACTTATGCAGCGTAGATGGGAAACCGAGAGGTGAGTTCGTGAACTTCCTTACGAATTTGTCCCCACTGCTTTTCATCATCAGCTGCAATGGCACGTGAGATAAAGGATGCAATTTTCTTCATTTCATCTGGACCCATTCCTTGAGTTGTAATTGCAGCAGAGCCAACACGAATTCCGCTTGTCACTGCCGGAGATTCTGGATCAAATGGGATGGCATTCTTATTAAGAACAATGCCAGATGCTCCACAACGTTGGTCGGCAACTTTGCCATTTATTTTCGTATTTCGAATATCAATCAAAGCTAAGTGGGTTTGAGTTCCACCAGAGACTGCGCGCATACCTTCATCTTCTAATGCGCCAGCAAGTACCTGACAATTAGAAATCACAGTCTTGGCATACTGTTGATATTCAGGAGTTGCGCATTCCTTTAATGCGATGGCTTTGCCAGCAATGGCAGACATAATCGGTCCACCTTGCATGCCCGGAAAGACTGCTTTATCGATAGCAGCAGCATGTTCGGCCTTAGAAAGAATCATTCCCCCGCGTGGACCGCGCAAAACTTTGTGAGTCGTGAAAGAAACAACATCTGCATATGGCACTGGAGATGGAATTGCCTTGCCAGCAACTAGACCAACGAAGTGGGCAGCATCCACCCACATAATGGCGCCCACTTCATCGCAAATCGCGCGAACTTTTTCAAAATCAATCAAGCTGGGATAGGCGGTTGCGCCAGAGCAAATCATCTTGGGTTTGTTAGCAATAGCTAGATCACGTAATTCGTCGTAATCAATAAGTTCATCAGATTGGCGAACACCATAGGAAACGATGTTGAACCATTTTCCAGAAAAGTTAACTTTTGAACCATGGGTCAGGTGCCCACCATGAGGCAAAGACATCGCAAGGACTGTATCTCCAGGTTTAGTGAATGCCGCATACACCGCGATATTTGCCGTTGCCCCTGAGTGCGGCTGCACATTTGCATGCTCGGCACCAAAGAGGGACTTTGCACGTTCAATTGCCAAGATTTCTACTTTATCCACTTCTTCGCAGCCACCGTAGTAGCGCTTGCCGGCATAACCTTCTGCATACTTATTGGAAAGTGTGGATCCCATCGCAGCAAGAACCGCGCGCGATGTGAAGTTTTCACTGGCGATCAATTGCAAATCTGTTTGCTGACGATGCAACTCAGAGAGAACAACAGCTGCAACATCTGGATCTTGGCGTACCAAGAGATCGAAATCAGGACCATAAAAAGGAGTATCGGACATGCCTACAAGCCTATTGGCTAGTTAGGAAATTGCGGAGCTAGAGCGTGAGATTTCAGGCACTAGAGCCTGCAGTTGCTCAAAAGCTATAGCTCCTTCGCGCGTCATGGAGATTGTGGCGCCCTTACTGAGAACCACCGTAGATGCTGGGCCTGCAGTGAGTTCTCCGAAATCACATATTCGCAAAATATCATTATTGATATTTTCATGATCTTCGAGTTTCAAAATCGCAGGCTGTCCAACTTTTGCCGCACTAGCGCACGCCAGTGGTCCAGTTTTTGCAAGGAGTTTAAGAACAAACTCAGCTCGTGGCACGCGCACTGAAATTGTGTCGAGTTTGCGATCATCACCTAGATCCCACATCAACCCCACTTGTGGTCGAACATTCAAACTCAGAAGTCCTGGCCAACATCCATCCATAAGTGCCTGAGTTTGAGGAGTAATTTCACGAATAATTCCAGAAGCAGCTCGAGTGCTTGCTAGAAGGACTTGTGCGCTCACACCCAGTGCGTCTCCACGCATCGCATGGACTGTTCGAACTCCATCATGATTAAAGGCATCAACAAGATAGGCATATCCATGTTCAAGCGGGGCAACAAGTACATATCCGTCTTGAATCCACTTTTGTGCAGTTTCGACAGTGGTTGCCATCTTCTTAGTTAGTTCCTTGTCGCAGTTGTCCAACGTGGCCGATCGGTCAAATCGTTATGTAACGCTACATCATGAAAATCTGAAGCTAAAGCATTCGCCACAGCTGGTCCTTGTTCTTCACCGTGTTCGGTAACAAATAAACCACCAGATTTAAGGAGCCTGGCGGCAGCGATGTAAAAGCGCTTTGGAATATCCATGCCATCTGGCCCACCAAATAATGCAATGTGTGGTTCGTAATCCTTTACTTCAGCTGGCAAAACTTCCCCACTTGGGACATACGGTGGATTTGCAATGATGACATCTGCTTTTACGCCGGGCAGTGCACTTTCAACATCTTCTTCAACAACGCGTACTTCTGCCCCAGTGGCCTCTATATTTTTACGCAACCAAAAAACAGCCTCTGGCGCCACTTCCACAGCAATTACTCTCGACATTGGCGCTTGTGTGGCGATTGCCAAAGCTAATGAACCAGCACCGGCGCCTAAATCAATCACACTCGTTGGCTCGGTGAAGTTGGAAAGGTGCACCAAAATCCGATCAATCATCAATTCCGTTTCTGGACGAGGGATCAATACCCCGGGACCAACATGCAATGTCAGATCGGCAAAATAAGCCAAACCAGTAATGTATTGCACCGGTTCATGAGCTAATCGACGCTGAATTAATTGATCGTAATCTGTTTGCAATTCTTTGCTATCGCTATATGCCGTAAGTGCTTCCTCTACCTGAATTGAGTTGTGCAGTTCCATTCGGCTGATGCCAAGAAGATGCGCAAGTAGATGTTCTGCGTCAACTTCTTCGAATCCAGCGCCACGAAGACTTACCTTTGCCGGTTTTAGAATTTCTCTTACATTCATTCGGAATCTACATCAACTAGTAGAAGCAAGTTTGGCTGCCTTATCGGCATCTAAGAGCGCTTGAATCATTGGATCCAATTCGCCATTGAGAACGGCATCCAAATTGTTGGATTTAAAGTTCACGCGGTGGTCACTAATTCGGTTTTCTGGATAGTTATAGGTACGAATTCGCTCACTACGATCTACGGTGCGCACTTGGCTTTTGCGTTCTGCCGATGCGGCTTCCATAGCCGCTTCCTGGGCAGCAAGGAGCATGCGAGCACGCAAAATACGAAGTGCGGATTCTTTGTTTTGAAGTTGGCTCTTTTCATTCTGACAAGAAACCACAATGCCTGTTGGTATGTGAGTGATTCGTACCGCAGAGTCTGTGGTGTTTACGCTTTGGCCGCCAGGTCCGCTCGAGCGGTAGACGTCAATACGCAAATCATTCATGTTTATTTCTACTTCAACTTCTTCTGCTTCAGGCAAGACCATTACGCCAGCAGCTGATGTGTGGATTCGACCTTGGGACTCTGTTTCAGGCACACGCTGTACTCGATGAACCCCTCCTTCGAATTTCAAACGGGCATAAGGTGATTTGCCAGGTTCTGGAACGCCTTTGGATTTAACTGCCATAGAAATGTCTTTATACCCACCCAGATCACTTTCGGTTGCATCGATTATTTCTGTTTTCCAGCCATGCTTTTCTGCATAACGCAAATACATGCGCAGAAGATCTCCTGCAAAGAGTGCAGATTCATCTCCACCGGCTCCGGCCTTAATTTCTAAAATTACATCCCGATCATCATTAGGGTCGCGAGGTAAAAGCAATTCTTCAAGTTTTGTGGCGGCTTCATCGCGGGCAATTTCTAGCCCAGCAATTTCAGATGCGAAATCAGCATCAACTTCCGCTAACTCTTTTGCTGCTGCCAAATCATCCTCAGCCATGCGCCATTCACGAAACCCAGCGGCAACTGGACCAAGCTGCGCGTAACGTCGCCCAAGTTGACGAGCTTTGCCTTGATCGTTATGAATATCTGGATTCGACATTTGCGCTTCAAGTTCGGCATATTCACGGACTAACTCGTGAGCAAGGGCAAAGCGATCGTCTGTACTCATCTTTGCTCCTTCCGGTCCTTCCGGTCCTTGGTGTGAAATTTGAGAAATAAAAAGACCGCAACCGTTACAGGGGTAACGGAAGCGGTCTGTTTAGAAATCTACTTGGCGCCAGATTTTCCAAAGCGCTCTTCGAACTTCGCAACGCGTCCACCAGTGTCGAGAATTCTCTGCTTGCCTGTGTAGAAAGGATGGCAAACCGAACACACTTCAACATAGATAGAACCACTTGGGACAGTTGAGCGAGTTGTAAATGTCTCGCCGCAACCGCAGGTGACTTTAGTTTCACCATATTGCGGATGAATCTCTTTCTTCATGTTCTTTCCTTTCATAGGACTGGGTCGTGTGAAGTACGTGAACCAGTTCGTGATGGCCCAAGGGTAACGCCGAGGCGCTATTCCTAGGAAATCGGTGCTGAATCTAAGCGTGGATTAGTTCTCGTTGCCTGGTCCCACAGTGGTCTTCTGGATCTGCATCAAGAATTCAACGTTGGACTTAGTGCCCTTCATCTTCTCAAGTAGAAGCTCAAGAGCCTGCTGTGGTTCAAGTGCATGAAGAACGCGACGCAATTTCCAGACAATGTTGAGCTCTTCTGTACCCATAAGGATTTCTTCCTTACGAGTACCAGAGGCAACAACGTTGACAGCTGGGAAGATGCGCTTATCGGCTAGGCGACGATCCAAGATAAGTTCCATATTTCCAGTTCCCTTGAACTCTTCGAAGATCACTTCATCCATGCGTGAGCCTGTATCAACCAGCGCAGTTGCAAGAATCGTGAGGGATCCGCCATCTTCAATATTACGAGCAGCACCGAAGAACTTTTTAGGTGGATATAGAGCTGCAGAGTCAACGCCGCCCGACAAAATACGACCGCTTGCAGGAGCTGCAATGTTGTAAGCGCGGCCTAAACGAGTGATCGAATCAAGCAAGACAACAACATCGTGGCCGAGTTCTACTAAGCGCTTTGCTCGCTCGATAGCAAGTTCGGCAACAGTTGTGTGATCATCTGCTGGGCGATCGAAAGTTGAAGCGATCACTTCACCCTTTACCGAACGCTGCATATCTGTAACTTCTTCAGGTCGCTCATCAACCAAAACAACCATCAAGTGACACTCTGGGTTATTTGTAGTGATGGCATTAGCAATTGCTTGCAAAACCATGGTCTTACCAGCTTTAGGAGGCGAAACAATAAGTCCGCGCTGTCCTTTACCGATAGGTGAAATCAAGTCGATCACTCGAGTTGTTAAAATGTTAGGTTCAGTCTCAAGACGCAAGCGCTCTTGTGGATATAGCGGAACAAGCTTGCCAAATTCAACGCGGTTGCGCGCTTCATCGGGTTGCATTCCATTAATAGTTTCCAAAGTAATAAGCGCATTAAACTTTTCGCGACGCTCGCCTTCACGCGCTTGGCGAACAGTTCCGGTGACTACATCGCCTTTACGCAATCCATAACGTCGGACTTGTTGCAAAGAGATGTAGACATCGTTTGGCCCTGGCAAATATCCGCCTGTGCGAATAAATGCATAACTCTCCAAAATATCTACTAAGCCGCCAACAGGAACAAGTACATCATCTTCAGAAAGCACTGGTTCGCGCTCTTCTCGAGGGTGATTGCGATCGCGACCTCGGTCACGACCACGATCGCGACCTCTGTCGCGACTGCGTCCACGATCGGAGTTATCTGGACCACGGTCATCACTTTTTGACTCCTGTGAGTCATCGTCGGAATCTTCGGATTTATCAGAATCTTGGCGCTTCTTATTACGGTTGTTATTGCGTTCGGCTCGTTTAGCTTCGCGTTCAAGTTTTGCAGCTTCGCGGTTGGCAGCTTGCAGATCGCTAATCGCGGTAACAAGTGCGGCTTTCTTCATCTTGCCGGCGCCCTCGACTCCTAATTGGCCAGCAACTTCTTGAAGTTGTGGCAGGAGCATTGATGCAAGTTCGGGGCTGCTCGAGCGTACTGGAGCTTTTTCAGTCATTGATCTTCATTTCAGTTATGGGAAAAATCCCGTGAATTTTCTGATGATTTATCTGAGCTGTTTCATCGCCATCGGCGTATCAGATGACAAAACCTTAGCATCGCCCTTGGCTATCTGCCAAACCCGAACAAGGCCAAGAGAGCCGTGAGCAAGCCATCGGAAAGCTAGGCGGAAATAACCCCTGCGCCTGTGGGACTCACCGGCAATTCTTTAACGCTGAACTCATCCCCGGCTGCCCGTGTTAATTCAGCAATCTCCTTGGTGTCTCCAGCGTGCAAAACCAACACTGTTGGTCCTGCTCCAGAAATAAATGCAGCTACACCCGCAGCACGCAACTTAGTTACAAGCGTAAATGATTTTGGCATTACTTCTTGACGATATTTTTGATGGAGGAAATCTTCTGTTGCTGTTAACAGCAGATCTGGGCGACCTGAAAGTGCATGAACCAGGAGGGCTGTTCTAGTTGAGTTTGCTACTGCATCTAAATGACTAATCGATTCTGGTAAAAGCTTACGAGCTTTTGATGTTGCAACCGAGTGATTAGGGATGAATGCCAAAACAGTAATTCTTGGATCAACGCTAATACCAACTGCGCGTGCCACCAGATGACCGTGTTGTGATTCTTGCCAAGCTAGCGTTACTCCACCATAAAGTGCCGCAGCAACATTATCTGGGTGACCTTCGAGTTGGGTTGCAATATTGAGAAGTTCCTCATCGATCATGCGTTCATTTCCAGAAAGCACGAGTGCGCGAGCCAAAACCAATCCACCAACGATTGCACTTGCTGATGAACCCAAGCCACGACCGTGTGGAATCACATTCAATGCTCGAACCGAAAGGCCACGGGGTTTGCCTCCCATATGTTCAAATCCTTTGAACATCGCTTTAACCATAAGATTTTTATCATCGCGGCGTACAGAGTCGGCGCCCTCACCGGTGACATCTAGATCTAAGCCGACTTCATCGGTGACTTGTGCGACGTAACGGTCATACATGCCTAGCGCTAAACCAAAACAATCAAAACCTGGACCTAAATTTGCACTTGTTGCCGGTACTTGAATTTGAATCGGAGTCGCACGAAAAGTTGGCTTTGCCATGGTGGTTCCTACCTTAATCCCAATGCATCTGCGGCGGCCGAAACATCCGGAGAGATCACCACGGGATCTGGCGCACCTTCAAGAGCCCACGAAACATCTTTGAGTCCGTGACCTGTGACAGTAATTACGATGCGTTTTCCATGTGGCAACTTACCTTGCGCTTCATATTTAATAAGGCCAGCAAGTCCAGCAGCACTAGATGGCTCAACGAAAACGCCTTCTTTACCCGCCACTAATCGATACGCACTCAAAATCTCCTCATCGGTCACAGCGTCAATCAATCCAGATGATTCATCGCGAGCAGCAATAGCTTGCTTCCATGAAGCTGGATTTCCAATCCGGATAGCTGTTGCAATCGTTTCTGGATTGGTAACAATTTCACCGCGCACAATGGGAGCAGATCCAGCAGCTTGAAAACCCCACATCTGTGGCAACTTCGTAGAAATCGAATCGGAACGATATTCGTTGTAGCCCTTCCAATATGCAGTGATATTTCCTGCATTACCGACTGGGAGTGCGTGAATGTCTGGAGCATCGCCAAGAAAATCTATTACTTCAAATGCTGCCGTCTTTTGACCTTCGATTCGATATGGGTTGACCGAATTGACAAGTGCTACTGGATATTTATCGGCTAGTTCACGAGCAAGGTTGAGACAATCATCGAAGTTTCCATCAACTTGCAAAATAGTAGAGCCGTGAATGATCGCTTGAGCCAATTTACCCATGGCAATCTTTCCTTGCGGAATTAACACTGCTGGGACCATTCCGGCTTTGGTTGCATAAGCAGCGGCACTCGCGCTGGTATTTCCAGTTGATGCGCAGATGACTGCTTTTGCGCCATCTTCTGCTGCTTTAGAAATCGCCATCGTCATTCCGCGATCTTTAAAAGAACCCGTTGGGTTAGCCCCTTCAAATTTCAACCAGATGTCGTTGTTAAGTAGCGACGAAAGATGTGTTGCATGGATGAGTGGGGTTCCACCTTCGCGCAGTGTGATGACCGGCGTCTTTGCGCTAACAGGTAGGCGATCGCGATATTCCTCAATGACTCCACGCCATTGATGCGGGGTGCTCATTACTGTCCCGACCCTTCAACGCGAATAACACTTTCAATACTCTTGACCATATCCATGTCAGATAAACGTTTAACAGTTGATGCCAAAGCTTGCTCTGTCGCACTGTGAGTCATGACGATGAGTTCAGCATCTGCCCCGCGACCAGATTGGCGAACAGTCTGAATCGATACATTTTCACTTGCAAATGCTTGTGCGATAGCTGCTAATACACCTGATTTATCAGCAACGTTGAGGCGAATCAAATACTTCGTCTTGGTTTGCCCGAGTGGCACGATCTCGCGTTCGGCATAATCACTTGCACCTGGTCCTAGGGCACCACCTGTTCGGTGACGCGCTACTGCAACAACGTCTCCGAGAATGGCACTTGCAGTTGGTGCACCACCTGCTCCTCGGCCATAGAACATAAGTTCTCCTGCAGATTCGGCTTCTACAAACACTGCGTTAAAAGCATCGCGCACAGCAGCCAATGGATGAGTGCGGGAAATCAATGATGGATGAACTCGAACCGAAATCTTGTCATCAGAAGTTAATTCAGCAATTGCCAACAACTTAATGACATGGTTCATGGATTTAGCAACGGCTACGTCGGCTGCAGTAATTGAGCTAATGCCTTCGCGGTGCACATCAGCTGCAGTCACGCGTGTATGAAAAGCAAGGCCCGCCAAAATTGCGGCCTTTGCAGCAGCATCAATTCCTTCTATATCTGCCGTTGGGTCTGACTCGGCATAACCTAATGCTTGTGCTTGCGCTAATACATCGGCGAAAGCGCGGCCTTCTTCATCCATTTTGGTCAAAATAAAGTTGGTTGTTCCGTTAACAATTCCCATAATCTTCTTCACGTGATCACCAACCAGTGACTCACGAAGTGGGCGCAGAATTGGAATTGCTCCGGCAACCGCGGCTTCGTAATAAAGATCGACTCCTGCGGCATCGGCCGCACTATAAAGATCTGCTCCGTGCGTTGCTAGGAGCGCCTTATTGGCAGTCACTACGGATTTTCCGTGCGCAAAGGCAGAAAGAATTAACTCTCGTGCTGGGTCAATTCCGCCCATCACCTCTATAACAATATTGATCTCAGGATCTTGGACAATGCTCTGTGCATCGGTAGTAAATAGCGACGCGTCTAAGCCTTCACGTTTATTTTTGAGATCTCGAACAGCAATTTTTGTTAATTGAAGTTGAGCGCCTGATCGAGTTGAAAGTTCGCGCTGATCATCCTTGAGCAAGCGAGCAACTTGGCTGCCCACATTTCCGCAGCCAAGCATTCCGATTTTCAAGATAGGAAGCGAGGAATTCATGTGCTTACTCTTTCACATATCCAGGCCGAGAAGATCTGCCTCGGTCTCTCGACGCACAATCACGCGCGCCTTTGCATCTATAACGGCTACTACAGGAGGTCTTGGCACATGATTGTAATTGCTTGCCATGCTGCGACCATATGCGCCCGTGGCGGGGACGGCGAGCAAATCTCCAGGTGCAAGGTCAGATGGCAAAGCAATATCGCGAATAACGATATCGCCAGTTTCGCAATGTTTTCCAACGATTCGAGATGATCTCACTGTAGATGTCGATACCCGGTTTGCGATGACTGCGGTGTACTCAGCTCCATATAAAGATGGGCGGATATTGTCACTCATTCCACCATCAACTGAGATGTAGTTTCGAGTAGCACCCGATTCAAGTACTACTTCTTTTGTTGTTCCTACTTCATATAAAGTGAACATTGCAGGCCCCACGATTGCGCGACCAGGTTCAATCGAGATTCGTGGCATATCTATCTTGTACTTCGCACAAGCATTCTGCACTGCATCAAATAGCGCGGGCAAAACAGTCTCGGGGGCAAGTGATTGATCTTCAGGCAAATAGGCAATTCCATATCCTCCGCCTAGATCAAGTTCGGGCAATTGCACTCCAAACTCATCACGATATTTTGCAAGAAATTCAATTAAGCGATCTGCTGCAACTGCGAATGCATCCATGGAGAGAATTTGAGAGCCTATGTGCCCGTGGAATCCACAAATTTCAATTTCTGGGTGCTTGCGAGTTGCGAGCACCCCCTCCCATGCAGAGCCACTAGATATAGAGAAACCAAACTTCACGTCTTCATGTGCGGTAGCAATCGACTCATGGGTATGCGCTTCAATGCCAGGAGTTAAACGCAGCAAAACTTTCTGAACTTTATGAGCTAACTTGGCTGCTGCCGCAATGCGCTCAATCTCGATTAACGAATCGACAACAATCGTGCCTACTCCAACTTCAACGGCTTTTCTAATTTCCGCTTTAGATTTATTGTTGCCGTGAACTTGAATTTTAGAAACCGGAAAATCTGCAGCAAGTGCGACTGCAAGCTCGCCGCCAGTACAAACATCTAACCCAATGCCAGATTGTGCAATCCATTTAGCGACTTCAATACATAAAAATGCTTTTCCTGCGTAATACACGTTGCCGGCATTTTGCCCAAAGGATGCACTTAGAGCATTACCCCAGGTTGCAGCACGGGCCTTGAAATCTGCCTCGTCGAGAAAGAATGTTGGTGTACCAAATTCTTCTGCTAATTGCTTTGCAGGTACTCCTGCCAAGTGCAATTGGCCATGTGCGAATGTAACTTTTGAAGACCAAACCTGTGACATAGTGGCTACATCCTCTCCGGTGCACTCACGCCAAGCAATTGCAGGCCATTACCGAGAACTTGCTTTGTTGCCGCACACAAATTGGCACGTGCAGAATGAGTTGCTGTAATCGCTTCATCTCCCAGTGGTAGAACTCGGCAATCTGCATAGAAACCGTGATAAACCCCTGCTAACACTTCCAAGTAACGAGCAACTCGATGAGGTTCACGCATCTCAGCAGCACTTGCTACCACACGAGGAAATTCAGCCAATGCACCAAGTAATTCATTTTCGCGATCATGCACCAATAATGCTGGATCGAAATCTTCGAGTGAATCTGGAACTTTAAGTTCTTGGGCATTGCGTAAAACGCCAGCGATGCGAGCATGCGCATATTGAACGTAATAAACAGGATTTTCGTTGGTCCGCTTTTTCAACACATCAACATCGAGCACCATTGGGGTTTCCACTGGATAGCGGATCAAGGTATAGCGAGCAGCATCCACACCTACTTTTTCCACGAGATCTTCCAGGGTAATGATGGTACCGGCGCGCTTAGAAAGTTTTACTTCTTCGCCACCTTCCATAATTTTTACTAGTTGCCCAATCAAAATTTCGATGTTGTACTTAGGATCATCTCCTGCGCATGCTGCAATCGCTTTTAATCTATTGACATACCCATGGTGATCGGCTCCTAACATGTAAATGCAAATATCAGAGCCGCGTTCGCGCTTATTGATGTAATAGGCAGTATCGGATGCAAAATAGGTTAATTCCCCACCACTTTTCACCAAGACGCGGTCTTTGTCGTCACCATAATCTGTGGTGCGAAGCCAGGTTGCGCCATCGAGTTCAAAGACATGTCCTTGCGAGCGCAACTTTTCTAGTCCATGTTCGACTGCGCCACTACTATGCAAACTACGCTCAGAAAACCAAACATCAAATTTCGTACCAAATTCATCCAGCACATCTTGTTGACTCTTAAGCTGAGCCGTGTAAGCGCGTTCACGAAACTCAACAAACTGCAAATCTCCGGCAACATTCAAAATGCCAGGATCTTTTGCAACAACTGCTGCAGCTAAATCTGCAATGTATGCCCCTTGATACCCATCCTCTGGTATCGCTTGCCCCATGGCTGCAGCGCGCACTGATGCACCAAATAGGTCCATCTGATTTCCGCGATCGTTGATATAAAACTCTCGAGTTACTTTCGCACCTGCGGCGCTAAGTACTCGACCGAGTGCATCTCCTACTGCAGCCCAACGTGTGTGCCCAAGGTGTAGTGGCCCTGTTGGGTTTGCGCTAATGAATTCTAAGTTCACCGCTACGCCATTGAGGGATGTGCCATTTCCAAAGTTAGAACCACCTTGGCGAATCTGTCGCACAATTTCGCCTTGGCTTGCCCGCTCTAAGGTGATGTTTATAAAGCCTGGACCTGCAATATCAACCTTGGCAACCTCAGGGAGTGCTTCCAAATCTCGTTTCAATAATTCGGCAATCTCACGTGGTGCTCGTCCTGCACTTTTTGCAACTTGCAATGCAATAGATGAGGCATAGTCACCGTGGTCGCGATTCTTTGGACGCTCGAGTGAAATCGTGCTCGGGATTTCGCAGCTCAACTCGCCCCGATCCACGCAGGCCGTTAAGGCAGCGGTGATCTTGGTCGCTAGAAGATCGCTATGGGAGCTCACCTGAGCAAGGCTACCGTTTGGCTTGCGCTCCTTGCGCGAAAAGAGCATTCGTTAAATTGGCCTACTTACCTCTAACCTTGCCCCTGTTACACCGAACGAAGCTCTCGCGGGAGTGGTGAAATGGCAGACACGCAGGTCTTAGGAACCTGTGTCTTCGGACGTGAGGGTTCAAGTCCCTTCTCCCGCACACAGGAATAACTTATTGCTACTCAGCGACTCTTCTACATTTTCGACATTTTCCACATTTTCCACATTTTCCACATTTTAGAAGTGGCTGCAGGTCCTCTCACTGGCAAGTCTGGCAAGTGTGACAAGTCTGGCAAGTGTGGAGAATTCGAAACCTCGAAGCGCGTATGACAAGGCGACGATCTAGTTGGTTGCCTCTAGCGTTCCAACATAGAAATTTCCACTTGTTGTCGCTCCAAATACGCGAGTCCCGTCTTTGGACATAACCACGGTTCCGCTTGATTTGCTGTTGATTATTTTTTTCTTTGTCCAACTTACGCCTCTGTCATCGGAACTGCGAATAAAGGCTGCCGACGTAGTCCCGGATGCAATTATTTTCTTTCCGTCACTTGACATCGCCAAGCCTTCCCAGCTTGCTAAGCCAGCAGATTTTCTTGCAGTCCACGTAGCACCGTAGTTATTTGAGGTGTAAAGGTAGCCCTTAACGGTAACAACTGCAGCAAGATATTTTCCATCACTTGAGGAGGCAACTGAATACCAATTTCTCCTTCCAGCACTCTTGCGGATAGTCCAAGATTGACCGAAATTCTTTGACGTGTAAATGTAACCTGCCCAAGCTACGGCTGATAGATATTTGCCGTTGCTAGAAGAAGTTATGCCATACCAACCTGATTTAAGATCACGGTGTTCAGTCCAAGAAAGACCAGCATCTACAGAAGTATAAATAAATCCGTTGTAGGCAATTGCAACAAGATGAGTGCCATCATCTGATGAAGCAAGGCCACCCCAACTTGCAACTGGAGCTGCAGTATTTGCGAGCCATGAGATGCCTTTATCGCTTGATGAAAAAATATTCATTCCGAATCCAAGAGCATATATATGTGCCTTGTCATTGCTCACATACACTCTAGATAGATGTCCGAGCTTCAATGCGGTAGAAAGAGCGCTTGTTGGATCGGGAGTTAAAGCAGTCCATCCTTGTCCTGAATCAGCAGTGGTGTAAAGATTTCCGTCATAACTCGGCACAAATACTTGGCTCCCATCAAAGGAGCTAGCCAAGGCCCAAGTGGCCGGTTGAAAAGGGAGTTGTGATTCAGTCCAAGAATAATTTGACCCAGGTGCGGCAAAAATTGCTGTAGGTGTTGTCATCGCGGTGAAACTAAACACCAGGCCGAAAACTAGAGAGGTTCTAATCATGGCCCTATGAGATTGCATTTTGCTCATCGTCGTGTACCCAGTTTCCCTTATGGACAGTGAAGAGAAATTTTACCCAAAAGCAACAGCGATACCCACGACACTCCTACGCGATGTAGCGCATAGGAGTGAACGTGTGAAATTCCTCCCACATGAACGGGCTTGCTGATTGCTTTCTACCAACCGCCTTCAGCGCGACGGTTGTATTTAACTTCGCTATTTCCTAAATCAAAGACGATGAGCTTTCGCTCGGTAAATGACTCCAAGAACCACTGTGACAACTCACGACCCACACCGCTCTTGCCTGCGCCTCCAAATGGAGCAAGTTGATCCCAGTAGTTGCTGGTCTCATTAACATTCACTGAACCATGTGGCAGCGCTTCGGCAACTCGCCAGGCATTTGAAAGATCTCGAGTCCAGAGTGAAGCAATTAGTCCGAGTTCACTCTTGTTTGCGATCTCAATTGCATGCTCAGCAGATTTTATCTTCATGATCGGTGCAACCGGACCAAAAGTTTCCTCTTGCATAATCTGCATATCTTCAGTCACTCCCGTGAGAATTGTTGCAGGGAAGTAGAGATCTTTCTCTGGGCCAAACTGAATAATTCTTGCGCCTTTTTTGCGAGCATCTTCAACGTGATCTTTAACGCGAGTCAACGTACCCTCATTACACAGTGGGCCCATGTTTGTGGTTTCCAACGCGGGATCACCTATAACAAGTTTTCCGGCTGCTGCTGTGAACTTGGCTACGAACTCATCATAAATATCTTCATGGACCAAAAGTCGCTCAGCAGAAGTACAAACTTGGCCAGAGTAATAGAAGCAACCATTGATTGCTCCATCAACTGCGGCATCCACATCAGCATCGGCAAGAATGATGAATGGGCCATCGCCCCCGAGCTCAAGTAGGTGCGGCTTCAATGCGCAAGCACGCGCAATAATTTCACCAGTTTTAGTCGAGCCGGTAAAAAAGATTCCATCGACATCATTATGTTCAACAATTGCTGCACCGACATCGCCAAATCCTTGCACGACGTTGACAACACCGGCGGGAAGTCCTGCTTCTTCAAATATCTCAGCAACCATGGCACAACTCAAAGCTGAAAACTCCGATGGCTTCCACACAGTGGTATTGCCCGCACCAATGATGTGCGCTAAAGCAATGGAGGAGATATCTGTTGGAAAGTTATACGGTGTAATAACGCCAACCACACCAAGTGGGCGATGTCCCAGCACTAATCGTTTATTAGTTGTTTGCTCTTGGCTGGATGGAAAAGATAGACCGCGGTGGCGAAGAATCTCCTCAGCCGCCTTGGAATAAGAAGGCACTGCATATTCGTAGACTTCCTCGCGAGAATCAGTAATTGTCTTACCGATCTCATGACAGAGCATCTGAGCGATTGGCTCGGCACGTTCTAGAAATAGTTGATGAATGCGGCGCAAAATCTTTGCCCGTTCGATAACTGGAAGCGCTGCCCACGCCGGCTGGGCTGCTCGAGCTGCTGCAACTGCGCGATCAACATCAGCAGGTGTGCAACGCGAAACTTTGCTAATCACTTCACGAGAATGTGGAGACTTAGCTTCAAAGCTACCGCCGGATCCCGGAATCCACTTGCCACCGATGAGTGCATTTACTGGTGGGTTGATGCCTTTGATCATTACCGCTCCTGATCTGCCCAAGTTACCTTGAGCAACTGTGTTTGGGTTTACTTCTTATGGATATAGACCGCGCAAACGATGGGCTTCAGCAACGCGGCTTACACCCAACATATGTGCTGCTTCGCGCCAAGTCACATTCTTAGATTTAGAAGTTTCTTCGACTTCATGAATTGCCTTCATCAGAATTTGATTAAGGTTTTCGCGAACTTCAGCCGCTGTCCAAAAGAAGTTCTGCTTATCTTGCACCCATTCGAAGTAAGAAACAATTACACCGCCTGAGTTAGCCAAAATATCTGGTACTACTAGGACGCCTTTGTCGTTCAAGATTGCATCGCCTTCAGGTGTTGTTGGTGCATTTGCACCTTCCACAATAACGCGGGCTTTAATACCAGGTGCAGTTTTTTCTGTGATGGAATCAGCAAGTGCTGCAGGGATGAGCACATCAACATCTAAGTGCAATATCTCTTCATTCGTTAAAGTATCGGTTCCTGGTGCACCTACTACGCTTCCAGTTTTCGTTGAATATTCGAAAATTTCAGCAACAGATTTAAATCCTGTCACGCCACCCTTGACATCGCTAACAGCGACAATCTTGAGCCCCATCTTCTCTAGTGCGATCGCAGTCCAGTAACCAACTTTTCCGAAACCTTGAATCGCAACTGTGGCACCCTGCGGATTGATTCCACGAACGCGCAAGCCTTCGATGGTGGAGATTGCAACACCATCTCCAGTCGCAGTTGTGCGGCCAAGGGATCCACCCAACACGATTGGCTTTCCAGTTACAACGCCAGGTACAGAGAATCCTGCGTTAACAGAATAGGTATCCATCATCCATGCCATGTTGCGCTCATCTGTTCCGACATCGGGTGCAGGAATATCACGTTCTGGTCCGATGATCGGCAAAATTTCTGAGGTGTAGCGACGAGTCAAGCGCTCGTTCTCGGCTAATGAAAGAGTGTGCGCATCAACTGCCACGCCACCTTTGGCGCCACCGTAAGGCAAATTAGTCAGCGCGCATTTCCATGTCATCAACATGGCAAGAGCAACGGTTTCATCTAAGTCAATATCTTGATGGAATCTCACGCCACCTTTGGATGGCCCGCGTGTAGTTGAATATTGAACGCGATAACCCTTGTACATCTCAACCCGACCATCATCGCGACGTAGCGGTACTGCTACTTCAAGAATTCGCCGCGGGGTTGAAAGAGTGTTCCAGTCATTGTCAGATAGTTGAAGCTGATCTACCGCTCGCCGTAGTTGGGCAAGGGCTGTTGCCATTGGTGACTCCGTTGTCATGCTTTCACAGTAGACCTCTCCCTCGCTAAACCGCAATCTACGTGCGTGTGATTTGCACCTACCAGAGCTGCATTCGCGACATTAATGCTATTTGCGAGATTGAATTAATGCCGCGAAGGCTTCATGGGCGTAGAGTCACCAAATGGGTAAGGTCCACAATGAGGTAACAACGACTCCTGTTGCACCGCCCAAGTTACGTGGGTGGTTTCACTTAGGAGCAGCCCCTGTCGTTTTTATCGCTTCGCTGGTTCTTTTTATTCTGAGCAAAGATTCCCTGAAATTTGCCGTCGCATTGTATTCACTCACTGCGATTTTACTTTTTAGTGTTTCTGCGATTTATCACCGAGTTCCGTGGTCGCCATCAAAGAAAAAGATTTGGCGCCGCTGGGATCACGCCAACATCAATTTATTGATTGCTGGTTCTTACACACCATTTGCTGTTACTTTGCTTGAGGGGCGAGATCGAACGATTTTGTTATCGGTAGTGTGGATTGGTGCCCTCATTGGAGTAGGAGTTCGCGTTTTTTGGGTTGGCGCTCCTCGATGGTTGTATGTGGCGAATTATTTAATTCTGGGCTGGGTTGCAGTTTTGTATACCCCACAGCTTTACCGAGCTGGTGGGCTCTGGATTTTGTTGCCAATTCTTATCGGTGGTCTTTTCTATTCCGTAGGCGCTATTTTCTACGCTTTGAAATTGCCCGGTAAAAATGCCAAATACTTTGGCTTTCACGAGCTCTTCCACATATTCGTGATTGCCGCATGGGTCTCTCAATACATAGCTATCTCGGTGGCGATTTACCGCAACTAGGTCCTGGCGCTATGCCGGGTTCATGCAGGCAGCGTGGAAAGTAAGGGTGATGCGAGGGTTATCGCCCTTGCGTTGGGGCTTTTGGTAGTTCGGTTATTTGCTCTAATCTGAGCACATTGCCAAAGAGGCCACAAGGCCGCATGGTGTTGAGATGGTGAGGCAAAGCTATGAGTCAAAAAAATTCTTTCCTTAATTGGGTTGGATTCAAAGGCGAAGAAGTTGATGTGCCTGGTTCAGTGGACCGCATTCGTGAATTGGAATCACAGCTAGCTGATTTGCGTGCTCGTAGAGACATCACGACATTATCCAAAGAAGAGTTTGAAATTCTTGCAACTGAAACTGCAATGACAATGATCAAATCTGCACAAATGCGCGAATCTAAAGCGCAGGTTATTGCAGACCGTGTCATTACTGAAACAGCCCGCCAAGCCAAGGATGCAATTGAGTCAGCGGATCAAAAAGCTAAAGCATTACTTTCAACTGCTGAAGCTCGTGGTCGCAAATATATTCAAGCTGCTGAATCTGATGCACAAGAAATGCTCGAATCAGCGGGTATCGAAGCTGAAACTATTTTGGAAGCTAAAAAACGTGAAGCAACTCAATTATCAGGTGCTGCACGACGTGAAGGCGAACGACTCATTTCTGAAGCAGCAAAAGAAGTCACCGACTACCGTCAGTGGCTCTCAGGGGTAATCGGCGAAGCAGAGCGCTTATATAAAATTCAAACTCAATCATTAGATGCCGCCGAAAGTGCAATTCATCAATCTCGTAGTCGATTGGAAAGCGCCTTTGGTCGTTTAGCTGACTTACAAAAAGCTGTGCTAGAAAACTTGCGATCAGATGACACGCTCATTAAATCGGGACCCTTGAAAGTCAGCAGTGAGCGAAACCAACCAGCACTTGATGCCCCAAAATCTTCGGCTGCCAGGAAGACCGCTAAGAAACCTACCAAGAAGGTTGTGAAGAAGACTTCTACAAAACGTAAATAAATTTTATGGAAACCAACCGTGGTATCCGCCATATCGCTCCAATCGATGGCTTGCGTGCAATTGCAGTTATCGCAGTCATGCTTTACCACTTGGGTTTTCATTGGATTCCTGGTGGATTTCTTGGAGTAGATCTCTTCTTCGTAATTTCTGGGTACGTCATAACGCGATTACTTTTGGACTCAATTCAGCGAAGTGGCGGATTGGATCTTCGCGGTTTCTATGCGGCGCGTGTGCGCAGACTTCTTCCGGCATTGCTGTTCATGGTATTTACGACTGCACTGTTTGTTGGGGTTTGGGCACCAGAGGCAATTAAACGCTTTGTGGCTGATCTTCCATATGCATTGACTGGAACAATGAACTGGGCTTTGGTCTATAGACATCAAGATTATTTCGCCGCAACTGGTCGTCCGCCGCTCTTGCAACACACGTGGTCACTGGCTGTAGAAGCGCAGTTCTATTTAGTCTGGCCGCTCATTCTCCTACTTGTCCTCCGCTGGTTTGGAAAAAATAGATTATCAAGTGTCGCATTGTTGATCGCTGGAATATCTGGAGGCTTGCTATTTCTCGTTTCTTTACGACTTGACGCTGACAATGCCCAAAGTGTCAGTCACGTTTACTTTGGTACAGATACTCACAGCATTGGTTTATTTCTTGGTGCTGCCCTTGCCGTGAGTTGGATCCCGCAGAATTTAACTACAAACATTGCACAGCGGGCGCAAGATTTTATCGATGGGATCGGAGTCTTCGGACTGCTCGGATTACTGGGCTGCTTTCTATTTATTAATGAAAACAACGCCAACCTTTATCGCTTAGCTTTTCCACTAGCAGGCATTTTTGGTTGCGCGATAATCATCTCCCTAGTGCATCCAGCTTCGCGTTTTGCGCCACTTTTGAGTGCACGTCCGATGCTCTGGATCGGACAACGCTCTTATGCCATCTACTTATGGCATTGGATTGTGTTTCAGATAACGCGTCCAACAGTTGATCTAGCCGGCGCACCATGGGCCCTGTATGCCTTACGCATCTTGATTGTTTTTGCACTTGCCGATATTTCATTACGTTGGGTAGAACTGCCGATAAGAAGTGATGCTGTCGGTGCCTGGTTCAGGGGCATGAAGTATCGAACAAAGAGTGCACGAGTGCGCCAACAAGTAGGTGTCCTAATTTTAGGTGTTGGATTGATTTCATCGGCAACAATTGTGAGCATTAACGCCATCGATCAAACCAACCGTACGCAAGCAGCAATCGAAGCCAGCCTGCTAGCTCCGGTGGTTCCAGCGGCTCCACCTATTTCGCAAGTGCACGGCTTATGGGTTGTTGGTGATTCTGTTATTTTGGGTATTCGATATGAGTTGGCACTCAAGGAACCAATTGAACTTATTAACGCAAAAGTTGGCCGTCAAGCTGCTGAAGTTTTTACTGTGTTGCAACATGATAAAGCCGCAATGTCCAACTCCCCACTAATTCTTGATCTCGGCAATAACAATCGCCTTACCGAATCAGAAGTGGCTGCGGTTTTTGAAGAAATCAAAGATCAACCTCAAATCGTGATAGTTAATACGGCGGTACCACGAGATTGGCGTGACGAGAATGATTTACTTATAGCTCGCTATGCGCAGAAATATTCACAAGCGTCTGTAGTGGATTGGCGCAAGATCTCAGAAGGCCATCCTGAATATTTTGGTCCAGATGGCGTGCATCTGCTTCCTGCTGGTATCACTGCATATGTCGAAGCAATACTTTCAAAACTTCATGCTCCAGAAATAAAATAACCCCCGCACATTTTGTGTACGAGGGCTATTTTATTAACTTAGTGAGTTATGAAAACAAACCTGGCAATCCGAAAACTTTTCCGGCTGCAGTTTGTCCATCTGAGTAAACGCTAGAAACCTTGAATGATGTCCAAGTGTTTCCAGTTGAGTCACCCTTTGTTACGTCAAAACTAAATTGGTCAGCACCAACGGTTGACAACATTTTCCAAGGCCCGGCGCTAACCGATGCTTCGATGCTGTATCCAGACAGACCATCAACTGCTGTTGGGGCTTTCCAGAAAATTGTTGCACCAGTTGCTGTGTATTGAGCGACGATTCCTGTTGGTCCTTCAACAGTTGCAACCGCCACAGGTGCAGCTTCAGTTGGACTCTCAGAAACCGTCGGTTCAGGTGTAGCTGCTACTGAATCTGTTGCTGTTGGAAGTGGCATAGGTGCGGCATCATCGTTTTTTGAACCACCTTTTCCCACAACTATCGCAAGAAGAATAACCACACCAACAACTACCGCGTAGATAACTCCCTTAGAGAGTCCATCCTTCTTCACCGGAGCTGGTTTTGCAGCTGCTGGAGCTGGACGTGATGGTGTTGAACTTACTGAAACATTTGATGAGCGAGATCCGCCACCTAGCGGAACGGCTGGAACAACAAATTTATCGATACCTTGGGCTGTTCTCTTAGTTGCACGCTTCGCAACTTTCTTGACGGTTGATTTCTTCTTAGGAGCCGCTTTTCTAGCTGTTGATTTCTTAACTACAGATTTCTTGACAACCTTCTTCTTAGCCTTCTTGGCAGCGCTCTTCTTTGCAGGTGATTTCTTCACTGCAGATTTCTTTTTAGGGGCAGCTTTTTTAGCTGCTGACTTCTTGGCAGTTGCCTTCTTTACAGCCACAGTAACTCCTTGAGTTTTTGGTTCTTGCTAATAGCAAGATCATCTTGATGTGGGAAAGTTTACCCCAGGGTTCTTAATCTGACGGCTACCTGTGGCGCAATCGCTCGGAGAGATTTGCCACGGTGGCTGATTGCATCCTTCTCTCCAGCCTGCATCTGCGCGAATGAGCTAGTTAAACCCTCCGGAACGAAGATTGGGTCATAGCCAAAGCCAAGTGTGCCAATTGGCTCATTCAAAATGTAACCCCTCAAAATACCCTCCTGCGTTAACTCAAATCCGTCTGGTGTTACAAATGATGTTACACAAGTGAAATGGGCTCCACGTTTTTCAGGAGCTAGCCCGTCCAATTGTGTAAGTACTTTTGCAATATTGGCTTTGTCATCTCCATGAACGCCAGACCAGCGAGCGGAAAATATTCCAGGTGCGCCACCGAGTGCATCAATACAAATTCCGCTGTCATCGGCTAGCGCTGGCAGCCCAGTTTCTTTGCATATTGCACGTGCCTTAAGAAGTGAATTCTCTTGGAAACTCGATCCAGTTTCTTCCACGTCTTGCATATCTGGAAACTGCTCTAAACCAAGGAGTTCGATGGAATCTGGAGCAATTTCTTCCAAAATTCGTCGGCACTCTTCAATTTTGCCCTTATTGCGGGTAGCCAAAACTAAACGATGCGCGCTCATCGATTCAAACTACTTTGCAAGAATTTCGCTTTGTAGTGCAGTCAACTCTTTGCATCCAGCTACTGCTAAATCCAGTAATGAATCAAGGAGCGCACGATCAAATGGCTGCCCTTCTGCAGTTCCTTGAACTTCAATAAACTTTCCACTTCCGCTACACACAACATTCATATCGGTGTCTGCGCGAACATCTTCTTCATAGCAAAGATCTAGCATCGGAACGCCACCGATTATTCCGACGCTTACTGCTGCAACAGAATCAGAAAGTGGTTGCGCCTTTGCTGGGATGTGTCCATTAGCTTTTGCCCATGCAATTGCATCTGCAAGTGCGACATAGGCGCCAGTAATTGCGGCTGTGCGTGTTCCACCATCTGCTTGTAATACATCACAGTCAATAACAATGGTGTTTTCGCCAAGCTCTTTCGTATTAACAATTGCACGAAGTGAACGTCCAACCAGTCGAGAAATCTCCTGAGTACGTCCACCTAATTTTCCCTTGACGCTTTCCCGATCAGAGCGAGTATGCGTGGCGCGAGGCAGCATCGCGTATTCAGAAGTCACCCAACCTTTTCCGGAATCTTTTAGCCATCGTGGGACTCCTGGTGTGAATGAGGCGACACAGAGAACGCGGGTGGCCCCAAACTCAACAAGTACGGAACCTTCTGCATTGTCGAGCCAGTTACGCGTGAACTTAATTTCACGCAAGTGTGCGTTTTCTCTTCCGTCGTTACGTGCCATTTTTTCCTCTCCTAGGGACAAACTTTAGATTTCTGCATGTTCTACTCGGCCAACTTCAGGACCAAGAAATCTCCGTGCTAGAACTTCAAAAGCTGCCGCATCTCCTGTTGCTAAGAATCGATGTGTAGCAGGAGGGGATTGTGGTGAGCGTAAAAGATTATTCTCAACAAGCACGCGGTAGAGATCTTTGGCGGTTTCTTCGGCACTAGAGACGAGTGAAACTTCGTTGCCCATGACGTATGAAATCACACCAGTTAATAGGGGGTAGTGAGTGCATCCTAAAACCAATGTATCGACATCAGCATTCATCACCTCTTGCAAATATTCTCGAGCAACAGAAGTGATGTTTGCTCCTGAAGTTTCTCCACGTTCAACATATTCAACAAATAATGGGCAAGCGATCGAAGTAACTGCTAATTGTGGAGCGGCCGCAAAAGCGTCTAAATAAGCTTTTGAATCAACGGTGGCTTGCGTTCCGATTACACCTATGCGACCAGTGCGAGTTGCTGCCACTGCGCGACGGACAGCAGGTTGAATAACTTCAATCACTGGTACCGAATATCTTTCACGAGCATCGCGTAACATTGCAGCACTTGCTGTGTTACAGGCAATCACAATTGCTTTACATCCTTGCTCAACGAGATAATCTAAAGTTTCTAATGCAAACTCGCGGACCTGGGCTAAGGGTCGCGGACCATAGGGGCCGCGTGCTGTGTCACCAATGTAGAGAGTGGATTCATTGGGAAGTTGATCTAAAATTGCACGAGCAACAGTCAAGCCACCTACGCCTGAATCAAATATGCCAATCGGTGCATCACTCACGCGGCAAGCCTACCCTGCGCTTTATTACTCTTGGGCATCATCCATTAACGCTAAAACCAAACTCTCCTGCAACCAGCCCAACCATGAATAAACAGCGTAAACCCCACGCATAGGATCATCAGGTGCGAGAAGTTCGAGATGCTCGTGGGAATTTTCTTCAACTTTCAATCTAACACCGAGCGCCAAACGTATGTCGTTCATGGCTCCTAACCATGCCTGCGCATTCTCTTGATCTACCTCTACCCGTGATTCATCTCCATGGGGACTATTGAGCAAGTGGGATCGAATTGCCATCGCATGCAATCGTTTCTTATCGCGCAATACAGACTCCGTGTATCTACGAAATTCTGCAGAATCAACTGGATCGGCGTAGGCATTGGGAAGAAGTCGAAGTAAAACATCATCATCTGGCGGGGAATCATGTCCTGTGATTCCAATCATTGCCGCAAGTGGATCACTATCCACTGCATCGATGCGTTCAGCAAGAATTTCAATTAATTGTTCTGAAAGATTTATCAAAACATCGCGCTCACTCGCAGAGAACTTAGCAATGAAAGAATTATCGCCATGACGTGTAAATCCGGGGGTATTACTCATTTACTGATCATCACGCTGAAGGGTTGCCCAAAGTCCGCGCTCATGTAAACGTTGAACATCCCGTTCCATTTCTTCACGCCGACCACTTGAGACCACAGCTTTACCTTCGTTGTGAACTTGCAGCATCAGTTGGTTTGCTCGCTCTTTAGAATATTCAAATACAGTTATAAAAACATATGTCACGTAGGACATAAGATTGACTGGATCGTCCCAAACAATTGTTACCCACGGGCGATCGACAAGAAATGTAGGATTAACGAGATCCTCAATCTCCGTCGTGGTGTTAATCATGGTGCTCCTAGCGAATGACTACTGTAAATATAGAGCTTTGTGCTCCTTGAAATTTATCATCCCCGCCAACCAGCACGCGATAGGAACTTAGGCCTCGTGAGTTTTCAGTGAGTGAGAATGTGAAACGGCCAGCATCATCGCTCAAAAGTGATAGACCTGTTTGCACCCAAGTCCCTTTGATCTTTTTCTCAAGCTCAAGTGAAACTCCAGATTGATGCGGCTGAATTGTTCCACTCACCGTAAATGATTTATTGGCCAATACAGATGTTGGTACTGAAACAGCTAACCGGCGAGAGAGTGCAATCGGTTGCTCCGCACTGAGTGAAGCCAAACGTTCCCAAGAACCTTCAGAGGATAAACGCACTGAGGAAGAAGTAGAAAGAATGAGCGGTGTCAGGATGCTCCCATCGCTATCGGTAACGGTTGTAAGAATTTCACGCCAAGTTGTTGTGCCAGGAGTCAACGCTTCAAGTTTTACCGATAACCCAGCAACTGGCTGACTATCAGGAAGGTGAAATTCTCCCTTGATAATGACTGGGTTACCAAAAAGTGTTCCGCTTTGATCGACGGTGATTGTGCTCATCACAAGATCTGGAGCCATAGCTTGTGCAACTAAGCGAACAGCGTCTGTTGCAGCGACATCTTCCATCCCGAAAGTCCACGCTGTTATTCCACCAAGGCGATATTTTTCAACCAACTTTGCGCGTGCTGCATAACTACGGGCATCTTGATAGGAACCCTTTCGTGATGCCGTGCATGAGGTATCAAGACCGGTACTTGTTGCACCGCTGTAAACTTTATCGTAAGTAAAGGAAACTTCAGCGGTCACTTCGCTATATGAAGCCTTTGCACCATAACTTGCTATTAAGGCTGGTGCATTGCGCATGAGAAACGTTGCTGCTTTTGCTTTTGTAGATATTGTCTTGGAATAAAGTGCAGGACAGATCCCAACAACTTTAGTCACCCAATCACGGCCATAACCAGCAACCCCGATGTAAATCTTAGAAGCAGGAATAACTGTTACTGCATATTGAACAGTGAGTTCTACCCAAGCTAAAGGTCCAATTGAACCTGGGGAAGCAGTTGAATAGTCATAGGTCATGATGCGCAATCGATCAATCATCGGAGCAATCGTTGCCCAGTCATAGACGTAATAACCCTTCTTGCCTGAGGCAGGATCAAATAAGACTGGAGTAGTTATAGAAAGTAACTTTTCCTGGGCATGCAAAGCGATGCTTAACTCTTGAACGAAGGCCACCCAACCAGGGCGAGTGCCGTTCCATGTTGCGGTTCCATCTACAAATGCAAAACCCTCGAAATCCAAATCAATGCCATCAAAGTTGTTAGCCATGACTAGATTGACGATGGTTGTTACAACCTGAGTTCGAGTTTCTGGTTTGGCTAGGAGTTGCGCCAAAACCAATTTACTTGTGCCATCTGTAATAGTAGGAATTATGGTGAAGCCAGAATCACGCATCGTTGCTAATGGCGTACTCATGGGGACACTTGGATTAGCAGGGGTGTACAGATCTGTTATGTTCGTTGCATTTTTGAGCGTGTACCAAAAAGGCATTACCTCTTTTATGAGATCTCCGTTGGCAACAGCAGATGGCAATGCAGTTTTCATTCCATAATATGGAATCCAGCCAGTCAAGATCTTACGAGGTGGCGACGCAGCTTCACTCGCATTAACCATTGGCAGTGTCAGCGCAGCAACCATCATCGCAACAACTGGAAGAATCCAGACGCGCTGAGGAATTGAAGTACGCGGGGTGAACATAGGATTTTTAGGGTATCGGGTAGGCTCACCAAATTAGCGCGACCACGCGTAAAGATGCCTCAGAAAATCCCATGGATAAGGAATTGGAGTATCAAAATGCAGCACACGCTACTTAAACGTTCGATAGTTGAATTACTCGGAACATTCTTTCTCATATTCGCTGCAACTGGTGTGATCATCAACAAGTCATTTGATTTACTTGGAATTGCCTTAGCGCCAGGAATTGTTGTGACAATTTTGATTATCACATCTGGCCATATTTCTGGCATTCACTTAAATCCTGCAGTTTCTTTTGCTTTCTTGCTCGCAAAGAAGATGACAGTTCAAGAATTCCTGGTCTACTGTGTAGCCCAATTCGCAGGTGCAACAGCTGCAGCTCTTACTCTCCGCGCAGCATTCACACAGAGCGTTGCATCTCAAGTACGAAATGGCGTTAACACACTTGCGCCTTCAGTTACCTTTGTCCAAGGTTTTCTCATTGAATCGGTGCTCACAATAATTCTTGTTCTGGTGATTTTTTCCATCGCAGTTGATAAAGAAAATCCTCGTGCAAGTTGGGCACCGCTGGCTGTTGGTTTAACTATCGTCGTCAACATTATGGCGATGGGGCCAATTACAGGAGCATGCTTTAATCCAGTACGTTGGTTTGGCCCAGCTCTTGCGGGTGGATATTGGGAAAACGCATCACTGTATCTACTAGCACCAATGGTTGGTGCAGCACTTGGCGTTCCTTTTTTTCGCTATTTATCTTCGGGCGCTGGAGACAAGCCAGCGTAAATTTCTTTACAGACAGGACAGATAGGAAATCTCTCAGGGTCTCTTGAGGGAATCCATTTCTTTCCACAAAGAGCTTTTACTTCTTTGCCGCTCATGGCAGATTGAAGAATTTTCTCTTTCTTTACGTAATGCGCAAAACGATCGTGGTCGCCATCATCGGGCTTAAGGTCTGGGCGGGTAAGCAGATCGGTATCTGTGTCTTGAGCGGGTGATCTCCGGAAAATTCCCATACCAAGAACAATACTTGTCACAGTAGAATAATGTGATGAAAGACCTCCTGCGCACCTCAGATCTGTCGCGAGATGATGTTGAGCTATTGCTTACTACGGCTGCCGACTTTGCAACAGACCCTCTGAGAGCATCAACTGCACTATCAAATCGCACAGTGGCCATTTATATGACCAAGCCTTCGACCCGTACTCGTTTGTCATCTGAAACAGCGATCGCACATCTAGGTGGAACACCGATATTTTTACGAGGTGATGATTTACAGCTAGGCCGCGGTGAAAGCATTTCTGATACCGCTCGAATCATTAGTGGATATTGCAGCGCGCTTATTGTTAGGACTTTTGCACAAGCCGATGTGGAAGAGCTAGGGGCTGCAGCATCGATCCCAGTCATCAATGCGTTAACAGATGATGATCATCCAACGCAATTATTAGCGGACTGGATCACCATCCGTGAAAAATTTGGGAAAGATATTGCTGGGCGCAAATTTGTTTACTTTGGCGATGGAAACAATATGTCTCATGCATGGCTAACCATGGGTGCAATCATGGGTGCTCATGTTGTTGCGGCAACACCTGAAGGCAAGTGGGCACCAAGTTCGGCAGTAGTTGCCCAAGCAAAAGAGATTGCTAAAACCACGGGTGCAATTATTGAGATTTCACATGATGCTCAATCTGCTGCTAAAGATGCAAGTGTTCTTTATACAGATGTTTGGATGTCAATGGGCGATCCCGAATCTGAACGCGCAGATAAGATTAAAACTCTCTCACCATTTGCTGTGAATTCCAATCTCATGAACCTTGCTACCAAGGATGCAATATTCATGCATTGTTTGCCTGCACACCGAGGAGAAGAAGTTTCTGCTGATGTTATCGATGGCCCACGATCTGTTGTATGGCGTGAAGCACTTCACCGACGGACCACAATTCAATCTGTGATCTACCACCTAGTCCGTGGGGACATTAAGGGGCGCTAGCACTCGCCGTCTACGCGCCAAACATGACAAGCAATAAGTGAACCGACTACGGTTACACCATGCGCGTAGCCGTCCCAACCGAAACAAGAGTTGGCGAGAAGCGTGTAGCTCTAGTTCCAGACATCATCAATAAGTTAGTACGACTTGGCTTAGATGTATCGATTCAATCTGGCGCAGGATTACATGCTCAAGCCTCTGATGCTGAATACACAAACGCCGGAGCAAAAGTTGTCTCTGGCGACGTACTCAAAGATGCCGATGTAGTCCTATCGGTCCAGCCCCTCACACCGGAACAGATGTCAACGCTTAAAAAAGGTGCCATTACGATCTCGTTCCTTCCTATTACAACTGCTCAAGATTCCATTGATGCGGCGCTGAAAGCTGGAGTCACGGCTTTTTCTCTCGAACTTGTTCCACGAATTTCGCGCGCGCAATCTATGGATGCGCTCTCATCACAAGCTTTATGCGCGGGTTATCGCGCAGCACTTGTTGGCGCTGAACTTTCTCCACGATTTTTCCCATTGCTTATGACAGCTGCAGGAACCATTACTCCAGCACAGGTCCTTGTACTAGGTGCAGGAGTTGCTGGTTTGCAAGCAATTGCAACTGCTCGTCGATTAGGCGCTGTTGTTTCAGCATATGATGTTCGACCAGCATCTGCTGATGAAGTTCGCTCTATGGGCGCAACATTTATTCAACTCGAACTTGAATCCCTTGAAGGCGCTGGCGGATACGCACGCGAGATGACAGAAGAGCGCGCTGCGAAACAACGCGAGCTCCTCACTCCTTACATCGCCAAATCACATGTCTTGATTACAACAGCTGCTGTGCCAGGTCGCACTGCTCCTCGTCTCGTCACACAAGCGATGGTTGATTCCATGGCTCCCGGAACAGTGATCGTTGACTTAGCTGCTGAAACTGGTGGAAACGTTGAAGGATCTAAACCTGGCGAAATTGTGACAACAGCACATGGTGTTCGAATTTGGGGTGGCAAAGATGTGCCAAGTCAGCTGCCTTTCCATGCCTCAATGCTTTATTCGCGCAACGTTGTAAATTTATTGACCTTGATGGCAAAAGAAGGAGCAATCACAATCAACTTTGACGATGAGATTATCGCTGGTTCAGTTGTGGTCCATAACGGAGAGCTCAAGAAAGAGGTCGTCAAGAAATGATGAGTAACGGAATGGCTCTGCTAGCCATCTTCACCCTTTCAGTGTTTGTGGGCTTTGAAGTAGTTTCTAAAGTCAGCTCCACCTTACACACACCGCTCATGAGTGGTGCAAACGCAATCCACGGCGTGATCTTGGTTGGTGCAATAGTTGTTGCTGACCACTCCTCAAATAATGTTGAACTTTGGCTCGCACTGACCGCAATCGTTTTGGCTACCGTCAATATGGTTGGTGGTTTTGTTGTTACCGACCGAATGCTCGAGATGTTTAAGGCGAAGAAAAAATGAACCGCAACCTGTATGACCTCATCGGCTTAGCTGCCGCAGTCTGCTTCATCCTTGCCCTCAAAGGCCTTTCGCATCCAAAGACAGCTCGTCGCGGTAACTTAATTGGTGCATTCGGTGCAACTGTTGCAACATTGCTGGTTTTCTTCTTTACCGGCGGCGCACATGCACTTCCGCTCCATCACTTGCCGCTCATACTTGCTGCAATTGCCATCGGTTTACTTATAGGAGTTCCAGCTGCACGCAAAGTGCAGATGACTGCGATGCCTCAACTTGTAGCACTCTTTAATGGTGTTGGTGGTGGCGCAGCAGCACTTGTGGCAATCGTTGAATACTTACGTCTTGGCGTTGATGCCACATCTGCCGAAGTAATCGCAACTGTCTTCACAGTTATTGTCGGAAGCGTTTCCTTCTCTGGTTCATGCATCACTTTCGCAAAACTGCAGGAACTCATGACAACACGCCCCGTAGTTTTCCCTGGTGGACGCTTTGTTATTGCACTCAACGTTGCTGGGGTATTTGCAGCTGCTGGATGGGTGATTAACTCAGGTGGAAATACTTCCCTTGCGGTTCTGGGTGGGCTTTCACTTTTGTTTGGCGTTCTTTTTGTACTTCCAGTGGGTGGCGCCGATGTTCCTATCGTCATCTCCCTCTTGAACGCTTTCACTGGACTTACCGTTGCAGCAAGTGGTTACGTTCTCCAGACAACCTTGCTGATTGTTGCCGGAACACTTGTCGGTGCTAGCGGAACGATCCTGACTCGCTTGATGGCAGATGCCATGGGGCGCTCACTGTTTAAGACTCTCTTTGGTGCTTTCACTGCAAAGCCACAAGCTGCATCTGAATCAGCCGAAGTGCGTCCAGTTAAATCTGGTTCACCAGAAGATGTTGCAATCTTGCTCAACTACGCACGTCGCGTTGTAATCGTTCCGGGATTCGGACTTGCTGTTGCTCAAGCCCAACACACAGTGCGTGAAATGGCTGATGTACTGGCAGCAAAGGGTATTGAGGTTGCCTACGGTATTCACCCTGTTGCTGGTCGTATGCCAGGGCACATGAACGTTCTCCTTGCCGAGGCAAATGTTCCCTACGAGCAACTTGCTGAAATGGAAGAAGTGAATCCAACGTTTTCACAGACTGATGTCGCACTTGTGATCGGTGCAAATGACGTAGTGAACCCTGCTGCTAAGAACACACCTGGTTGCCCAATTTATGGAATGCCAATTCTTGAAGTAGCAGATGCCGCAAACGTCATCTTCCTGAAGCGCTCGATGCGTCCGGGTTTTGCGGGCATTGAAAATGAGCTTCTCTATGATCCAAAAACTACTTTGCTCTTTGGTGATGCAAAAGAGACATTGACCAAAGTAGTGAGCGCGCTTAAAAACCTTTAAATATGGCTGAGTTGCCACTAGTTGAAAGTTCAACTACTATTTGCCTCTGATCTTAAGGAGCCGAATATGCCTGCTGTAACCGTTAAGGACATCACTGTTCTGCCGCGCATTAACGTTGATCCTTCCGCACGTGCGCGCACAATTCGCTCTGTAACTACAGCACCTCAAGGTTTTGAAGGTGAAGGTTTTCCTGTTCGTCGCGCATTTGCTGGTGTTCCTATGGAACAACTCGACCCTTTTATTCACTTGGACCAAATGGGTGAAGTTGAGTACGCACCCGGTGAGCCAAAAGGAACTCCTTGGCACCCACACCGTGGTTTTGAAACTGTCACCTACATCATCGATGGAATTTTCGATCACCGCGATAACAATGGCGGTGGCGGCACAATTAGCAACGGCGATACTCAATGGATGACTGCTGGTGCAGGAATTTTGCACATTGAAACTCCCCCAGAGCATTTAGTGATGAGTGGTGGCCTCTTCCACGGATTTCAATTGTGGGTTAACTTGCCTGCTGCTAAGAAATGGTCACCTCCTGCATATCAAGATGTTCGCGCTAAAGATGTTGCGCTACTTTCTTCATCCGATGGTGGGGCGTTAATTCGCGTCATCGCTGGTGAAGTTGCTGGACATAGAGGACCTGGTTCCACACAAACGCCCATCACTTTGATTCATGCAACGATCGCAGCTGGGGCGGAACTTCGCCTGCCGTGGCGCAAGGATTACAACGCACTCGTATACACACTTGCTGGACGTGGATTAATGGGAGAGGAACGTCGTCCAGTTGAGATGGGGCAACTCACTGTATTTAGCGATGGGGACATGATCGTTGTGCGCGCGGCGGATGTTCAAGAGGGAAGATCTCCAGAACTTGATCTGTTTATTCTTGGCGGGCAACCAATTAAGGAACCTGTTGCATGGATGGGACCTTTTGTCATGAATACCAAGCAAGAAGTCTTGCAAGCATACGAAGATTTTCAGAATGGAGTTTTGGGTAGCGTTCCTGCCGTCCACAACGCCCCAACGAAGTTAATAGAAAGCTAATGCACGAGGGCTTCCTGCCCGAAAAAGTTGATCTCTCGCATTTGTGCGCAATACTTGCTCAATGATCTGGTGGCCTACCGAAATTCCGACTTTGCAGTATGGGTTGTTAACTCTGCGCCCTTTGAACGAAAGTGATATTCCTTCTGTTTATCAAGGCGTCCAGGATCCGCTGATTCCCCAATTTACGACGATCCCAGCCAAATACACAATTGAAAGTGCCGAACATTTTGTTAATGTGAAATCTCCCGACTTCTTTGCCGCTAAGAAAGAAATTCCATTTGCAATGATCTATGACGAAGTTTTCGCCGGGGTAATCTCTCTACACTCGATTGACTTACCTGATCATTGCTCAGAAATTGGCTACTGGATGGCCAAGCACATGCGCGGCAGAGGAATCTGTACAAATGCTGCAAAGTTAATTACCGAATACGGATTCACAACAATGGGTTTTCGCCGAATCGAAGCAGTAGTAGATGTCACCAATGAGGCCTCAAAAGCGCTCCTGCTATCGGCCGGCTTCAGTCTTGAAGGGATCATGCGCGATCGAGTTACGCGTGAGGACGGAACTCAGAAGGATATGGCTCTGTTTTCAGTCCTTGCGCGCTAACGTTAAGGCATGCAATCACTAGCATTTCTTGTAGCGCTACTTTTCTTCTCATCACTTTTGTGTGGGCCAATCGCACTGATCATTACGCGCATTCATCCAGTTAGTAGAAATCGAGAGATCGCTAAGAAAATTGCAGTAGGTCTGCTTACGATGTGGGGATCACTCACTGGAGTTAATTTTATTTTTGCTTTAAGCGGAACAGTCCCACGCATGTTGGGAATATTTGCAGTGGGCACTTCTCTCTGGGCAGTTAAGAGAGAATTTGGAGCTCCCCCTAAACTCAAAGAGGAATAACGCAAAAGAGAATATCTAGGCAGGATATTTTTTAAGAAATAAATACACGTGGAGGTGCCGGGAATCGAACCCGGGTCCTTCGGTACCAAAACAGGGCTTCTACGGGCGTAGTGTGATTATCGTTTTCTCAGTTCCGAATCTCTTACACACAAGTATTCGACGAACTCATTTGCGAAACTGTTCTCTGATGTTGTTCGCAAAGCCAACACCATGAAAAGCCCTCTTACGGCGTTAGATCCCGAATCGAAGGCTCACTCGGGCTAACGGACTAGGGAGCTCGCTTAGGCAGCGAGAGCAAAGTCAGCGGCAGTTGTACTGGCGCTTAGTTTTTTGCACAGGTTATTGGTTAACGAGATCATCCTGGCTTCCTCGGCCCGCTTCCCCTGTCCCAACATCCAAAGTCGAGACCGTTCACCCCCAAGATTATTGGGAATTGAAGCGTTACTGCATCGCTATGTAATTGTGATCGTGCGCAGGATTACCTGCAGGGTAAGTGTAGAAGATGACAGGCGTATTAGGTAACTCGATTATTTTACGAGCGTGCTTGGCGCAGTACACGGTAGAACTTTGGGCCTAGAAATAAGAATAACGAGTCTTTAGCGATCCCCTGATTTACCTGAACGTCGTCGTGAGATCTCGCGCTCGATTTCGCGCCCTGCTTGTTGTTCCATCAAGGCAGCCCGTTTGTCGTGAGATTTCTTACCACGGGCAACTGCTAATTCAATCTTTGCTTTTCCATCTTTAAAATAGATCGATAATGGAATCAGAGTTAATCCGCCTTCTTTTGTTTTTGCAGTGAGGCGATTGATTTCATCTTTATGCACTAGCAATTTACGTTCGCGCCGAGGCGTGTGGTTGGTCCAGGTGCCTTCGGTGTATTCGGGAATATGAACTCCGCTCAACCAAAGTTCGCCATCGCGCACCATGGCAAAACCATCAATGAGGGAAGCTCGTCCAAGTCGAAGAGATTTCACCTCAGTGCCAGTAAGGACTAGACCACATTCAAAAACATCTTCAATGGAGTAGTCATGACGCGCCTTTTTGTTTTGGGCGATGAGTTTGCGACCGACCTCTTTTACCATCGCGCACCACTCCACATACCGTGGAGTTTAGACCTTGAGGTAGCGGCGAAGCGTCAATACCGAAGCAAGAATAGAAACAACTAAACCGGTGGCCAGCAAATAGGCCGATGCGAGCCAAACTTCGCCCCATCCGAAGAACTTGGTAAATGTCAGAAGTGGTGCGACTTTGGAATCAATGACGGTTTTGAGACCCGCTAACAATCCTGTGGCAATTGCCCAACCAAGAATTGCAGAGATGACACCTTCTAAAAGAAATGGAAGTTGAATCGAAAGTGACGTGGCACCGACAAGCTTCATAACACCAGTTTCACGGCGTCGGTTAAATGCTGCAATGCGCAATGTATTGCTAATAAGAAGAGCGGCAGTGAGAACTGATGCCAATCCAACTAAGAGCGCACCATTACGCAATACTCCAAGAAGGTTAAAGAACTTCTCAAGAATGCTGCGCTGGTCTTGGACTACATCAACACCTGGTCGGCCAGAAAATGCACTAACGATCACAGGAAATTGCGTAGGATCTTTTAATTTAACACGGAAAGATTCTGGAAGTTGATCTGCAGATACATTCTGCGCAATGGCTGAATTCTTGAACCGCTCTTGAAAGCGAGAAAACGCTTCTGATTGAGATTCGTAGTAGACGCTAGCTACAACCGGCAGTGCTTCTAAATCTTGCTGAATCTGAAGGCGCTGTGCTGAGGAGATGATTCCTCCAGAGCAAGAAGGTGATTCCGAGAGAGATCCGCAGAGATACACCGAAACTTCGATCTTGTCATACCAGTAATCCTTCATGGCACTTACTTGTGAGTTCGAGAGCAATCCGATGCCAAGCAAGGAAAGTGAGATAGCAACGGTGATGATGACAGCAAATGTCATTGTGAAGTTACGACGAAGTCCAATACCAACTTCGCTCATTAAGAATCTTGCGCGCATCTGACTTCTCCCTTAACCCGTGTATCCGTATACGCCACGAACTTGGTCACGAATCACGTGGCCGGCGTCTAGTTCGATAACTCTCTTACGCATCTGATCAACAATTCCTGAATCATGGGTGGCCATAACTACCGTCGTTCCTTCACGGTTGATGCGATCAAGTAACTTCATAATTCCGACACTTGTTGCAGGATCTAGGTTTCCTGTTGGCTCATCTGCAATCAAAATCGCAGGCCGACTTACATATGCTCGAGCAATAGCGACTCTTTGTTGCTCTCCACCTGAGATCTCACTCGGACGACGATCGCTCTTGTCTTCAAGACCTACTAATTCGAGCACTTCGGGCACTTCACGGTTAATTTCTTTTTGTGAATACCCCAGCACATGCAATGCAAAAGAAACGTTTTCAAATATTGTTTTATTTGGAAGCAAGCGGAAATCTTGGAAAACTGTTCCAACTTGGCGGCGCAGCTCAGGAATCTTGTGGTTAGAAAGAGTGCCCAAATCTTTTCCAGCTACATGAATCACGCCAGCTGTTGGTTGCTCTTCTCGCAAAACCAAACGTAAGAAAGTTGATTTGCCTGAACCAGAAAGACCAACGAGAAAGACAAACTCGCCCTTAGTAACTTCCAAGTTCACGCTATCAAGCGCGGCCTTGTCTTGACCAGGGTAGAGCTTGCTCACATTCTCAAAGCGAATCACAAAGACTCCAAAAGGATTAAGGGATATCTATCGCGCTAGTTTAGGCAAAGACCCTGAGTACTTCGGGTAAAAGAGACCTCTTTGCCAGCATTTTTTAGGGGGATTTATCACTCTTCTTGCGTGCAATGGGAGAAATCTCTCACGATCTTGCACAGAATTAGGATTCTGGTACTCCGCTTCGGCGCCAGCGAATTCCGGCTTCAATGAACTCATCAATTTCACCGTTGAGTACTGCTGCAGTATTTCCAGTCTCGTAATCAGTGCGCAAATCTTTCACCATTTGATAGGGATGCAATACATAAGAGCGCATCTGATTTCCCCACGAACCACTGTTATCGCCTTTGAGTGCATTGATTTTTGCTTGTTCTTCTTGTCGCCGGCGCTCAAGTAATTTTGATTGCAGTACTGCCATTGCAGTTGCTTTATTTTGAATTTGAGAACGCTCATTCTGACAAGAGACCACAATCCCTGTTGCCATATGAGTAATCCGAACGGCAGAGTCTGTTGTGTTAACCCCTTGTCCTCCAGGGCCAGATGAACGATAAACATCAACGCGAATCTCTTTTTCATCAATTTCAATGTGATCACTCTGGTCAACAACGGGGACAACTTCAACGCCGGCAAATGATGTGTGCCGGCGGCTTTGACTGTCAAATGGAGAGATGCGCACCAAACGGTGTGTCCCTTGCTCTACCGACAAAGTGCCGTAGGCATATGGCGCAGTGACGCGGAAAGTTGTGGATTTAATGCCAGCTTCTTCAGCATATGAAGTTTCCAAAACATCAACTTTGAAATTGTGGCGTTCGCAATAGCGCAAGTACATACGCATCAGCGCTTCTGCCCAATCGGCTGCTTCTACTCCACCAGCCTCGGAGCGAATCGTAATAAGCGCATCTCGATCGTCATATTCGCCATTAAGAAGAGTTTGAACTTCAAGTTCTCCGATTGACTTAACAACACTATCGAGTTCTCGTTCGGCATCTTTAAGTGCGCTTTGGTCAGATTCGTTCTGGGCAAGTTCAATAAGAATCGGAAGATCTTCGACGCGTTGGCGAAGGTCTACAAGTTTCTTGATCTCACTTTGCACACGCGAAAGCTTGCTCGTGACTTTTTGAGCATTCTCAGGATCATCCCAAAGGTTAGGTACTCCAGCAGCTGCTTCAAAGGCGATTGCATCCTGGCGCAACTTGGGCAAGTTAAGAACTTTCTCGATCGAAACAAGGGTCGCGTCTATCTCAGCGATCTCGAGATTGTATTCGCGCGCAGCCATGGGCTAAGAGTACCCAGAATTACTGCGCTCTATTGCTTTGCGCGCCAGCGCTGGCGGTTACTTGAAAATCGGTGAGTATGGATTGCGGCAGATGAAATGGCAGAAGTGCTCGCGCAGAAGTTTGTATAGAAACAGTATTGGCCTGGCAATAAAAGTCCTGTAATTGTACTTCTGACAATTCTGAGCGTTTCAAATCACTTCCACTAGCACTCCAGGATGCAAGTTCTTCAAGGACTCGTGCTTTAGCAAGGGAACAATCAATCGGGATTGCAACACCAGTACTTTGATTGTAATAACCAGCACGATCGATACTTTGCACACCGCGAAGTACTGCAGATTCACTTGCTTGCACTAAAGATCGTTTTGCCACTGCAATTGTGGCGATATCGGTAATGATAAAAAGTAGGGAGACGGTTATCAGGAACAGCCCAATGATAAGAACTGAGATAGATCCCTCTTCTTGCCTTATCAAACCAACTTTAAATATGCGAAGGCGAGAGATCCTCATTGCCATGGCGAGACATACTCTTGAGCAGAAACGTGCACGATTCGATGAGAAATAGGCAGGATAAATCGCAAATCAGCACGAACCCGCTCACCGGGGCTTAGACATGAATGGGATGAACAATCAAAGGAGAGCGACATCGAGTCGATCTCGGAGTTTGTAAACCCTAAACGTTGTGCCCCATACTGCATAACGGTAGTTGCTCGTGCACCTGCATTATCCAAGTTTTCGCTAGTGACATAAGTGCGAACAATTTCACGCACCAAAGTACGGGCATTCATCTCCTTGACGCTCACCTCGGAAAATTGCGCAAGGAATATAAAGATCGGTAAGAAAAGCGGTATAGCCAAAATGACAAACTCTACGGAAGCACTTCCAGATTCATCTTTTAGTAACCAATTTTTCATGGATTTTGCTCAATCAGCGCAATCCCAATGACATCGCTTTGTCTTCCTGCTTCACCATGTAGAAATGGCAAAGTGGGCAAGAGATTGGGCAGAGAGCTTTTCTTATGCGTTATAAGCAGGCGAAGTTTTTCGAGGGATCCCGATGCCGATAGATCGATGACTTCATCACTAGGTGAAATCGCTGAAGTTATGGCCCCTAGTGTCGCCTCGCCTTGAGCATGTGCCAAATTTAGATTTCTGTAATTAACGGCAACAATAAGTTCGGCCGATATAAGAAATAAAATAATGAGCGGGATGAGCACCAAAGTACTTTCTACAACTCCACTTTCTTCACGCAAAAACTTACGGAAGTATCCATTCATCGAATCCCATTCATGGAATCCAGGGAGTTTTTCAAGATCGCGGTTAAGCGGGGGGCTGCAATCGTCCAAATGGCGGTGACTAGTCCAGTTGTCATTAATACAACGAGAACCCATCCGGGAACATCACCTTGTTCGTCAGTGGCAAATTCCCGCATACTTTGGGTCAGGCGCCTGCGCATAGCTGCAACGAACTGGATTAAAAGTACACACATACGGTCTGTGATTGCCCTTGCCATCTCCATAAGTTTTTTATAGAACTTCATCGTCAAACTCCTTTTCATGAACACCCTTTTAGGTGAATGCACTTCTGTGTTCATGGTGAGAAGTCTTTGGTGCTGCAGGAAGGAGTTAGCCGTGCCCTTGAGTGCGTGTGGAAATCCTTGTGCGGTGACTTAGCTTGCGGATGTAGCTTGCGGACGTAGCTTAGGAGTGCGTTGCCGTGCTGCGTCCAGCAGCTTTGAGATCTTTACGTAGTTCTGGGGGTAGAGAAAACAGAAGTGATTCTTCCATGGCGGTTATTGTTTCAACATCGTTGAAGCCGCGTTCTGCTAGCCAAGCCAATAGGTCGCGAACCAAGATCTCTGGGACTGATGCGCCGCTTGAAACACCCACAATCTCAACACCCACAAGCCATTCTTCTTTTGCCTCTGCCGCGAAATCGATGAGGTAGGCGTTGGGTGTGCCATATTCCTTGGCAACTTCGACTAAACGCACAGAGTTTGAAGAGTTCGTCGAACCGACAACTAAAACTAAATCTGCTTGAGGGGCAATTTCTTTAATAGCAACTTGGCGATTCTGCGTTGCATAACAAATGTCATCACTAGGTGGATCAATAATGTTTGGGAAGCGTTTGCGAAGCGCAGCAACAGTTGTAAGAGTTTCATCAACACTCAACGTTGTTTGCGTCAACCAAGCCACTTTATTCTCATCTTTTACTTTCAAATCCTTAATATGCTCAACTCCGTCGACAAGTTGCACCATTCCGACGGCTTCTCCAGCTGTGCCATCGACTTCTTCGTGACCTTCGTGACCGATGAGCAAAATCTCAATATCCTCGGAAACAAATTTCCTTGCCTCTTGATGAACTTTTGTTACTAAGGGACAGGTGGCATCGATCGTTAGTAAGTTTCTGCGAGCAGCATCCTCATGTACTTGCGGGGAAACTCCGTGAGCAGAGAAAACTACGCGGGCACCTTCAGGGACTTCATCAGTTTCTTCAACAAAAATTGCGCCACGAGCTTCAAGGGTGGCCACTACGTGTTTGTTGTGAACAATCTGCTTGCGCACATAAATAGGCGCTCCATAGAGGTCTAGTGCTTTTTCTACAGTGATCACTGCACGATCGACTCCGGCACAATAGCCACGCGGGGCAGCAAGGAGAACTCTCTTAGACATGGCGCGAGTCTATTAGAATCATCGCGTGCTCGAAACTTCAGCAGAATCTCCAGCGCCCGTACGTGTTCTTTCTGAAGCGCTTAAGGAGTACATAGACCGCTTAGGTCCAATTTGGATCGAAGGCGAAGTTTCTGAGATTAACGAACGCACTGGCATGGCGTTCATGCGCCTGCGAGATACCAGTGCCGACATGAGTGTTTCGGTCATGTGCCATCGCACAGTGTTGGCTCCAGTTTCTCCATTGCCAGCAAATGCTCGCGTAGTGGTGTTTGCTAAAGTTTCCTATTACACAAAAAGTGGCACTCTTTCACTTTCGGCCAAAGAAATTCGCCAAGTGGGTGTGGGCGAACTCCTTGCGCGACTTGAAGCCCTCAAGCAATTACTGGCCTCAGAGGGTCTCTTTTCACAAGAGCGCAAAAAGAATTTACCGCTTTTGCCTCGACGCGTTGGCCTGATTTGCGGTCGCAATAGCGCAGCGGAAAAAGATGTCGTTGAGAATGCTAAACGCAGATGGCCTGCTGTGCAGTTTGAAATTCGTGAAGTTGCCGTCCAAGGAGCAGCTGCCGTTGTAGAAGTTTCGGCAGCTCTTGCCGAACTCGAGGCAAACCCAGAAGTTGATGTCATCATCATCACTCGAGGTGGAGGTTCTTTTGAAGATCTCTTGGCATTTTCTGATGAGAGTTTGGTTCGCTTAGCTGCATCTTGTTCGACTCCTATCGTCAGTGCGATTGGTCATGAGCAAGATGCACCGCTGCTAGATCTTGTCGCAGATCTGCGAGCCTCAACTCCTACCGATGCTGCTAAAAAAGTTGTCCCAGATATCGTTGAGGAGATTGCGCTTATCAATCAGCTGCGAGAGCGCGCACGCAGAAAAATCAGCAACTTCATCGACATGGAGTTCCAGAAGATCATGAGTTTGCAACAGCGCCCAGTGCTGAAAGATCCGATGGTCTTAGTGACTAGTCGATGGGAAATCATTCAAGGTCTACGTGCTCGTTCACATCGAAGCACCACCCATGCAGTTGCCATGGCCCGCGAAGAGTTAGTACAAATTTCAGCACGAGTGCGATCTCTATCACCGCAAGCAACTCTGGATCGCGGTTATGCGGTCGTGCAATTACTCGATGGCTCAATCGCACGCGATCCAGCGGCGCTGTCAGTGGGAGAGAAGTTACGTATCCGCCTAGCCGGTGGCGAGATTCCAGCAGAAGTTACTTCAACCACAAAGTAACCTTTTTCCCCACGACAGAGAGTAGATTTACCACCATGGCTACCTCATCTGATGCGAAGAAACTTTCCTATGAGGCTGCGCGCGATGAACTTGCTGAAGTTGTCACCGCCCTTGAAGCAGGGGGCGTGAGTCTTGAACAATCTCTCAAGCTATGGGAGCGCGGCGAGGAGTTGGCAACTATCTGCCAAGAATGGCTAGATGGGGCTCGCGCAAAACTAGAGTCGATCAAACCTGCGCAATGACTCCAACATTTTCTTATTCTGACATTTTGCCAATTGGTCAAGACACAACAAAATATCGATCCCTAGGTAGCACCGGCGTAAAGAGTGTAAAACACGGCGAGAAAACATTCCTAGAAGTATCCCCCGAAGCCATTTCACATCTGACTGAAACCGCAATTCACGATATCTCCCACTATCTGCGCCCTGCACATCTGCAGCAGTTGGCTAATATTCTTAAAGATTCCGAGAGCTCACCTAATGATCGCTTCGTCGCATTAGATCTTCTTAAAAACGCCAACATCTCAGCCGGTGGAATATTGCCTATGTGCCAAGACACGGGAACAGCAATTGTGATGGGCAAGAAAGGCCAGCATGTTCTCACTACTGGCAAAGATGAAGAAGCTATCGCTCAGGGTGTTTATGATGCCTTCACAACTTTGAACTTGCGTTATTCGCAGATGGCTCCCATCACCATGTGGGAGGAGAAAAACACCGGTAACAACTTGCCAGCCCAGGTAGAAATTTATGCCGATACCGACCATGCAGATGAATATTCATTTCTCTTCATAGCCAAAGGTGGAGGCAGCGCCAATAAATCTTTCCTCTATCAAGAAACAAAAGCAGTTCTCAATCCCACGACTTTTTATTCATGGCTAGATGAGAAGTTGCGCTCTATCGGAACTGCCGCGTGTCCTCCTTATCATTTGGCCATCGTTATCGGCGGCACAAGTGCAGAGCACACAGTGAAAACCGCCAAACTTGCCAGCACCAAGTATTTGGATTCAATGCCAACTACAGGAGATGCCGCAACTGGTCATGGGTTTCGAGATATCCAAATGGAGGAAGAAGTTCTTAAACTCACCAGAACTTTGGGTATTGGCGCACAATTTGGTGGCAAATACTTCTGTCACGATGTTCGCGTTATTCGCTTACCGCGCCATGGAGCATCCCTACCTATTGCAATTGCAGTCTCCTGTTCTGCTGATCGCCAAGCTCGTGCCAAAATCACCAAAGACGGCATATTCCTTGAAGATTTAGAGCGCGATCCAGCTCATTACTTACCCGACACAACAGATGCCCACTTAATCGAAAACGATGCCAACGTGGTAGCCATTGATCTAAATCAAGGAATGGCAAAAGTGCGCGAAGAATTAAGCAAATATCCCGCCAAGACGCGACTCTCACTTTCTGGAACTCTGGTAGTGGCTCGCGATTTAGCCCATGCAAAAATCAAAGCTGCCATGGAGCAAGGGGCTCCCATGCCTTCATATTTAAAGGATTATGCGGTGTATTACGCAGGCCCTGCCAAAACTCCTGTTGGTTTCACATCAGGCTCCTTTGGACCAACAACAGCGGGCCGGATGGATTCCTACGTTGAATATTTCCAATCCCATGGAGGCTCCTTTGTCATGTTGGCAAAAGGAAATCGTTCCAAAGCGGTGACCGAGGCATGCAAAAAATATAAAGGTTTCTATCTCGGATCCATTGGCGGACCAGCAGCAAGGTTGGCCCAAGACTGCATCAAGAAAGTGGAAGTTCTAGATTTTCAAGAGCTAGGAATGGAAGCAGTCTGGAAGATCGATGTCGTGGACTTTCCAGCATTTATTGTCATCGACGATAAAGGAAATGATTTCTATGCCGATACTGCCAAACCGATGATGATCGGAAGCAAGCCTTAGTAGTAGTGGCTCATCTTAAATTTAGCGAGCGCTTTGCAAGGACTCGAATAGCGCTGGTCGATATAGCGCAAGCCCCAACGAATCTGAGTCACTGGGTTGGTGCGCCAATCTGTTCCCATGCTCTCCATTTTTATAGCCGGCAGAGCTTGAGGAATTCCATGAGCACCAGAGGCTTTGTTATGGGATTTATAATTCCAATTGCTTTCATGTCTCCATAGAGTCTGAAGGCATCCGTACTGGTAGTTATTCCAGCCGAATTCATCAGCCATCAAAGTCTTGGCAACGCGCTTGGCGCCCATCGGGGTGCGCGCCATTTCTACTTGTTGGCTGGCAAAGGAAACTAAGGCCAGCTCATTAGCGGAAATGGAAAACGAGGTTTTAACTTGAATAAAAAGTTCGACGCCAGGATCACTGACTGGTTCAAGCGGACTTTGCTCACCGGTAGCCGGTAGAGAAATGTGGGTCACCATAGGCAAATCCAGCGAATAGGCACTGGGTTGAACCGTCGCCAGAAAGAGCATCGCACCAACACTGGACCAGGCCACTAAGGACAGGGTCAAAATTCGGCGCAAGCGGCGGGCAAGGCGAAGTACTGCTGGAGGCATAACGCCTAGGACTGCCTTCATCTGACCCACTCCTTTCCTAACTTTTCTCAATGAGACCATCTACTCGATCCCTGCCCAGCCAAATCCAGGCCCAGTTTTGGGCCCAGCTCTGTGCCTACTAGGCGGGGGAATGGTTTAAGGGTGGCAAGAAGGGGTGTCGTGGGCAAATTCCAACACGCGTGGCGAGCAGATTCCCAGAAACATCCCCCTTATGGGCAACCTAAAAGTGCAGGTGGCATTGGGGGAAGTCCGAAATGCCCGAAATGTGAGTGTGAGATATCCCGTGTCCGTTTTGAGGCATTTCTCGACCCGGGCATCAGGGCCGAATGACTGGCTAGGACTCTAGGACGGCGGCGGGCCTTCGAGAAGTTCGGTTACTAACGCGGCAATTGGGGAGCGCTCGCTTCTGGTCAAGGTGATGTGGGCAAAAAGCGGGTGGCCTTTCAACGTTTCCACCACGGCGACCACTCCGTCATGGCGACCGACTCGCAAATTATCGCGTTGGGCAACATCGTGGGTCATGATCACTCGAGAACCCTGGCCGATGCGCGATAAGACGGTGAGCAAGACACCGCGTTCCAGGGATTGAGCTTCATCCACGATAACAAAGGAGTCATGAAGGGAGCGACCACGGATGTGGGTCAGCGGCAAAACTTCAATCAGTCCACGATCGAGAATTTCATCGATCACTGGTTGGCTCACTAGCGCACCGAGAGTGTCAAAAACGGCCTGGGCCCATGGCGACATTTTCTCGCCTTCACTGCCCGGTAGGTATCCGAGCTCTTGTCCGCCCACGGGATAGAGCGGGCGAAAGATCACCACCTTCTTATGTTGGCGCCGCTCCATCACTGCTTCAAGACCAGCACATAAAGCAAGGGCGCTTTTACCCGTTCCGGCCCGGCCTCCCAAGGAAACGATCCCCACTTCTGCATCGAGCAATAAATCTAGAGCCACCCGCTGTTCAGCGCTTCGACCATGGAGCCCAAATGCTGTCCGATCTCCACGTACTAAACGCAGTTGCTTATCTGGAGTCACGCGAGCAAGTGCGCTTCCTTTATCTGAATGTAGAACAACTCCGGTATGGCAAGGATAAGAATGAGCGACTTCATGATCGGCGTGATCGGTGGCATAGAGGGAATCAATAACACTGGAGGCAACGGTGATCTCCTCCATTCCAGTCCAACCACTATTGGAGACAAGTTCGGCGCGATACTCCTCGGCTTCAATTCCCATGGAGGATGCCTTAACGCGAAGCGGAAGATCCTTGCTGACCAAAACTACATCGCGTCCCTCACTCATCAAGTTGCGGGCAACGGCCAAAATCCGTGAATCATTTGTTCCATCCCGTAAAAAACCCGGCGGCAATGCACTGGTATCGGCGTGGTTGAGTTCTACCGAAAGCGTGCCGCCTTCAGGTGTGATTTTTAACGGTTGATCTAAGCGACCATGGCTCAGGCGTAAATCATCTAAGCAACGCAAAGCAGCACGAGCAAAGAAACCTAATTCAGGATGATCACGCTTGGTCTCTAATTCGCTGATAACAACTATCGGTAGGACTACTTCATGTTCGGCAAAGCGCAAAAGCGCGCCGGGATCTGCCAGCAGCACACTGGTGTCGAGAACATAGGTCTTTTTTTCGGCCTTAACCGTCAAAGGTCTGTCCCGCAATCTTTTGTAGTTGTGCTCGAAGGGCAACTAGAGGGGACTAGCTCTGGGTCTTGATTCCACAAGGAAATCCGAACAAGAAAAATGTAAAGCCAGAGTGGCTGAATATTGAGCGACACGCGCTAGGGATTTTTATAATTTGCAGTGAATTCTTGACTTCAATTTTGAGCTTTTTCAGGAACCGAATCTGCGATGGCGCAGTGAATATGCCCGTAGTGCACGAAGGAAATCCACTCGACGAAAATCAGGCCAATAAGCCTCACAGAAATAGAACTCCGAGTGCGCGCTTTGCCACAGTAAGAATCCTGAGAGTCGCTGCTCCCCTGAAGTTCGGATCACTAATTCAGGATCAGGTTGCCCAGCGGTATAGAGAAAGTTGGCGATCTCCTCTGTCGAGATCTTCGCAGCAGCCGCGTTGATGTCCTGGCCATGAGCAGATTCATTCTGTAAATAACTCTTCACGGCATCCACAATTTCGCGCCTACCCCCATATCCAATAGCGACGTTTACTTCGATTCCATTGATATGTGAAGTCATTTGGGATGCCAACAGCAACTTCTCTTGCAACCATGGCGGCAGCAGTTCAAGTGCGCCGACGGGTTTAATCCTCCAGCGCTTGGTCATGGTCAGCGCATCGACGGTTTCACCGATTATTTCCAAAAGTGGAGCCAGCTCTTCCGAGGAGCGGTTGAGGTTTTCGGTAGATAACAACCACAAAGTGGCAACTCGGACTTGTGCTTCCTCGCACCACCCTAAGAATTCAACAATCTTTGTAGCTCCGGCGCGATGTCCACGAGAGGATGAAGACATTCCCACTTCATCAGGATTGGCTTTAGCCCAACGTCGATTCCCATCCAAAATAACCCCAACATGATGAGGCGTTTCATCGAAATCTAAAGAGAGCGCTAAACGTTTTTCATAGAGCGGGTAGAGCAATGACTTCACAAACCGCTTTGTCCCAACCGTCAACGCTAAAGCCATGAGGGCAAAGTCCTACTTAGCGAAAACGCGCAACTGCATGGCGCTCTGCGATTAAGGAAGCCAGAGGCAAAGTGCCAGCCAAAATAAAGCCAAGCATCTTGGCAAGTGAGAAGCGAGCTTTGACCGAGAATTGAATGGCTGCAATCACATAGAGGGGGTAGGTAAAGCCATGAACCACCGGTATCCATGTCAAATTGCTGGCTAAGTCAGGGTTATTGAGAAGGTGTTTGACTGGGATCTCGACAAAGCAGAGCAAGAGCATCATGGTGCCAGAAAAGATTGCCATGACGCGGAACCGAATCAAAGTTCCACCCATGAGTGGCTTGTTTGCATCCATTTATAACTCACTTTCTTCACTGTTGGCTTCTAGATTAACTCTACTTTGAAATCGTCGCTGATAAAGGAAAAGGTAGATCACAACCCCGACCATAAGCCACCAAATAATCACATAAGAGATGTGTTGCCAATAAAAGCCCGGCACCGCGCTTGAGGGCGCTGGCGGGGTAATGCTAGGCAAGAGCATGATCATGTCAGATCGCTGTTCGCTATCGGCAATAACAAAACCATCGTAAAGATCCAAGGGTGTTTGAGCAACGACTAGTGCGCTATCAATACGAGATAAAACTCCAGGGGCACTCTCTGCGCGATTATCACTTTGGTGAGGCATCAAAACGCCAGTCACCGTTAGATCATCTCCCGGTGCAACTTTGTTCATCTGTGACCACTGATCACGCACTACCAAAATCGCAGCTCCAGAATTTGTTGCCAGTAGTGCAACTTGCCAATCACTGACATTACCTTTGCCATCAACTTGATTGGGGGCCTTGTAAGTGGCTACATACTTGCCGGTGACTTTCACGTGGCGCAATGTTGCCGCAGATGCAAGTGCAGTACGTGGTTGGGAAATTGATTCCAGAGTAACGAGCGTCTTATCTACGACTAAAGTTTTTTGACTATCTTGGGCTCGATTCCATTGCCACATCCCCAAAGAGAAGAATGCGCTAGCAAGTAGGGCGACTCCGAGAAAAACAGTAATGCTTTTGAGTTTATTCTGGAGCATCGTCCTTGCGCTTCTCCAAACGGCTGAAACGCTTATAGAAACTGCGCATCAAAAATGCAAAGCTAATCGTGAGGATAGAAACGGTTATTGAACCGGCAACGCCAATTTCAATGTTCTTTGACATATCAACCCCTTTTATCTGAAAGAATCATCCCATGGATGAACTCTCTTTTTCTGATCGCTATGGGCAACGGCCTGCGCGTTGGAAACCATTAGCTATGACTTTGCTCATTATTGGTGGAGCATGGCTGGTGTGGGCAGGCCTACATCATTCAAGACCTGAGATATCTAGCTCGTTGATTTCATTTTCTGTAGTTTCCGATCGCCAGATGAGTTTGAGATATTCCATCGATCGTCGTGATGCCAACCTTTTGGTCACGTGCACTTTGGTGGCTCATGATTTCGACAAAAATGTCACTGGAGAAATTGAGGATCTCATCCCGGCCGGTAGCGTCCACATCGAGCGCACCATCCTCATTCCCACGCGTATGGCTAGCGTGAATGCGGGCATCTCGCGCTGTAGGGCCACTAACCAGTAACCTTCGACACTTATGACAACCCAGACATGGTTGACCCAAGAGGCAGCCGACCGACTTGCAAGCGAGCTGGCAACACTCGAAAGTACTGGGCGTGCCGAAATTATTAAGAAAATTGAAACAGCACGTGCCGAAGGTGACCTGAAAGAAAATGGTGGCTACCACGCAGCGCGTGAAGAACAAGGAAAGATGGAAGCACGAATTCGCCAACTCAAGCACATGCTCGAGCATTCACACATTGGTGCACCGCCTGCTGGTGAATCAGGATTTGTCGGAGCCGGAATGGTCATCACTGCCGATATTGGTGGAGATGAAATGAAATTCTTGCTTGGATCACGAGAAATTGCCTCGGGTGATCTCGATGTCTATAGCGAGAAATCCCCACTGGGAGCAGCGGTGCTCGGTGCCAAGATTGGCGATACCGTGACATACACAGCGCCTAGTGGTCGTGAAATTAAAGTTGCGATTCTAGAAGCTGAGTTTTACCAGTAACTTTTACTTCTTGGCAGCGGTTGTGTATTTGCGAACACTGAGCGGAACAAAGATTGAAACGATAATAACCATATAAATCAGCGACATCGTCAATGGATGCTCACTAGGAAATGATCCAGCAGTTGCACCAAATTGATTTTTCAAGCCGAAAAGTTCACGGCATGCAGCCACCATAGTGGAAACTGGGTTCCATTCAGCAACATATTGCAGGGCACGTGGCATCCCTGTAGTGGGTGCAAATGCATTAGAAAGAAAAGTCAGCGGAAAGGTAATCAGGAAGCTCACGTTTTGAACTACTCGAGCATCTCTTGCGGCAAGGCCCGCAAAAATACCTACCCATGAAAGTGCATATCCAAAAGCTAGTAGGAAAATAAAAGCTAAACCTATTTTGAAGATTCCAGATGAGGGACGCCAGCCAACGATGTAACCTGCAAGGCCCATGACTGCAAGCACAACAACGTTTAGCAGGCCATCGCCTAGTGTGCGACCAAAAACTAGCGCCGAGCGAGAAATTGGCAGAGATCGAAATCGATCAATCAAACCTTTGGTCATATCTTCAGCTAGTCCAGAGGCAGTTGCTGCAAGGGTAAAAGCCGTTGTCTGCACAAAGATTCCAGGCATCAACAGTTGTACGTATCCCCCAGGCTGACCTGTAGCAATTGAGCCACCAAAGACATAGCGAAATAGCAGCACAAACATCACGGGCTGAATCGTGGAGAAAATCAAAACTTCTGGAACACGAGCCAACTGCAGCAGTTGGCGTTTAGTGATGATTAGCGCATCTGTGAACGCTCTCATTTTTTGCCTCTCTTTCCTGCCGGTGCAGCAACTTCTTCTTCGGCAACGTGACCAGTGAGAGCCATAAACACGTCATCAAGTGATGGGCGCTTAAGTGCAACATCAAGTGGATGAATTCCCGCACTGTCTAGATTTCGCAAAACTTCGATGAGGGCGCCTGCCCCAGTTGTTACTGGTGCTGAAATTTGGCGAAGCCCGGCATCAAGGGAGGCTTGCTGGCCACTGACCTTTGCAACAATTTCCATTGTCGCAGTTATGTGATCTTGATCGACAACAACTTCTAAGCGCTCACCGCCCACTTGACGTTTGAGAGCATCTGATGTTCCACGAGCAATTACTTTTCCGTGATCAATCACGGCAATTTCATCAGCTAACTGATCTGCTTCATCTAAATATTGAGTCGTAAGTAAAAGGGTCACTCCACCTTTTACAAGTTCTTCGATAACTCCCCACATTTCTTGACGACCACGTGGATCAAGGCCCGTCGTCGGTTCATCAAGAAAGAGAACTTTTGGTTGAACAATAAGAGATGCCGCTAAATCAAGTCTGCGACGCATTCCACCTGAGTAGGTTTTGATAGGGCGGCGAGCGCTGTCGGTTAATGAAAATCTTTCGAGTAATTCATCAGCACGAACAACGGCGGCTTTTTTACCTAAGTGATACAAGCGGCCAAACATCACCAAGTTATCCCAGCCAGTTAAAGTTTCATCAACGGCTGCATATTGACCAGAAAGACCAATAATTTCGCGCACTTTATCGGGATGTTTAACGACATCGATTCCACCTACGCTTGCACTGCCTGAATCAGGAGCAAGCAATGTGGTGAGAATTCGAACCACCGTGGTTTTGCCTGCACCATTAGGTCCGAGAACGCTGAGAACTGTGCCTTCAGCCACATCAAGGCTGAGGTCATCTAGAGCCCGTACTTCGCCTTTGCGGTAAGTCTTCACCAAATGTTCTGCCATAATCGATTTCACGAGGTAAAGTTACATCCTTGAACAAGTTTCTTACACTCGAAAATATCTCACTGATAAATAAACGAAAGGCCACCTATGTCTAAGCACGCTGGATCCGGAGCACCTGCAAAAGCTCATACCCACCGCGAGATCATGATCATCCTCAGCGGCCTCATGACAGGCATGCTCCTAGCCGCCTTAGATCAGACCATCGTCTCGACTGCTCTTAAGACCATCGTTATCGACCTTGGCGGACTCAAGGAGTACACCTGGGTGGTCACCGCATACTTATTAACATCAACGGCTTCAACCCCGCTTTATGGAAAAATCTCTGACCTTTATGGCCGTCGCATCGTTTTCCAGTTTGCGATCGTTACATTCCTTGTCGGCTCACTTCTTGCAGGTCTATCTCAAAACATGGCCCAGCTGATTGCAACCCGCGCACTGCAAGGTCTGGGTGCTGGCGGTTTAATGGCTCTGACTTTCGTGATTATTGGCGACATCGTTCCTCCGCGCGAGCGCGGGCGTTATCAAGGCTACTTCGGTGCAGTCTGGGGACTTTCATCCGTAGCCGGTCCATTACTCGGCGGATTCTTCTCTGATCACCATCAAATTTTAGGTTTCACCGGCTGGCGCTGGATTTTCTACATCAACTTGCCATTTGGTATTGCAGCACTTGCTATTACATCCGCCGTTTTACACATTCCAAAAGTAAAGCGTGAGCATTCCATCGATTACTTAGGCGCCGTACTCTTAGTCCTTGGCGTTACATTTGTTCTGCTCTCTGTTGCCGTATATGGACCACAAGATGGTTGGCTCGACTCCCGCACACTCGGCTATCTAGCTGTTGGCTTAATTCTCTCCGTCTTCTTTGTTTATTGGGAAGGCAAAGCTAAGGAACCAATTTTGCCGATGAGACTTTTCAAAAATCACACTTTTACTTTGACGTCACTTCTTGGCGGAGTTATTGGTGCGGGTATGTTCGGTGCCATCGTGATGTTGCCTTTATATCTACAGATTGTAAAAGGTAACTCTGCAACTGAGGCTGGGCTGAAGTTAATCCCTCTGATGCTTGGAATCGTCTCCACATCAATCTTCAGTGGTAAAAGAATCACTGCTACTGGAAAATACAAGCTATTTCCGGTAATCGGCACTGCCGTAATGACGGTGGGAATTTTGCTGATGACTACCCTGACTCGCAATACGCCTTACTGGCAGCTATCTATTTATGCGATTTTGGTCGGTGCAGGACTTGGTCTTTCTATGCAGACCATAGTGATTGCTCTACAAAACTCAGTAGATTTCAAGGATATGGGAGTTGCAACAAGTTCCAATACATTCTTCCGCTCCCTTGGTAGCGTTTTTGGTACTGCGTTGTTCGGGGCAGTTTTAAATAATCGCCTCACCCATTACATGACAAGTGGGTTCTCAGGACTTGCTGCGCAAAATCCAACTGCGGTATCTGGTCTTGATGTCTCACAAACTGGAATTACCAAGATCATCTCTGCACCAGAGACATTTGCTCCAGTGGTTGTTAACACAGCGCTAGATGCCTACGTCAATGCATTCCATATTGTTTTCTATGCAGCAGCTCCTGTGACAGCGCTGGGTTTCATCCTTGCCCTTTCACTACGCGAACTCCCACTGCGTACAAATCAGGATTATGCCGCCGCACGTGAAGATGCAGCTGGTGAGGCAATTGGTTGATCGGTAATCGACTTCTTGCGGACATACCGCGCGAAGTCAAAATTCTTGTCGCATCATCATTTTTTGTTGCGGTCGGATTTGGAATTGTCGTTCCAGCCATACCCCTTTTCACTAAATCATTCGGGGTCAATAACTCAGCCGTTGGCCTCATTGTTTCGATGTTTGCCATTGCAAGGTTTTCATCTGGTTTAATTTCTGGAAAACTCGTCGATCGATTCGGCGAAAAACCAATTTTTGCCTCAGGAATCTTCTTGGTTTCTTTCTTCACCTTTCTCTGCGCATTGGCTCACAGCTACACACAATTGTTAATTTTCCGCTCCGCTGGCGGCTTGGGATCATCCATGTTCTCGGTTGCAGCGGGTTCGATCATTATGCGATCGGTATCTGATGAACATCGCGGCCGCGCGCAGTCTGTATATAACGGAGCATTCCTTGTCGGTGGTATTGCAGGTCCAGCCATTGGTGGAGCACTCAGTGTTATTTCCTTACGTGCGCCATTCTTTACTTATTCGATCATGCTTTTCTGCGCTGGTTCAGTGGGTTATTTCTTCCTTTCACCTGGCAAGCCAACACACAAGTCTGAATCAGACTCTGACGAGAACATGGGCATCCCTGAAGCAATCAGACTTGCTCCTTACCGCACAGCACTGTTGCTTTCATTTCTAACTAGCTGGGTTCTTTTTGGACTTCGATCCTCAATATTGCCACTTTTTGTAACCGAAGATTTGCACTCAACAACTGCCATAGTTGGATTGGGATTCACATTGGCAGCGCTCTTTCAAGGCGTCCTGCTTCTTCCGTCTGGAAATGTTTCTGATACCAAAGGTCGCCGCCAAGCCCTCATCATCGGCACCACCGTAGTTCTAGCAGGCGTACTTGTGCTTGTCTTCGCTGTTCATCCTTGGATGTATTTGGTGGCGATGAGCATCATGGGACTAGGAGGCGCCTTCTTGTCAACAACTCCGGCCAACATTGTCGGAGATGTAATTCGAGGAAAAAGTGGACAGGTTATTGCACTCTGGCAGATGTCAGGTGATGCGGGAATGATTGTTGGCCCTATTACAGTGGGATTACTTTCAGATCTTTACTCATTTCGTGCAGCATTTATCGTATCTGCTGCGGTTTTTTCAGTCTCAGTGCTCTTAGCCTTTCGTCTTCCCGAAACTCGCAAGTCACACCTTAAATAACTCGGAAAATAAAAAGACCCGGCTCCTTGTGGGAACCGGGTCTTTCTTTAATCTCATTAGTCACTACTGCGTAATATGGAAATCAAACGAAGTATCTCCATATAGAGCCAGACGATGGTGACCATCAACCCAAAGGCAGCTCTCCAAGATTCTTGTTCAGGTGCACCTTGTCGAATTCCTTGTTCAATTTGATCAAAATCCAGAACAAGGAAAAAGCTTGCAAGTGCAACTCCGCCCAGGGCTAGAAGTAGGCCAACTCCAGTTACTCCATAGAAACCTAGTCCGCCACCCACATGAGCAAATCCTGCGATCATGCTGACAAGTCCAAGCACGAGATAACCCATGAGGGCGCCCATCATCATCTTTGTGAACTTAGGTGTGACGCGAATGCGACCACTGCGGTAGGCAAAGAGCATTCCAGCAAATGCAGCAAGTGTTCCGATAACTGCTTGGCTCACAATTCCTGGATACATATCGTTATAGACATGGCTGATGGTTCCCAGCGCTACGCCCTCAAATCCCGCATATGCCATGACCATGGCAGGGCGGACAGTTTTGCTGAAGCTATTAACCATGGCAAGGGCGAAACCACCAAGGACTCCTAGCATCAACATTGGCATGCCAAAGTTGAGCGACCATGAAATGGCGCCAGTAATTACTAAAATTCCAAAGAGGATTCCTGTACGCGTTACGACATCATCAATCGTCATACGACCGGTACGAAGTGATGATGCAGAAGGAGCGTTATAGAGATTCTCTAACGTTGCTGGTGAATCATTTGTTTTCGTTGGATCAAATGCAGCGTATCCACGCTGATTGAAGGCTCTTCCCAACACAGGGTTTGAGCTGCGCATATATTCGTGTCTCCTTTTATCGTGCGATGGAGTTTCCATCAGCAGTAGAACAATCTTAGGTCTCTAGATCTTCCCAGCCAGCACCTATTGAGCCTAAAACCTGAGAAGGCGCCTAGAAAATTGCTTAAAAGTGCTCAGTGCGAAGGTTACTTCTTGAGCTTATAGCCGTTTGGGCATTTTGGATTAACGGCAGTCACCCTCTTCATGACTTTAGCCTTGGTGCAAGTAATGGTCGACTTTTTTGCCACTGCAACTTTAGTCGCACTGGGACTGGGACTAGGACTTGCACTAGCAGATGGAGTAGGAGTTGTGCTACCAACTTCTCGCAACTTAATTCTGACTGTTGGAGATGAGAATGTAATTCCGTAAACACCGAGTTTGAGCCAATTGGCATCTTCGCTCAGGATCGCTGTAGTTACACGAGCCGTGCCGTCAGAATTGACCAATTGAACATCTGCATAAACAGGAACATTCGGTCCAAAGCCATACATACATTTTGCAATGGTCTTATTCATCAACAAGTCATAACGCCCAGAAAACACTGTTCCATCGGGATTGAAATGTAGACCAGCAACTTGATAGTCCAGTGCACCATCTTTAAAAGTTGGGGGGCCAGCGCCGTAAACCATTGCACTGGTTGTCACAAGTCCAATCAAATCTGTGATGGAGTTTTGTCCCAAAATTGCTCCAGCAAGAGTGCTGGCTTGTGGAAGACAAGCACTCGCCATTGAACCTAGTCCTGAATTTTTAACAATTGCAGCCGAGAGTGCACTACTGAGCGCTGCCGTGTTATTTGTCATGACTGCAAGTGCCATCGAGGGATCACTTAACATCGACCCACTCAAAGACCTAAATGACCATGTGGAAGTTAAGGTCTTTGATTTATCTCCTAGGTCAGTTTCAAAGCCTTTGAAGTAGGGCAATGTGCCATCTTGAGAGGTTTCAACCATTTGCGAGATATCCCCTTCGTGCAAGAAGCCATTTGCATCGCGGAAATTATTCAACATTGCAGGGTCAACTTTGTCCGTTGAAAGGGTTATCGACGAACCTTGAATTTCTAATGGTTTAGCCTGCACAACAATTCGATTTTGCTTTGGGGTTAGTTGACTCAAAGTAATACTCTGCTCAGTCAATCTTCCGTGCATCCACGTAGTTAAATAGTTTGCCATATGAAGTGTGAGGGTAACTTTTGCCCCATCTGGAAATTTTGTTTCCTTGCCGCACGCGCCATTTTCAATCCAGACACATGTGTTATTGGTATCGGAGACGAAGACACCTACCGACGTCTTACCTTGCGGATCAACTGATTCTCGAACTTCTGGATCAGATGATGATGTTGTAGAATTCTCATAAGGAACCACTGATGCAGAAAAATCAGTGGCAATTACACCAACTCCAGGAAAAGACACTAAATCCACTTTTACTCTGACTGCATACAATGACTGTTCTCCTGCAGTTTTTAAACCCGGAACTTCAAAGAGAGTCTCATGTGAGCCTTCAGGCAGACCCTTTGCAGCATCGGCGCTAAATTGTCTCTTACCGATGGTTTTTAAGACTGTAGCCGCTCCTGCCGTGGATTTGTTGCTTGTGATGTTCAAAGATTCAATGCAATATGCATCAGTGCTTCCAGAACACATTGGCAAAATAGCGGTGATATCAGCAGCTTGAGAACATTTTGGATCATCAAGGGATGAACACAAGTAATAACCATTGCCCATCATTGAAGCCATCTGTTTTGATGATGTGATCATGGATTGCACTGTGCCGCTACTAAAGTGATCAGAAAAATTGATGGTGAAATTCTGTGCAGCCGTGGCTGTAGCCGGTGCAAGCAAGGTCGCAATCAAAACAC
>CAIJOY010000031.1 GCA_903822425.1 uncultured Actinomycetes bacterium | reverse complement strand
GGGCAAAGGGAACTTGGAAGTTTGGTTTGGCATCTATTTTCGCGTTGTGAATGGCACCGCCGGAAGATGCATCGATTAGGTCGACTCCGAGTTCTTTGAGTTCTTTACTTAACTTTACGGAATCGTTGATGTCCCAGCCGCCTTCGGCCCAATCAGATGCGGATAGGCGAACAAAGAGTGGAGTTGTGTCGGGGATTGCTTGGCGGATTGCTTTGGTGGTTTCGAGTAGGAAACGGGTTCTGTTCTCATAGCTGCCGCCGTATTCGTCGGTGCGGTGGTTCATGAGTGGGGAATAGAACTGGTGGAAGAGATAACCGTGGGCGGCGTGGATTTCGATAACTTCAAAGCCGACTTTTACGGCGCGTACTGCAGCTTGTGTGAAACTTATGGTGAGTTCTTTTATTTCATCAATGGTTAGCGCGCGCGGGGTTGGATAACCTTCGAAGGCAGTTGCAGATGAAGATGTTGCTTGCCATCCGCCTTCTTCTGGTGTGGCCATGCGGTGGTCATCCCAAGGGCGCATCGTTGATGCTTTGCGACCGGCGTGGGCTAATTGGATTCCGATCTTTACATTTTGTGAATGTGCGAAGTCGATAACTTCTTTAAAACTATTTGCGTGTGCATCATCTTCAATTGAGGGGCAGCCGATAGAGATGCGACCTTCGGGGATGACGCCAGTTGCTTCAACCATGATTAAGCCGGGTGCGCCGGTGGCGAATGCGCCGAGGTGAGAGCGATGCCATTGGCCGATGTGGCCGTTAGTTGATTGGTATTGGCACATTGGGGAGACCCAGACGCGGTTTTGGAAAACAGTTTCGCGGATGGTCAGTGGTGTGAAGAGTGCGCTCATGTAGTGATCATAAAGGGTTGGCGCAAAGAGAAAACCCCGCCATTTCTGACGGGGTCTTTCTCTTTGTAGCTTAATTAGAGCGACTTTCTGACGAAAATGTAGGTCGCGGGTTCGAGCCCCGCCAGTGGTACGCACCATAAGTGGCCTCACGGTTCGTCGCGTGAGTCCACTTTGCTTTATTACTTCTTTCTATAGCCAACAGGACATTTTGGTGGATTTCCCTTAATGGTTTTAACAGATTTGCCTTTAACGCAAGTGATCGATGTGCTCTTGGAAGGCGCATTCTTTGAAGCTGACTGTGTTGATTTTGCCGGAGTCATCTTGACGCGCAGCGTAGGGGCAGAAAACCCAAAGTTATATGCGCGTATTTCAAAGGTATCTAACTCCGGAATATAGCGCGTGGCATAACTAGCTATATCGGCTTTGCCTTCGACGTATGAGATTTCAACTTTTGCAAGTTGGCCCGCATTTTTAGGTTCTAAGTTAAAAGCTTGGCGGATGATGTCCCCCTTGATCGACACCTCCATCCAACCCTTATTAAGGGTTTTACGATCAAAGAGAAAATGTGGCCCAGACATGGGAACGGTGATTACTCCTTGCTCTTTGTCATATTGAACTTGTCCCAACGAACCAGTCGGACCCGATACGAAGATTCCACCTGGTGTGTAACCACGAAGTTTTTCAAATTGGAAAACATAAGGCATGACATCTATTGAAAATCCTGTAGATGCAGTTTCGGCATAGGACTCAGGGTCTTTGCAGAGTTCCACGCGTTCGTTAGGCGTTGCATTCAGTTTGCTCGGAGATAAACATTGCCATTGGTTGGGATAGACCGTTCCTTGCACATAAGTAAGCAAATCACCATCAGCGCTGCGACCAAATGAGATATACGGGTTCTTCATATTTGAAGTTATTGCACCGGCATTTTGTGCCAAAGATTTAGATTTCAAAGTAATCCGCCAGGTAGAACCATCTGGCACGGTTTGCGCAGTCCAATCGCCTCTATCCCAACTTCGCTGCACTCCTTGGTCAACCCATTGATAGATGTTGAAGAATGGTCCAGAGCTCCCGATCTGGAGTCTAAAGAGGAGATCTTTTCCATCAGAGAGCAGCCCTGAGGCGGTGTAGCAAGCATCATGCAAGAAATCAGTATTATTCGGAATCGATTCACAAGCTTTACTATCTAATGATTCAAAGTCCGACATGGCATATGAAGTCTTCTTATATACAAATTTGGAATTTAGTTTCGGGGTTGTCTTTATCCAGACGATCGATGAGTAATCCAATTGACCATTTGCATCTCGTTTTTCTTTAGCAGGGTCGCTAAATTCAACGCTTTGCACACAGTTGGTAGTTCTAGATCCAAGGGAACAATCCACCCAGAATCGAGTCTCAGATTGGAAATATTCTTCCGGTGCCGCGGCCGGGGCAAAGATCACAGGCAGGATCAAGCAAATTACCAATGTCAGTACTTTGTGCACCACGAGAAAAGATTAATGGCTCGATTTTGGTTTGTCGATGCTTGGCGCGAGCGTTCTGCCTAACCCACGCGCAGCGGTGTGAGCCTCTTACTCGTTGTCACACTGGGCACCTACGCTCTACCTATGAGCCTTCGCTTTAGAAAGTCAATGAAGTTGATGCCGGGTGTACGCCTGAACTTCGGGAAAGAAACGGTCGGTTTATCTTTTGGCGTTCCTGGCATGCGCTACACAATGAATTCAAAAGGGCGCCGCACAATGAGCACCGGCATTCCTGGTACAGGTATCTATAACGTCGAAACTCTCAGCAGTGGCACTCGCACCGGCGGCCGGTCTTCATCGACGCGAAATCAGCAATACACCGAGCCCTATAGCCCACCACCTGCTCCTGGTTTATTCGCTGGCTGGACAGAACGAGCGTTGCACACATTATTAAAAGATATCTATAGCGAAGAAAAACTCGCCGATGCAACCTATGTGATCGAGAAATGCGCATCGCTACGCAAGCAATATGAAGCTTTGAAATATCCACTTGAACTGATCTCGTTCTTACACGGCATCACAGATGACAAATGGGAAGACCAAGCCGAAGAATGGGGCGCCAGCCTTTGGCAGAACCGAGACCTAGCCTTTAGCAACAAATATGTGCGCAAATATTTTCGGGGGATTCAGCCCCAGGTATCTATTGCAACCGGAATCAGAACCCAGATGCATTACAACCAGCAAACCCTAGGATTTATTTGGGTCGAAGTCTTACAAGGTCTTACTCATAAATCGAATCGAAGCTACACAAGCCCAACTCTGCAAGAGGACCAATCAGGAGTCTTGATGGCTCTAGATGGCTATCCGCTTTTGCTTGAAGTCTTTGACTCACCAGCAACCCTGACTCAGCACATTGGGCCGTTGATTGAGGCCACACTCCTCGACTCTTCTGGAGATTCCGAAGGATTGGCTTCAGATTCAGAGATTGAGAGATTCCTAAAGCAAGTTCTGAATAGCCCATTGAAATCGAGTGGGATAAAGCAATCGAACGAACAACTATCGGTAACCACTCGCAATCTCACTTCACGAATGTCGCGAGTGGAAGGAATTCCATTGCACGCTCTATCAATAAATATGAAGCATCCAGCTTTCAACTAAAAGGAGAATATATGAATTACCAAATAGAAGAACCACTGAGTTTTTGGAGTGAAATTATCGAAAATCTGTGGGTAGGAGGCACCGATGACTTTGATGTCGTTAATGTCGCTAAAAAGCTTCCAAATTTCGGAGAAGCAAAAATGTTTGACGTAGTAATTTCGCTTTATGCATACAGCCAGCCAGTTGGCTGGAATTGTAAAGAAATCAGATATGGTTTCGGAGATGGACCATTAAGTCCTGAAGATGATAAAGAACTCGACAAAATTGCTGATTGGGCACATCAAGAGTTCATGTTGGAGAAAAAAATTGGCGTGCGCTGTATGTTGGGAATCAATAGAAGTGCGTATGTGGCCGCGAAAGTTCTCCGTCGACTTGGATATGAACCAAATGAAGCTATTGCTCTAATTCGAGAAAAGCGAAGTCCCTACGCGTTAAATAACAAATACTTCGAAAAAGCATTGCTAGCAGGATAACTTTGACTACTTAATTTCAATCCGGATTAGCTTGCATGCAAGTTTCTGTTTTGCGACATTTGGGTCGTCGACCTGAACATCGGAAATTTGAAATTTACCTGATGCTAAGCGCTGCAACTCCGACTCCTTGCTTTCCATATTTTTTATCAAGGACTCCCATTTGGATTTTTTCATAAGTGCATGCGCTACAAAATGCGAGCTTGGCTCTTCATTAACTCCTTTTAATGCTGCGAAAGTTCCATACACAGCGTTCCGCCTATTTTGCTTTGTCATAAGTGTTGTTGCCATCGTCACCCAACTGCGGGCGATCTACGCTTAAGACTTAACCCCAGTTTTAAGCTTGCTTATCTAGCCAATCGTTAACGATTCGCTTGAAGCGTGCTGGCTCTTCGAGGTGTGGTGTGTGGGATGACTCTGGGAATAGTTCCCAAGTCGAGCCCGGAATAAGTGAATTTACTTCGCGCACCATTTCTGGTGTTGCCTCATCGTATTGACCCGACACTAGAAGTGTTGGCACGTTTATCTTGCCAAGTTCTGGCCGGATATCCCATTGCTTGAGTGAACCAATCACATGGAACTCACTTGGCCCATTCATGGTGTGATAAACGGTTGGCTCTGCGGCAAGTTGAGCAAAGCTATCTATTAGACATTGTGGTTGCGGAATCCGACATAGATGGCGGTCATAGAAAACGTTAACGGCTGCTTCATAAGCAGGGTTATCTGTAGTTCTATCAGCTTCGTGCTTGATAAGCGTTGCTTCAACATCAGCCGGAAGTTGTGCCCGCAACTTATTCGCCTCGGTTACCCAGACCTCCATGCTTGCTGGTGAGTCAGCAACAACAAGTGCCTTCAATCCTTTTGGCCGTGAAATCGCAAATTGCATTCCAAGCATGCCACCCCATGATTGCCCAACAATGGCAAAGTTATCTGCAATCCCTAGATGTTGCGTCAGCAATATGAGCTCTTGCATAAATAGTTCAGGGGTCCAGAATTCTTTAGGAGCACTTGCCAGGTGTGTTGAATTTCCGCATCCAATTTGATCGTAAAGAACCGCAGCGCGACCAGATTGCGCGATCATCTCTGCGATAGGAATTACATAGTTATGTCCGGCACCAGGTCCACCATGCAGCACAAGCACAGGGGTCTTCCCATTGTGGAGATCGCCAATTACGCGATACCAGGTGTTGCCATGTTCCCATTTCATTTGATCGCTCATGATTCGATTTTAAGGGGTTGGGGGATGTTAGTAAAGGAGTTAACTAATCTGATTGATCAATAATGTTTACTTGTCCGTAAGCTTGCGGGTAGAGTCCTGCAAGCAATGGCTCGCAGGAGTTATGGAGTTCAATTCAGAGAGGGCAAAGTTGAAGATAAACTCAATCGCTATTGGGACTTATTTAGAACCCGAGTTAGTTAATGTAATAAGCCAAGCCCTCCCAAATTTGAGCATTGTTTACGAGCCAGAGATTCTTCCGCCTCCTCGGTACAAGTGTGATCACAGTGCGCCAGCGCGCGAACTCACTGATAAGGAATTGAATAAGTGGCTCGCGGCCACTTCGAACGTGGATGCATATTTTGACTTTGATTGGTACAAACCATCAGAGATGATCAAACGCAATCCGAACGTTAAGTGGATTCAAGCTACGAGTGCTGGAATCGGTAGCTTCATGAAACGTTCTGGTTTGGATTTAGAAGACATAACAGTTACGACAGCCGGTGGAATTCATGCGATTCCCTTGACCGAATTCGCTCTGATGGGAGCGCTCCACTTTATTAAATCTGTTCCACTTCTCGATCGTTGGAAAAAGGATGAGCATTGGCAGCGTTACACAACTAGACAATTAGCCGGGAAGCGAATCTTGATCGTTGGCCTTGGTGGCATCGGGCGTAAAATGGCCCAGACCTTTTCCGATCTTGGAATGGATGTTGTCGGTTTAGGAAGGACTAGAACCGGCTCCGAAAATCCACATATCAATCGACTAATCACGGCAGATCAACTGATTTCAGTTCTCCCATCCGTTGATCTGATTGTGGTCTGCTGTCCACTGACTACTGAGACTGAAGGGTTAATCGGCAAGGAATCTTTTGCAGTAATGAAACCTGAAACCATTTTGATCAACATATCTAGGGGACAGGTGGTTGATGAAGCGTGCATGATTGAGGCCCTTGGCGATGGCACGCTGCTAGGAGCCTGCCTTGATGTATTTACTGAGGAGCCGCTTCCAAAAGGCAACCCGTTGTGGCAATTGCCAAACGTCATAATTTCACCACACTCAGCCTCAACGGTTGAAACAGAGAATAAAGCGCTCGTGGATCTCTTCCTTGAGAACCTAGCCCTGCTCGAAAGTAAGAAAATACCAAAGAATCTTTACGTGCCTTCGCGGGGCTACTAACACTTCGCTACCACGCCACGCCTAAAAGGGTTTGCGGAATCTATTGACTCCACCCATATACGGGTCTAAATTCACGCTAATTGTTGAATGTCGACAAGATACAAAGGAGCTAGAAATGAAAATTTCGATACGATCAAAGTTACTCAGATCATCCTTAGTCATGGGACTTGGCGCTGCCTTGGTAATCGTCCCAGTCGCTATCGGGGATGGATCTGCTAACGCAGCCAATTCTGGTGGAATCTTAAAGATTGCATTTTCATCAGATCCAACAACATTTGACCCTCAGGTTTGCTATGACGCTACTTGCTGGGACAACATGGAAATGCTTTTCAACCGTCTATATGACTACACGCCAAGTGGAACAACTTTGGTCCCTCAGGCCGCCGCAACTCTGCCAACGCTTTCTGCGGATAAGTTGACTTACACAATAAATATTCGAGCTGGCATGAAATTTGCAGACGGCAAAGCCGTAACTGCTGACGATGTTGCCTACACATTCTCGAGAATTTGCGACCCGGCGACGAAATCACCGGTCGTTAGCTTCTGGAATGCAGTGAAAGGCTGTCAAGAGTATTCAAAGAATCCAGTTGGAACGGTTTCTGGAATAACTGTGAAATCTCCAACTCAACTGACCTTGACACTCACGGCACCTAACTCAGCATTCGTTTATGTAATGGCAATGCCACACGCTTCAATCATTCCTTCAGGAACTGGAGCCGATCAAGCTAAATCTCCACTGGGCTCTGGTCCATTTAAGTTTGTCAGCTTCACTCCTGGCCAATCAATCGTATTGACCAAGAACGCTAACTATTGGAATCCAGGACACCCACTTTTGGATGGCGTAAATGAAGCTTTAGGTGTAACACCTGAAGTTCAATTGCTACAACTACAAAAGGGTGAATTGGATTTGATGGGCGACAAGTTGCCTAACTCAAGCTTCCTTTCAGTTATCAATGATCCTAAATTGAAGAGTCAGATAAGCCACCGCGTTGGACTTTCAACTTACTTCTTAACACTCAATGTCAAAATGAAGCCATTCGATAACCCACTTGTACGTCAAGCAGTTTCCTACGCTATCGATCGCGCTGGATTGCTACGTGCGGTAAATGGTCAGGGAGATCCGGCAACTGGTTTCATTCCACCAGGGGTTACAGGTTATGTCTCAAAGAGCATGGTTAATCCTTTGAACGTTTCTCGCGCCAAGGCTCTACTTGCTAAGGCTGGCTATCCAAAGGGATTCAGTACTGATCTCTACAGTTGGAATACACAGCCTTGGACAAACCTTGATGCTGTAATTCAACAACAACTTGCTGCTATCGGAATCAAGATTAATGTGAAGGCAGTGCAAATGAGCACATTCTTCACAGTAGCAGCAACTCCAAATAAGACTCCAATGACACTTACTTTCTGGATTGCTGATTATCCAGATGGTAGTGACTTCTTCCAGGCACTACTCGGTTGCGCATCTGCGATTCCGGGTGGTCAAAACTATCCGTTCTACTGCAATAAAAAGTTCGATGATTTGGTGAACCAAGGATTGGCAAAGCCAACCAAGGTTCAGTCTTATTACGAATCAGCTGCGAAGCTAATGCAAGCGGATAATCCTGTAATACCTCTTTACTTCGGCAAGAACACAACTGTGTATGGAAGTAATGTAGGAAACTTTGTTGAGAACCCAATCTGGGGATACATGATCAGTAATTACTCTCTCAAGAGTTAATTAGTGGTTTGTATTTCTTGTATTAGTGAAGAACAAAGGATAAAAGGAGATAAGTGAACCTCGAAGTGGACGTAAACAGCAGTGATCCTGTTGTGGATGTTGCTTCAGTGTCAGTAGGTTTCCCAACGAGAGGTGGGATGGACGAAGTTGTCCATTCCATCTCTTTCTCCATTGCTCCGGCTGAACGGGTCGGGCTGGTCGGTGAATCTGGTTCTGGAAAATCACTTACTGCTCGAGCAATTATGAAATTGATTCCGAAACCGGGTGTTATGACATCTGGGTCAATAGCAATTCAAGGTCGAAACACCGAGACTTTTACTGGAAAGAAAAATTGGCGTGGCTCTGAGATTGCGATTGTTTCGCAGGATCCACTGACAAGTCTAAATCCATTGGTAAAAATTGGCTTACAAATAATGGAGATGCTTACTTACCATAAAGGTTTAAGTAAGAATGATGCCGAGCGCGAGAGTATTTCGTTACTAAAATCCGTTGGCTTGCCAAATCCTGAACGCACCATGAAGCAATATCCAAACTCCCTTTCCGGCGGAATGCGTCAACGTGTTGCAATAGCGATTGCAATAAGTTGTAAACCTAAATTGTTGATTGCTGATGAACCAACGACATCCCTCGATGTCACAATTCAATCGCAAGTATTAGATTTGATGGAATCCATCTCGCGCGAAGACAAGATGGCGGTTTTGTTGATTAGTCATGATCTTGCTGTTGTTGCAAATTTTTGCAGTCGAATAATTGTTATGTATAACGGCCGCATCGTTGAATCTGGATTAGTAGACGATATTGTGAATCATCCCAAGCATCCTTATACCCAGGCTCTTATTGCATCTGTTCCTGATCTTTATGACACTGGACGCGAACGGCTGCAAACTATTCCCGGAAGTCCGCCGATTGCGGGACGGATATTTTCTGGATGTTCTTTTGCGCCAAGATGTAATCGGACAACTGAACTTTGTATAACGCAATCGCCAACCTTGAGCTCCAATCACGATAGTTCCCAGAATTATGCTTGTCACAATCCGATACCGCGAGTTTCTTCATGAGCGCTCAATCTAACTCACTACTTTCCGTGGCTGACTTAACGGTTCACTTCAAAGGCAAAGGCGGCTTATTCGCATCTCAACCCGTTAAGGCAGTTGATGGCGTAACTTTTGAAATCTTTGAAGGGGAAACCTTAGGTATAGCTGGTGAATCTGGTTCTGGAAAGAGCACGCTAGCCCGAGCACTTATTGGTATAAATAAACCTAACTCTGGAAGTATCTCGGTACGCGGTAACACAATTTCAAATTTCAGTAATTCAGCTCTGCGGCCAATCCGAAAGAAGCTGCAAATGGTTTTTCAGGATCCCTACGATTCTCTAGATCCACGCTTCACTATTGCCGAGTCAATCGCCGAAGGCTTGCAGATTCGCAACCTACCAAAGTCAGAAATAAAAGATGAAGTTCGCGCCCTACTCGAAACGGTAAAGCTTCCCGCCTCGTTGGCAACTAGATTTCCGAAGGAGTTGTCGGGCGGACAACGTCAACGGGTAGCGATAGCGCGGGCGCTAGCAACAAAGCCAGATCTTATTATTTGTGATGAGGCCGTGGCAGCTCTCGATGTTTCGGTTAGAGCGCAAATTCTGAATCTGCTGCAGGATATTCAAGTGCAAACTGGCATAAGTTATATATTCATCTCGCATGACTTATCGACCCTGCGATACATATCTAAGAATGTCGCAATCATGTATGCCGGCAAGATCGTCGAGTATGGAAACAGTGATGAAGTTCTAACAAATCCACAGCATCCATACACCCGTGCGCTGGTAAGCGCCGTCCCAAATATTTCAGGTCAAAAAGGTGAAAAGTTTAAGAGCGTCGGCGAGCCGCCCGACCTAGCGAACCTGCCCTCAGGTTGTGCATTTAATCCACGCTGCAAAGAGTCATTAGCAACCTGTTCGAGTGAAGCACCAAAACTTGTTACAACTTTGTCGGGCTCACAAGCCGCATGTCACTTAATTAAGCCATATGAAGACTCTGGATTTCATAAGGGCGGTGAGAATCATGCATGATCAATTTGAAGAAGTAGAATCATCACTGGATTCCGTTTCGCTACGATCAAGGGCTTGGAGTTCGCTAAAGGCAGATAAAATTGCCTTCGCTTCTGTTGTGATCGTGCTTCTCTTGATTTTTATCGCCATCTTCGCTCCTTGGTTTGCCCCTAAGAAACCCTTGTATCAATATCCTGATGGACTTTCAGAAATTGGTGCGCCGCAAGGGCCAGGAAAACATTTCTTACTTGGCGCCGACCAAAATGGTAGGGATGTGCTTTCGCGATTGATCTTTGGCGCTCGAGTTTCGCTCACAGTCGGAGTTGTCGCAACTGCACTGGCATCCTTTATCGGGGTAACCATCGGTGCGATCTCTGGCTATCTGGGTGGTTGGGTTGAATCAATACTCATGCGCTTAACCGATATTGTGCTTTCATTCCCAATTCTACTTTTCTGCATAGCCCTGATTGCAGTTACGGGACCAAGCACAAAGAATGTGGTCCTAGTTATTGCCTTCGCATATTGGACCTATCTTGCGCGAATTATCCGAAGCCAAGTTCTCTCGTTGAAAGAACGAGAATTTGTTATCGCCGCGCGCAGTCTTGGACTCACAACGCCTCAGATCATTCGGCGCCACATAATTCCTCACCTAATTCCAACGATCATTGTTTACTCAACACTTGGCGTAGCGACATCGATTTTGATTGAAGCTTCCTTATCTTTCCTTGGAATCGGCGTTCCATTGCCACAACCTTCTTGGGGCGAAATGATTTCGGAAGGTCAAAAGTATTTTCAATCTGCACCATGGCTGCTTGTTGCGCCAGGAGTAACAATGATTATCGCCGTCTTGGCATTCAACTTAATGGGAGATTGGCTTACTGATTTATTTGATACGTCTTCCATGGGGGTAAAGCGATGAGTCGTTGGATAGTCCGACGTACTGCACAGATGCTTGCAGTCGTATGGGGTGTCATGACTTTGGCATTCATACTTGCATTCATTGTGCCTGGAGATCCTGCACGCATGGTTGCCGGTACTAATGCGAGCCCAGAAGCCGTGGCAAATATTCGTCATCAATTGGGGCTTGATCAATCACTTTTGACTCAATACATGCACTTCCTGGGCCGGTTACTTCGAGGCGATTTAGGCGTTTCATTTGCGTTGCAGAATCAAACTGTTGGAAGTGAAATTTGGCGCGCTCTTCCATTCACCGCAATTCTCGCTGTTGCTGGTGTACTTTGGGAAATTCTGCTGGGGGTTCCCTTTGGAATTATTTCGGCCTATCGCCCAAAAAGTTTCTTTGATCGCGTTTCTACCTTTTCTGCGCTCTTTGGACTCTCAACTCCACCATTCTGGCTCGGACTTATTCTTCTCTACTTTCTAGCATTCAAACTTTCAGTCTTCCCATTAAATGGCGTTGGTCATCCACTGATTTGGTATCTCATTTTGCCAAGTTTCACTCTTGGCGTTGGCGGGGCAGCGTTTTACTCCAGAATCGTTCGAACTACCGTCATAAATGTTTTGCAATCACCATTCATTGAGTTTGCTCAACTTAAGGGAATGCCTTCCGGTCTGATTCTAAGACGACATGTTATTCGTCATGCACTGATGCCAATTGTGACGATGATTGGAATGGATCTCGGCTACTTCCTTGGCGGAGTTTTGATTGTCGAATCAATCTTTGGAATCCCAGGAATTGGTCAGCTCGCTTTCCGATCGATTTCTACCCTAGATGTGCCGATGATTACCGGGACTGTACTTGTCGCATCAGTCTTCATGGTCATCATGAATTTTATTGTCGATGTTTTATATACCTTCATCGACCCACGAGTCAGACTTCAGAGAAACAACTAAAAGGAGAAAAAAATGGAAAAGAAAAAGCTACGAGTTGCTGTAATTGGCGCAGGAGCATGGGCCGAACGGGCACACATTCCAGGATGGCAGCGGGACTCTCGAGCTGAAGTTGTAGCTCTGGTTGACTTGAATTTAGCTATGGCGCAAGAGGTTGGAGCGAAATTTAATATTCCTTTGATCACCGACAGTTATGAGGAAATATTAAAGGATCCAACAATTGATGTGATTGACGTTGCAACTGGCAACGATGCGCACTTCCAAGTTTCCATGGATGCAATCAACGCTGGCAAGCATGTCTTGTGTGAGAAGCCGGTAAACCGTGATGCCAGAGAAACTCAACGTTTGGCTGATCTTGCGAAGAGTAAAGGTGTTAAGACCAAGTTGGGATTCACCTTCCGTTACGCCCCAGCGGTTCAGATGGCTAAAGACCTGATTGACTCAGGCTTCATCGGTGAACCATACGTTTTCAACGGTTATGAACAGAACAGCCAGTGGATTGACCCAGCCACTCCACTTCGCCAAGCCGAACAAACCGAATTGGGCGAAGGTGTAATTGCTGTCTCATCAATCGAAGGATATGGCGCACCAATCATCGACATTATGCATTGGTGGGTTGATAGTCCAATGACACAAGTTGTTGGGACAATGAGGAACTTTGTACCTACCCGGATGATTCGGGCGACCGGCACGATGGAACGTATGAATATAGATGATGGCGATATGTGGCTCTGCGAGTTTGAAAGTCCTACCATCGCCTCTATTCAGTCGTCATATGTGACTGTAGGAAATTATCCTGGAGTAGAAGCACGGATTTATGGCTCTAAAGGTGCGATCATTGTCAGACTCGTAGAAGAGTTTGGCATCTGCCAGACCATCAAAATAGCGACCAAAGATTCCGTGGAGTTTGTTGAACAGGAAATACCTCAAAAGTATTTCCCAGAAGGCGGAAACAGCCTCGAACCTTGGCCATTTCTCTTCTATTCCAATTTGATCAAGAATTTCACCGACGAAATTCTTGGTGCTGCGCCACAGGCACAAGGCGACTTCTCGCAAGGTGCCTTGGTGCAACGAACCATCAATGCCTTTGAGCGTTCATATCGTGAACGTAAGTGGATTAATTTCAGTGAAGTAAAAGGCGCGTAACTTAAAAAAAGAAAGTTGGAGAGATTACGATGAAAGTTACGACTAATGCTTCAAGGCTCGTCTCACAGATAGTTGTTGGGGAAGTGTGGCCAGCCTTGGCGGACCGTAACGGTTTTCGCGTGGATGCAAATGGCCAAGCGTTCTTCCTTCCGGGAATGGGCGGGGTAACCCTAGGAGTGCATTGCGGAGATATTGCAACGCGACTCCTGGGGGATCACGTTGAACCGGGCCTATCAGTTCGAAGCGCGAAAGAGTCAGTTAACTATGCTCTCCAATTTCTGACATGTATTGGAAATATTGTCACTGTTATGTCCGGCCCAGCAGAAGGCAAGCAGGGTTTTGTAATCGGGCAGCACGCCTATGTGCTTGTTGATATGTTAGAAGAAGATATGGCAGAAGTTACTACCGGTGATCGCGTAAGTATCCGAGCTGTAGGACAAGGTTTGAAGTTGCTCGATCACAAAGATATTCACGTAAAAAATCTTTCGCCCGAGCTCTTGCATGGCTTGGGTGGTGGCACCAATAGTTCTGGCGTCTTAGATATTCATGTCGCTCGAATTGTTCCACCAGAAGCGATCGGCGCTGGTTCTGGAATGGTTTCCGAGTATGCAAATACCGATCTAATGGGCACTTATCCGGATCTTGATCCGAGCTTTTCGTTAGGTTTAGAAGATCTCAGAATCGGAGATGTCGTAGCGATGATTGATCAGGATCATAGTTTTGGTCGTGGCTATCGCAAAGATTGGATCTCTATTGGAGTTATTTCAACCGGCAGCGCATCACTCTTTGGACATGGACCTGGTCCGTCAACCATAATGAGTGGACCAGCAAGTGCATTTAATGTGATTCTTGATGAAAAATCTAACATCAAATTCCTAACAGATTTAATAAAGGTGAAATCATGACAAATTTCAGAGTCACTGCTGCAGTAAATTCTCTCGGTTTTGTCGGACACTCCGAGTCTTTAAGCGATCCATTTAAAATCGACCGCCATGGCCATACATATGTGCCAACTGGAGATGGTGGAATCGTTTTGAATTATCGCGTCGGGGATAGCATTTTTGCTTTGGACGCCGATCATGCGTCACCTGGTGTTTCAGTAAGTCACCCAAATTCAGATGCAGCATATTCACTTGTCGCACAATCTTGCATTGGAAATACTGCAAAAGTTCGTACTGGCGCAGCCATCGGCGCAACCGGGGTCGTACTTGGAAAACGCGGAGAAGGATGTCGAGTCCTAGTTCTCTTCGCACCAGAAGTTATGAAGCTGATAAGACCTGATGACCAAATCTCAATTGAAACTGAGGGACAAGGTTTAGCAGATGACCAGATGGAGAGTCGAATCTTCAATATTTCAAGCAATCTTTTCAGTGCGCTCTCTTTTAAAAAGAGCGACGAAAAGAAGTTCAAAATCCCAGTTCGCACAATCTTTGAAAGCAAGTATGTCGGAAATGGAATTGGACGACCAATGCCTCTTTGGGATGTCGACCTTCAGGTCTATGAACTTCCAGCAGGAGTAAGTGATATCAAAATTGGTGACTTTGTTGCTATCAGCAACCTCGATGCGCGCTTTAACGCTGGCTATCGTAAAGGTTGGATAAGTGTCGGAGTAATCGTTCATGGTGCAAGCCCGCAACCTGGTCATGGCCCTGGTGTAACAATTTTCTTATCTGGTCCAGAGAATGAGTTCGAGTTATTGAGCGATCCGCAACAGCATGTGGGATTGACTGAAGCCACTCTGTTGGCTCTTGGTGGTAAGGCAACTTAAGGTGACCAAAAAAAATGTAATTCAACATATTTCACTTCCGCAAGCAGTGCAGAGTGAAATCCGAAAACGGATATTAAATAATGATTTCGTTGCCGGAGAGCGTCTGTTAGAAGCGAAATTGGCTGCCGAATATGGCATTAGCCGTACAACTCTACGTTCCGCTCTCACAGAGCTGCGTGCACAGGGTCTAATCGAGATTTCAGTAAGGCGCGGTGCTTACGTGACGCGTATGAGTAAGACAGCGATCGCAGAAGCATGTTTTGCTCGTTACTTTTTAGAGTCAAGTGCTGTTGAAGGTAATTCGATAACCCTTTCACAAGAACTAGTTTCAGAATTTGAAACTATTATTGACCAGATGTCTGCGGCAGCAAAAGCCCAAGATCTTGCCTCTTTGGTTTATTTGGATACCGAATTTCACAGTCTGATCGTCAACCTAGCTGGGCGAGAGCGAATTCAGCAGCTTTGGCATACGCTAGATGGGCAAATGGGAAGCTTGATGCGCTCCTCTATGGATTCGCAGAAGATTGATTTAAAAGAAGTAGTAACACGGCACAAAGAGTTACTAGAAGTTTTAAAAGGGAAGAAACCACAGGAGATCAGGCAAGCACTTAAGCATCACTACATTCCAGTTGAAGATGTAATTATTGAGCAACCAGAAGACGTAAAGCCGAAGAGCAAAGGGAGAAAGAGTAAATGAGTTATTCCTATATCAAGCCAGGACGCTTACAAAGCGTTGCCCTAGAAAATTATCGAGGCCTTTACGGACAGAGCGTTGCTGAAATGGATCAAGCAGTCGCAGCGTTGCCTAGAAAAGAAGATCAGATCGACCTAACGCACGGCGACACTAGAGCATTTCTTCCGCCAGCATCAGCATTTAAGAATTTCACCCGAGCGGTAACGGAAAATACTGAGGCATACTCCGTCTATCGGGGCAGTGCGACTGTACGTAACTTGCTCGCCCCACGTATCTCCACGTTGCTCGGTATCGATGTTGACCCAACCAAAGAATTAATCATCATGCCCGGAACCCAAGGTGCCCTTTTCGGTGCGCTGTCCGCATTTGTTGGCTTGGGGACAATTGTTGCTTTTCCAGCAATGGAATACTTCATGAATGAAAGAATTGTTGCATTTCTTGGTGGCGAATCGATTCGAGTTCCAGCAGCAATCACCCCCGAAGGTTTTATAGAAATTAAAGAGGAGGATCTTGAATCAGCCCACAAGGCCGGTGCAACTGTCTTCGTATTCTCAAATCCAAATAATCCAACTGGTGGAATCTACACTCGTGAAATGTCCGAAAAAATTGCTCGCTGGGCGAAGAAATATGAAATCTCGGTCATCGCCGATCAGCTCTACTGCCGCCTTATTTACGACAATCGCAACTACACGCACTTCAGCGCGCTTGCTGGCATGAAGGAGCAATCGATAACACTTCTTGGTCCCTCTAAAACTGAATCTATGAGCGGCTACCGCGTTGGTGTCGCAGTTGCTTCAGCACCGATTATAAATTCCATGGAAACTTTGCAATCAATGACTTCACTTCGTGCGGCTGGCTATTCACAACATGCACTAGCAGGCTGGCTAGACGAAGAACCTGGTTGGCTCGAAGAGCGGACTGTCTTGCATCAAGAGATCAGGGACTACTTAGTTCAGGGGCTCTCAACAATTCCTGGGCTAAAAGTCTGCTCTCCTGGTGGAAGTTCATATATTTTCCCTTCAGTGGCAGATTGCGCTTCAGTTAGTGGGAACGATTATAAAAATGACTTCTCATTCGTTAAGGATTTAAAACTTTCGGGAGTGCTTGTCAGCCCTGGCTATCAATCTGGATTTGCTGGAAAGGGAAGTTTCCGAATCAATTTCTCCCAGCATTTTGAATTGATTAAGACATCCGTAGATAAAATTACTAGCTTGATTAGAATTTAATAGAGGCTGCTAAGTTATGTCTCAAAAACCTTATTCACTCTTTAGAAAGATTGATGGAATTGTTGTTACATCAGGAGCCTTAGGACTTTTCCCTGATCAACATGGCGCATCGCTAGTCGAGGGCGGTGTCTTAGAGCAATTGAAAGCCGCTCTCAAAAATGCTGAACTAATCCTTAAGGATGCTGGGTGCACCAGACATGATGTTTTCAAAGCCAATCTTTACCTTACCTCTTTAGAAAAGCTCGCAGAAGTAAACGAAATTTGGATAGATTTCTTCAATGAACCACGGCCGGTTAGAACTACAGTGGCAGTCGTTGAACTTCCTCGTAAGGCTCTTGTCGAATTAGATCTGTGGGCAAACGTAAACCCAAGAAAATAAAACCTGTTCTCAGGTCCCCGACCTGACGATTAAGAGTTAACGGACTCTCACTGCCGATGCTTTCCCACTTGCTTTAATCCTCGCAGTGCTTTGGGAGTGATCTTGCCTCCGAATGATCCACGCTTAGGGTTGGTGATGTAACCACGGTCTATTGCCTCTGAAACACAATCGCCAACAAATTCCTGAGGAAGGACTAGTTCAAAAGCCAGGTCAATAACTGGCATTTGTGATCCAGTAAGAACGATCCGGTTATATAACCAGGCAATTTCAAGTAGGTATTCGTTACTGCCCCACGAAGGTTCTAGGGAGCGAATGCGTTCTAAAGAAAAGTCCATTGAAATGATGCACCTTTCCGTACCTGCGCCTTACTTCCTTGCCACCCACATGCGATGCATTCCATCTGAGCATCACTGGGCATACATCCACCAATGAGGTAGACATTGGGATCGGGCTCTTTATCTGCTAGGCCATAGAGGATTGTGCGTATGGCTGTCTCCGATGAGCAGTAAGGACAACACTTGGTAGGCATGAAATGAATGTATTGGGTGGGGGTGACATTTCATGGTCTATGCGGGTTTGCAGCGTGGGGCAGGGGTATTTGCTAATCTGCCTACATTGATTACAGGAGGATGCGATGGAATTTCAAGAGGTTAGCTCCTTAATAGTTGCCGATATCAAGGGCCGGGTACTTGGGGCTAGGAGATTGATCATTGGCTATGAAGTCCTAGCGTTCTTTGGTGGAATTCTCTATGGCTATTTAGCTCATGCTGATGCGGTATCACGCAGTGGCGAGTACGGCGCAGTTGTTGAAGCTATGCCTGCTTTGATTATTAAGGGAATCTTGTTGGCTTGCGTGGGGTATCCCTTAGGTTTGGCAGCAATTATTCTTATGGCCCTTATCTTTTTCTATCCATCACTGATTGCTTATAAGCGCGGGCATGCCTATAAGAACATCATCTTGGTGATCAACCTAGTCTTTGGCTTTACAGGAATTGGTTGGGCACTTGCCATGATCTGGGCAATCTTTCCTTCTGAGAAATCCCTCATTGATCCTGTGGTGGGAAATCCCACCGGACTAGGCAGACGCAATGCCGGAGATACGGTGGGTAGTGCAAAGCAGGGCAGCGTGCGCGGTGCTGGCTTTGAGAAAAAGACAGATGACCTCATTGATAGTTTGATTGATATGAGATCCAAGGGGCTTATTACCGATGAGGAGTTTTCTCGTAAGAAGCGAGAGATCTTGCAGCGCGAGTACTAAAAGTTATAGGTACCTTCTCGCACATGGATTTTAGGATGTACAACGGAGAGTGAGAAGCATGAAGTTTTCACGTGGGCACCTTGCAACTCTTGCTGCCTTGGTGGGCTTGGTAGATCCCACACAAGCACAAGCTGCAGCTCCCACTGTGGGAGGTGCGTGTAAACCTGCGGGAACACAGAAGAGTTTTACGCAAGATCATGTGAAGCATGTCGTGCTCTGTGCCAAAGTAGGAAAGAAAATGATCTGGCTTGATGTTCCGCAGGCACCTGTGAGTGCTGTGCCAAGTCAAAAACCAGGAACTAAACCTGTAGCGCCATCACCATCACCATTAACGAGTACAACATTTCTGGGTGATGTTGTGGAAGATCGGTGGGGCTCGACACAAGTATCCATCACGGTTGCTGGAGGACGCATGACCGGGATTACTACACCCATGATTCCCAAGAATAAGCTTGCCGAGTTTGCAGCGTATAAACTGACAAATGAGGCGCTGAAAATCCAAAGCGCTGCAATCCATGCAACGAGTGGTGCTTCATACACTTCTCTGACTTGGCAGGGATCTTTATATTCAGCGATGAGCAAAGCTGGATTGAAAACTGGATTAGCAGCAAACTATGTAATTCCGGTGAAACCCACACCAACACCAACTCCTACTAAAACCATTGCTCCCATAACGTATTCAGAGATAGGAGTGCCAACAAAAGCTGCAGATAACACAACAGTGACGTTGTTGAGCATGAGTAGTCGGGAACTTGCAGGATCAATTCAACTGACGATTAATTATCGCTTGCAAAACCTCACAACCGATCAGAAACTCGATGAAGGACAATTTGGTCTTTTCTTTGCTGATGGCACCTATGAACCACAATATGGATTTTTTAACTATCTCTTTCCGGCAGGATCCCTGGATCGTAGTTACACGTGGGAGTTTTTAAAGAGTATATCTCCTACAGTGGTTTCCTATGGTGCAGGTTTTTCTGCACGAGTACCCAGTGCGACATCACTCAACTGGAAAGTGTCCTAGCTAGCACTACGGCACTTATATATAAATGGGCACCTAATACCCAGTGCAATCCCTGATCTTTCTCAGTAACTCTTAGTAGAGTTGAGGGTATGAAATCTTTAGGCAGAAAGCTCTTGGTGTTGGCAGTCCTTGCTGGGTTGCTTTCACCGGTGAGTGCCTTTGCAATGGGGTCACGAGATAAGTTTGTTGATGCACAAACGGGACTGACTTATGGGGTTTATAAGCCAAGTAATTCTCTGAGTTTGAAGTTAGCTACCTTTCAATTGATTGATTGTGCTGCAGGCAAAGAGCAATGGGTCGCGGTGAGTTATGGCACGGGAAAAAAGAAATTAGATATTTATCAGACTATGGCAGGGGATAAGTGTTCAAATCCAGGCTTATCTAAGAAGTTGGCTGCCACCACGATTAATGGCGCTAAAGCAAACGTCTTTGTTTATTGCGATCCGATGGATGCCAAAGCTTTTAAAGCCTGCACTAGTGGCGATATTGCACGAGTGGGTGGATATTTGATGTTTACCAGCAAAGCGAAGAAGAATCTGAAAGCAACGGAGATTCAAGTTCAAGGTGTGGGCGGTATTACCTATGCCCAATTAGTGGCAGTTGCTAAGGCGCTGAAATAACAAGGAAGTGCCTATCTCTGAAGGGATTGCTGGCTGAAAATTGCTACTTCAGGTAGCGTTCGGGATTATGGGTAACAAAGAGGCTCCGAAACAACTGCGCTATGAAGCAGTCAAGGAGTTTGTCATCAAGCTCATTGCGAGCCAGAAGTTGAAACCGGGAGATCGATTACCAGCCACGACAGAGTTAACATCGCTGGCTAATGTGAGTTTGATTTCTGTGCGCAGGGCACTAGATGAGTTAGAGCGTGAAGGCATTATTCAGCGCCACCAAGGTATTGGTACCTTCGTTGCACAGCCGCGTATTAAAAGTGAGCCGTCGCGATTGGGCGATCTGCTTGCAACTTTGGGTGAAGGTAACTCCACCAATGATTTAACAACCGAGCTGATAAGTTTGCGTGTGGGATTGCCAGGATCAACAATTGCAAAGACACTACGCATTGAAGAGGGTAACCCGGTCTGGGAAGTTGTCCGTGGGCGCCGTGTTGCAGGTGAGCCTGCAATAGTTGAGCGTGCGATCTTGCCGCTGCATATGGTTCCGTCCCTTGATGAAAAGCTTTTAGCAAAAGGTGGGTCCCTGTATAAGTTCTTGGCAGATAAGCACGGCATTGTTGATCATTCAGAGGAACAGTACCTAGAAGTATCACTGCCAGATTCCCTTGAGCGATCGTGGTTAAACTTGCCGGCTCGCGAGATGGCCGTGACAGTTAAAGGCGTGAGTTTTAATGAAAATGGAATTCCTTTTGACTGTTTTCAACAGACATACCCTGCACGACGTTTTATCTTTTATGTCTCAGGCTCTAAAGAACATAAACTGCTGGGCTTTCCAGGAGTTGATGACTGGAGCGTGAAACCACTTCAAGGGTGATTCATTAGTACATTGAAGTTAGGTACCGAGTGGAAAATAAGTGTGCAAACTCCTTGACAGCCTAAATTGGCTGCGCTTTAATCAAGTTATAGTCAGTATAACGAGTGGGAGAGGTCATCATGATCAAGAACTTCGCAAGCCGAAAGTTTCGTGCAGTTGCACTTATCACCACAGCGGTCTTTGCTCTCAGTGCCTGCGGTGCTGGAACAGGATCTAACTCGGCATCATCTGGCTCAGGTGCCACAGGTGCCTTTGATTGGAAGAAGTATTCAGGCACCAGCATCCAAGTTTTGATGGATGAGCATCCTTGGACGAATGGGATGAAGCAAGGTTTAGCAGCATTTCAGGATGCAACAGGTATCACTGTTGATGTGCAGTCCTACGGTGAAGATCTTTATTTTGACAAGATGAACCAAGCGATCCGCACCACCACATCTCCAGATGTATTTATGACCGGTATGGATTACACGATTGCAACGCAAAAAGATGCTGGCCTTGTTGAGCCCCTCACACCGTTTATTGATAATGCGGCGTTGACATCTCCAGATTACAATTTGGCAGACTTTCCCTCTGGTGTATTGGCAACAGGGCAATTCCCTGGTGCAGATAGTTCAACTCAGCTCTACGGGGTTCCAATTTCCACTGAGTGCTACATACTCTTTTATAACAAAGATTTAGTAGATAAGTATTTGGGCGGCAAGGTACCCGCAACAATGGCAGAGCTCATTGCTGATGCCAAACTCATTACCAAGGCAGGCAAAGGCGATGTCTTTGGATCAGTTGTTCGTGGCGTGCGCGCAACAGGAATTGTTGATACACCAACAGGGCTTGTATTCAATGAATGGCCTGCCGATGGCGGAAAAATTGAACTTCCCTTTAACGTCTGGTTTGACGGAGCATGGAATAAGCCTCGTTTGACCAACCCGGCAATTGTTAAAGGTTTGAGCGATTATGCCGAACTCATTTCTGCTGGCCCACCAAATCGTTTTAGTCTTGATTGGCCAGATGCAAATACCTTGTTTACTCAAGGTAAAGCTGCTTTCTATCTAGATGCAAGTGTCTTTGGGCCTAGCTTTGAAGATGCAAAGAAGTCCACTATTGCCGGCAAAGTTGGTTACATGCCACTTCCAGTTGGTGCCGCCGGCGGCGGAACTGGTTTGTGGAGTTGGGGCATTGCCATTGCAAGTGCCAGTAAGCATAAAGAGGCTGCATGGTTATTTACTCAATGGTTTACCAATAGCGAAAACACCGCAGCAATTGGTGCTTTTACTGGCGGACCACCACGGCAATCATCTGCCGATCTTTCTTCTTTTAGTTCAAAGCTAAATGCTGATTATGTCAAGACTGTTCAGAAGGCAATGTCTACTGCCCGTCCAACTGCTGTGATCAAATCTGACGCAGAACCGATTCTCTTGGTTGTCGTCGATGCGGTTCTGGCGATGGCCAATGGAAAGAATCCAACCCAAGTCATGAAGGATGCTCAAGCGAGCTTGCAGTCGTTAATGAAGTGATTTAATTGACGGTGGCAAAGTTTAGGCAAGCAAGGCAAGCAGGAACGAGTCCTTCGGATACGCCGACTTGGATCTTTCTTGCACCGCTGGTTGCCGTGCTCTTCTTTGCCACCGCATTTCCATTGATCTACTCGATCTATATGAGTTTCTTTAATTGGAACTGGGGTAATCGCTTCTCCTTTATTGGGCTAAGAAATTACACCGATGTCTTTGCCAACCATGAGTACTGGGCGAGCATGTGGCGCACGGGATTTTTTACTGTCTTGGCTGTCACCTTTGAAACTACCATTGGATTTGCTCTGGCTCTCTTAGTTCACAAAATCGGCAGGCATGCTGGGTGGGTGCGCTCCATATTGATTGCTCCCTTGATGGTCTCTGGAATTGCAGTATCTCTGACATGGAAAATCATTTTGGATCCCACCATTGGAGTACTTCCCCGATTGCTCGGTCACTTAGGGATAGATCATTTGAATCTCTTGGGAGATCCCAAGATAGTTCTGACATCTGTTGCAGGGCTGGATACATGGTGGCAAACCGGATTTGTCTTCATTATTTTAAGTGCGGGGCTTCAAGCACTTCCGAAGGATCCATTCGAAGCCGCTCAAATTGATGGTGCCTCCGCATGGAAAAGTTTTCGTTATATAACGCTGCCATTGATGTTGCCGCTGATCTTTATCGTGGCAGGTATCCGCTCGATTGATTGCTTGAAGCTTTTTGCTTTGGTCTATGGAGCAACCGGGGGAGGACCGGGACAATCGAGTGAATCTGTTCAACTCTTGGCATATCGCACGGGATTTAAAGCCAGCCAGATGAGCATGAGCATGACGATGCTGGTCATCTATGTATTTATTACCGCTCTTGCAGTGGTCTGTGTGTTGGGCATTGCTCGTTGGCGCAGGCGCCATGTTTAAATTCATCTCGCCTTTTGCCAAGGTCATCGCGATTGCTGGCGCACTCATTGCAACGATTGCGCCGTTGTATTGGATATTTATTCTCTCTACGCAAGATCCAGCAGCATCTTTTGGCCAACCTAAATTCTTTTACCACCCGAATTTCTCTGCTTTTTCAACAGTCTGGTCTGATCGCGATTTCATAGCAGCAACTCGTATGAGCATTGCCACTGGTTTATTCACCGTGAGCATCGCTCTCTTGGTCACGATTCCTGCAGCATATATTTTGACCAAGCGACAAGTACGCAGAAAAAGTGGGCTATTAGGTTGGTTCTTTGTTGCCTATCTCTTTCCTGATTTCATCATCGCCTTACCTTTATATTCGGTGCTGCAAAACATGGGGCTTTATGACACTGCAATTGGTCTGGCACTTGCTTATCAAGGATTTATGGCACCGCTGAGCATGTGGTTGCTGATGGCATTTTTTAAAACGATTCCAGAGGAATTAGGACAAGCTGCCAAAATTGATGGCTGCAGTGAATGGGTGACACTGCGCCGGATTTACCTGCCGCTGATTCGACCTGGTGTGGCAACGGTTGCGATATTGGTGGCAATCAATGTTTGGAATGAAGTCACCATCTCACTTGCTCTCACATCTTCAAACCCGACAGTGCCGATCGTGGTCTCTGCATATAAGGGTTATGCCGCTTTACGATGGGATCAACTCAGTGCGGCGATCTTGCTCTCAGTCATTCCGGTGCTGATTTTTTCCACTTTGGCCCAGAAGCAGATCGTCAGAGGACTGACCGAAGGCGTCTTCAACTAGGAGAGATAGGCTCATTTAAGGCTTGATCTATAGGCGTGTTGGAGCATTGACCCCTATCTATACTCAGTATAACATCATGTTTCGGGATCCCCACCGTGCCCTCTACATCGACGTTTAGGAGAAACGATGCAATTGCTAACTAAGAAATCATTGACTGGGTTTTTCGCCCTTTCCTTGGTGACATCGCTGAACTTCATTATTCCTAGCCCCTCAACTGCTGCCGGTACACCTGTGAAAGGTGGCGACTTAGTTGTCGTACGTGGTGATATTGAAACAAGTCTTGTGCCAAGCATTCCGCCAGATAATGCATCCATCTGGGTGCTAGAGGAATTGTTCGACACTTTGCTATTCCCAGCAGCCGATGGCAAATCCCTTGTGCCAGGCCTTGCAACTACGTGGAGCCAATCTAAGGATGGCCTTACCTGGACATTTAATCTTCGCAAAGGAGTGAAGTTCTCTGATGGAACTGCCATGACTTCAAAGGATGTCAAATTCTCTATTGAAGAAAACACAAAGGGCAGTAACTGGGGATTCCTCAACGCTTCTATTTCAAAAATTACAACACCTAACGCAGATACTGTATTGATCAAAACAAAGTATCCGTATTCACCACTTCCAGCAGCGATTGCTACTTTTGCTAACTCTGTTCTCCCATATAACTATGGTGGAAAAACTCAAGAAGAGTTTGGCAAGAACCCAATTGGAACTGGTCCTTTCAAGATTAGTAAGTGGACTCTCGGACAACAGATCAAGCTCGTCAAAAATCCTTACTATTGGGAAGCTGGCAAGCCATATCTGAACTCAATCACTTTCAACTTGGTTCCAGATTCAAATACGCGTGCCAACCAACTTCTTGGTGGGCAAGCACAGATTAATGAGTTCCCACCATATTCAAGCGTTAAGGCCCTTAAGGGTCAGTCGAAAGTAACTGTTTCGGCATTCCCATCTAGCGCCACAATGTTTATGGTTTTCAATAACTCTAAGGCGCCATTCAACGATCCTCACTTGAGAAAAGCGTTGGCTTACGTCATCGACAAAAAAGCAATCAACACCGCTATCTTGGCTGGCGCAGGAACTCCTGCCGGAGCATTTATGTGGCCATCAGGTTGGGCACACAATGCTGCGATCAAGGGTCGCGAATTTGATGTTGCAAAAGCAAAAGCTGAATTAGCTCTTTCAACAACTCCAACAGGTTTGACTGCAAATATTGCAGTGGCTTCTGGAAACGTTGATCAGAACTCATTGGCGCAGATCATGCAAAATGCTGCAGCACAAATTGGCGTTACATTGAACATCCAACAGTTGGATCCTTCAGCGATGAATGATGCCCGCATGAATAAGACATTTGATATCTGCTATGTCCCTGTTACGACAGACATGATGGATCCAGATGAAATTATCAATGTGGACGCCGTTTATACAGGTGGAGCATTCTCCTTGTTCTCCTACTATGACAATAAGAATATTTCTAAGTGGGCAGCAGATGCTGTGAAGACTCAAGACCAAGCAAAGCGTAAAGTCATCTATGACAAGATTCAGGTTCAATTCGAAGCTGACGCTCCAATGGTTCCTCTTTACTACGCACCTGAGATGTATTCATACTCCAAGAAAGTCCAAAATTTCCATAGCTATGTGACTGGAAATTACAACCTACGCAATGTTTGGTTGTCTAAGTAAGCAATAAGTTCGTTCCGTAGGTTAAACGGGGGTAGGACAAGTTGCAGGGCGTTTGGATTTACGAGATCTAAACTCCCTGCAACTCCACCCCAGGCACTTGCCACGGTTTTACTATTTCACTTAACTAAGGATGAGGTCATCACTTGAATTCGAGAGCAGCAGAAGATGCGGATTTTCTCCAGAAGTATTCCCAATGGGCACCACACTCTGGGGAAACTTTTGCTAAAGCTAGCAAGGTAATCCCAGGCGGGGCTGGTAGCAGTGCGCGCACTGTGCCCTTTGGTTGGAAGCCTTATCCGCTTTTTATCGCTCAAGGTTTAGGTTCTAAAATTACCGATATCGATGGCCACGAATACATCGACTACCTCCTAGGCCTTGGGCCAATGATTTTGGGTCACAGAAACCCCGTTGTAACAGAGGCCGTTGTTGAAGCTGTTCGATCGCTGGGAACCTGTTTTGGTTTGCCATATGAATTGGAAATTGAAGCTGCGCAGAAAGTTGTGGATGCAGTTCCTGGCATTGAGATGGTTCGCTTTACCAACTCGGGCAGTGAAGCAGTGGGCTCAGCAATCCGCATATCTCGTGCTGTCACTAAGCGCCGATTGATTATTCGATTTGAAGGTCACTATCACGGCTGGCAAGACACTGTGTATTGGAGTAATCACGTGGATCCTGCAGCTGCCGGAGATGCTCGCCGTCCTCGCGCAATCCCGTCAGGACCCGGTGTGCCTATTGAATTGGAAGATACGTTAATTGTTTTAAGTTGGAATGATCCTGAAAGCTTCATCAAAGTAATGGCAGAACGCGGTCATGAAGTCGCTGCAGTAATTACAGAACCTGCAGTTCTCAACACTGGTTGCATCATGCCTTTGCCGGGATACCTTGAACTACTTCGTTCAGAGACCAAGAAGTACGGCGCGCTATTGATATTTGATGAGGTCATTACTGGATTTAGATTCTCGCGAGGTGGGGCTCAAGAATGGTTTGGCGTCACACCGGATCTGACCACACTTGCTAAAGGATTAGGTGGAGGCTTTCCAGTTGCAGCAATCGGTGGAAGCAAAGAGGTCATGTCCATCATTGCAGAAGGCCGCTATTCACATTCTGGAACATATAACGCCAACGTCATTCAATGCGCAGCGGTTTCTGCGACGATGGATCTTCTTGCAGAACCTGGTCTGTATGAGCGCCAACGCAACCTTGGTTTTAAACTTACTGATGGCTTAGCCAAAATCGCTAATGATGTTGGAATTCCTGTAATCGTTGAAGGTATCGGTACGGTCTTCCAGATGTGGTTTTCTGAAAAACCAATTCATAACTGGCGCGAGGCAGAAAAGTTTGCAAGTGAGGAACTCTTCACTCGTTGGTATCGCGAAATGTTACAAAGAGGGGTGCTATTCCACCCTAACCACCTGGAGAATCTCTTTGTTTCCCTGGTTCATTCAGAAGATGACATTAACAAGACACTTGAGGCAGCCCAAGGCGCTCTGAGTGCAATTGCGCGCAATAAGTAATACCAGGGGCTCTAAGGTGCGCATATGAGCAATAGGTTGATCGTAGGCCTTGATTTAGGAACTTCAGGGCTTAAGGCTGTTGCGATCAATGATGCAGGCGAGATTGTTGCGCGCGCTAGTTCGAAATATCCCACCGCTCGTCCAGAACTTGGGGCATCAGAACAAAATCCCAGCGATTGGATATCTAGCGTCAAAGAAATCGTTGCGCAGATTAAAAATTCGACCGGGGATCAAGAATGGAAAGCGATCGGTCTTTCCGGAATGTTGCCAACGCTAGTAACAGTTGACGGAGAAGGCGTCCCAGTCGGTGCTGCCATCACGTGGGAGGATGGTCGAGCCGAAGCAGAGGGGGATGCACTTCGCAACGGCATCGGGGCTGATGATATTTATAAAATTACTGGTCAATGGGTTGATGGTCGCTACTTGCTTCCTATGTTGGCGCGCTTGTGCAAAGTGGACCCTGAACGTATTGCTCGCTCTACACGGTTGCTGGGAGCTAAGGACTACCTGTTCTTTTATCTCACGGGAAAATACTTAACCGATCCCAGCACTGCAACAGGCTTTGGATGTTTTGATATCCATACAGGTGAATGGGATTTTGAAATTATCGCCAAACATTTGACTACCTCAAAGCTGCTAGAACTTCCGGAAATTGCATCATCACGAACCACTTCTGCCATCACTGCCAGAGCTGCAGATGCGCTGGGGCTGCAAGGAGATATTGCAGTTTGCGTTGGCGCTGCAGATTCGGTGCTGGGTGCGATTGGTATGGGTGTTGATTCGCCAGGGGATATTGCCTACGTTGGCGGAACAAGTACGATCATTTTGGGAATTAGCAATACACCGATCCATGATGTGCAACACCGATATTTGATCACGCCAATGGTGGATAGTGATTCTTGGGGATTGGAAATGGATTTACTCTCTACAGGTAGTGCCATTCGATGGCTTGCAAATTTGCTCAACATTAAAGATGAAGAGAGTTTGATCGCTTTGGCAATATCTGCAGATGATTCACGTCTACCAACATTTTTGCCCTATCTGGCACCGGGGGAGCAAGGTGCTCTATGGGATCCAACTTTGACTGGAACACTCACTGGTTTAGATGTGGGCCACACCAGCGCCGAAATCGCTCGATCATTAATTGATGGCATTCTTGTTGAAAGCGCGCGATGCATACAAACACTGCATGAAATCGGTTTGCACAATGGGTCTATTCGTGTTTCAGGTGGGAGTGCCAGTGATCCATGGTTCCGCCAACAATTAGCCAATGCTGTCCAGCGCACGATTGAAGCCAACATCAGCCAAGAACCCGATCGTTCAGCACTGGGTGCAGCAATAGTTGCAGCGCAATCAATCGGGTTGAACATCTCACATGCTTTGATGAAGTTAGAAAGCACTTTCCCGCATGATGGATCCGATGCTTATTGGATCCAACGCAAAAATATCAACGACACCGAACGGATGAAGTGGAAAAAATGACAACAGACCGCCAAGAAGTTATTGATTTACTGGATCAACTTGTTCGAATCGAATCGGTTACTCCATGGTTAATCAAGGATGGTTCGGGTGAGAAAGCAATCGCCGAGTTCATCGGAGATTGGCTCACAAAGGCCGGTGTTGAAGTAACTCTGGAGGAAGTCACGCCAGGTCGTCCTAATATGTTGGCACGTTTGCGTGGGTCAGAATCTGGACCAACGTTGTGTATTAATGCTCATAGCGACACCGTGGGTTATCAAAATTGGGCAGATGTTGCACTCAAGCCGTGGATCGATGGAGATCGCATGTATGGACTTGGGGTTGTCGATGACAAAGCTGGGTGCGCAGCAGCGATGCTGGCACTTCGCGACCTTGTCCGAAGTGGCACAAGGCTTAAAGGCGATGTTTTGTTAGCGTGCGTCGTCGATGAAGAAGCAGCTTCGATTGGTACCGAACACTTGATCAAACATCACAAAATGGATGCAGCGATTGTGATTGAACCTTCAGTTCTACCTACTGTTGTTACCGAGCATCAAGGTTTTGGTTGGATCGATATCACTATCTTTGGAAAAGCATCACATGGTTGCGCACCTGAGGAAGGTATTGATTCCATTGTTCACGCTTCGGCTGTAGTCCTTGGCCTACATCGCCTGAGTGAAACTCAATGGCGCAAACATCCTGATGCACGAAATGGCGTAACTGTTTTCCATACATCAACGATTCATGGCGGCACTGATTATGCGACCTATCCAAGCCAGACTGTTTTGGGAATTGAAATTGGGACACAACCGGGTGAAGTCTTAGCAAATCGTGTCAGTGATATCGAAAAGATTTTTGATGAAGTGCGCAAAGAGTTTCCAAATTTTCGTGCCAAGATTGACATCAAAATGGAGAGACAACCATTTGTGGGCCAGGGTCGCGAACCACTGCTGAAGGCACTTAACGGGGCAACGCAAGAAGTATTAGGTATGCCCATACAAGACATTGGTTGGAATGCATGGACCGATGCCGCACTCTTGCAATCAGCTGGAGTTCCGACAGTTCTTATTGGACCAACCGGTGGCAATTTGCATTCACCCAATGAATGGGTAGAAATAGCTGAAGTCGTGAAGACTGTTGAAGTATTAAAGGCCACGATCGTTAATTTCCTGAGTTAGATCTATTGACTTCAGGTATTAACCCCAATAGACATGGGCAAGAAATTCCTCGGGGGGTAGCCCCAGGGGCAAGACCAAGGAGAGGTTGGTTTCAAATGAGGATCGTTTCCAAGAAGCTGCTTGTTACTGCAGTTACTGTTGCACTTGCTCTGCCAGTGTCGTTCACTTTTTCACAAGTGGCCTCGGCTGCAACACCGGTCAAAGGCGGAGATCTCACAATCTTGCGCGGTGATCTTGAATCAAGTTTAACTCCAAGCATCCCACCTGATAACGCAGGTATCTGGGTTGTAGAAGAAATCTTCGACACACTCTTAGTACCAGCAGCGGATGCCAAGAGCTTGAAGCCAAGTCTTGCAACATCATGGTCTGCATCTAAAGATGGTTTGACATGGACTTTCAAACTTCGCAGCGGAGTGAAGTTCTCCGATGGCACTCCAATGACTTCCAAAGATGTAAAGTTTTCATTGCAGGAGAATTCAAATCCCGCTGGTAACTGGGGATTCATTAACTCCTCAATTTCTAAAATTGGAACACCAGACCCATTGACAGTCACGATCACAACAAAGACTCCTTACTCACCACTTCCTGCTGTTATGGCTATCTTTGCCAATTCCATCATTCCTAATAACTACGGTGGTAAGACAAAAGATGAATTTGGCAAACATCCAATCGGAACAGGGCCATTTAAATTAGCAACTTGGACTAAGGGTCAACTCATTAAGATTGTCCGCAACCCTTACTACTGGGAAGCTGGAAAACCGTATTTGGATTCAATAACATTTAAATTGGTTCCTGATGCAAATACCCGCGCTAACCAGGTACAAGGCGGACAAGCTCAGATTAATGAGTTCCCATCCTTTTCAAGTGTGAAGACACTTAAGAACGTTCCTGGCGTAAAGGTCACGGCATTTGATTCCAGTGCTGTGAACTTTTTGATTTTCAACAACACCAAGGCGCCATTGAGTGATGTGCATGTCCGCAAAGCACTTGCTTCGTTAGTGGACAAGAAAGCAATCATTACAGCTGTTCTGTTTGGTAATGGAACTCCAGCTGGTGCTTACATGTCTCCTTCATCTTGGTCACATAATGCCAGCATCAAGGGCTTGCCATATGACTTAACAAAGGCAAAAGCTGAACTAGCACTTTCAACACAACCAAACGGTTTCAGCGCCACCATCATGGTTTCATCCGGAAACGCTGATCAGAACTCAATGGCTCAAATTCTCCAGAGTGAAGCTGCCAAAATTGGTGTCACTCTTCAGATCAGTCAGCTAGATCCATCAGCATGGACTGCAGCTCGTGATAACAAGTCATATGACATCATGTTCGGATATGACACCACTGACATCATCGATCCTGATGAATTGATTCGATTCACAGGGCTCATCGATGGCGGCGGATCATCGCTATGGTCTTATTACGATAATCAAAAGAGTGCCAAGTTAGCTAATGACGCGGTTCTCATTGACAATCAAACAAAGCGCAAAGCGATCTATGACAAGATCCAAGTTGCCTTTGATAACGATCAACCAATGGTGCCTTTGTACTACGCACCAAACTTGTACTCGTACTCAACCAAGGTACAAGCTTTCCACCCATTCGTAACGGGAAATTACAATTTCCGGAATGTTTGGTTGTCAAAGTAGTAAATGACTTAAAAAAGTAATTCGATACGCGGTGTTCAAGAGATGGTTCTTGAGCACCGCGTGTTGAATAACTAGAGTAAAGATCAATCTACGACCTAGGGGAGGGTGCAGAAAGAATGACTCGGTTCTTGATCAAGAGAATTGCACTCTTAGTACCTGTCGTTTTTGGCATCATCACCGCTACTTTTCTCTTGATGCATGCTACTCCGGGAGATCCAGCTCTTACTTATTTAGGCAATCACCCAGAACCTGCGGCGATTGCCGCGCTGCATCACCAATGGGGCTTAGATAAACCCGTCACTCAGCAGTACCTAGATTTTATTGGCGGTCTCTTTACTGGCGATTTGGGTAACTCACTTTTCTACAATGAAACAATTGTTAAATTGATTAGCTTGAAATTACCTCCAACGCTGATGTTGATGATCATGGGCTCTCTTTTTGGAATCATTTTTGCTCTTCCTCTGGCCATTTGGACAGCAATACGTAAAGACAAATTTATTGATCATCTTGTGAGCCTTTTAAATGCAGTGATCTTAGGAATGCCAATATTCTTTATTGGCGCTATGGGGATCTTGTTTCTTGCTTTGAAAGTTCAAATATTCCCGGTTGGGGGATACGGGGAGACCAATTTGCAACACCTATGGTCTCTTGTTCTTCCCAGCCTCACGATTGGTTTGGGGCTAGTGCCGCTATTGGTGAGAAGTTTGCGTACTTCAGTGATCGAATCTTTGGATAGTGAATACGTTGCATTCGCCCGTTCGAAAGGTCTAAAAAATCGCTCGGTGTGGTTGAAATACGCGTTACGGAACGGAAGCATTTCGGGAATTAGTATTTTGGGAATTCAAGTGGGATACCTAGCAGGCGGTTCTTTGGTTATAGAAAATGTTTTCGGAATTCCAGGGATGGGTTCTTTTTTAATGACGGGAATTTTGAATAGAGATTTCCCGGTGATACAAGGTGCAACGCTGACTTTTGCGATGCTCGTAGTTTTGGTCTATTTGCTCACGGATGTGTCGTACGCACTCCTTGACCCACGGGCGAGGTTTAAATAATGAGTACCTCACTTTCCCTGCGACCAAATATATTAAGCCGTCTTAGGGGATTTCGCGTTAATAACTTCCGACTTTATTTAGGTATATTCATTATTTTTGTAGTAGTAGCGATGGCCGTACTGGCTTCCCATTTAACGAAATTCGATCCTATTTCACAAGATTTACTCAACACTTTACAAGGCGGCACTGCCGAGCATTTCTTGGGTACCGATAACTTGGGGCGCGATGTGTGGAGTCGCCTACTTTATGGCGGGCGTACAGATCTATTTCTAGCCTCCATCGCAGTTCTAGCACCCTTCGTTATCGGCACAGTGGTAGGTGCTATATGCGGGTATTTCTCTGGGTGGGTAGATACCTTGGTGATGCGTATTGCCGATGTAGTTGTCGCATTTCCTTTTTATGTTTTGGTTATTAGCTTGGTCTTCATTTTAGGTAATGGCGTAGGAAGCATATTCATTGCAATTTCACTAGTGAGTTGGGTTGCATACGCTCGTATCGTGCGTGCCGAGACGATGATTGTTCGTTCCAAGGAATTCATTGAAGCAGCCCAAACTGGTGGAATTTCCAACCAGAAAATCATTACGCGCCATGTTCTGCCTAACGTGATTACGCAGGCGATTGTTTATGCGATGAGTGACATCGTCCTCAATATCGGCGTCATCGTGACATTGAGTTATTTCGGTTTAGGAATCGTGCCACCCACGCCAGATTGGGGACGCATGATCGCAGAGGGGCAACAATTCTTAGCTGGCGGGTATTACGCGTTGACCATCCTGCCTGCGCTAGCAGTTGTGATCACGAGTTTGGGACTTTCCTTTATCGGAGATGGTCTTGCCGTAGCACTGCGGGTAAAGCGATGAACGCCATGAATTCTGGAGCAATGACTTCTAACGTATTAGAGGTAGAGGACCTTCAAATCGTTGCTCGCATTGCTGGCCGTGATTACATTGCAATCGACAACATCAGTTTTAGTGTTGCGGAGGGTCACGCACGCGGGCTTGTAGGTGAATCCGGATCTGGCAAGAGTTTGACTTTGCGAGCAATCATGGGGCTTTTGCCTGCAAATGTTCGCGTCACATCGGGAGTCATCAAGTTCCAAGGTCAAGACTTACTCGCCGAAGGTGGCAAGTATCGCAAGAGTGTTTTAGGTACCGGCATATCCATGGTTTTCCAAGAACCATCTGTCGCGTTGAATCCGGTGATGAAAATTGGCAAGCAGATCACAGATAGTTTGATGCAGCATTCTGATCTCAACCGCAAGCAAGCAAGAGAGCGTGCCATTGATCTGATGGATCAAGTGGGCATTCGTGAAGCAAGTAAACGCGTTGATGATTTCCCTTTCCAACTCTCTGGCGGAATGAAACAGCGCGTGATGATCGCAGCTGCCTTGGCATGTGGACCTGAGCTGATTTTGTGTGATGAACCAACCACTGCATTAGATGTCACGATCCAAGCCCAGATCATTGAACTATTTAAGAAGTTACGTAGCGAGCTCAAAGTTAGCTTGCTTTATGTCACCCATGACATCGGTGTGGTGGCCGAATTATGTGATGCAATTTCAGTGATGTATTCAGGCCGCATTGTTGAGCAAGCAGATGACATCAATAAGGTTTTTTCACATCCTCGCCATCCTTATACAAAAGCCTTGCTCAGTGCGATTCCACGCATTGATGGACCTATTCAGCGCCTTAAAGGTTTGGATAACACGGGGCCGTCCTTGACTCAAAGATCCCAAGAATTGGCACCGCCCATGACAAACGTCGAACCTGGTTGGCAGATTGCTCCTTTTGAATTTGCTGATTTAGATGCCCTCTGGAGTGCGAGTTCTCATGAGTAAACCAATATTTGAAGCCAGAGATGTCAGTGTGACATTTAATGTTGGTCGTGGCCGGAATAAGAGCCAAGTACATGCACTCAAGAAGGTATCCCTTGATGTGAATGAGGGCGAAATTGTTGGACTTGTCGGTGAATCTGGTTCCGGCAAATCTACTTTGGCACGGGTTGCCATCGGCTTGCAAAAACAGAACTCTGGTGAGCTTTTCTATGCTGGGCAAGCCCTTCCAAAGGTGCGCACACTAGAGGATCGACGCAAGATGCAAATGATTTTCCAAGATCCGTATTCCTCTTTGGATCCGCGCATGAGTGTGAAACAAGCGATTTTTGAGCTACTCGATACACATAACGTTCTTCCCAAGGAGAAACGTTTAGATCGTTGTAAAGAACTTCTTTCACTAGTGAAACTCCCAGAGAGTTTGCTCGATAGTCGCCCTTATGCAATGTCGGGCGGTCAAAGGCAACGCGTGGCTATTGCACGGGCTCTCTCCCTGAACCCACAATTTCTCATCGCAGATGAAGCAGTATCTGCCCTAGATGTTTCTGTACAAGCCTCGATTATTAACTTGCTCTCGGATCTTCGTGATTCACTGAAACTTTCAATTCTTTTTATCTCACACGACCTTGCCATTGTGCGCTTGCTCTGTGATCGAGTCAATGTGATCAATCTTGGAGAGATTGTGGAATCCTCCCCAACACTTTCTTTATTTGATAATCCTCAGCATGCCTACACAAGACAATTGATTTCAGCTGTGCCCAAACTTGATGCAATCGTTCGAAACGCAAACTAGGAGGATTAGATGAGTGCTAAGTCCGGAGTGAAGATAGATCAAGAACTCTTAAAGGGCGTTGAAGAGCTGATGAACAAACCAGTTATTGATGGCAAGTGCCCCGGAATTTATGCCACGCTCTTTCAAGGCGAAGAAGTACTTATAGAAAAAGGAATCGGTCAGTACAAAGTTGGTCAAGGCGCACCTACTGCAGATACTTCTTTTCGCATTGCCTCGTGCACCAAGAGTTTTACAATCGCAGCGTTGCTGGTATTGCGTGATCGGGGAGCCCTTGATCTGAATCAGCCGATCACAGATTTTGTGGAGGAGTATCGCTTCAGCCAGATCAGCACCTATAAAACTATTCCTACTGTTGGCCAACTTGCGGCCATGTCATCGGGATTGCCATCTGATGATCCATGGGCTGATCGGCAAGAATCAATTTCGGGGCAAGCACTACGAGAGATCGTGAGTCGCGGTGTGCACACCACGAGTAATCCAGGAGCGATATATCAATACTCCAATTTAGGTTTTGCACTTTTGGGCCAAGTAATTGAAAGAGCATCTGGCCGCGATTTCCGGGAATTTGTTACCAGCGAAATCTTGAAACCTTTAGGCATGAGTGGTTCTGGTTTCGATAAAGAACTCTTTGCCCCAGATCGCGTTGCTGTTGGCTATCGAAAGAGCGGGGAAAACTGGCTTGAATTGCCATTTACTTCATCTGGTGCTTTCTCATGTATCGGTGGACTCTTTAGCAGTGCACGAGATCTGCGCACCTGGGCACAGTGGATGCATTCGGCTTTAGTTCCTAATGCTAAAAATTCTGGGCCGCTATCTGCTCAATCGCGCCACAGCATGCAACAAATTGTGACCTCATCGCCTTTTAATACTCACTTAGCAACAGTTCCTTCAAACGCACATCGTGCTTTTGGTTATGGTTTGGGACTTTTCGTGGAGTTTGATCCAAAGTATGGTCAATTTGTATCACACTCTGGTGGCTATCCTGGCTTTAGTTCTCACATGCGCTGGCATGTGCCAACAGGACTCTCTGTTGTTGTTCTTGAGAATGCTACGTATTCGGGTGCATGGGCAACTGCCACTGGAATCTTGGATTATGCGCTGGAGAAAATGGGGTATGAGCTGCCACTTGAGGATAAGTGGCCACACACACTTGAGTTAGCAAAGCAGGCTGATCTCCTTGTTCGTAATTGGAGCTCAACTCTGGCAGATGAAATCTTTGAAGAAAATGTTGACATGGATGTTCCGTATGGCGAACGACAGAGTTCCATCACAGCGCTGATCGCTGAAGTTGGCGGACTCAGTGCTTCATCAATGCTTAATGAAGTAAAAACTGCTTCGGATTCTCCGTTGCACTTTGTTTGGGATATTCCAGGCAAAAGCGGGTCGCTGCGATGTGAAATCCGCTTAAATCCCATCACTCCTATACGTATTCAAACCCTCAATGTTAAGAAGGCGGAAGCATGAACGTTCTGATCTCAGCAGATATGGAAGGCATTAGCGGAGTTACCTCACCAGCAGATGTTCACCCTGGTACTCCAGGATGGGATCACTTTCGAAAGATCATGACTGCCGATGTTAATGCAGCTGTGGAAGGTTTTTATGAAGCAGGAGCGCGCAATATTGTCGTGAATGATTCACACGCCAATATGCACAACGTGGTTTACGATCTTCTAGACCCACGTGCGACACTCATTTCCGGTAGGCACAAGAAACATTGCATGGTCGAAGGGGTCACTAAGTCCACTGATGCAGTGGCATTTATTGGCTATCACACTGCTGCAGGTCAGCAAGGAATCATGTCCCATACCTACTCGGGGGATATTTACAATGCAGTATGGCTCAATGGTGAGGTTTGCAGTGAGGGATATATGAACGCACTCTTTGCTGCAGAACTTGGAGTGCCTGTTGTTCTTGTGAGTGGAGATGATCTGACGATTGAAGATGCTAAGCGGTATGCAGCAGATGCAGGATTTGCTGCAGTTAAAAGATGTGTAGATCGTTTTACTGCAGAGTGCATTGCACCTGAAAAGACATTTGAGATCATCAAGAGTGCTGCTCGCGATGGTCTATCTCGTTTGCGTAAACCAGAACCGCTCAAGGGACCATTCACATTCCGCATCGAATTTGCAGCAGCGAATCAAGTCATTGCTGCTACGCATATTCCTGGCGTACAACAAACAGGAACGCGCGAAGTTACCTACACGTGCGAGAAGATGGAGCAAGCACTGCGTTGTTTCGAAGTGGTGACTATTTTAGGAAATACGAGTCGCGACGCTATTTATGGATAGTTTTCCAAGCAACTAGCGCTCTAGTTGACGCTGCGCAATACTGCAGTGACTTTGCCTAAGATTTCGCAGTCATCGCCATTGATCGGCGCAAAGTCATCATTGGCTGGCAGCAACCAGATGTGACCATCTTTGCGTGAGAAAGTTTTAACCGTTGCTTCACCATCAATCATCGCTGCAACGATTTCACCTTTGTTGCAATCTTTTTGCGAACGGATCACGACATAGTCGCCATCACAAATAGCGGCATTGATCATGGAATCTCCCACTACTTTGAGCATGAAGAGTTCGCCTTGACCGACGATGGATTCAGGAAGAGGGAAAGTTTCCTCAATAGATTGCTCAGCAAGAATGGGTCCACCTGCTGCAATCCGACCCACAAGTGGTACCTGACGAGTCACATCAGCAGGATAGGCAGGTGTATCTGATTCAGGCAGAAGCACTTCTAGGGCGCGACCTTTTGATACATCGCGACGGATAAAACCTTTCGCTTCAAGTGTTTCAAGTTGATATTTGACCGAGGCAGGGCTGGCAAGGCCGGCAGCCAGGCCAATCTCACGCATGCTGGGTGGATAGCCGTTGGTATCGATCGCCTCTTTAATGGCGGTCAAGATTGAGAACTGGCGGGCGCTCAGGCCTGCGGGGATCTGGGGAAGGGCTTCTTTGCTCATGGGTAGAGGGTAGAGCAGATTGGGGAAAAATTCAAACATCTGTTCGAATTATTCTTGCTTTTGTCGGTGGGGTGGGCTATAAATGTCCTATCGAACAAGTGTTCGAAAACCTTCCCCAAGGTTGTATTCGCAGGAGGCTAGACCATGAGCGCAGTTGCACTGAATTATCCGTCCCAATCACTACGTATTTCCTCGATTGCTGTGAGCACTTCAGGGATCACGCGTCGTGGTCGGTTAGCGCGCTCACTCGTGGTGTTGTCTCTGGCGATAGTGCTGGGCGCTGCTTTTTCGATGAAAGCTGGAGCAGGCGCTGTTGTGACACATACAGATCACGCTAGCTATGTCAGTGTTGTTGTCGCCCCTGGTGAAACTCTCTGGTCTATTGCTAGTGATGCAGTGAAAGTCTCTGGCAGCTCTGATGTTCTTTCTATGGTGGATGCGATCATGAGCGCCAATGCACTAGCCGTGCCCGATGTGGCTGCAGGACAGGTTCTGCGCGTTCCTGCTTAATTCGCGCCAGCAATTTCCGACCTTGCCTCCTGGGGGTCGCCTCGACACGCCAGAAAAGAATTCATCTGCCCAATACAGGCCAAGCCTTGAGTGCCCCTTTACAGTTACCACTAGATGTAGGGGTCAAAGCGCGCTATAGTTCCATACGTAGTGGTTTTACGCACTATTGATGGGTCTTAACGAAACTCGCTGATACACCCGCACACTGGATTAGAAAGGACGACGCGCCGCATGATCTGCCCATTTTGCCGACATGATGATTCTCGCGTTGTCGATTCTCGCCAAGTAGAAGATGGCACCCAAATTCGCCGTCGCCGGGAGTGCCCAGATTGTGGCGCTCGCTTTTCTACCCAAGAGACCACGTTGCTCAACATCATCAAGCGCTCCGGCGCCACTGAACCTTTTAGTCGCGAGAAAGTAATTGCTGGTGTGGGCAAGGCCTGCCAGGGACGTCCAGTGAATTCTGATGATCTAGCTCTTCTTGCTCAACGAGTGGAAGAAACATTGCGCGCATCAGGCCAAGCAGAGATTGAAGCACAAGAGGTGGGCTTGGCAATTCTTGCGCCACTTCGCGAACTCGATGAGGTCGCCTACCTGCGTTATGCCTCTGTGTACCGTAACTTTAACTCCCTTGAAGATTTCGAAGGAGAGATCGCATTATTGCGAGCTGTTCCTTCGAGTGCCACCACACAAAGTAATTCCCTAACAAGTAGTTCCCCAGCAAAGAGCGCTCTCCCCAGTGCTAACTCAGTAACAAACACTGCACCAAGAAATGCTGTTTCACCTGCGCCAAAAAGTGCAGCAAGAAGTTCCGTAAGTATTTAAGTACGAATAACGAATTTACTAGAAGAAGATGGGGAACATATAAATGTCAGAGACGGTCATCAATCGACCTAGCAAGTCCACCACTAAGTCAGGCAAGGGTTTAACACTCGAGCGGATTTACACAAAAGCTGGAGTACACCCTTACGACGAAGTGAACTGGGAGCGTCGAGATGTCGTCCAGACAAACTGGAAGAGCGGGGATGTTGTTTTCGAACAACGCGGTGTTGAATACCCTGATTTCTGGTCAGTCAATGCATCCATGATCGTGACCACCAAGTATTTCCGTGGCGCAGTAGGTGCTGAAAACCGCGAATGGTCTTTGAAGCAAGTTATCGACCGCGTTGTTTTAACTTACGTAAAGGCCGGAAAAGAATTTGGTTACTTTGCAAATGATGTAGATGCTGAAGTTTTCGAACACGAACTCACACATATGCTCTTGCACCAGATCTTCTCATTTAACTCACCTGTCTGGTTTAACGTTGGAACAGCTGCTCCACAACAAGTGAGCGCATGTTTCATCCTCTCTGTTGATGACACAATGGATTCGATCCTTAACTGGTATCGCGAAGAGGGAATGATCTTTAAAGGCGGATCCGGTGCAGGTCTAAACTTGTCTCGCATTCGTTCGTCCAAAGAACTTCTTAAATCAGGTGGCACAGCATCAGGACCTGTCTCCTTTATGCGTGGTGCTGATGCATCTGCTGGCACAATCAAATCAGGCGGTGCAACACGTCGCGCAGCCAAGATGGTTGTTCTTGATGTGGATCATCCAGATATCGAAGAATTTATCGAGACCAAGGTCAATGAAGAGAACAAGATCCGTGCACTTCGTGATGCGGGCTTTGATATGGACCTCGGCGGCAAAGACATTATTTCTGTGCAATATCAGAACGCTAATAACTCTGTTCGCGTGAGTGATGATTTCATGCGCGCATATGAAGGCGGAACAGAATTTGGTTTGAAAGCACGTTCAACTGGCGAAATCATCGAGACAATCGATGCACGTGGGTTGTTCCGCAAGATGGCACAAGCTGCTTGGGCATGTGCTGATCCAGGAATTCAATACGATGACACGATCAATGATTGGCACACCAACCCAGAGACTGGACGCATTAATGCATCCAATCCTTGCTCTGAGTACATGTCACTTGATAACTCATCATGTAACTTGGCATCGATTAACTTGATGAAATTCCTTAAGTCCGATGGATCATTTGATTCGAAGACTTTTGCTCGCGCAGCAGAGATGATCATCACCGCGATGGATATCTCGATCTGTTTCGCAGATTTCCCAACAACAGCAATTGGTGACACAACTCGTGCTTATCGCCAACTGGGTATTGGTTATGCAAACTTAGGTGCTCTCCTTATGGCATCTGGTCTTGCCTATGATTCAGATGGTGGCCGCGCACTTGCCGGTGCTATTACATCTTTGATGAGCGGTATTACCTACAAGCGCTCTGCTGAACTCTCTGGCATCGTCGGACCATATGACGGCTTTGCACGCAACGCAGCTCCACATGCTCGCGTTATGCGCAAGCATGCCTCTGCATCAATTTCTGCCAAGTCATCGACAACACTTGATCGTGATGTCTGGACTGAAGCAAACAAGGCTTGGGATGCTTGTCTATCAATTGGCGAAAAGAACGGATGGCGCAACGCGCAGATCTCCGTACTTGCTCCAACTGGAACCATCGGTTTGATGATGGATTGCGATACAACAGGTATCGAACCTGATTTCTCCTTGGTGAAGTTTAAGAAACTTGTCGGTGGCGGATCTATGCAGATCGTTAACCAAACTGTTCCTGCAGCACTTCGCAAACTTGGATATACAGAAGAAACCATTGAAGCCATTGTCGAATTCATCTCAACTCATGGCCATGTCATTGATGCACCTGGCCTTAAGCCAGAGCACTACGACGTTTTTGATTGTGCTCTCGGTGCTCGTTCAATCGCACCTATGGGCCATGTGCGCATGATGGCTGCATGCCAGCCTTTCCTATCTGGTGCAATTTCCAAGACTGTTAACTTGCCAGCTGAGGCAACAGTGGAGGAAGTTGAAGAGGTTTACTACGAAGGTTGGAAGTTAGGACTTAAGGCACTTGCCGTCTATCGCGACAATTGCAAAGTTGGACAACCACTCTCTGATGGCAAAGCAGCTAAAACCGATGCTCCTGCAGCAACTGCTCCAGCACATGCTGTTCGTAAGCGTTTGCCTAAGTCACGTCCATCTATGACCACATCCTTCTCTGTGGGCGGTGCCGAGGGGTACATGACCTCTGGTGCTTATGCAGATGGCGCACTTGGTGAAGTTTTCCTCAAGCTTGGCAAGCAAGGTTCCACTCTTGCCGGTGTTATGGATGCTTTCTCGATTGCTGTCTCCATTGGCTTGCAATACGGCGTTCCGCTACAAACATTTGTTGAGAAGTTCACCAACTTGCGCTTTGAGCCAAGTGGAATGACAGATGATGCCGATATCCGTATCGCACAATCCATGATGGATTACATCTTCCGCCGCCTAGCACTTGATTACTTGCCCTTTGAATCTCGCGCAGGCATCGGTCTCTACACCGCTTCAGAGCGCGCTCGCGCCCTCGAAACCGGTACCTACACAGAAGATGTCAGCGAAGAAGTCGATGAGTTCGAACGCACTGAAACAATTGCACCTGTTGCACCTGTTGCACCGGCTCCAAAGCCAGTAGCAGTCAAGATTGAATCAGCTCCGATCACATTCGGCTCATCTACTGAATTACTTGAGGCAATCTCAGGTATCAAATCTGATGCTCCACTGTGCATGACGTGCGGCGTCAAGATGCGTGCATCTGGTGCTTGCTATGTCTGCGAAGGTTGCGGCAGCACATCAGGCTGTAGCTAATCTGCTAGAAGTACAAAATCCCCGGCCCAGATCATTGGGTCGGGGATTTTGCTTGCCCTTGGCTTTTGATTCCTAGCCGAATCTAGATAACCTGAGCAGGCTTATTTGGCCCATCCGAGCAGCCAAGTAGATAAGAGGTAATTAATTGCCAGAGAAATTCCACAATCGCGTTCTTGTACTTGGCGGCGGATCTGTTGCACAGACCGTAGTCCCACTTCTTATCGAACATGAAGTGGAAGGTAAACAGATCACGATCGTGGATATGCGAGATACTCGTTTTCGCTTCCTGGAGTCGATTGCCAAAGGTGCCACATATATTAACGATGAACTCACTCGTGAAAACATGGACCAATTCCTGTCGAAATATTTAGCCACTGGAGATTTTCTTCTTGACCTGGCATGGAATATCGACGCTAATGACATTATTGAATGGGCACACAATCACGGTGTCATCTACCTCAACACCTCTTTAGAATTGTGGGATCCGAATTCCAATCCTTCGGCCCGTACCCCGCAAGAGCGAACGCTGTATTACCGTCATATGAAATTGCGCAAACTCACCGACACTTGGAAAGGTGGCGGACCTACTGCAATTGTTGAGCATGGGGCTAATCCTGGTTTGGTTTCCAGTCTTACCAAAAAAGCCCTTGTAGAGATTGCAGAGAAATCAATTGCAGAAAATGCTGATCTGCCTGGAGTAAAACAAGCACTTGCATCAGAGAACTATCCCAAGCTGGCACAGACTTTGGGAGTCAAGGTAATTCATATTGCCGAATTAGATACTCAAATCTCTGATAAACCTAAATTGCTCAATGAATTCGTCAATACTTGGAGCGTTGAAGGATTTTATGAGGAAGGAATTGCGCCAGCGGAAATGGGTTGCGGAACTCACGAAAAGAAGTTGCCACGTGGGGCATTTACTCATGAAGGTGGACCACAAAATCAAATAGGAATCGCACAACCAGGGGCAACTACATGGGTTCGATCCTGGGTTCCTAATCAAGAAAATACAGGGATGGTGGTTCGTCACGGGGAAGCATTTACGATCTCAGATCATCTGACTGTATGGGAAGAAGGAAAGGCGATCTATCGCCCTACCGTGCATTACGCCTATCGGCCAACAGATGCAGCAATCGCATCCATGCGCGAGCTTGAGCAGATGCAGTGGGATATCACAACTAATCAACGCATCATGAATGATGAAATCATTGATGGTGAAGATCGCCTAGGTGTCTTATTGATGGGTCACCAATACAAATGTTGGTGGACTGGTTCACTATTAAATATTCACGATGCTCGTAAGCTAATTCCTGGTCAATCAGCTACGACAGTTCAAGTGGGTTCTGCAGTTTTCTCTGCTGTGGCCTGGGCGATGCACCACCCAGACCGTGGTTACCTGGTTCCGGATGATTTGCCATGGCGAGAAGTTTTGGCATATGCACAAAAATACTGGAATTTCGTCTCAGTTCAGTCTGACTGGGATCCCATCAGCACTCGTAATGATTTGTTCAAGGGCTGGAATGGTCGCGAATACGACACCCAAGATCCTTGGCAGTTCACCAATTTCTTGGCGTAGGGCAGCTTGAATCTGAGATTAAACTGAACTCATGATTATTGATGTCTGGTCTGATGTTGTCTGTCCTTGGTGTTACATCGGCAAAAGGCGCCTAGAAAAAGCGCTCTCTACTTTTGCCCATAAAGATCAAGTCACTATTCGCCACCGTGCATTTCAGTTACAACCAGATATCACCGACACTGTATCTACTACCGAACTTCTTGCCCATAAATATCAGATGGCACCTACTGCCGTTAAGCAGATGCAGGCAAATGTCTGCGCTATCGCTGATGGGGAAGGCCTTTGCTATAACCTGGATGAAACACTTTCTGGAAATACTTTTGATGCCCATCGCCTTTTATTGTGGGCTGCCACTGTTGGCAAGCAAGATCTACTTTTAGAGGCGATGTATTCGGGATATTTCGAAAAATCTAAGCCAATGTTTTCGCATGCTGATTTAGTAAGCGTTGCACTCTCGGTCGGCTTTGATGCAGATGTTGTCGAGGATGTTCTACTATCTGGAAAATTTACTGAAGAAGTAATTGCCGATCGCAATTTGGCATCAGAGCTCGGGGCAACAGGGGTTCCCTTTTTCGTGGTGGATATGAAATACGGGATTTCTGGTGCTCAACCGCTTGAGGCATTTACACAGACGCTAGAGAGTGCTTGGAAAGATCACCCTCAAATTCCAGCATGATGTAAAGATTTCACTTTTTTGTGCGGTGTGTTTGCTGGAGAGGGGGGAGTTCATCCTCAAGGCTTACCTCATGAATACACTCACTCGACTCAACACACGTCTGCTGTTGGCTGTAGTAATCCTGCTCAACATCCCCAATACCTTTTACTGGTATTCGCACTCTGACATTGGCAGTTGGAGTGATGTCACATCCTCGTTGAGCTACCTCGCCTCAAATATCTATCTCAAAATGATTCTGTTGGTCTACGTTCTATTGGTTTATGCATGGATAGTAAAAAGAAACCTTCTTCTGCGGCCCTACTTGATTTATATCGCCGCCCTTGTTGAGATACTCCACCTGGTCACATCACTTAATAATTGGCGCACCGACCGCAGCTTAGGCCGACTTTTTCAAGATGTTTTTATTAATTTTGATGGCACAGCGCCGATTCAATTATTTTCAACTTTTGCACTGGTTCCCTTTGCTGTGCTCGTCATGAAGGAGTTTGGGCCAATCCGTATGCAGTTAACTGGTGCACTCAATCGAATTCGAATCCATTTGAAATCTGCTGGAACAATTTTGGCTCTCGTATTTGCTTCAATAGTTGTGCTTTTGATCTGCTATATCGATTTTCAATCTACAAAAGATGCAGTTTCGACTCAAGGCATAAATTATGATGCGGGATTTCAATGGACACTTTTCTGGTACTGGCCAATTGGATTAATCCAAGCTTTGCTTCAGGTTGCAATCTTTTCTCTAGTTTTTGTTTTGTTCTATATGACTGCCCCTGCGTGGGCTAGAGAAATTAGTCAACTTCTAGGCCAACTCAAAGACTTCCGATTTAACGATTACATCACTCGCAAAATTGCCGGATATATCTATGGTTTCTACGTAGTGTTAGCGGTTGGAATCTTTGCTGTCATAGTACCTATGCAGACTTACACGGTGTATGGATACCTCAAGGGCGGTTACGAAGGTAGTTTCCATCCACAATTTTTAGCAATCTTTCCAGCCGGATTCGCACTAGGTCTAATAGCGGGAGCGCTCTTTGTCTTGGTATTACGTTTGGTAATGGAAATTTCTGTTGCCCTCGTACATATCGCTCAGAATACTTCTAGGCGCTAGCAGCAACTTTCGGCGTGCCTTTAGGGGCACGGGGTGTAGATATGTTGCGGTTGCGCTCGATACGATTTGTTAATGCGAGCATGCTTAGGCTGACGATTGCATAAACCAAGGTAACGACTAGGTATGTCTGCAAGATTGATATTGGTAGATAGGACTCAATATCGCGCCCTCGGCGCAGAAGCTCTTCATAAGGAATGATGTAACCAATACTGGTGTCCTGTACTAAGAATAAGAGTTGGCTCATGATGGCAGGGGTCATCGCGTATAAAGCTTGAGGCAATTCAACTAATCTCATAGTTTGTTTGTAATCCATGCCAAGGGCTTTTGCTGCCTCTCGTTGACCAGACGGCAAAGAGATGATTCCGGCTCTGACTACTTCTGAAAAAACCGAGATGTAATACATCGTCATGCCAGTCACTAAAACCCAGAGCCCAGACATCTTAAAAATTCCTGATGCAGGTGCGGTTACTGCGATGAAGAGGATGAGAATGACTAGTGGCATAGATCGGAAAAATTCCACAAATGCAACAGCGGGTTTTGACAAAATCGGATTCTTGGAAAGGCGAGCCAGTGCCATCAATATGGATAAAGGAAATGAAATGCAGGCAGTGAGCACCGCAGCCAGCATGGTGTTACCAAGGCCGCCAAGTAGAAATAACCAAGTGCCATGGTGAGTAAAGAGCGCCCATCGGCGACCTTCAAATTGGCCGTTGCTCTCTAGACGGTTATAAATAACCCAGAGTGACCATATGATTAAGAGTGTTGCAATAGCGCTTCCAATGCGCACTCGGCGTTTGGCTCGTGGACCCATGTCATCAAAGAGAAAGTTCGAATCTTTGCTCATCGCACTATCTTCATTCTGGCTTCAAGTTTGCGCCACAAAAATCCAGTAGGAAGTGCGATGCAAAGATAACAAATAGCGGCAAGAGTAAAAACGGCGATAGAGCGGGCTGAATCGAAGTTGACTCTAGCTGCTGCCCAGTAGATTTCTTGAACTCCAACAGCGCCAGCCAAGGCAGTTGCTTTGATATTGCTGATGAGTAAGTTGCCCATCGGAGGAATCACACTACGAATAGATTGAGGCAATAAGACATTGAGAAACATTCCTCTAAATGTCATACCTAGAGCGCGCGCTGCTTCGATTTGGCCTTTGGGCACTGTTCTAAACCCTGCTCGAAGTGCCTCGGCAACATAGGCGCCGGTGTAAATGCCCAAGGTAAGAATTGCAGAAATTGTAGTGGAGTAAAAAATACCGATTTTAGGTAGCGCTACTAAGAACAAAATAATTAATGCCAATAATGGAATTGCTCGCATGATTTCGATGTACACACTTGCGGCGGCGCGCAATGGAGGGATAGGACCGATGCGCATAACTGCGACGATGGAACCAATGAGAAAAGCTAAGAGCGCGGAGGTGACCGTCAAAAAGAGGGTCATCTCCGCGCCCCGCGCAAACATGGGCCAATATTCGCGAATTATGTAAATAAGGTCCATGTTTTAATTCAATCCTTTACGGAAGAACTCCTACCGTAGGAATTTGTGGCTCTGTTCCTAGAACTGAACCAATGTTGGCATCATAGAATTTCTTCCATGTTCCATCATCGATTGCAGTCTGTAGGAGTGCATTAAGCCAAGTCTTAAAGACGGTGTCATTGTTTCCTAGACCCCAGCCAAGACCTTCTTTCGTAAATGGAGCACCAACAAGTTTGATCTTGTCTGGAGCTTGGGCAACTACGCCACCCATGTATGAATCGTCATCGACATACACATCGAAACGTCCATCTTTAACACCCTCTACGCAGAGATTGGTGTCGTCAACTTCAGTGATATTGGCATTTGGTGAAGTCTTGCGAATATTTGCTGAAGTAACAGTTCCTGTTCCATCGCAAACTTTGATTGTTGGATCATTTAGGTCATCAACTTTTGTAACCTTTGTGTAATCCTTGCGGACCATCATGTCCTGGCCAACGAGGTAGTAAGGACCAGCGAAGTCGATGCGAAGATCGCGCTCTGCTGTGATAGTGAAAGTCTTGATCACCATATCTACTTTGCCTGACTCAATAAATGGCATACGGTTTTCGCCGCTTGTTTCTACCCATTCGATATTGTCAGCGCTGCCTGTGAGTTTTTCTGCAACTAAACGTGCGAAGTCAGCATCGAAGCCTTCAATCGCGCCAGTAGTTGGATTCTTTACCGAAAATAGAGCAGTGTCGAAAGCGACGCCAACAGTGAGCTTGCCCTTTGCGGCAATCTTGGCCATGGTGCTATCGGCAGGGAAGCTGTTTGCAGCAGACCCTCCGCTCTTGGAACAGCCGCTGAGCAAGAGTGCCGCGATTGCGAGCACACTTCCTAGGACTTTAACTGTGGTTCTTTTCTGCATTTCTCTCCCTCTCTGTTTGGGTATTCCTTGCGAGAAATCTTCAACTAGCTAATGCTGAAGAATCTTCGAAAGAAAATCTTTTGCTCTATCGGTCTTAGGGTTGGAGAAGAACTCACTAGGTGGGGCTTGCTCAACAATGCGACCTTCGTCCATGAAAATAACTCTGTTTGCGGCCCTGCGCGCAAAGCCCATCTCGTGGGTAACGATGAGCATCGTCATTCCATCTTGAGCGAGGCTGGTCATAACATCGAGCACTTCATTGATCATTTCTGGATCAAGGGCTGATGTTGGCTCATCAAAGAGCATGACTTTGGGGTTCATCGCAAGGGCGCGTGCAATAGCAACTCTCTGTTGTTGTCCGCCAGATAGCTGTGCTGGGTATTGATGAGCTTTTTCTGGAATGCCGACTCGAGTCAGAAGTTTCATACCTAGCTCGATAGCTTCTTTTTTATCAGTGCCACGCACTTTGATGGGGGCAACAGTGATGTTTTCAAGAGCAGTCATATGACCAAAGAGATTAAATGATTGAAAGACCATACCGACATCGGCACGAATTCGACTGAGATCTTTGCCTTCAAGAGGGAGAAGTTCTCCGTTAACATGAACTTCACCTGCGTTGATGGTTTCTAAGCGATTAATACAACGACAGAGTGTTGATTTTCCAGATCCGCTGGGACCAACGAGAACAACTACTTCACCAGGTGCGATATCCAAGTTGATGTCATAGAGAACTTGATTATCTCCAAAGAGTTTATCCACGTGCCTAAGGGAGACTAGAGGTTGCACTGAAGTTGCACTCATGATGATGCCCCTAACCAATCTAGAAATTCTTTTGAGGGTCTAATTTCTCCTTCTTGCTTTCCACCGCCATAGACGGGGTAGGAGATCCAGTTTCTTACCTCTGGAGTGTCATAGCCCCAGGAGTGCAATACCGCTGCGAAGACAGTGCCATTTGCGCGAAACGCGCCATCATCTAATTTAGATGCCATCGCTCGACCATCGCGATGGGCGCCGCCGTACACCGCTTCTGCGCCATCTTTAGAAAAAATTCCAGGTGCACCCACCATCAAATCAGTCACGTCGCGACCTTCCCCACCCACAAGGAATGGATAGGCAGACATTGCATCTGCAACGCGAGCCTCAGGTGTTCCGGGCGCCGCCAAGCGAATTTTTCTAAATGCGCGAGCAAGACCTAGCGTTGAAATTGCGTGGATCGGTGCACCGCAGCCATCTATTGCAGTTGCAGCAATTTTTTCCTCCGCTAAATCTTCAACCGTTGCATAAATTGCTTTTTGCAAAGGGTGGGAAGGATCGCGATAACCAATGGTGGGCCAACCTGCCGCAACGCACGTTGCCACCATTCCTGAATGTTTACCCGAACAATTGTGGTGAATGCGATCAGATCTTCCGCCTTCAATTGCCCACTCATAAGCAGCGCTTGGGGATTCAGGCATGCTCATCGTGTTATCAAGGGCTGAATCATCAAGACCAGCTGTGGCCAAAATGGCACGCGCAGTTTCTACATGTTTTTTAGTTCCTTCATGACTTGCGCCAACTAAAGCTAAAAGATGTGGTGGTAAATCTAAGCCGCTGCGCACCATGCCGACTGCTTGCAACGGTTTATGAGAAGAGCGAGGAAAAGTTTTACGTTCAGGATGACCGAAGGTGCGCACATTGCCTGCAGCATCATGTAAGACAACTGAGCCGCGATGAATGGATTCAAGATATCCAGATCGAACCACTTCGATCAAAACAGGATTAGTGGAGAAGGGTTTACTGGAATCTAGATCCACGCATATTCCCCTCTCTACCTAAACTCTCTACCTAAACACAGAAATACCCCAGAACATGGGGTAGTGCCTCACTATCGCAGTGCAGGGTGCTGAGCGCAAGGGTGAAAAGCGCGGGTTACCAACCTTTATTTCTTCCTAAAGACCATATCGGAGGTGAGGGCATATGGGGCATAGAGACCACATGAGTTACTCAGTGGTAGTACCGATTCATCAAGGGTAATTCCGAGCACTTCGTGCATAAACCTTCTTCGCTTTTGCATACGATCCCACATTTCGGGATAGAGATTGTGAATTTCTGCTCGCAATTGCGCATCTGCAACAGCAATGCCATCTTCGACATTGCCTGTGCAAAAGGGCCCAGCAGAGACCGGAATGAGATCTGCCTGCATCACCATTCCAGATTTCACTGTGTCGGTGCCATCTGGAGTAAAGATCGATTGCACCCATTCCTCGATATGCAAGTTATGGCCTGGATTAAGAGATAGGGAGTAGAGGCTCTTATCTATAACTTTTTCAACTGCCGCAACGACATCTTTACCCACGGCACCGATTGCAATATTTTCATACCAGGTGACAATGGATAACCAATAGTTTTGCGAAAACTTTGGGAAGAAAGTTTGCAGATCTGCGCTGAGATCCTTTTCGCTGTGTGCCACCATCGCAGCTCGCGCCGTGAGCGCACCTGCAACTCCTAGAGCCATCGAAAAGGGATCGCCAAGTTTTGCTGTGTTATCACTCGGGCTAGAAAGTCCGCGACGGGCTTTTTCACCAAAACTCATCATTGGGTGACAGCTCTGCACTTGGCCTTCAGTGGCAAAGTGGCTCGCCGCATCTCGCTCTGAAATACCTACAGCAAAATGAGAAAGTGCTTCAAATACTGAATGAGAAACCAGGCCCGCGGCATATTCAAATTGAGCGATTTGATGGGCATCATTGATCAAGCGCAAACCGTTGCTTGTCCCAATGAAAATTGAGTTTGCGTTTAAGACATCCCCGCTTGATCCCACGATGCGGCGTAGCTCATCGGCGAGGAAACTTGGGATATCTAGAGCATGCTCCACATCATTTACTAAGTGGGATGAATAGGTTTTCCAGCTGGCAGTGCCGATGCGCTGCCCTGCGCTAATGCCAGAACTTCGCAAAATTGCCTCTATCGGGCGCGAGATTTCACGTTTCTGATTAGGCGGGCTGAAATCCTGAAAAATTTCAATCTCAATATCCAAGGCAGGATCTGGTGGGATGTACATACATTCATTACCCAGCAGGAGCATTCGTTTCCCGTTTGCTCCGATGATGAGAATGGACTCTTCAAAGCGAGGTCCAACACCGATTAAGAATTCTTGATGGGCTGAATGTTCCCGGTCTGCGTGAATAACCAGGTAATCCATACTGAGATCTCTCAGGGCTTGAGCCACATCCTCTAGTCGCTTCTTGTAGGTGCTGATTGGAAGCTCGGGTGCACATGAAGGTTTTACGTACTTGGGCAAGGTGACTTTGGTCAATGAGATCATTCCGACACCTTCTAGCAGATGCAGGAATAAGTCAAGGTTAAAAAGATTTATGCCACAAGAATAGATCGCTTTGAAAGGCCCATGAAGTAGCCATCGATCAATGTACTCGGGGCAGCATCAGCCTTTGTCGCTGTTCCTAGGGTGACAAATAGTGGTGTGAAATGTTCTACAGTGGGATGGGCGTAGGGCATGCCGGGTGCTAATTCTTTAAACCTTGAGAGAGTGTCCACATCGCCTCGAGCAAGTGCATCTGCAGCCCATAGATCAAAATCACTTGACCATGTTGGAGCGGTGGCATCAGGAGTCCAGTCGTGAAGGTAGCGAAGACCATGTGTGAGAAAACCAGAACCCAGAATGAGTACACCCTCATCACGCAATGGTTGTAAACGCTTTCCAAGTTCCATCAGTGCATTCGGTTCATGAGTAGGCATGGACATCTGCAGCACCGGAACATCAGCATTTGGATACATCACGCGAAGTGGAACCCATGCACCGTGATCTAATCCGCGAGTGCTCTGATGTACGGGCACATTTTTTGGCATGAGAGCGATCACTTTCGCGGCTAAATGTGTTGCATCTGGAGTGTTATATGTCATTTCATAAAACTTCCGATCAAATCCGCTGAAGTCATAAACCACGGGTGAATTGGCTTGGGCGTTGCTTAAAGTGATGGGTTCAGATTCCCAATGAGCAGAGATAATCAGGATTGCCTTCGGCCTTGCAATGGAGGATGCAATCGAGGCAAGCTCACTGCTCCATAGGGCATCATCGAGCAACATCGGTGCTCCATGACCGATGTAGAGGGATGGCATCTTTTCCATGTGCGCACTGTAGTACTAAGTAGTTGAATCTTCAACTATTCCTATAACGGCTAAGGTGGCCCTGTGAGTGATCAATCGGCGCAAGTGCGCAAAGCCTTAGATGCAGCCATTGAGGCTATTGGTGGCACATCGCGCGATGGACAAGTTGAAATGGCTGAAGCTGTGGCCAATGCCCTTTCTGATCGGCATCACTTGATGGTGCAGGCGGGCACGGGTACTGGAAAATCTTTAGCGTATTTGGTTCCTGCCTTGGTTCATGGCAAAAAAGTATTGGTAGCAACGGCCACGCTGGCTTTGCAGCGGCAATTGGTTGAACGCGACTTACCTCGCATAGTTCCGGCACTTGAGAAAGTACTCGGCCGAGAAATTTCTTATGGAATTTATAAAGGGGTAGGTAACTACATCTGCTTGCAAAAGATGAATAGTGAAACTCCTGATCCTGATGGAGATGTCTTGCTTGAAGTTTCCAGTTTAGGTTTGGATGCTAAACGCTTAGTTGCCTGGGCAAAGACTCCGGGGGTATCGGGAGATCGCGATGATGCCCCTGATGTAGATCGCAGAGTGTGGGCTGCTAATTCATTATCTGGGCGTGAATGTGTAGGTGCTGAAGTGTGCGCCTACGGCCCACAATGTTTTGCAGCAATTGCAAAATCCAAAGCGCAAAGTGCCGATGTTGTCGTCACCAATCACACTTTGCTTGCAATCGAAATCGTAGATTCACATCCCATCTTGCCCGAACGCGATGCAGTGATTTTGGATGAAGCACACGAATTTATGGATCGCACCACTCAAGCTGTCACAGAAGAACTCACTGGCCCTCGTGTTTCACGAGCTGCTGCGATGGCTCGAAAACACATGCCTGGAAAGTTGGCAGATGCACTGACTAAAGCTGCCGATGGATTTGATGATGCGATGGATGGTTACGGCTCTAGGGTGAAGTATGAAACAAATTTGCAAGGCCGCCTTGATCAATTACCTGCAGAACTTGAGGCCCCTATTCGCAAAGTGCGAGAAGCTGCACAAGCCTTAGTGCAAATGATTAGTGCTGATGAAGTGATCGTTGACTCAGATTCGATGGCAGAGCGGGCTCGAGTCAAGGGTGCAGTTAATGAAGTTTCCACTACCGCCGCAAAGTTACTCAAACTCGGTGCAGGCCAAGTGCTCTGGTATGAACCAACATTTTCGACTTTGCACTTGGCTCCGCTGGCTGTTTCTTCAGTGCTGCGCGCTAATTTATTGACCAAAACGCCAGTGATTGCAACGTCGGCAACTTTGACCGTGGGTAACGGTTTTGATGCGATGGCCCGCAATATTGGTTTTGTGGTGGGCGATGATGCAGATACTGAAGTAGAAGCTGGTGATCTGGACCCAGCAAATGTGCAGATGCTCGATGTGGGTTCACCTTTTGATTTTGCTAATCAAGGCATGTTGTATATGCCAAAACATTTACCTGAACCTGGCCGTGATGGTCCTAGCGTTGAAGTGTTAACTGAACTTGGCGAACTTATCGATGCAGCTGGGGGACGCACCTTGGCTTTGTTTTCCTCCTGGAGGGGAGTGGAGGCAGCAGATGCGCATTTGCGCGCTGTGTTGGCAGAGCTGCCAATCAAAATTATCACGCAAAAACGTGGCGATGCCGTTGGTCCCCTTGTCGAGCGATTTATTAAAGATGAGACATCAATTCTTTTAGGCACGATGAGCTTGTGGCAAGGAGTTGATGTTCCTGGCGCTTCTTGCATTTTGGTGGCGATTGATCGAATTCCTTTTCCCAGACCAGATGATCCGGTGATGTCGGCGCGTGCTGCAGAAATTGATGCAACTGGTGGAAGTGGATTTATGCAAGTTTCTTTGCCACGAGCTGCGCTCTTATTGGCTCAGGGCACGGGTCGATTGATTCGCTCTGAGGAAGATCGCGGTGTTGTTGCGATATTGGACTCTCGTATTGTGACAAAGCGCTATGGCTCGGTCTTGCTTAATTCAATGCCGCCACTGTGGCGCACCTCTGATGCTGCGGTTGTAAAAGATTCTCTGAAGCGTTTATCCGAAGAGTTCACGCAGAAGTAGCTCTACGGCAGGCCATGATTTAGCAAAGCTGGGATGCAGATTCATGGCACTTATTTCATTCCAGGAAATCCACCGCAATTCTTGACCTTCCTCGTTCATATGGTGAGGAATTAAAAGAGGATCAGCAGATGCAATCACGGTGTCATAGCGCCAATCCATGTGGTCATCTGTGTGAGTTGTATGAACAGTGAGTAATTCTGGTTCGATCCCAGTTTCCTCTACTGCTTCACGAATTGCGGCCTGAACTGGCGTCTCATGGGAATCGCGGGCTCCGCCAGGAACGCCCCACGTATCACCGTTGTGGACCCATTCAGCGCGGTGTTGTAGCAACAGTGTTGCGTTGCGGACAAGGAGTAAACCGGCAGCACCATGCAACCCCCAATGTTTAGCGCCGCAGCGACATTGGACCCATCCATCACCATCGCGATGTGCCATGGTCGCACTGTAGAACTCTTGAGCGCTACGTGCACAGCCACGCGCAAGGCCTCACAGTGCAAAGTTGCAGACTTTTAGGCTCGCGCTATGGCTTCTCATTTCCCGCAGAAAATCATTGCCCCTATCGCTTTTATCTTCTTCATTGCATACAACTTTTCGCCCTTTCATGCGATACCTGCTGTTGCCGCCGATTGCATTAACTCGGCTTGTATTGATGTCTATACCCAAGATGGACAAATCATTATTGTGGGCAAAAAGGCGGGCTCATCGAGCACACCCAAACCGGTTGCATCTGCAATAGCTAAGCCAGCACCGGCCAAAGCAAAGCCGGTGATAAAGCCCAAACCAAAAGTTATCGTGAAACCCAAACCATCACCGGCAGCAGTGGTCGCACATAGATCGATTCCTCGCAAACCAGTAGTTCATAAGAAAATCACAGCCCCGGTGAGCAATAGTGCATCGCTCAATGATCGATTAGTCAAAATGTTGCCAGTTGCAACCATCGCCAAAGAACCTAGTAGCAATGCAATCGTCAATATGCCGATGATTTATTGGTGTGACTTACCGGCTTTATTCACCTCCACAGTGTCAATCGTGGGCGAGATTGTGGATGTAACGATGCGCCCATCATTTCTATGGAGTTTCGGAGATGGTGGATTTCTTGCTACAACTCAGGCTGGTGCTGCATTTCCTCACGAAGTCATCACTCACACCTACAACCACGCAGGGACATTTATTGTCACCATGTTGGCTACCTGGGGAGGGACTTGGACGCACAATGGAGTTGCCCGTGCGATAACGGGGGAAATACGTAAAGTTTCCATCACTACGGTGCACGTTGCCAATGGACCTACACGGATAACACAGTGATTTTCCTTCCACAGGCGTTGGTAATCTTTGCGCCTTCTGTGGGTGGGCAATGAAATCTTGCCTGCTATGACAACATTGACTTCACCTCATGATTTATTAGCAGCAATACCTTTCCTTATCGGCTATCACCCTACAAATTCTCTCGTCATGGTTTCTCTGAAAGAAGAATCTGTAGGTATGGCTATGCGCGTTGATTACCCTGAATGCCAAATAGATGACCCATGCTTCCAAGATCAGATTGATCTGCTCGTACATCATTTGGTTCGTGATGGTGGCGATGGAGCATTAATTCTTGCCTACGTTCCGGATACTCGAGGAGACGGTGAAGAGATATTAAACGCAATGGCTACAGCGATTTTTCGTGCGCAGATCGAGGTCCGTGAATCATTATTGATTTGGCAAGGACGTTGGCGCTCAATTCTTTGCGCCGATACTGATTGTTGTCCACCCCAAGGTCGCCAACTTCCAGAACTAGCCACAAGTAACTTTGCTGTAGAGCAGGTAGTTCAAGGACGGCAGATGCCATTTAATACTGTGGAAGAGATGTCAGATTCCATTGCATCATTGCCTCTTGCTCGCGATGCACAGTTCATAGCGCAAGTGAATCTCAATCGCGTGGATGAGAACTCACCCAATATTCGGGGTCTCCAACGAGATGGAGCGTTATGCATTATCGATTTGGTATCGCGATTTATCGCCGGCTCTATGGGGACAGATATCACTGCCGATCAGGAGCTCTCTGCACGGGTAGTTGGGCGACTCAGTGACATCCAGATCCGAGACTTTGCCCTTGGAGCACACGATGAGGCGACTAGGGATATCTACGCGATGATGTGGCGCTACCTCATACGTATCGCGCCGGTAGGTTTTGTGGCACCTATTGCATGTTTGCTCGCCGTTCTCTCCTATGAACGAGGCGAAGGCGCTTTGGCCAATCGTGCACTGGAACGAGCCACGCACGATGATCCGAGCTATTCCTTGACGACCTTGTTAGGCAGAGTCTTTAGCGCAGGTTGGCCGCCTGAGTCATTTTCAGCAATGCGCAAAGAACTGCACCCTAAAGTCTGCGCGACCATCTTTGATCACTAATGTGCGCCAGGAAATAATTTTCATTTCTAAGCCAACATCGCGTACCATTATTGCTAGGTCACGAGTTCCAGGTTTCAGCCCCGGCTAACTGGACGGCAACCCTCCATCGCGGCGGGGTGCTCCGGGTGAAGACCAGGTTGATGAGTCGTGAGCATCGGCAAGCGTGAAAGGTTTTTCATGGTTACCCCTACCTCCGAGCATCGGCGCAAGAGCGTCACTGGTGCATGGTTAGAAGGTGATGATCCAGGGGATCGTCAATTTATTTCTATCGGTTCGCTCACTTTGGAAAGTGGTGATCTCCTTGAAGATGTCAACATTTGCTATCACAGCTGGGGCACATTAAATAGCGCTCGCGATAATGCAATTTTAGTGCATCATGCACTCACCGGCTGGTCAGATGTTCCTGGATGGTGGCCGTCAATGGTTGGACCTGGTTTGCCTTTTGATACGGATAAATATTTCGTTATCTGCCCCAATGTCATTGGTGGATGCCAAGGCAGTACAGGTCCATCAAGCATCGCACCTGATGGGCAAAGATATGGATCGCGCTTTCCTATATTGACCATTCGCGACATGGTTGCAGCGGAAGTCGCTTTTAGCGATGTGATGGGGATCAAAAAATATCGATTAGCAGTGGGTCCATCTTTAGGCGGAATGCGTTCGCTGGAATGGGCGGTCCAATTTCCAGATCGCGTAGGAGCAATTTGCACCATCGGTTCTTCCGCGGTTGCAACGGGGGATCAAATTGGAACAGCATCCATTCAAATTCGTGCAATTAAAAGTGACCCACATTTTCACGGTGGAGATTATTACGACCAGCAGACAGGCCCCATTGAGGGACTTGGCATAGCACGCAGAATTGCTCACTTGACCTATCGAACTGAAGCAGAGATGGATGTGCGATTTGGTCGCGAGCTTCAGGGAGATGACACGGGGCGCTATGCCGTTGAGTCCTATTTAGATCACCAAGCACACAAGCTGGCCCATCGTTTTGATGCCAATACCTACATCTCCTTAACCGAAGCCATGAACTCTCACGACATTGGCCGAGATCGGGGCGGGGTAGCAGCTGCGCTGGCAGCGATCACGGTGCCGATAGTTGTCGTCTCCATCGATACAGACCGACTCTTTCCTCCGCGCCTTCAAGCCGAGATCACAGAGTTGGTTCCCACAGCTCAGAAACTCCAAACAATCTCATCGCCCTTTGGCCATGATGGCTTTTTAGTGGAAGTTGAAGCAGTGGGAGAGGTAATTCGACACGCTCTCACGCTTGGGTAGAGAGTTTGCGGCGCAAAATCGCCTTTTCGATGTGCATTTACCCCTGTGGATAAATTATAATATAGCCATCGCTTCTTCGCGGTTAATCGACAGAGATTAATCGGCGAAGTCAAAACAAAGGACTGATGTGGCTTCTCTTAGTGCGCTCAAAAACAGGGCAAAGTCTTCAGTTAAGAAGAAGCCTGCTGCAAAAAAAGCAGCGGTAAAGAAAGTCGCCGCGAAAAAAATTGTTGCAAAGAAGGCTCCCGCTAAAAAGGTTGCAGCCAAAAAGATTGAATTGAAAAAAGATCTCACTGTCAACGATATTAAAATGATTATTACCGCAAAAGAAGCTGTCGCACGTCAGAAGATAGTTATGGACGAGCTTGAATCCCGCGGCGTTACAAGTCTTAATAGAATTCCTAAAAAAGTTGATAAGCCACTCATTGATGAAGCAAAAGAATTGGCTATAACTGTTACAACTCTTACGGAGAAACTTCGCAAGGGCGGATTGGGTTCACCTAGCCGGATCTTGAAAAAGAGTGACTACGCACTTGTCGCCCCACCAGTTGTGGCTACGAAGCCAGTTGTGCTCAAAGCCGAGAAAGTTTCGACTGCAAAAATTGATGGCGAAGAAGTAGAACTAGAAGAAGTAGAACTAGAAGATCTCGAAGCACTCGTGGCAGAAGTTTCCTCTGATGAGCCCGCAGAAGATAAAGCAAATGCTCCACGCGTGGTCAACCTTGCAGAAGAGAGCAACGGTAACGAAGAAGATGCCTTTACCCTCAAGGCATCTGAGGAGGATGATGCTCCTGCACAGACTGTTATGACAGCTGGTGCCACGGCTGACCCTGTTAAGGATTACCTGAAGCAGATCGGTCGCGTTGCACTCCTTAATGCAGAACTTGAAGTGGAACTGGCCACTCGTATCGAAGCTGGTCTTTTTGCTGAGTTTAAGATTGCAACTGAAAAGAAACTCGATAAAAAACTCAAGCGCGAACTTGAGTGGATTGTTGAAGACGGTAAGCGCGCGAAAAATCACCTGCTTGAAGCCAACTTGCGTTTGGTTGTCTCTCTTGCAAAGCGCTATACCGGCCGCGGAATGCTTTTCCTAGATTTAATTCAAGAAGGTAACTTAGGTTTGATTCGTGCCGTAGAGAAGTTCGATTACACCAAGGGTTATAAGTTCTCGACTTATGCAACATGGTGGATTCGCCAAGCTATTACCCGCGCTATGGCAGATCAAGCTCGCACGATTCGTATTCCAGTCCACATGGTTGAAGTCATTAACAAGTTGGCACGTGTTCAGCGACAGATGTTGCAAGATTTGGGTCGCGAACCAACCCCAGAAGAGCTGGCAAAAGAGCTCGATATGACCCCTGAAAAAGTTGTTGAAGTTCAAAAATATGGGCGCGAACCAATTTCACTTCACACGCCGCTGGGCGAAGAAGGAGATTCAGAGTTTGGTGATTTGATCGAGGACTCCGAGGCGGTTGTCCCCGCTGATGCGGTTTCTTTCACGCTCTTGCAAGAGCAACTCCATTCAGTTCTTGACACGCTTTCAGATCGTGAGTCTGGTGTAGTCCAAATGCGCTTTGGTCTAACAGATGGCCAACCAAAAACTTTGGATGAAATTGGCAAAGTTTATGGAGTTACTCGCGAACGCATTCGCCAAATTGAATCCAAAACCATGTCGAAGTTGCGCCACCCATCGCGTTCGCAAGTTCTGCGCGATTACCTAGATTAGGAAATAGCTCCATGAGTGAAAAAGTGACTATGCGTGTGAAGGAAAACGGTTCTATCCGTGTTACCGGAACCGTTGATTTTGTGGATGCCGATGGAAATGTCGTAAAGACAGAGACAGATTTTTCACTTTGCCGATGTGGACATTCTGCAAATAAACCATTTTGTGATGGCGCGCATAAGTCACATGATTACCAAGCACCTGCTCTGTAAAACTGAAAACTAATTAGCTGGAGTATCGACTAACTTTTCAGTTTCATCTTGAATGTGGGCAACGATTGGTTTCAAGTTAGCTGCATATTCTTTTGCGTGATGTCCGCAGAATAAAAGCTCGCCACCTGATAGCAATACTGCACGAACATAAGCTTGTGCTCCGCAGCGATCACAGCGATCGACAGCGTTGAGGGGAGTGGTCTCCAGAATCATTTGCTCATTCATTACGCTCTCCTCACATAAACGGCCCAGTGTGGGTCCTGATGTAGTGAACATCAAACCATGTATTGGTTATTCCCCGCTTGCTGAACGAGTTTTATTTTGCTGTGAATTTTGCTAAAAAATCGACATTCGTGCCCCATTTTCTCTATTTACTCACTATTTGAGACAGATGCGGCGCGCTTAACTCTTCAAGTGGCATTCCATGGCTAACCTTTGCGCCCGTGGCTACCAAAGATAATGACTCAATTGAGGCGAGCTACACCGCCAAAGACCTTGCCGTTTTAGAAGGTTTGGATGCTGTTCGCAAGCGCCCCGGCATGTATATCGGCTCTACAGATTCACGCGGGCTTATGCATTGCCTCTGGGAGATCATCGATAACTCAGTAGATGAAGCACTTGCAGGACATTGTAAGAAAATTGAAATTAATCTTGAATCCGATGGCTCAGTTGAAGTACATGATGATGGACGTGGAATTCCTGTAGATAAAGAACCCAAGACAGGCCTTACTGGCGTTGAAGTTGTTCTTACAAAATTGCACGCAGGTGGAAAATTTGGTGGAGGCTCATACGCTGCCTCTGGTGGACTCCACGGTGTTGGAGCATCCGTTGTGAATGCCCTTGCTTCTCGTTTGGATGCTGAAGTTGATCGCGATGGAAAGATTTATTGGATGTCATTTCAACGCGGCGCAGCTGGAATATTTGATGGTGAAGGCCCTAAAGCGCCATTTACGCCAGCATCTGGATTGCGCGTTGTAGGAAAAGTTCCACATAAAGTCACTGGCACCCGCATCAAATGGTGGAGTGATAAACAAATTTTTCTTAAAGAAGCAGAGCTTGAATTAGAAGAGATTTATGCCCGCGCCCGCCAAACTTCTTATTTGGTGCCCGGGCTGACATTAGTAGTCAATGACAATCGCACAAAAACTAAGACTTCAGAAACTTTCTTCCATAAAGGTGGCATTTCCGAATACTGCACATTCCTTCAACCAGATGAACCAGTGGGTGAAGTTATCCGCCTTTCAGGCAGTGGGCATTACACCGAAACTGTGCCGGTTTTGGATGATCAAGGGCATATGGTTTCAACTGAAGTTGAGCGCGATATGGGCGTGGACATTGCAATGAAGTGGGGCAATGGTTTTGACACGACGATGCGCTCTTTCGTAAACATTATCGCCACACCTAAGGGTGGATCTCACATCCTTGGATTTGAACGCGCCATCACTAAGGCATTTAACGAAGCGCTGCGCTCAACCAAGACTCTGAAGAATTCTGAAGCCGATGTCATCAAAGATGACATCATGGAAGGACTCACAGCCGTTGTCACCGTGCGCATGTCAGAGCCCCAGTTCGAAGGTCAGACCAAAGAAGTTTTGGGCACAGCAGCTGCCACAAAGATTGTGGCAACCGTTGTAGCTGATGAAATGAAGGCATTTTTCTCCACAACAAAGCGAATTGATAAAGCCAATGGTCGCCTCATCCTGGAGAAAGTTGCGGCCGCATCTCGCACACGCATATCTGCTCGTGCTCATAAAGATTTGCAACGCCGCAAGAATGCCCTAGAAAATTCCTCTCTTCCCACCAAGCTCTCAGATTGTCGTTCCGAAGATGTTTCGCGCACAGAACTTTTCATTGTCGAAGGCGAATCAGCATTGGGTACTACCAAAGCTGCTAGAAACTCTGAATTCCAAGCAATCTTGCCTATTCGTGGAAAAATTTTGAACGTTCAAAAAGCCACTCTTTCTCAGATGCTAGAAAACACCGAGTGCGCATCCATCATTCAAGTGATTGGCGCTGGCTCTGGTCATTCATTTAGCCTGGATGAGGCGCGTTATGGCCGCATTATTTTAATGTCGGATGCTGATGTGGATGGAGCTCACATCCGCTGCTTGCTACTGACTTTGCTCTATCGCTACATGCGCCCCCTTATTGATGCTGGCCGAGTTTTTGCTGCGATTCCGCCGCTGCACCGCATTGAAGTCATGGGATCAGGCGGAAAAAAGGGCGATTTCTACTATACGTATTCTGATGAAGAAATGAAGAAAGTTTTAACGGACCTGACTAAAGCTGGCAAGAAATGGAAAGAACCATTGCAACGCTATAAAGGTCTGGGGGAAATGGATGCCGATCAGTTGCGTGAAACTACAATGGATCCAGATCACCGTACTTTGCGCAGGGTGACTGTCAATGATGCAAAGGCCGCCGATGCCATGTTCGACCTTCTCATGGGAAATGATGTTGCTCCACGTAAAGACTTTATCGCCACTGCAGATATTGATCGAGATCGGATCGATGCTTAAGTTTGCTCCAGGTGTGGATAATCGCATGAAGTGATTAGACTTATACTATGCAGATCGCAAGGCGTCTCGGACTTTTTCTAACAGCAGCCCTAATTCTTTCCACCTTTCCGTTAGCTAACGCTTCTGGGTCCTCTTCGGATATTTCATCCTTGCCACCACAGACCGCTGCTTCACTTGCACCTGGCTCTGATGCCAGCGTATTGCCAGGTGCCATTGCAATCGCAGATGAGGGTAATAATCGAATTCTTGTTATTAATCCGAAAGGTCAAGTGCTCTGGATTTTTCCTCAAAAAGGTGACTTAAAACCGGGTCAGAGTTTCAAAACTCCGGATGACATCTTTTTTTCAGGGGATGGAAAGTCGATTGTTGCCACTGAATCTCATAATAAGACAATCAGTGTTATTGATATTGCTACCAGAAAAATTACCTTTCAATACGGCGTCCCGGGGCAAGGATCTAGCAAGGAAGGGCACCTCAATAATCCCGATGATGCGATGCTATTAAAAGATGGCAGAATCATGATTGCAGATATTAAAAATTGCCGAATTCTTTTTATTAATCCAAAAACTTCCAAACACACCCAATTTGGTAGTCCTGGATCATGCGCCCATAAATCTGGAAAAGCCTACGCGAGCCCCAACGGTTCATTTCCAATGCCAGATGGAAAATTTCTGGTCACAGAAATCGGTGGAGACTGGATTGATGCCATAGATTTGACTGGAAAGGTGTACTGGAAAGTACATGCGCCCGGAGTTAGCTACCCTTCAGATACCAACCAAGTTTCAAAAGATGTGTATCTCACTGTTGATTTCAAAAGCCCGGGCCAAATTGTCGAATTCAATGCCAAAGGCAAAGCGCTTTGGAGATACAAGCCAACTGGTAGCGCCGCGCTAGATCATCCCTCTCTGGCACATGCCCTTCCTAATGGTGATGTGATTGCCACAGATGACGCCAACCATCGTGTAATAGTTGTAGACCCCAAGACAAATAAAATTGTCTGGCAATATGGCCACAAGGGAATTCCCGGAAAAGATGCTGGCTATATCAGCAACCCAGATGGTTTGGATTTTCTCCCGCCCAATTCACTTATGGTCCTGGCAGGTGCGTGAAATAGATGAGCCTTTCACGTAGAGATTTCTTGAAGGTAGGCGCAACATCCACGGCTCTGAGTCTTTATCCAGCAAGTGCGATTGCTGCCACCAACACTGATATTACTCATGGCCCCCGCAATAAAAAAAATGTAGCGCTAACTTTCCACGGAGGCGGCACGCGTAAGTTAGCAGATTCGATTTTGAGTGAACTAGCTAAAACTAAGACGCCAATCACGGTTTTTGCCGTTGGAACTTTTCTACAACAGCAACCAGATATCGCAAAGCTAATTTTGGATGCTGGACACGAACTTGGGAATCACTCAATGCATCACTTGGTAATGACCACTTTGGCCAAATCAAAGATTGAGTCAGAAATCCTAGAATGTGCTGCGCTATTGAAGAAGGAAACGGGGAATCAAGGAAAGTATTTCAGGCCTTCGGGCACCACAGTTTCGAATTCAGCCATTCGAGCTGCTGCGTTGAAAGCTGGTTATGGGCCATGTATAACTTATGAGGTGGACTCATTCGACTATACCGACCCAGGAGCAACAAAAGTGGTCTCGACGATCATGAAAAAAATAAAACCAGGAAGTATCGTTGGAATGCACTTTGGCTATACAAGTACCATTAAGGCTATTCCGCTTTTATTGGATGCTCTTCACGCAAAGGGGTTAACTCCTGTGACTCTTTCGCAGTTGCTTGATTAGGATTTAATTCCTAACTAATCAAACCTCTGTCAAAATCTTTGTTTTACGAGGAGTAGCAAAAGATTTTCCGACAGCAGTGAGTTCCTCAGAAACCTGAACTTTAATATTTTCCTCACTCTTGAGCAGAGTGACTAATGCAGCGATTGTGGATTTTAATTCTTTCTGCTCACTTTCAAGTTCGAGTTTGGACATCTTGGTGAGTCTACGAAGTGGCATATCTAGAATGTATGTAACTTGCTCTTCGTTGAGTTTGAAACCTTTTATCAGTGCATCCTTTGCGGCCGCAGCATCTTCACTTCCACGAATTATTTTGATGACCTTGTCAATATCGATGATCGCTTTGAGCAAACCATCTACCAGAGTAAGGCGGGCAGTTGCTTTAGCTTTACGAAATTCTGATCGACGACGGACAACTTCGATGCGATGGCCAATAAACACTTGGAGTAACTCTTTAAGGCCCAGAGTTTGAGGTTTGCCGTTCACAAGTGCCACTGCGTTGATTGCAAATGCATCTTCCATGGGGGTGAGTTTGAAGAGCTGGGCCAGTACTTCTTCAGGCTCAAAGCCATTTTTTAACTCAATGACCACGTTGGTGCCAGTTTTACCATCCGTGAGATCGATAATGTCTGATATTCCTTGAATTTTCTTAGCTTTTGCAAGATCGGCAATGCGCTCAACAATCTTTTCTGGACCGATAGTAAATGGGAGTTCACGAATGATGAGTCCCATCTTGCGCGAAGTTACCTTGCTAATTTCAACGGTGGCTCTGACTTTGAAACTGCCCTTGCCGGTTGCATAGGCTTCACGTACGCCCTCGCTACCTACTAGTTCACCACCGGTTGGAAAGTCTGGCCCAGGAACAAATTTCATGAGTTGCTTTAACGTGGCAGATGGATTTTCAATGAGGTGCTTTGTTGCAGCGATTACTTCACCCAAGTTATGAGGAGCCATATTGGTTGCCATGCCCACTGCAATGCCAGATCCACCATTGACTAAAAGGTTGGGATAGGCCGCCGGCAAAACCAGTGGCTCCATGAGTTGACCGTCATAGTTAGCACCGAAATCAACGGTGTCCTCATCTGCTTCGGCAACCATTGCCATAGCCGGCAGTGCCAGTCTGGCCTCGGTATAACGCATTGCTGCAGGACCGGCATCGAGAGATCCAAAATTTCCATGTCCATCGATGAGTGGTAGGCGCATAGAAAATGATTGAGCCATGCGAACCAACGCATCATAAATTGCACCATCACCGTGAGGATGTAATTTACCCATTACTTCTCCAACAACACGTGCACTCTTTACGTGACCTCGTTCTGGCCGCAATCCCATATCTGCCATCTGGTGCAAAATGCGGCGATGAACTGGCTTAAGACCATCTCGTGCATCAGGAAGTGCACGCGAATAAATTACTGAGTAGGCATATTCAAGAAATGATTCCGACATCTCAGATGAGACATCGATATCAATGATCTTGCCCGGATATTCACCAGGTTTTGGTCCTACTGGTTTCTTACCTTTTGCAGCGCTTTTTGCTGGGGTCTTTGCTGTAGCCATGGCGGCGATTATGCCAACACAATGGCCTATATGTTGGGAGTGACCTGCGGGCGTGCCCCCACGATTGCAACACATTGGGCTGCAGTTGCGATTCCAGCCTCGATACACGAATCGAGATCTGGATTCTGCATCCATGCAGCGATAAATCCTCCGGCAAATGAATCTCCAGCACCAGTTGTATCCACGACCGAGGTATCAAGAGCTGCTTTTGAAATTGCTACTCCTAGGCGATTTTGTCCAATTGCTCCAAGGGCTCCACGTTTGATGACTACGTTATGAGAATGCCTTAATAAAGTCGCTAAAGCATCCTCCACGGTGGATGCACCAGAGAGGAAAAGTGCTTCTTCTTCATTCATGATCACTGTTGACATACGTGCAAGCCAATCGCGCATGATGGCTATATTCACACGAGTCATACTTGCGATCGTTGTGGGGTCAAAAAATATTGGCAAACCCTTTTCGTTGACAGCTTCAATCATTTTCAAAACCGCCGAACGTGATTCTTCGTTGAGAAGTGCGTAGCCAGATAGGTAGAGCGCTCCGAAGCCCTCTAGTGAAGGAAGATCTTTAATTGATAATCCGGCATTCGCGCCCGTTTGGGGGAACATTGTCCGCTGTCCGTCAGGATCAACTAGAACTATGACCACTCCCGATGCGCTCTTGGGCATAACTGTTTGAGAGTACTCAACGCCTAATAAATCTAGATCAGATAGGAGAGTCTTGCCTGCAGAATCATCTCCTACTCGCGCAAGAACAAAACTTTCTCCGCCAGCGGCTTTAATCCACGATGCAACATTTCCACCCGCTCCGCCACTTCGCGTGGTGATGGTTGATAAGTTATCTTCACCATATCTCACCGATGCAGGAATTTGGGCAATGACATCGAGCATAAGATCACCGATGCAGAGAACTTTGAGCATAGGAATCTATTGGTTGCACGCAACAGCGATTGCAGCAGCAAGTGCGCTATTGGATTTGATGATGTCGATGTTGACACGAATTGACTCGCCCTTGCTTGCCGTATGAAAGTGCTCAAGCAAGAATGGAGTAACAGCCTTGCCGGTAATACCTTGAGATGCCGCAAGATTGAGTCCGCTGGCAAGGATTTGATCGTGGAGGGTTTTATCTAATTGATGAATTACTGGATTTGCAATGATTAAAGCCGATTTATTAGTCATGACGTTTGTGCGTTCTCTAATAATCGCGGCTACTTGCTGGGGAGAATCCACACTGTATTCCAAGTCAAATCCAGAGTCGGTTAAATAGAAACCAGGAAAATCTTTAGTTTGGTAACCGACAACTGGGATAGCCAGAGATTCAAGGCGCTCCAATGTGGCACCGACATCAAGAATTGATTTTACGCCTGCACACACAACGGTGATATCAAGACCAGATAACGCGGTCAGGTCGGCAGATTCATCAAATGATTCGTTTGCTCCGCGATGTACACCACCTAATCCACCAGTCGCAAAAACCCTGATTCCAGATTGTGCAGCAAGGTGAGCTGTGGCAGCGACTGTGGTTGCAGCGCTTTTCTTAGAAGCAAGAATGATTGCTAGATCTCGAGTAGATGCCTTAGCGATGTCATCTCGTTGCGCAATTTGTTGGAGTTGATCATCAGATAATCCGATATAGACGATTCCATCCAAGAGTGCGATGGTGGCTGGAGTCGCGCCGGCGGTACGCACGATTTCTTCTACTTCTCGCGCTACTTCTAGATTTTGTGGACGGGGCAATCCATGGCTGATGATCGTAGATTCCAGGGCGACGATTGGTGTTTTGAGATCTAAAGCGCGCCTTACTTCATCGGAAAATTTGATGGAGTTATTTTCTTTCGCCATTGGCTCACGATAGTGGATTTGATGAGAGGATGTCACCGTGCATTTGGCAGATATCGCGCCCTCAATTCTTGTTGGCCTTGGGCTTGCCGATCCATATGGCCGTAACGCATTTGCCCCCAGCCCAAGTGGCCGCGAATGTTTATTTCTTGTTGACGGACTCGGTGCAGATGCAATCAGAGATTTCGCAGCGGTTATCCCGAATATTTGTGCGATGAAACAATTTGCTAGCGCAACGACATCCTTTCCGTCCACGACCGCAACAAGTCTTCCCACTCTCATGACAGGGGAGTTGCCGGGGGTGCACGGGATGTTGGGTTACACCGTACGCGTTCCCAGAAGTGGAGGGCGCATCCTCAATACTTTGAAATGGGATGAACGCGTTGATCCACAAATCTGGCAACCTGTACCCACTCTATTTGAGCGCGCTGCTGCTGCGCAGATTGATGTGTCACATGTAGCAGCACATAGATACGAAAATTCGGGATTTACTAGAGCGGTTTTTCGCGGAGCAACATATCGCGGCGCAAATGTCCTTGCCGATCTGATTGCCCAAACAAAAATTGCCGTAAAGAATTCCCCCTCATTTACCTATGTCTACGCTAATGAGTTAGATGTTGCAGGTCATAGCGATGGTGTGGGTTCGGCCACCTGGCTTGGGGCTTTGGCATACATCGATCAGATGGTTGGAGCTCTCATGAGCCAACTTCCATCTGGAGTTCGTATTTGGTTAACTGCCGATCACGGAATGATTAATAGCAGCGAAAAGATAGTGTTGGGCGAGGACAACCCTTTGCTTGAAGGAATTGAAGTGATTGCAGGAGAGCCACGCGCACGTCATTTATATTTGGATCAGTTGCATCTATCTTCACCAGATGCAGCGGCTTCAAAAATGCAGCAATTTCTGGGTGAACAGGCCAAAGTATTCACAAAACAGGAGGCGATTGCTGCCGAGCTCTTTGGTAAGGAAGTTT
>CAIJOY010000030.1 GCA_903822425.1 uncultured Actinomycetes bacterium | reverse complement strand
GTTGCACCAGCAACTGCGATAGCACCAGCAACTGCGATCAATGAGTACTTCTTTTTCAAGGTATCCCCCATTTCGTTTCTGGTGTCTGCAAGAACTTGCCGACTGGACCAGTTGCGCAGATACTATGCCTTGAAATACTATTTCGTATAGTATTTCAAGAAAAGATTTTTACGGGTTTCGCGCGCTGGCACGGTTGGCGATCGAGGCGTTATAAAGAAGTTATAAACCAAGCTCGGGAAGGGGATTCAAGGCATGAAAATAACCGATGTCCATGTTGTGCTGGTAGAAAACCCTGGATTTAGCCCCGCCTTTGTTTGGCGCAAAAACCTGCCTGGCTCAGATCCTGCCTCTATCGGCGGCTGGTTAGTGATTGAAACCGACGCTGGAATCACTGGCTTTGCAGCGGCCCCGCGGGGAGTGATTTTAAAGGACTATGTAGATCGCAGATTTAGGGCTGAGCTAATCGGTCAAGACCCTTTACAACGTGAATATCTATGGGAGCGTGCGTGGGAGCTCGATCGCATCGAAAGATTTGCTCCAAATATGGCCCATGTTGTCGATGTTGCTCTGTGGGATATCGCAGGAAAGCAAGCCGGGCTACCGATTTATAAGCTATTAGGTGGCTTCCGCGAATCCATTCAAGCCTATGCATCAACTGTTACCTACTCAAGTATCGAAGAGTTTTTAGATATCGCAGATCAATGTTTGGCACTTGGATATCCGGCAATAAAACTACATGCATTCGGCGATGCTAAAAAAGATGCGTTACTGGCTCAAAAACTGCGAGCCCACGTTGGCGATGATGTTCCCTTAATGTATGACGGATCTGCAGGTTTTGATTTAACAGATGCAGTCTTCCTGGGGCACGCGTTAGATGATGCAGGTTTTGCTTGGTATGAAGAGCCTATGCGTGAATTCAGCATCACGGCTTATAAGTGGCTTGGCGAACGAGTTCGCATTCCACTATTACTCGGAGAAGTTACTGACGGTGCGCATATGAGTGCCGGTGATTTTGCTGCAACCGGTGTCGCCTCTGCACTTCGTGTGAGTACATTCCTTCGAGGTGGATTTACAGGCGCGATGCGAATTGCTCATTTGGCCGATGCATATCACTTACGTGCAGAAGTTCATGGCATGGGACTTGAAAGTATCCATCTATGTATGGCAATAAAGAACACTACATATTACGAATCCTTAGTTTGGGGAAATCCAACTACTCGAGAAGCCTTTGTAGATAATCAAGGCCTAGTGCACGCTCCAACCCATCCAGGTGTGGGTTACGAAGGCCAATGGGTGAATAAAGGAATTCCACTTGGGCTAGAAAGATTCGTGAAATAGATAATGCCAAAGATTATTTCATGTGAGAGTTTCGACGTTCGCTTCCCCACATCAACGATGCTTGATGGGTCAGATGCAATGAATGCTGACCCTGATTATTCAGCTGCCTATCTTCGATTAAATACTGACAGCGCAATAACCGGTGATTCCCTCGTCTTTACTATCGGTCGCGGTAATGATGTTCAAATTGCAGCTATTAATATCTTGGCGCAAAAGGTTGTCGGACTAGATCTAGATGACGCCTTTACTAATATTGGCGCAATCGCCAAAGAACTTTCGGCCGATAGCCAGTTGCGTTGGCTTGGTCCGGATAAAGGTGTATTTCATATGGCCGCCGGCGCGGTTCTAAATGCGTTGTGGGATCTATTCTCAAAAAATAAAGGCGTGCCGCTCTGGAAGTTTTTGAGCGATATGTCACCAGAAGAGATTGTTGGCGCCATAGATTTTCGCTATATCAGCGACGCAATCAATTCCGGGCAGGCTCTTGAAATTCTAGATCGACAAGAGAAAAACAAATCAAAAAATGAGGCCCTGCTGCTCTCTCAGGGAGTCCCGGCATATACAACGACACCAGGATGGCTCGGATACACCGATGAAAAAATGCTCAAACTTACACAAGATGCACTCAGCGAAGGTTTTGCACTTATCAAATACAAATGTGGAAAGTCCTTGTCAGATGATCGCCGCCGTTTAACCAAAATACGCGAGCTTGTAGGTCCAGATTTTCCAATCGCAATCGATGCCAACCAAGTCTGGGATGTAGATGTGGCGATTAATTGGGTGAATTCGCTCCGCGAATTTAATCTGCGCTGGATCGAAGAGCCAACACATCCAGATGACGTTCTTGGTCATGCTCGTATTGCTCGGGAGGTTGCACCGACTCCGGTTGCGACCGGTGAAATGGCCAGCTCACGAATAATCTTTAAGCAGTTGCTTCAGAGTAAAGCCATCTCGGTCATGCAAATTGACGCATCAAGAGTCGCTGGGGTGAATGAAAACATCGCAAACGTTTTGATGGCTGCCAAGTTTGGAGTTCCAGTTTGCCCTCATGCGGGTGGAGTTGGTCTTTGCGAAATGGTTCAGCACATTGCAATGTGGGATTCAGTCGCCGTTACTGGCCACCATCCACGCCGAGTCGTTGAGTATGTAGACCATCTTCACGAGCATTTT
>CAIJOY010000029.1 GCA_903822425.1 uncultured Actinomycetes bacterium | reverse complement strand
GCCCTTGCCTATCCCAATTCCAATAGCGTGACTTATTCCTCCGGTGGAACGTTGGATACCTCCACTGCAACAACCACCGGCAGTGCAACCCCGACGTATTCCACTTCTTCATCTGCGTGTTCTGTGAATTCATCTACTGGTCGCATCACTATCGCAACAGCAGGTTCATGTGCTGTCTTGATGAGCTCTGCTAACTCGACGAATTATTCGGCAACTAACACAACGACCACAGTGACTATCAACGGAGCTATATCACTAAGCGGCACAACGAATGCGCTCACGACTACTTATGGAATTGCGGCTTACGACACCATCACTGCAACTCTAGGCACTGGAAACAAGACTTTCACTCTCGCTGACCCCTCAGCGACTTCGGGAATCACCTTGAATACGGCAACAACCAACCAAGCCATTCTTCAAGTTGGTGTGGGTGTGCCACATGGAAGTTATAGCCTCACAATAACTGCGACCGATTCATTAGGTGCCACTGCAACATATGACATCACCCTGACTCTTAATCTAGCTGCCGCACTTACAGTTACTGCCACTTCCCCGAATTCATTTGATTTTTCTCCCAACGGGATTTCCTTAACAAATTCAGCTATAACAACAGGTCTCATCGCTGGTGATGCAACCACATCCGTTACTTACTCATATGCCCTCCTCAATACCTGTGCGATGGGAGGTTCCTGCCAAATTGGAGACATTGGACCTGGGGGTGGAAAAGTTTTCTACGATGCCGGAATCACTGAAGCGTGGGGCCGATACTTAGAATTTGCACCCACCAATTGGTATGACGCATCAACTACAGTCGACCCATCGGCACATTGGTGCACTGGAGCGGGAAGTAGCGCGTTAGTTGGAACTTATTCCGGACTTGGAAATGGCGAAACAAATACGGCAAACATGGTCGCTGGTTGTAACAGTGGAGATGCTGGAAATCTTGCCGCTGCCTATGCAGGTGGCGGTTTCCATGATTGGTATCTGCCTAATGCCCAGGAATTCGTCGAAATTAAATCTCAGGCAGCATCTATAGGTTTTGATTATCAAGTCCATTCGCATTGGGTCTCATATGAGTGGAATGAAGTCGGCGCAGAAGACGACGCCTACGGGTTCAGCTATAAATCCATCCAGACAGCGCAGGTTCATCCGATACGTGCTTTTGATATAACAAGAACTGTAGACCAGACTATTAGCAGTTCGGTCCCTGTTAATGCTGGAAGCTATTCCATCATTCCTAGCGCCGCTGCTTTGGCCAGTGGTCATGAAAGCCAATATGCAGGAATCACATATGTAAACGGTGTATTAACAATAGAGCGTATTGCAGATACTGGGTTTCTAGACTTTTCGACTTTAGAGGCAGTGTATGACTCCCCATTCACATTGGTCGCATCCGGTGGTTTGGGAACAGGCAGCATTAGCTATGCAATCTCAGGTGGTACTGCAACTGGGTGCGCTCTCTCTGGATCCACTCTCACAACTACATCATCTGGATATTGCACCATAACTTTTACTCGCGCTCAAAGTACGAATTACTTAAGTGCAACCGATACTGCCAATATCAATTTTTATCAATATCTGACACAAACCTCGAACGCTACTTCTGGTGGATCAAGTCACGGAGTAACCGTCACTGGCGGAGGAACAAGTTGGAGCAAGATTGCTACCGCTGCTCCTTCAATTACAAGTATCTCCGCCTCATCAGGTCCAATCGGAACCCTTATTAGAATCACTGGAGTGGGCCTTGATGGTGTGACAATTGTTCAACTTAACTTTGAAGATATGGCATCCATTACTGGTGTCAGCTCTACAGAAATTACCGCCGTTGTTCAGTCTGGTGCAACTACTGGACCGATCTACATCCAAAACTCATACGGCGCTGACTTCAATTTTGCTGGTTTCACAGTTACGCCATAGTTTTAAGCTTTGATCCGCTTTAGTTGACGGGTATGATCACGACATGATGCAAGAAGGTGCCAATCCTTTAGATACTTTTGCACACCAAGTATCTTCCCTGCTTGCACAACAAAGCCAAGCCCAGCGGGCCAATATAGTTAGCGCTGCAAAGGCGCTTGTGGCATCTATCAAAAACGATAAATTGATTCACACCTTCGGCACCGGACACTCACACCTTCTCGCCGAGGAGATCTTTTACCGCGCAGGTGGCTTAGCAAATGTTTCTTTAGTTGTTAACGATGACTTGATGCTTCATAAATCAGTTGTCTCTGCCACAGCCAAGGAACGCCAACCTGGAGTAGTTGATCATTTACTTGCAAGCCATCCAATGACTAGTGGAGATTGCCTCATCGTTATCTCAAATTCTGGCGGCAATGGTGCAACCCTAGAATTAGCTAAGCGCGCGCAATCTTTGGGTCTCACGGTTATCGCTTTAACCAGTGTTAACCATGCAACAAGTGCTGCAGCTAGGTCTGGAACCGGACAACGTCTTCACCAAATTGCAGATGTGGTTTTGGATAATGGTGGACTGCCCGGAGATGCATCAGTCAAGATCGATGGCATTCCAACGGCTGTTGGTGCAACTTCTACAATCATCGGTGCTTTCCTGCTCCAGAGCGTGATTGTTGAGACAGTTGGGTTATTAGCTAAAGAAGGCTTCACTCCAGATCTCTTTTTGAGTTCAAATCTAGATGGCGGGGATTCTCACAACGCACTTTTATTTGCTAAATATCTGCGACGCATTCCTATTCTTGACTAGCTGCTTTTTAAAATTTCTTAGTCATCAACCATTCATTATCGCCCTTATGGGCCAAATCAAACCCTAACCCCAGATAAAAATTATAGGCACGAGTGTTTGTGGGTGACATGTGTAGGTGCGCACCTGGTGAACCAGCTGAAGCTAACTCTTTCATCAAATGTTGCATCATCGCTTTTCCGTAACCTTTGCCTTGACTCTTTTCAACAATGTCGATGTGAATCTGGCTAGGAAATTCTTTGGCAATTGCCTCTGGTGTCCGGACTGGATTTTTCATGAAGTTGATTAAACCTGTTTCCTCACTGGTAAATTGAGTTGGGTCCACAGAAGCGTACTTACGCAGCAACATCGGTAGCCAATCGATTTCAAAGCGCTCTTCATACGTTGTAGTATCAAAAGCAGCCAGGACATAACCAGAGACATCGTCATCAACGAGTGCGAAAGTGAAACTCGGATCAAAAGTTAAGTAGGCACCTACGTAGATCTCTCCCAACATTTCGCGAAGGGCATACATCTGCGTTGCATCAGCCCCAGAATCTCCTGTTTCAAGACATACGCGATAAAGATCGGCCCTATCACTTTCCAAGGCCGATCGAAGTAGAGCGCCGGAATCAAAATGCAGGGTTGCCATGGAGGAAGGCTATCTAATCCCGTGTAATCGGAATGTATGAACTCATAATTTCGCCCAAGCTCTCGGCGTTAACCCTTGCTTTGGCCGAAATAGCCCATAAGAATTGCCATTAAGTAAGTCCAACATAGGAAATGGGAGTCTTGTGAATATCAAAAAGAGCTTCACGTCAAAATCCTTACTTATTCTCACTATGGTGCTTTCTTTGGGTGTAACAACAGCCTGCAGCAAAGCCGATACAGCAGATAAAGTCCTGCGCGTTGCCTATGGCAGCGGTGGATCCGATGCACAAGCGGTGTGGGATGAAGTGGCGACTGCGTTCAAAGCTAATAACCCTGGCTGGGATGTTCAGTTCCAGGTTCAAAATGATGACCTCTACGAAACAATCGGTCTTAAGAATTTGCTTACCAGCGGGAATCCTCCAGATGTTTACTTCGAATGGGCTGGAGCACGTTTACAAAACAAATTAGCCGACGGTTATGCCGCAGATATTACCGACGCTGTTTCCAGCAGTGGACTCGGTGCAGAATTCAATGATGGCGCATTTGCAGCCACAACCATCGATGGCAAGATTCGCATGGTTCCTTATACTTCAGATGTTACCAACGTCATTTGGTATAACAAAGATATCTTCGCCAAAGTAGGGATCACAGCTGCTCCAACAACGTGGGCGCAAATGCTCGATGATTGCAAGAAACTCAAAGCTGCTGGTATTACTCCATTTTCTATCGGCAACAAAGATCTTTGGGTAGCCGGTAACTGGTTTGGACATCTCTATTCGCGTGTTGCAGGAGATGCTCTTTATGATCAGGTGCTGAGCAAGCAAAAGCCAATGAACTCCCCTGAGTTTGTAAAGGCTTTGCAATATGTCGCTGACTTACACGCAGCCGGTTACATCAATGCCAGTGCTAACTCCATTACCGACAATGAAGGCTATTCGCTCTTTTTCCAAAATAAAGCGGCGATGTTGCCTATTGGCTCTTGGATCATTAGCAACCAGATTAAAGATGCGCCAAATATGAATATGAGTTGGTTTAACTTGCCAGCCATCGATGGCGGCGCTGGTGATCAAGGAAGCATCATGGCGGTAACAACTGGATATATCGTCAATGCCAAGAGCGCGAAACAAGATAAGGCAGTTGATTTCTTGAAGAGCGCATTCTCAGCCGACATGGTTGCGAAATGGTCTGCCGCCGGAATTACTCCGGTAGCTAAGGCTGGTGACTCTGCGATGATGGATCTACTCAGCAAATCCATGGTTGATCTACTCAATTCGGGTGCCAGAATTGTTGCTCCACCTGACACCGGATATGACTTAAAGATGGCAGATGCACTCAATACTGCAACCTCAGAAGTACTTGATGGAGTTAAGACGCCACAACAAGCACTCGATGATGCACAAACAAAAGTGAGCACTCAGTAAACTCACGCGTCGTTAAGAAGAAAGGCGCCAAGGCATGAAACCAACTTCACGCCTTGGCGTCTTTATTCTTGTTGCACCAGCAGTGTTGCTCTACTCCTTTGCGGTACTCCTGCCCTTTATCGGAACAATTGTCCTGAGTTTTATGAGGTGGGACGGGTTTGATTCACCCACCTTTGCTGGAATCGCCAACTACACGCGAGCCTTTGCCGATGCGATTTTCCGTTCTACATTCATCCACGTAGGTATTTATATTGTTGCCACGCTCTTTCTGGAAGTTCTGCTTGGACTCCTACTGGCAGGTTTCACCTCCTCCTTAAAGCATTCATCTTTTTATCGCATCGCACTTTTTATCCCCGTGATGTTACCGATGGTCGTTATCGCAGTTTTATGGCGGGCGATCTTTAACTCAGATTACGGAATTCTCAATGCGATATTGAGCTCCTTTGGCCTCGCAAGTTGGCAACATATATGGCTAGGAGATACTAAAACCGCCCTTCTATCTATCTGCTTTGTCTCTGGTTGGGTATTTTCAGGCTTTTACATGGCGATCTTTACTGCGGCTTTGAATCGCCTACCCTCTGATGTCATTGAATCAGCTCGCCTAGATGGCTCAGGTGAGATGAATATCTTCACCAAAATAAAAGTTCCTATGATCCGCCAGGTGACCTCGATTGCTATATTGATCTGCATTACCGGCGGGCTACAAGGTTTTGATCTTTTCTATGTTCTTACAGATGGCGGCCCGTATCACACCACTGAAGTACCAACTACATTTATGGTGAAATCGGTCTTTAGAGATGGTGAATTCGGATATGGATCAGCCCTTGCCATTATCGTTTCACTAATTGGCTTGAGTATGGCTTTAATTTTCAATATCTGGCAAAAACGTACTCGAGTAGATGTGGAGTACTAGCGATGAAGATTAGACGTTGGGCTCTTCACCTGGTTGTTACCGCTTATTCGATTTTTGCACTAGCACCACTTTTCTGGATGTTTTACAGCTCCTTTAAAACAAACGCACAAATTTCACAAAGTCCACTTTCTCTTCCAACTTCTTTTCATTTCGGCGTCTTTGCACAGGCCTGGCGAATTGGTGGGATCGGTAAGTATGCGATGAACAGCATCATCGCAACTGCAGCTTCAACAGCGATCGTTTTAACAACTGCATCAATGGCGGGTTTCGCTTTAAGTCGTCTTAAATTTGCTGGATCCAAATCCATCATTGTTCTATTCACTCTAGGGTTGCTCCTGCCTGTTCAGTCATATTTCATTATGCAAAATCAAGAATTCGAACTCTTCAATCTCAAGGACACTAGATGGGCGCTGATCATTCCCTATGCATCCATGGGAATTCCCCTTGCAATTTGGCTCATCAAAACCTACATCGATTCACTTCCAAAAGAGCTCTTCGAAGCGGCGCGCATCGACGGAAGCACAGACATGCAGACCTATCGCTTCTTGATGTTTCCTATCATTCGTCCTGCTTTAGTCACTGTTGGAATCTTCTCTGCCCTCAGTGCATGGAATGAGTTCTTACTTGCCCTGCTCTATGTTCAAGATGAATCGTTGAAAACAATCCCTACAGGTCTTCTCTCCTTCTCATCTAAATATGTAACTGATTATCAAATGCTCTTTGCTGCATTAACGATGGTGACGGTGCCAATGATTGCGCTCTATGTTGCTTTTAATCGCCAAATTGTTGCAGGGCTTACTCAAGGAGCGGTTAAGGGGTAGTTGGCAGTTTCCATTTGGAGGGATCGCTATCACCGCTTAAACCGATTGCAAAACCATCATTACTTCCGGGCAATAGATTTGCACTTGCTAGTTTGATGTGAAGGCGATCGCCCAAATTCTCAACAATGATCGGCCTTTCGGTAGTGGTTTGATTGACTGTTGCTATTTGACGCAAGTTCTTTGCAAGATCTGCCAGCGATACATCCGGCCACATGCAGTTGATTTCATTCTTGCCAATAACAAACTCCAAGGTACTCGGCAACACTGCTCCATCAAGACCTAGGATCTCTGGAAAATGCATACCGACTAATCGAGGCATTCCCTTCAACGGGATTTCGCCTCCGTTATGCCACCCGCCTTCTGTGCCACCGGCTGCAGAGAAGCCACTGCGACATTGTGGTGAAGTGTTGACATCTGCAGCAACTGCCCACGTCGTTGAGATTGCAGTGGCAGAAGTTTTTCCGGCGTTAGCACTCGCGCCTGCGGAAGTTACAGATAGAACTGCACCCTTTGCCGGCCTTGCTGTAATCGAAACGACGGAGAATGCTGGGTCGGAAGATCCAGAAACATCAATATCAGAACCCCAAATTTGATAACTACGAGCGCTCCAACGGTGCAGGCGCAGATTCATTTTGATTCGCACTTGATCACCCAGTGGTGGCGCATAGAACCCACAACCGTTGCTGCCTCCTTTTGTGCATGAAGTTTTCAAGTTAGCCATCGGTTTGTCGCTCTTGGCATTGACCGGAGCCATCGTGATATTCAAACCTGGAGGATTATTACTCAGTGGCATTCCAGGGGCAAAGGAAACCCAAGGATCGGCAGCAAAAAAAACTCTCACTTCAACAACGTTGCCACCGTCAGAATTAATGAGGCCTGGAATCTTAAAATGAGGTTGAGGCGAAGCAATAGACATTGCATTGAGTTTGGATCCATCTCCGATGATGGTGAAACCTACCGTAGGTGTGCTGACCAGAGTTGCTTTGCTTTCAACTCCACTATTACTTATTGCAACTACACTGTCGATGCAATTCGCTTGTGCTGCAACTTTGCACATATCCAAAATCTTTGGCATTGCTAGAGTTCGAGCTTGGGCTGTGGGGGTAATAAATCCTAAAATTAAGGCTAGGGCAATAATAATTCGTTTCATTTTTTAACTTTCTTAACAGGTGTTTTCTTCACCGCTACCTTGGGCGCAGGCGCCTTCGCTGGAGTTTTTGCACCAGGCTTGAGCGTCAACCGGATCTTGGCTGCACTGTAATGAAAGCCTCCACCAAAGATGCTCAAAATATTGCCGGTCAATCTCGTTGATAATGTAGCAACTTGATTATCTGCAGGATTATCTCCAGCAATTGAAATAACGGCCTGCCCGGCCAATAAGTTTGCCGAATTTACTTGCCATAGGCACTTAGCTTCTTTGTCGCCAATATTTGCTTGATAGAAACCAATGTTCATTTCGCCATTAGTTTTCAAATGAGAAGCGGTGGTGGAGAGTTCCACCGCTTTGCTCATCGGGTCAAATACTGGAAGTTCTAGAGTGCGACTATTAGTAAAAATTGCCAAGGCTCCCGAGAAACACGTAGGGAGAGTATTGAGCGGAGCAAAAGCATCTATCGACCACGTATCCTGCGTGGCCTGATTGGGATCGACATAGGTATCAGTAGCTGAGGAATATTCCAGTGGACCGCTTGCGACGTCGATGGCACGAAGATCCAACGTAATAGTCGAGACTGTTCCGGAGGTGGAAATCTTGGCACTTGACCCGGGACCAGAGTGTCCAATCCATCCAAGAGGATTGAAATCAGTAACTTTAAATGTGATGCGCACATGAGTTGTCGCATCCAAAGGGCGTGGAAGAAAAGTCGTTGCGTTTGAGATCGCAACTTTGCCAATAAATTCTGAAGGAGTATTGGTGCTTTGCAGGTTGGTTTCACATGGAAAGGGCGCATTCTCAGGGGTGCTCGCACCTGGTGTCTTGATTAAATTGTCTTCGGTGTAGCCATTTCGTAAACCGTTGATGATCAAACATCGCTTATCAATCGTTGCTGGAGTTAATCGAACTCGCATGACAGGTGCCATGGCGCGCTCATCCGTGCCTAGTGGAGAAGCAGAAATTGAACCCCAGGTATCTGGTGCAACTTGAACATCAATAAAAGTTAAGGCCCCGCTATCTGGGTGGTTAACGCCAGGAAGTGTCCACACGTAATTTGCGACAGGCAGTTCGGCGCTTTGAGTACTGCGTCCATCCCATGCGGCGTAATTTTTTACACCACGTTCACCTGCTGCCACTGTGGCATGAATCTCAGTACCACTGCTGGAGATCACGAAAACCGAGTCAATGCAATTTGAAGTTGCACCAGTTAGCGCACAAGGTGAGAGTGCTATTGGCGGTGAATAGACCGAAAAGTCTGCATGGGCCGGGGCGATGAGGGAATTTAACGTAAGGCACATCACAAGAAAAAGACCAAGACTTGCAAGTCTGTGGTTGTTACGCATAAGGGCACACTACCGAGCCAGGTAGGGCTGCGGTAGTGGATTAGCACTCAGACTCACTATTCTTAAACCATGGCAACCTCGCATCCCTTTACCTTGCTTGATATCGAACGCGAACTCAACGAAGAACAGCGCGCGATCCAATCGGTAACCCGCAAATATGTTCTCGATCGCGTCAAACCTAATATTGCGCAATGGTATGAAAGTGCTGAAATTCCTGTGCGTGAACTTGCCCGAGAACTTGGATCTATTGGCCTTTTAGGAATGCACCTACAGGGATATGGATGTGCTGGGACCGATGCCACGTCATACGGCTTAGCAAATATGGAACTTGAAGCTGGAGATTCTGGACTTCGCTCCCTTGTTTCAGTTCAGGGATCTCTTGCGATGTTTGCGATTTATGAATATGGCAGTGAAGAAACCAAAAAAGAATGGCTGCCAAAAATGGCAACCGGTGAAGCAATAGGATGTTTTGGTTTAACAGAAGCAGATCATGGTTCCAATCCTGCGGGAATGTTAACCAATGCCAAAAAAGATGGAAACGACTGGATCATCAACGGCAACAAAATGTGGATTACTAACGGCAATGTGGCAGATGTTGCAATTATCTGGGCACGTACAGATGAAGGCATTCGAGGATTCTGTGTCCCCACTACGACACCCGGATTTAGTGCCAACCTGATTAAACATAAACTCTCACTTCGAGCATCGATGACCGCCGAACTGGTTTTCACCAACATGCGAGTGCCAGATAGCGCACGTCTCCCCGGTGCCACCAGCTTGCGCGCGCCACTTATGTGCCTTGCTGAAGCTCGGTTTGGAATTATTTTCGGAGCAGTTGGAGCAGCTCGCGATTGTCTCGAAGTCTCCTTGGCTTATGCCACTACTCGCGAACAATTTGATGGTCCAATTTCACGCCACCAGATCACTCAGGAAAAATTTGCCAATATGGCAACTCGACTCAACACCTCAATGTTGCTCGCTCTTCATATCGGTAAAATTAAAGATGACAACAAGATCACGCCTCAGCAAATAAGCATGGGTAAATTCAATAACGTGCATAGCGCTCTTGAAATTGCCCGTGATGCGCGTTCGATTATGGGTGCTGCCGGCATCACGACCGAATATTCAGTATTTCGCCACATGGTGAACTTGGAGACAGTTTTGACATATGAAGGCACCCATGAAATTCATTCACTAGTTATTGGTGAAGCCCTTACTGGTATCTCAGCTTTTCGTTAGTCGTCAGCACCAAGGGACGGTGGACCCAAGTGATATTCCACTGGGGTTGCTGAAAAAGTAATCGGGTTGGCTATTGTCTTACTTACTGCGCCATCTCGCGGATCAGTAATTGTGACAATAGGTGCAAGCCCTAAAGATTGTGCAAACTGCACACCTTCGGCGATCGTATTGATAGGTCCAGCAGGCACTCCCACTTTTGCTAAAACTTCACTCCACTGCGCCGCACTCTTGTGGGCAAGCAGCGGGGTTAAGAGTTCATTGAGCACATTTCTATTCTTGACTCGCTCCGGATTGGTTGCAAACCGCGGATCATGCGCAAAATCTGCTCCGATTGCCACACAGAATTTAGCAAACTGAGCATCATTTCCTACCGCAATAACAATTTTCTTTTCCTTTGTTTCATACACTTCATAAGGAGCAATGCTGGGATGAGCATTCCCCATTGCCGTTGGAGTTACTCCGGCGCCGGCATATGCGCCACTTTGATTAACCATCGCCGAAAGTGCTGAACTCAATAGATTGATCTCAATTTTTTGTCCATGACCGCTCACATGGCGATGGTTGATTGCAGCAAGAATTCCTAAGGATGTATGCAAACCTGCAATCACATCGACAAGTGCAACTCCTACTTTGGTGGGATGCTGCGCATCTGAGCCAGTAATGCTCATGAGACCACTCATGGCCTGCACCAGTAAGTCATATCCCGGCAGAGTGCGAGCCACTTCCCCACTACCAAAACCAGAAATTGAACAGAAGATCAATGTAGGAAACTTCGCAGCCAAATCTGAGTAACCCAAACCAAATTTTTCCATAGTTCCTGGTGCAAAATTTTCTACCAAAACATCACATGTCGAAATTATTTCAAGAGCTTTAGCACGTCCTTGCTGCGTTGAAAAATCTGCAGTGACGGCTCGCTTATTTCGGTTGACTGATTGAAAATAGGTTGCATTTCCAGCTGCATCATAAGGAGGTCCCCAGGTGCGAGTGTCATCACCGAGGACGGGTCTTTCTACTTTTATTACCTCGGCACCCATATCTGCTAATAACATGGTTGCGTATGGCCCAGCAAGAACGCGGGAAAAATCCGCAATTTTTATATTAGAAAGCGCGCCCACCCCTTAAACCTAGCAATCTTTTCTTACGAAGAAAGCCAGTAAAAGGTGGGCGCGCTCTTTTAAATTGTGGTTCTAGTTACTTATTGGCCGATTCATGCTTTCCTGGTTGAGCTATGGCATAAACCACAGCGCCAAGAAGAGCGATGAATCCAATGACGACCAGAGTTACCCAGTCGAGATTGAAGAGGGCTCCGCGAGGACTTGCTAGTCCTGTTGGTAGTACCAAGTTGATAAACATCACGACTAAGTAAACAAGTGCGATCACGTTAATGATCATGCCCTTGGAGCCCAGTGTGAAGTGTCCGGCGGGCTTCCAGCCACGAGTACGAGCAATGAGGGCGCCCAATACTGTTAGCAAGAATGCGAGATAGATACCGCTGACTCCGAAGGAGACCAGCGAAACAAGTGCAGAAACCTTTGCTGGGTAGGTAATGAACCCAATCTTGATATCTGCACTTGGAGTGATATTCACAAGCATCGTGAAGATGATTGGAACAATTGCGCCAAGAAGTAGTGCGTTAACAGGAGTATGGAATCGAGGAGAAACCTTCGATACCGTCTTGGCTGCTGGCACTGCTCCATCACGTGCGTAAGAGAAGAGCATACGAGAGCTTGCGCCTTGAATAGATGATCCGCATGAGAAGAATGCAAAGATCACTGCAAGTAGCAAGATATCGCGAAGAACTGATGATGTAACAGCGGTGCTGAGGATGTAAGGAATTCCGCCTTCAAAAGATGTAGCGGTCTTATATCCTGCAGGATCACTAGGTGTTGCTAACAAAAGTGCAGCAACAAGAACGAAGGAAGTGAACGCACCTGCAAGCAGTGCTTGACGCATTGCTTTTGGTACTTGCTTGGATGCATCCCGAGTCTCTTCTGCAACATCGCCAGCAGATTCAAATCCGTAGAAAATGAAGGCGTGTGCCAACACAGCGATGAGAGCCGCACCAGTCCACCAATTTCCACCGAAATCCACTCCGAGACTATTGGTAGTCCCAACTTCTGCACCTTGTGTGGTGAACAAGAATCCGAAGCCATGGTTAAATCCGGCAGCTGCCAAAATTAAAGCGATACCAAATGTTCCAAAGATTTCAACATAGGAACCGATGCTTGCAATACGACCCATCATCTTGGCGCCAGTCACATTCAGAGTTGTCTGAATTGCGAGTAATGCAAGTGTGATAGTCATCAATGTCATGTGATTGCCTGGATCAAGGTTCATTTTGAACCAACTATTGAGCAATGTTGTTAAGTAAGGAACAACACCTGTATCAACAGCTGCGATAGTCACAAGAAGAGCCATCAAATAGAACCAACCGACCCACCAGCCGTAACGCCGGCTGACAGTGAATTTGGAGTACTGATAGAGAGCCCCCGAGATTGGATAATGACTACCAAGCTCGCCAAAAATCATTGCTACGAAATACATTCCAATAACTGGGATAAGCATCAACCAGACATATCGAGGTCCGCCTGAACCTACGCCTAATACAAAGAGGGAATAGATGCCCACCATTGGGGATAGATAGGTAAAGGCAACGCTAAAACTGTCGAATTTGCTCAGGACGCGAGAGAGCTCCTGTTTGTATCCAAGAGCCCCGAGACGATGCTCTTCTGCTGCATTGGACTGATTGTGATCTGACACTTATGAACTTCCTTTCAACGCTGGAGGAAAGTGTGTGTACTTAGAACTTTAAAAGAATAAACCCGAGCGTGAGAGATTGCACGTAAGGGTGGCCCATTACTGACCAGTAGGTTTAAAGAAATCCACATTCGAGTCCAACTGAGCGCACCATGTTTGCCTTGCGATGGGTGTGCAGCCTCTCAAATAATTTCGCCTATTTGTCGCCTATTTGTCGCCCATGGAGATACTCAGAAAATTTGCAGTCGCATGCACGGCTACTACGCAATTGTCAGCAAAATCAGTGAGTAACGTAATGCATTCAGAAATTGGGCACGAAATTATAGGCACTCATTAGAATATCTCCATGAAGACGCCTCGTTATCTCATAGTCGCGCTGAGCCTGATTACTGTAATTGCTGTATCAATGGGAAGTTACACATATATCAATCGTGCAGTGGTTCAACAGGTCTACGTCTATAACTGTGGAATCCAGGATTACAAGCCAACTTCATTGACACAATTCTGTGCTGATGCCGGAGTAGGAGTTGGCGAAATTAAGTGGGAAGACTGGAGTGCAGGCGGTGCAACCGGTACTGGACGTTACGCACTCAACACGTGCGAGCCATCCTGTGTTGCTGGAAATTGGCTTTACGAAGATGTCAATGTGAAACTAAGCAAGGCAGTGCATGACAAAGGCAAAACGGTGTTGAGTCGGATAGATATTGCCACTGTAGATGCAAAGAAATTACTGCCAAGAAATACTAAGAACTCTGATGGTTGGGATTTAGTAACGACTCCCCTAGGGTAAAAAAACTCCTTGCTAACTAAACCCTGTGAATCGGGGAAGTTGCAATACGATCTAGAAATTGGTCAACTAAATCATAGGCTCGTTGGTTTGACGCAGGCATTTGGCGCTTGGTTTCATCACGCAGTGCATGGATGTCCACGCCAGCTTCTTCAAAGTCTACACATCCGCCTTCCATATCAAGCCATGCATCCAAAACTGTTGGATCAATCTCTGGATGAAATTGAAGTGCAAGAGTTCTTCCACATATAAAACTTTGGGAAGAAAGTTTTGTCCGAGCAACTTCTATGGCGTCTGGAGGTAGTTGCCATCGGTCATAGTGATACTGGAACCATGGGCCTTGTGCGATTAATGATGGGTCGTCACTTTCAATGCTATGCCAACCTAATTCGTACTGTGGTGCGCGAGCAACTGAACCACCAAGTGCGCGAGCCATCAATTGACCACCAAAACAAATGCCAAGAATAGGGATCCCAGAATTATGGACTTCGCGAACAAGGGCTAGTTCAGGCAACAACCAATTACCGATACGTTCATCTTCCCAAACTCCCCATGGTGCCCCCATGACAACTACTGCATCAAATTCGAGCACGTTGGGCCATATCACTGTGACATTGGGTGTGTTGTAATGCTCTTCGGCGACGATAAGAAATCGCACAATCTCATATCCACGATTTTTAAATTGCTCCCAGACCGGTCCACCCAAACTAACGTGATCGTGTTCAATGAAGAGCACACGTTTGTTGGCCATAATCAAATATTACTTCGCCAATCGAATTGGTTCTTGTCCGCGAGCAATCAATTTTTCAAAGTGCGCTTCGCGCTTTTCTCCAAATCGAGCGGCATCAATATTTGCCTGTGCCAAGAACTCTGCTAATTCATTACGAGCTGCTTGGCCATCGCCCGTTAAATCTTCGCGATCGAAAACATTCCATGCTCGAAGTACTGGTGCGATAACCTCTTCTAAATGTTGAGGCATGTCATAGATTCCAGCTAATGCAATTTGTACTGCTTTGCGTCCGAAGCCGGGCATTCCCACACCTGGCATTGCAAAGTTTGTTACAACGTCAGTGATCGCTCGCATTGCAGCGTTGGGTTCAAGATCGATTGCATTTCCCAATAAATTACGATAAAAAATCATGTGAAGATTTTCATCCATTGAAATACGCTGCAACATTCCCTCACAAATGGGATCATCAGAAATTCTTCCCGTGTTTCGATGGGATATTCGGGTCGCTAGTTCTTGGAATGAAACATAGGCAACGGTATGGAGCATGTCAGTCTCATAAGGAGTTTGATAACCCAAAGACATATGTGCCATACGTAAATCTTCCAGTTCATACGGATCTACTCCGCGCGTGGCCATCAAATAATCGCGCATCACAATGCCGTGACGATTTTCCTCGGCAGTCCACCGTTCAATCCAGTTGCCCCATGCACCATCTCGTCCCATCGCTATCGCAATTTCAGTGTGATAGCTGGGCAAATTATCTTCGGTCATCAAATTCAGTACTAGGGAATCTTGGGCAATCGCAGTTAAGCGCGAATCTTTGGCCTCCCAGGCATCACCATTAAGAGGACCAGCAAAATCTCGACCTTCACTCCATGGGACATATTCGTGGGGATACCAATTCTTTTGAACCGAAAGATGGCGCTCTAATTCAACAGCGACTACTGGTTCTAGATCACGAATTAACCGAGCTTGTATCGCTGGATCAATGGGGGCCATAGCAGGACTTTACTTGAGTGTTAGCACTAGGCGCGAGTTATAGGCCTTCGCTGGCTCGAATGCGCGCCTGCTCTGCGCGCCATTGAGCGATGGCTGCATGATTTCCGCTGAGCAAAATCTCTGGAACTGCGATATCACGCCATGTTGGAGGTTTTGTGTAGTTGGGATATTCCAAGAAACCTTCTTGCACATGTGATTCCTCTACCAAAGATTCTGGGTTGCCCAAAACTCCTGGAAGTAAACGTGCAATTGCTTCAATCATGACAAGACTTGCAACTTCGCCGCCACCTAATACGTAGTCACCAATACTGACTTCGTGTACGCGAAAACCCTTTGCCGCATAATGTTGGCCAACTCGTGCGTCGATGCCTTCATAGCGACCGCAAGCAAATACCAAATGCGTTGCTTGAGCTAATTCGTGAGCCATAGGTTGATCAAATTTTCTCCCAGCAGGAGTCAAGATAATCAGATCGCTTTCTTTAGTCATTAACGGATCAAGAGCTGCGCCCCAAATTTCCGGCTTCATTACCATACCGGCGCCACCGCCATAAGGAGTGTCATCTACGCTGTGGTGGTTATCGCTTGTGTAAGAACGCAAATCATGAATCCCTACCTCAACAATTCCACGCTCTTGCGCTTTGCCAATAAGGGAAAGTTGTAGTGGCGCAAAATATTCAGGAAAAATCGTAATCGTATCTATCTTCATGCTGGCTCCTGAATGTGTGGAGGTATGACGACCATACGTCGAGCTTTAATATCTACCACTGGAACTAATTGGCGAACAAAGGGGATCAAAACTTCCCCGTCTTTGCTTGCTATCGCTAGCAAATCTTGGCCTGGCAAATTGATGACATCAGTAACTTCACCTATTTTTTCGCCAGATTCTAGAAATGCCGTACAGCCAATTAATTGCAGGACGTGATAATCATCTTCTCCATCGCCTTGTGCATCGATATCTACTTCGCAGTAGATCAAAGTGTCACGCAACGTTTCGATTCCATTTCGATCAGTACAGCCATCAAAACCAAGCAGCAGGATCCCGTTGTGCCACCGATGGGATGTGATCAATAAATCAGGAAGGTCATCTCTTTGCACATGATTGCCAATAGCAAAGCGATTCTCTGGCTCATCGGTCCGAACTTCGATTGTTGCTTCGCCGTTAATTCCGTGAGCACGACCTATCCGTCCCACGAGCAAACGCATGTTTAGTAACTTTTCATTCGGGGCGAACGTCCAAGGGACTTATCGCCCTTCATCCGTTTCCACCAAATCAACGCGAACACTTCGTCCGGCAAGTGCGCTCATAACCGTGCGCAACGCTTTAGCGGTGCGACCATTGCGACCAATTACTTTGCCGATATCTTCAGGGTTAACGCGAACCTCTAGCGTTGTTCCACGACGATGAGTTTTTTCTGTGATCACTACATCATCAGGATTATCAACAATCCCTTTGACTAAATGTTCTAGAGCTTCATCCATCATTGTTATTCGGCGCTTGCTTCTTCAGCGACGGCTTCGGCAACAACTTCTGGCGCTGCTTCTGCAGGTGTCTCTACAACTGCCTCAGCGACAGGTGCTTCTTCAACAGCTGGAGCAGATTTAGCAGCAAGTTTTTCTTGTGCTTTCTTCTTCAGAGTTGTTGCACCTTCTTTTGGCTCATCCATTGCTTGTTTGACAGCTGCCTCGTATGCAACGCTCTTGTGAACGCGAGGTGCTGCAACACGAAGTGTGCCTTCAGTTCCTGGAAGACCCTTATGTTTTTGCCAATCTCCTGTGATCTTCAACAACGCCTCTACAGCGGCTGTTGGAAGTGCACCGACACCGAGCCAGTAGCGAGCGCGTTCTCCGTTAACTTCGATCAGAGATGGCTCTTGTCCTGGTGAGTAACGACCAATTTCTTCAATGGATAGACCATTGCGCGCTTTGCGAGAATCGGTAACGACGATGCGGTAGTACGGCGTGCGAATCTTGCCCATGCGCATTAAACGAATTTTTGTAGCCAAGTGCGTGTGCTCCTGTAAGTGGTATTCGTCGATCTCAGTGATCGCAGCGGGGTGCGCGGTCAGATGAGTCCAACTGTCGAATATGAGTTGTTTGGGGGTAGAGGGCCCCGAACAGATTGCTTATCTTGCCATCTAGGGGGCTAAAGGTGAAATTGGCCAACGCTATCCGCGCTCATCGAGCGCTCTTTTTGCAGGATTGCCTGATTTGGACTTCTTCTTCTGGATGAGTTTGCCTGACTTGGGCGCACCTGCACCCATGCCCATTCCTGGTGGCAAACCCGGTGGCAAACCCGGTGGCATGCCTGCGGGAGTTCCACCATTTCTCATCGTGCGCATCATTTTTTGCGCTTGCCCGAATCTCTCAACTAACGAATTCACTTCCGAAACAGCGCGACCAGCTCCCTTGGCAATACGTATTCTGCGAGAGCCATTGAGAACTTTAGGATCGCGTCGCTCAAGTGGCGTCATAGATTGCACAATTGCTTGCGTGCGCACGATCTCGCCATCATCTAAGTTTGCGATCTGCTTTTTCATCGCCGCACCACCGGGCAACATTCCTAACATCTTGCTCATCGAACCCATCTTGGACATAGCCTGCAGTTGTTCAAGAAAATCCTCCAAAGTGAAATCTTCCCCACGTGCAAACTTAGATTCCAGCTTTGCAGCAGAGTCACTATCGAGGGCTTTCTTGGCTTGTTCTGCAAGTGTTGCAACATCACCCATTCCCAAAATTCGAGAAGCCATCCGTTCTGGGTAGAAAATGTCGAAATCAGATAATTTTTCACCCGTTGAAACAAACATAATCGGGCGCTTGGTCAGGTGGGCAATCGAAAGCGCTGCTCCTCCGCGAGCATCTCCATCCATCTTTGTTAAAACAACTCCGTCAAAACCAACACCATCTAGGAATGCTTGCGCGGTGCGGACAGCATCTTGACCAACCATGGCATCTACGACAAAGAGAATTTCATCGGGGTTAACAGCATCACGAATAGCGATCGCTTCAGCCATCAATGTGGCATCCACGCCTAAACGACCGGCAGTATCTACGATGACCATGTTGTGCTGTTTGGATTTAGCAAAAGCAATTCCATCACGGGCCACTTTGACTGCATCACCGCGTCCGTTGCCCGCTTCTGGTGCAAAAACTGGGACGCCTATACTTTCGCCCACAACCTGTAACTGAGTAACAGCATTGGGGCGTTGTAAATCAGATGCAACAAGAATGGGTGTATTGCCTTGATCTGCAAAGAACTTTGCCAACTTTCCTGCAAGAGTTGTCTTACCCGCGCCTTGTAGACCGGCCAACATGATCACTGTGGGAGGATTTTTAGCAAACCGCACTCGACGCGCTTGTTGGCCAAGAATTTCGATAAGTGCTGCGTTGATGATTTCAAAGACGGCTTGCGCTTGATTGGTGCCCGATTGAAACTGCGGAAGAGCGGCAAGGCTGCGAGTGCGAATGAGTTCAATAAATTCATTTACTACAGCAAGTGCAACGTCGGCTTCTAAAAGTGCTTGATGAATCTCGGCACAGGTAGTATCGATGTCACTGCTTGAAATCTTGCCTCGCGATCGCAAGGAAGAAAGAGCCCCGCCTAAGCGTTGCGTCAAGGAATCAAACATGGGCCTACCTTATCGAAGTGCAGCAGCCAGACTTTGCGCCACTTCATCTGCCCTGGCGGGTGTGAGAACTCCCCCACCAATCTCAGTTACATAAAGGGTATCAATTGCCTCGGCCCCTAGCGTTGTCACTATCGCGGCGCGGATATCGACACGACAACGTGTGATTGCTTCACCGATACGAAACAGCAGGGCAGGCCGATCGTGACTGCGAACTTCGATCACGGTCGCATCTGCTGAGGCATCTAAGAAAGTATCTACAACTGGCGCAGGAACTGGAATTGCCGTCATCTTTGCGTAGGTATCGATACGTTCTTGAATGCGTTGCTCTAAATTAATTGCCCCACCGAGTGCTTGGTCAATATCTTTATGTAGTTTTTGTGCATCAGGTGCTGGTGCATGAAGATCTGGCGAAACGATCCATTGCATTACAGCAGAGGGGCCGTGCGTCTTGGTTCGTGCCGCCCGGACATCAAGGCGCGAAAGATTAAGAACTCCTGCGACGATTGAAAGTAGCCCAGGCTTATCAGGAGAGACTATGTCAATTGCATAGACACCATCTGCTTCTGCAACACTCACACGTAAAGCGCCTTCTTGGGCAAAAATTTCTTGTTGCGCATCGAGTACTGGTTGGGCAGCTAAAGTCGTACCACTCATCGTTGCTCGCACTCGTCGGACAAGATCGGCAACAAGTCCGGCTTTCCAATCACTCCATGCGCCAGCACCTGCGGCTTCTCCATCTGCAATGCTCAAAGCATGGAGTAACTCCAAAGTTTGTAGATCTGGAATCACGCCAAGTACGGATGAAATTGTTGCTGGATCATCTAAATCCCGACGCGTCGCGGTAGCTGATAAAAGTAGATGATGTTGCACTAACAATTGAATCGTTGCAACATCTTCTTTGCCAAAGCCCATACGCTCAACAAGAGGAGCAATAAGGCGAGCTCCCCGATCTGAATGATCTTCTAAGCTTCCTTTACCAAGATCGTGAAAAAGTGCAGCAGTGAGCAGTAAATCAGGACGGTGAACTTTGCGAATCAAGGCCGCAGCATGAACTGCGGTTTCTACCATGTGGCGATCCACGGTATGGCGATGGAGATAATTTCGCTGTGGAAGTGATCGAACAGCACTCCATTCTGGTAACCAAGATGCAATTTCTCCCTCTTGATCTAGCTCTTCCCACAGCGCAACCATTGCCGTGCCTGCACCGATGAGAGTGATGAAATCTTCTCTGGTCTGTCGGGTCCAAGTATTGGCGCGAGCCCCTGCATGCAGCCTCAATAAAGGCTCATCTAATTCAGTCAGTGCACGCACCTTATCTTTGTTGATACTTCGCCATGTCATCACCATCAAATAGTCAACAGCACGGGCAGATTGTGCGACATCACTCATTAGAGAATCAGCATCAACGTAACCCAATGCTGCAGCAACTTTGTCTTGTTCTTGAAAGAGCAGCCGATCTTTTCCTCGTGCACTCGTGACATGTAATGCTTCACGAATATCACTCAGTACATTTTCTGCATGGGCAATACGCTCCATTGCCACATCAACTGCTCCTGTAGCGCCGATAGCACGAAGAGCGGTAATGTCTCGAAGTCCACCGCGTGCTTCTTTCAAATCCGGTTCCAAAAGGTAGGCGAGTTCTCCGGTGCGCTCATGACGTTGATCCAAGAGTTGGCGCAATTCTGAAAAACGTTTCATTCCTGATTTGCGCCATTGAGCTAAAGAGTCATCGCGCACATCAGTGAATAGTTCTGGATCTCCGCAGATATAGCGGATATCTAAAAGCCCCATCGCTACTTTAAGGTCGCTGTTGGCGGTTTCGCGCGTTTCTTTACGTGTTCTTACCGAATAATCAACACTTCGAGGAATATCAATTGCGCCAGTTGCGCCATCCCAGATGGGATACAGGATTGCATTTACTAATTCCAGTAGTACCTCTTCGGAACGTTTTCCATCATGCACAAAGATGATGTCTAGGTCTGAACCCGGAGATAACTCTCCGCGTCCATATCCTCCGACCGCAGCTAGTGCTATGCCGGATGAATCCTTTAAATTTGCTTGAGCAAATAGGTGGGTGAGTTGACGGTCACTTTCGCGCGCGCGGTTCTGGCGCACTGACCTACTAAATGGCATCGACTCCACGCTCGCCAGTGCGAACACGAACGACGTGATCCACCGGAGTCGACCAAACTTTGCCATCACCGATAGAGCCTGTTGAGGCCGCCTTAACGATCACATCAATCACAGATTCTGCTTCGGCATCATCAACAAGAACTTCCAAGCGAATCTTTGGAATCAGATCTACCGTGTATTCAGCGCCGCGGTAAACCTCAGTGTGTCCACCTTGGCGACCAAAGCCACTCGCCTCTGACACTGTCATTCCGGTAACACCGTGACTTTGTAAGGCATTTTTTACATCATCGAGCTTAAACGGTTTCAAGATTGCAGTAATAAGTTTCATAGTGATGAACCTCCTCGTGATGATCCGGCCATTTCGTAAGCGGATTCTGCATGTTCATTAAGATCGATGCCTTCAACTTCAGCATCACGCTTGACTCGAAAGCCCATCGTTTTATCGATGATCAAGCCAATAATAAATGTGGCGATGAAGGAGTAACCCAGGACGAAGAAAGCACCAAATGCTTGCTTAGCTAAAAGAGATATTCCTCCGCCGTAAAGCAATCCATCAAGACCAACGGCATTAACGACATGAGTTCCAAAAATGCCAATTGATAGGCATCCCCAAAGGCCCCCTATTAAGTGAACGCCAACGACATCAAGTGAGTCATCAAATCCGAACTTCCATTTAAGCCCTACTGCCATCGCGCAGAGTCCACCGGCAATGATTCCAATGACGACTGCAGCCCATGGCGCAACAAATGCACATGCGGGTGTGATTGCGACAAGTCCAGCTACTGCACCTGATGCAGCACCGAGGGATGTCGGATGTCCATCGCGAATCTTTTCAACAGCAATCCAGCCAAGTAGTGCACCAGCTGTTGCCACTTGAGTGTTCAAGAGTGCTAGACCAGCGATGCCATTTGCAGCAAGGGCGGAACCAGCATTGAAACCAAACCAACCAAACCAAAGAAGACCTGAACCTAGTAAAACCAACGGGAGTGAGTGTGGTCGCATAGATTCTCTACGCCATCCCACACGCTTACCGAGGATGAGTGCAAGTGCTAATCCAGCAGCACCGGCATTAATGTGGACTGCAGTTCCCCCAGCAAAATCTTCTAATCCTTTGCTCGCAAGGAAACCAACGCCAGTCAATGTGTCTCCAACTTTGTTACCGAATGCAAAGACCCAGTGTGCAACAGGGAAATAGACAACGCTCACCCAAATTGTTACAAAGAGTGCCCATGCGCTGAACTTTGTGCGATCTGCAATTGCTCCGGATATTAATGCAGGAGTGATAATTGCAAACATCAGTTGAAATGCTGCAAAGACTAGAACTGGTATCGGATAAATGCCGCCATTGTTAGTCAGGTCATTGACCATTCCACCTAGGCCCGAAAATGATAATGAGCCATACCAGGCAGATTTAGCATCAGATCCAAAAGCTAATTCAAATCCATAGAGGACCCAGAGCACGCTGACGATTCCAATGGTGATCATGGACATCATCATCATGTTGAGAACACTCTTTGTACGAACCATGCCGCCATAAAAGAAGGCCAGCCCCGGTGTCATCAGAAGTACGAGTGCGGTACTGGCCAACATCCATGCAGTGTCGCCAGAATCAGGAAGAGTTGGGATCATTTTTCACGCGGTTTCACTAGATCTACTCGCCGTTGAGATGGGGCAAATATGGCCGATCTGCGTTACGAATTTCAGCCCAGTATGTTACGGGCGAGTTACAAAAGTCCCTGGATGTAAATATCTGGATCAAAAGGTGCGAAATCCTTGATGGATTCCCCCGTGCCAACAAACTTCACTGGGATATCCAGAGCCTTTTCTATGGCTAAGGCAATGCCTCCTTTGGCACTTCCATCTAACTTGGTGATGATGATCCCAGTTACATCGACGGCTTGGGCAAAAACTTTGCCCTGGGCTAAACCATTTTGCCCCGTCGTGGCATCAAGGACTAAAAGAATTTCGCGCACTGGCATCACTTTCTCAACAACACGTTTAACTTTGCCAAGTTCGGCAACCAAGTCATCTTTGGTGTGTAACCGCCCTGCAGTATCAATGATCAGAAAATCATCTTGGCGCGCCATACTTTGTTGGGCGCCATCAAATACCACCGAAGCAGGATCGGCTTTATCTCCACCGAAGGCAACGTCAATATCTAGTCGCTCACCCCATGTACGCAATTGTTCTACTGCAGCCGCACGGAAAGTGTCAGCAGCGACCAACAACACTTTTGCATCCTGCTTGGCAAAATAATGAGCAAGTTTTGCTGCCGATGTAGTTTTGCCAGTGCCATTAACTCCAACAATGAGGATTGCGCAAGGGCCAGAATCTGTTCGAAGGATCTCTCGGCTCTTGGAAGATAGTGATGCTCTTAATATTTGGGAAATAGCATCTGCCGCATTTTCAGCACGTGCAGCACGTGCAGCAGCAGTGACTTCGGATGAAAGAGTGGGGCCAAGGTCTGCCTCGAGTAAGGCAACTTCTAATTCATCCCAGTCTGCAGTAGATGCATCAGCGGTTCCCTTAATTTTGGCGATGATTTTGCCAAATAGTCCCATCGAATTACCGCTTAAGAGTTAGGCAGTGTCGGCGTCGCGAAGGCGCTGTGAAATAACTTCAGTTACGCCATCTCCACGCATTGTCACGCCATAAAGTGCATCGGCAATTTCCATGGTGCGTTTTTGGTGAGTGATAATGATTAATTGTGAACTTTCACGAAGTTCTTCAAGCACACCGAGTAAACGTCCTAAGTTAACATCATCAAGTGCTGCTTCTACTTCATCCAAAACATAGAAAGGCGAAGGACGTGCTTTAAAGATTGCCACAAGCAGAGCACCTGCAGTCAAGGATTTCTCGCCACCTGAAAGGAGTGAAAGACGCTTCACACGCTTTCCTGGTGGACGCGCTTCTACATCCACGCCAGTATTCATCAAATCATCGGGCTCGGTCAAAATCAGGCGACCATCGCCACCAGGGAAGAGGCGTGCAAAAATCTCTTCAAAGTGACGCGAAGTATCTTCATAGGCTTCCATAAAGATTTGTTGCACTCGATCATCTACTTCCTTAATAATGTCGAGTAAATCTTTCTTCGTCCGCTTGAGATCCTCTAGTTGTTCGGCCAAATAGCGAAGTCTCTCTTCCAGGGAGCTGTACTCCTCAAGAGCTAATGGGTTAATTTTTCCAAGCAGCGCTAGCGAGCGTTCTGTATTTGCAAGTCGCTTTTCTTGTTGGTCGCGGCGATAAGGAATAAGTTCGGTGGCCACAATTTGACCGTCTTCGGTTTCGATAAAGGTTGGAACGTCATTTTCCGGACCGTACTCAGCAACCAGTGTTGCAATATCTACGCCAAGTTCTTCCACTGCCTTAGATTCGAGTTGTTCGATGCGCATGCGCTGTTCTGCGCGAGCAATCTCATCTTGATGAACACTGGATGTCAGCTGTTCCATTTCAACGGCAAGTTCACGGGCGCGGGCGCGGATAGTTAAAGTTTCACCTTCACGAGAGGAGCGAGCCTCCTCGAGCCGCCCACGTTCTGTTGCAGCTTTAGCGATAGAGCGTTCAATGTGAATGAGTGCCTCATACGCTGATTCAGCAATCGCTTGAGAAACAATGGCACCCTGTGCGCGAGCACCTCGACGATTTACTGCGCGTTCTGAAGCTTCGCGTTCTGCAGTTGCAGCATCTTCTAGGGCTTTAGCACGAGCAGCCAGTGAATCAACGCGCTCCTCACTCGTGCGCACGGCTAAACGTGCCTCAACTTCAGTAGTGCGAGCTGTGGAAACCTCAGCGCGAATAATGTCAGCGCGTGAGTGACTTGGTTCCTCGACGCTGCCATGATGTTGGAGTTGCTCTTGCGCAATCGCAAGTTCGCTCTCATCGCGATTCTTTGCAGCACTAGCTTCAGCTATCGCAGCATCTAAGCGTTCAACTTCGGCTCGTGCAGATTTTGCATGTTGGCCCGAGACTGCCAACTGCTCAGTCAAAGCCGCAATGCGAGCATCCGACTCATTAAGTTTAGATAGAGCAATATCAAACTCACTTTGCCGCGCGTTGAGTTCTGTTTCTGCGGTGCTGATTTCAAAGCGCAAACGATCACAGTTGTGCGTGACAGTCGTTACTTTGGCTTCGAGTTCTTCGATCAGGGCCTTAATTTCAATAAGTGAGGATGATGACTTAGAGCCACCACGGGCACGTGACTTCGTGAAAACATCGCCATCGCGAGTGACCACTGTCAGGTGTGAATGGGAGCGAATAATAGATTCGGCCGCGCGTGCATCATCTGCAACCACAGTCGTGGCGAGAAGTTCGCGAAGTAAGGCATCGATCTGAGAGGAGCGAACGTGAGATGTCAGTGGTGCTAATCCCGAAGGAATCGAACCCTGGGCTGCACTGCTTTCAGAGCGAACAACAAGGAAATCTGCTTGACCTAAATTTTCATTTCTTAACGTTGTTAACGCGGTGACCGCATTGGAAAGATCTTGCACAACCACTGCATCGGCCAGGGAACCCAATGCAGCCGCTGCTGCACTTTCCCATCCATTATCAATTTCCAGAAGTGATGCGATGCTTCCAAGAATTTGAACTCCGCGGGGATCGCGCAAAAGAGCTGCTGCACCATCGCGAGATTGAGATGTCAGGCGCATAGCTTCAACTTTGGATTCAAGACCGTTGCGCTCACGATCTGCCGTTCGTTCTGCATCAACTAGGGCCGCTAAATGAGTTTTGCTGGCATCAAGGTTCCTCTTAGCACTTTCAAAATGTGCGTCCAAACCAAGTTCTCCAGAGTCGGCACTGGCAATATCGAGTTCGAAAGTTGAATATTCTCGCTGGGCAGTATCTGCGCGATTTTGAGCTTCATCGCGCGCTTTAGTTAGTCGTGAAATTTCTTCAGCAATTGCATCAAGGCGTGCTGCAAGTGATTTGATATGGCCCTCTTGGCGCGCAGTACCTTCACGTTGATCAGCCAATGCACGCAGCGCTGCTGCAACACGATCTTCTTCTAATTTGAGTTCTGCCTCTGCAGTTGCAAGTGCAGTTGTTGCCGCTTGTAAGTGTGTACGCGAATTGACCACAGCTTCTCGCAACGCATTTTCTTCTTGACGCAATATTTGGGCTTCACGATCCAGACTTTCTGGGTCACGTCCGGCAGTGCGCGCTTCTTCGGCTTCTTCGGCCAAAAAGCGTGAGCGCTCCTGTGCTAAGGATGCAGTCCCACGGAATTTTTCGCGTAGCGAGTTAAGTCGGTGATACATGTCCTGTGCTTGAACTAAAAGAGGATTATCAATAGCACTTTGAGCATCAAGTTCAGCTTCGCGTGCGCGAGCGCGATCCAAGTCAGATTCCACAATTGCGCGGCGTTCGCGTAGAGCCGTCTCGTCAGCAACTTCTGCGTTAAGAGTTTTAGTTAAAGAAATAAGGTCATCTGCGAGCAAACGTAGTTTCGCATCGCGCAAGTCGGCTTGAATCGTCGCAGCTTTTTTCGCAACTTCTGCTTGCTTCCCCAATGGGCGCAATTGGCGTCGAAGTTCAACGGTAAGGTCTTGGATACGCGCCAAGTTGGCCTGCATGGAATCTAACTTGCGGATTGCTTTTTCTTTGCGTTTGCGATGCTTGAGAACTCCGGCTGCTTCTTCGATAAACCCGCGACGCTCTTGTGGGTTCGCCATCAAAATCGCATCGAGTTGGCCTTGTCCGACGATGACGTGCATTTCGCGGCCAATACCACTATCACTGAGCAGCTCTTGAATATCTAGGAGTCGAGATGCATCCCCGTTAATTTGGTATTCACTTGTACCGTTACGAAAAAGTATGCGAGAAATAGTTACTTCGGTGTAATCAATAGGCAGTGCCCCATCAGTGTTATCGATGGTGACTGATACTTCAGCGCGACCCAGCGGTGCGCGCCCACTTGTTCCGGCGAAAATAACATCTTCCATTTTTCCACCGCGCAAAGTTTTTGCGCCTTGCTCACCCATAACCCAAGACAGGGCATCAACCACGTTTGACTTACCTGAACCGTTAGGTCCAACCACGCACGTGATGCCTCGTTCAAGGCGCAGCGTGGTGGCAGAGGCGAAGGACTTAAAGCCCTTGAGCGTGATGCTCTTCAAATACACGGGGCAAACCTACCGCAGGGGTCAGTCGGTAGATGTCACGCTCAAAATATCAAAGGCGTTGCGGGCGGCGAATTGTTCGGCTTCGCGCTTGGACTTTCCTTCTCCCTGGGCTAAAGCCTGCCCAGCCACCATTGCTACTGCAACAAAACTCTTGTCATGGTCTGGACCAGACTCGGTGACCACATATTCGGGTGCACCTTTTCCTTGAGCCGCAACTAACTCTTGAAGAGCAGTTTTTCCATCGAGTCCAGCCCCGCGAGCCAGCGCGGATTCGAGGGTGTCATGGATCAGATCTGTGACAATTTTTGTTGTCTTTTCAATTCCCGTTTCAAGATAAATCGCGCCAATCAATGCTTCTAACGCATCTGCCAGCAGTGAATTTTTATCTCGCCCGCCCGTAACTTCTTCACCTTTGCCCAAGCGAATGTATTCGCCCAATTTGAGAGTACGAGCAATATCAGCAAGTGCGCGCATATTTACAACACCCGAGCGCAGCGGAGAAAGGCGGCTTTCATCTAAATCTGGGTAGCGGCGATAGAGCTCTTCAGTAACGATTAAACCTAAAACAGAATCACCCAAAAATTCGAGGCGTTCATTTGTTTCGGTAGATCCAGATTCGTACGCGTGCGAGCGATGCGTCAATGCTAACTCGAGCAGTTGTGAGTCAAACTCAACCCCTAACTGTTTTGCTAGCGAAGAGTACAGATCAGACCTCGATTACCTGACGGCGGTTGTACATGCCACATGTTGGGCAAGCAGTGTGTTGCAATTTTGGTTGCTGGCATTGTGGGCATGCAGCTAGTGCGGCAGCAGTTGTTTTCCACTGGCTACGACGTGAGCGCGTCTTTGAACGCGACATTTTTCGCTTTGGTACTGGCACTGGATGCGTCCTTACTCGATGGTGAAATTTCTTCTGAAATTCATCAGGGGGTAAGTATCCACTAAAGAGGCCAATTCTTAAAATCGGCTAAGCAGGGCCGCCATCTTCAGGCGCGCTCAACCCTTGGAGCCCTGCCCAACGTGGATCGATGAGTTCATGAGCATGATCGGGGGCAAGCGCGCTGAACTTCACCCCGCACCCAGGGCAAAGCCCTTGGCAATCTAGCGCGCATAACGGATTAATTGGAAGATCCAAGACGATTGCATCGCGTATCGGGGTTTCCAAATTGATGATGTCACCATCCATCATCAAATCATCATCTTCATCGAGATCATCCTCTTCTTCGCGAGCCCGCTTACGCTCTGCTTTGGTGTGAGCTTTTTGTGGTTCGTATCGATAAAGCTCTTGAATGTGGCGATTGATATCTAATTCGATTGGTTCAAGACAGCGCATGCATTCACCATCTGCAATGGCAGAAATTTCCGCACTGACTAATACCCCTTGTGAAACTGATTCCAAACGCATCTCGCAATGAATATCTTCACCGGGTAAAACCGCAATCACATCGATGCCCACGCGTTCGGGGATAGTGATATCGAAGGAATATTCCTTCATCTCCCCCGGTCGTCGCGGCAAGTCATGTGAGTTAAAAAGAAATACATCTGATGGTCGAGCCATGTGAGTACTACTCGACTTACTTATCGGCTGAAAGCTCTGAAAGCGCATCATTGTCATGCGCTCCAGCTAAGCGTTCACGGCCGCGTGCGACTGCATCACTGGTCTTATTCAAGATGACTTCAAGAGTGGCCAACCGTGAATCGATATAGGCCTCGACCTCATCGCGCTCGCGATCTGCGGTCTCTCGGACTTCATCCATAATTCTTTGCGCTTCATCTCGGGCAGCTTGAACGATCGAAGTTTGCTCAACCATTCGAGCGACTTCCTCACGAGCTAATGCAACAAGATTTTCTGCACTGTCTTGACCTTGAGCAACAATTGCATCTCTTCCCGCAATAACATTTTGAGCTTCTGCTAAGTCGTGAGGAAGCGCGCTGCGTGCTCCGTCAAGAATTTCAAGTAGCTCACCTCGGTGAACTACGCATGAGGCCGACAGCGGAACGCTTCTTGCCTCTTCAACAATTGTGATCGCAGTGATGAGTTTCTCGACGGATTCCATAAGTCACTTCCCTTTACTTGCATTGCGTAGCGCTTGATCAATATTGGCCGGCACCATCGTGGAAACATCTCCACCATAATGCGCAAGCTCTTTAACGAGAGATGATGATAAAAATGAATGCGACGGGGCTGTTGCCATAAACATCGTCTCAATACCTGCAGCTTGCAAGTTGACTTGGGCCATCTGCAATTCGTAATCAAAGTCAGTTACTGCACGAAGGCCTTTAACGATAGTTTTAATTTTGTTGGTCTTGCAATAATCCACAAGCAATCCATGCCAGGAAGCCACGACTACATTAGGAAATTTCTTTGTATTTTCGCTGATCTGGGCAATTCGCTCTTCAACGGTAAAAAGAGAAGATTTAGTTCGGTTTTCCAGAACTGCAACGATCACTTGATCAAAATGCTTACTTGCGCGCTCAATGATGTCGAGATGTCCAAAAGTCATTGGGTCAAAAGATCCAGGACACACAGCGCTGTTCACATCGCAAACGCTAGCAATGATTCGACGGGTTATCCATTCTGCGCGGGGTTTCCGTAATAAATCACCGCTTGTCCGTAATTTCGCTCTCGAAGTGCCTCAAAGCCTGCCGGCCAAGAAAACGCCGACCTCTTGCTTGGGCGCTCAACTGCGATCACCGCATCCTCGTGCACAAATCCACCGTTGTGTAATTGCTCAAGGCATTTGTAAAGATCGCCATCGGGAAAATCATAGGGAGGATCAATATAAATAATGTGATAACTCGTCGGCGCTGACCCTTCGAGGAATTTCTGTGCAGACATCGAATACAAATGAAAATCACCAACGGCTTTGCTGGCTTTGACTAGAGTTGCATTAGTTGTAATGGTGCGACACGCACTTTCATCCTTCTCCACGCTATGCACGATGTTGGCACCTCGCGAGAGCGCCTCGAGTCCAATCGCACCTGACCCCGCAAAAAGATCCAAAAAATTTAGCCCTAAGAAATCGCCAAACTCTGAGATCAAAGATGAAAATAAACCTTCGCGTGCACGATCAGATGTTGGACGAGTTGCCCCCGCCACAGATGACAGAGTTCGGCCCTTAGCAACACCGGCAATAATTCTCATTGGCAGATACTACTTTCAACCTTTATCGATGTATTGCGATGCTGCATCATCTTGCAGGAGTGCTAGGGATTTAGCCAATGCCAGATTGTGTTTGGCCCATTCAGGGTCTGCGATCGTGGCAATTGCATCTTTGCGCGCTAAATCGATTAATCCTTCATCGCGTAAAACTCGTAATAAGCGAAGATGAGAGCGTGTGCCAGATTGATTGGCGCCTAAAACATCTCCTTCTCTGCGTTGTTCAAGATCAATGCGCGAAAGTTCAAAACCATCAACTGTTGCTGCAACGGCATCTAAACGAGCCCGAGATGGTGCCTCAGCATTTGCTTGTGTAACCAAGAGACAAAGACCCGGTGAAGTGCCTCGACCCACGCGACCGCGCAGCTGATGAAGTTGTGAAACTCCAAAACGATCAGCATCCATAATCACCATGATCGTTGCGTTCGGAACGTCCACTCCTACTTCAATGACTGTTGTGGAGACTAAAACATCAATCTCGCCAGCACTAAATGCTTGCATCGTGGCATCTTTTACATCTGTTGCTAGCTGACCATGCAAAATGGCGATGCGCAAACCTTTGAGTGGTCCAGAATGCAGAGTTGGAGCTAGTTCTTCTACGCTGGAGAGTTCGGCACTAGTTGTACCAAAAAGAAAATCCATATCTGAATTCTCTGGAGTACTCGCACTAATGCGAGGTGCAACGACATATGCCTGATGTCCTTGCGAAACTTCTTCCAAAATACGCGACCAAGCTCGATCCATAAATGCCGGTTTTTCAAGTACTGGAATCACATGCGTCGTAATTGCTTGTCTGCCCAAAGGAAGTTCACGCAAAGTGGAGATGTCTAAATCTCCAAAAACGGTCATCGCTACCGTTCGCGGAATTGGCGTTGCAGTCATTACAAGTAAATGTGGTGGAGTCTCTGCTTTACTTTTGAGTGCATCACGTTGTTCTACACCGAATCGGTGTTGCTCATCAACAATGATTAAACCTAGATCCTGGAATGCGACTTTCTCACCTAGCAACGCATGAGTACCAATAACGATCCCCGCATCTCCAGAAGCAGCAAGTGCAAGCGATTCTTTTCTCCCAGCAGCGTTTTGTGAACCAGTGATTAAAGTTAATTGAGTGGAGTGCTCATTTGCACCTAACTTTCCGCCTTGAGCAAGTGGTCCGAGAAGTTTCTCTAAAGTCCTTAGGTGTTGTTGTGCCAGTACTTCGGTGGGAGCCAACAGCGCTGCTTGCCCACCGCTATCAACAACGGCAAGTGCTGCTCGAATGGCGACAACAGTTTTTCCAGAACCTACTTCACCTTGCAGCAATCGATGCATGGGATGTGAGGCAGCCAAGTCACTTTCGATTTCACTACAAACTTCTCGTTGTCCCGGTGTCAATTCAAATGGCAACCCTTGATCAAAGGCATCCAACAATCCCCCAGAGCGCACAACGCGTGCAGTCGTTTTAAGGGCTCGTAATTCCTCGCGGCGCACTACTAAGAGAAGTTGCAGAAGGAAAGCTTCATCAAAAGTAAGTCTCTCTCGAGCTAACTCGGCTTGTTCTAGATCTTGCGGTTGATGCAGAGTAACCAGTGATTCCTTAAGGCTGGGATAGCCATGTTCTTGGCGAATTTGTTCTGGGAGAAAATCTTCTACTTCATCCAATGCGCCAATTGCAAGCTCCATGCATTGAGCAATTTTCCACGAAGGCAACTTGGCAGTGGCGGGATAAAGTGGCAAATACTTGCCAGCAAATTGATCAATCGCGCTATCAACGTCGCTGCCATCTGCAATGAGTTCATAATCTGGATGCGATAATTGTCGCTTGCCTTTAAAAACTCCGACTTTGCCCGCAAAGAGTCCTTGCCGCCCAACGCGCATTTCTCGCTCGCGCCAGGCTTGATTAAAAAAGGTGAGGGAAAGTTTTGACTTACCATCGGTGACGATTACTTCCAGAATTGTTCCTTTTCGTCCCTGCAACGTACGAGTATTGGCGCTAAAGATTTCGGCAAGAATGGTTACTTCATCATCTTCTTGCAGCGCTGAAATATCTGTAAGTTCTCCACGAACAACGTAACGACGTGGGTAGTGACGAAGAAGATCGCCCACCGTTTTAACGCCGATTGCCGATTCGAGGACTTTCACAGTGCGATCGCCCACAACATCTACCAACTTGGTATCGAGGGTGGCCATGGGCTTATTCTCTCCTGTACATGAGGCCAATTAGCGTTGGTAGGGGGTAAGGCGCTAGCCTTACCCCCGTTCATACGGAGCGAACCACATTCTTGAAGGAGTACGACGATGGCAGCAACATGCGATATCTGCGGCAAGGGCCCCAGCTTTGGCAATAACGTCTCGCACTCGCAAGTAAAGACTCGCCGTCGCTGGAATCCAAATATTCAGCGCGTACGTACGCTCATCGGCGGAACTTCAAAGCGCCAGAACGTCTGCACCTCATGCTTGAAGGCAGGCAAAGTTTCTCGTTAAAGCTTTTAAGAAAAGTGTGTGAAACTTTTCGGGAATTTAGCAAGACCAACAAAATTGATTCCTTCACCTTCTAAAACGCTGCCTATGCGCAAGCCAGGAAGATTTACACCTGTTGCCAGAAATACATGATCTTCACCGCCTGCGCCTATCCAATCCCAGACATCAGCGCTGACTTCCTTGGCCAATTTTGATAACAGTGCAAATTCATCAGAGTTTTGAATGAGCGTCGAATCTAGCTCTAACTTCACGCCACTTGCTTGGGCTATTTGTCGACCTTGTTCGGTGAGCCCGTCACTGATGTCGCACATCGAATGGGCTTCAGAAAAGGCTAGTGAATCTGCATAACCCACATCCGGTGCCCTGAATTGATTGAGCGCTCGCTCTACTTCCATATTTGATGTAAGCGCACTGATATTGATTGCATTGCTGAGCAAATGCAGGCCAGCTGCCGACCAACCCGGTAAGGATGAAAGATAAACAGCATCTCCCACTTTTGCCCCTGAGCGCAGAATAGGTGCATCTACTTCACCGACTGCAGTCATCGAAATTGTCACTACCGGCCCACGCACAATATCTCCGCCAACGATTGAAGCATTACATTTTTGTGCTTCATCGCGCATGCCTTGGGCTAGCTGGATGATCCACTGCATCGATTCTTTACCACTCAAGCACACTGAGACAACTAAGTGGCGAGGACTTGCTCCCATTGCATAGAGATCCGCCAAATTTGCGGCAGTAATCTTTCTGCCAATTTCATAGCTACTTGACCACTCTTGGCGAAAGTGAACGCCTTCCACTGCCATATCGGTTGTGATCACTGAATTCTGTGATGAAGGGGCAAGGACAGCCGCGTCATCGCCAATCCCAACCAGCACACGCTTATCTGTCTGCGCAAAAACTTGCGCTAACTCCGCGATGACCTGGCTTTCGGTGAATTCCATTGCCCCAGCCTACGCGGGTAAGGAAAAAACGATTGCCTCAACAGGCGCCGATGCGATAGCGTCGCCTTACCAAGTGACTTACCAAGTGACTTACCAAGTGACTTACCAAGTGACTTACCAAGTGACTCGTTAAAAGGAAAGGAAATGTGATGTCTGTGCAGGCCTACATCTTGATCCAAACTGAAGTTGGTAAGGCCACCAGCGTTGCTACCGCTGTGTCCGCCATTGCCGGAGTAACTCTCGCCGAAGGCGTTACCGGTCCTTACGATGTCATCATGCGCGCAGAAGCGGCCAGCATGGAAGATTTCGGTCGAGTGATACTTTCTAAAGTCCAAGCAGTTTCTGGAATTACTCGCACGCTTACTTGTCCAGTAACTAGCTACTAATTTCTGCGCGTGAGCGCACTCTTCATGAGCTGATCAATAACCATCGCATAACTTATTCCACTTGCTTGCATCAAGCGCGGATAGGCTGATGTGGGCGTAAAACCAGGCATAGTATTTATTTCATTTATTGTGATCGTTCCGTCTGGTCCATAAAAGAAATCAACTCGAGCTAAGCCTTCACAACCTAATGACCTAAAGGCTAGTTCCGCTTCGCGTTGAATTTCTGACTTTTTATCTGCCGGTATGTCGGCGGGAATTTGCGTCATCGTTGCACCATCAAGATATTTTGCTTCGAAATCATAAAACTCAAAGCGGGAATCAATAATCACTTCACCTGGTTGAGATGCCTTGGGTTGTCCATCAACTTCCAAGACAGCACATTCGATCTCGCGACCAACAACTGCTTGTTCCACCATAGCTTTCTCATCAAAGCGGTGAGCCTCCTCGATTGCAGAGGCCAGTGCTTCAAAGGATTTCACTTTGGTTGTGCCACGACTAGATCCTCCGCGAGCGGGTTTTACGAAGAGCGGATAGTTCAGAACAGAAATCAGCGACTCGCATCCTGTTCGATTGCGTTGCCATTGATCAACATTGATGACCAACCCTTCGGCGACATTGAGTCCGGCACTTGAAAAAATTGCTTTAGAGAAGGATTTGTCCATTGCTAGGGCCGAAGCTAGGACACCACTTCCAACATATGGAATGTTTGCCATCTCACAAAACCCTTGAATCGTTCCATCTTCACCATAGGGCCCATGCAGAATCGGAAAAATCAGATCAATTGCAAGTGCTCTACCTTTCACCGAGAATCCTTGAATATCTGTATTAATTTCTGGCGCATCTTCCGGAACCGATGGTAAAACTCCATCAATAATTCTGAGTTCTGTATCAAGGGGCAAAAGTACCCAGCGCCCTGCTGTGCGAGTAATTCCAATAAGTATCGGTTCGTAGCGATCACGATCTAATGCGCCGAGGATTCCTCCTGCAGAGATGCAAGAAATCTCGTGTTCACTGCTTCGTCCGCCGCACAATATTGCGACGGCAATTTTGTTCATTTGATGAAATCTTCGGAAAGTGTGCTTATCTCCATGAGTCGATTGAGTGCTTGGATGGGAGTTACTGTGCCATTTACAACATCAGCAACAGCTTCAATGACTGGTACTTCAACACCCACTCGGTGAGCAAGTTCAACAACGGCTCCGGCAGATGCTACGCCTTCAACCGTGCTTGGCACTTGCGCACGGGCATATTCCATAGAACCCCCACGACCTAAAGCTTCACCAAATGTACGGTTGCGAGAAAGTGGGGATGAACAACTAGCAACAAGGTCTCCCATGCCTGCAAGTCCTGCAGTACTCAGTGGATTAGCTCCATGTGCTGCAGCAAGGCGTGTAACTTCATTGAGACCTCGAGTAATCAACATAGATTGGGTGTTCTCCCCCAAATCCATTCCGACTGCAATACCAACACCTAATGCAATGACGCTTTTAACCGCCCCTGCCATTTCGCAGCCAAGTAAGTCGGTAGAGGTGTAAACGCGATAGTAAGTAGTAGTAAAAAGTTCTTGAACGCGTTCTGCTAACGCTTGTGTATTGGCTGCTGCCACTGCCGCAGCTGGTTGGCGAAGGGCTAATTCGTGAGCCAAGTTGGGGCCTGTAATGATCGCAACTTGTTCTGGGCTGATTTTTACGACATCCAGCACAACTTCAGACATACGCATCAGCGTCGAAACTTCTATGCCTTTAACGGTACTAATCAAAGTTGCATCTTTTGGAAAAGCATCTTTCCATTCAACCAAACGGCTACGCAAACCTTGAGCAGGAATTGCAAGGACAAAAATTGTTGAATGCGCGAGTGCCTCATCGATGCTATGCGTTGCGCGCAATTGAGACGGCAGGGATATATTCGGCAAATACGTTTTGTTGGTGTGTGCAGTATTAATCTCTTCGATAACGGAGTTGTTGCGCCCCCAAATCAAAACATCATTACTGGCATCGGCTAAAACTTGACCCATCGTTGTACCCCAAGCGCCGGCGCCCAATACGCAGATTGCTGTCATCGCTGTGGGCCTCCTTTGCTTTTAAAGTTGCCAGTCTTTGGCAAATCCGATGAGTGGGGATCAAATGGTACAAGCGGGGCTTTGTGACCTCTAATCTGCTCAAGTTCACGAGTTATTGCGCTCATAATTACTGCGGTTGCTTGGGCCAAGGCCTGGGAATCGCCCTCTTTTCCATACCAGGCAGAAAGATCTACAGGTGCGAGTGCGTGATAAATCATCGGAGTTCGCGGCCATAGATGAATACGCTTTCCATAACGGGGCATAACTTTTTGTGGTCCCCACGCAACTACTGGCACAACGGGCACTCGTGTGATCAGCGCCAAGCGAGCCATTCCAGTTTTGGCGACCATAGGCCATAAATCTTCATCACGAGTGAGCGTTCCTTCAGGATAAATACCGACGCAATGTCCGGCTTGAAGCGCAGCTACTGCATGGTCGAGTGCCTTGCTGGCATCTTTGCTCTCCCGATCAACTGGGATTTGTCCGGCAGCCCGAGCAATAGCGCCGATTATTGGAGTATCAAAAACAGATTTCTTTCCGATAAATCGTGGAGCCCGACCATTTTTATAGAGAAAATGTGCGAAGAACAAAACATCTGAATACGACATGTGATTGCTTGCGACAATTACCGCACCACTTTTAGGAATATTTTCGCCCCCTTGCCACTCCCGTTTGGCGACAGCGTTCAAGATGGGAATAAGAATCGCGGCGCACATGCTAAATGTTCGATTGGTACCAAGGGGTTTTCCAGCGGGTGGCGGATAAGGAATCTGCGGCGCACTCACGGTTACAGCCTACTGCGGGGGGAAAGAAAAACGGGGCTGACCATAAAGGCCAACCCCGCTTTTTAAGCGTAGAAACTACTTGCGCTTCTTAGCTGCTTTCTTAGCCTTCTTTGGAGCAGCTTTCTTAGTTACTTTCTTAGCCTTCTTTGGAGCAGCTTTCTTAGCTGACTTCTTAGCGGCCTTCTTTGGAGCAGCTTTCTTAGCTGCTGGCTTTGCAACAACCTTTGGAGCTGGCTTTGGAGCTGGCTCAAGTTTGCGAGTTCCGTTGATAACTTCCTTCAGACCCTTTGCAGGCAGGAAGCGTGGCTTCTTGCTTGCTTTGATCTGAATGGTCTCGCCTGTAAATGGGTTACGACCCTTGCGAGCTTTACGATCTACCTTCTTGAACTTGCCGAAATCATTGATCATCACATCTTCGCCTTTAGCCATATTGCGAACGATTGTGTCAAAAATGATATCTACGGCGTGTGTTGCATCCTTCTTGCTGTCGTTGAAGTGTGGGGCCAACGAGGCAATGAATTGGGCCTTATTCATCAAATTCCCCTTATTTTTACGCGTAAAAGTTAAGCAATTGCTTAACGTGTTTATAAGTTACGCAACTAATGAGCGCGAGTCCATCATCACCTGCGCGTGTCGCCCTCTTTTTATTTTTCGAGATAATTGCATCAACAACAGAAAAACCCTTATTTAACGCTACAAATCTCTCAACTAATCGTTGAGGGTTTGAGTGCGCGGTTTAAATAACGGACGAGAATTCTCGAATTTATCAATGGAATCAAGAGATTTGAGCGTCAAACCAATGTCATCAAGCCCTTCCATTAATCTCCAGCGGGTGTAGTCATCGATTTCAAACCCCACTTTTGCAGCGTTGTAACTCACAATTTTCGCATCCAGGTCCACCGTGACTGGCAGTTCTGGATTGGCATCGATTGCATCCCACAGTGATTCGATCTCACTTTGAGGCAAGACAACAGTGAGCAATCCGCCTTTAGCCGAGTTCCCACGGAAAATATCTGCAAACCGACTGGAGATAATTACTTTGAAACCGTAATTCTGTAGTGCCCAGACGGCATGTTCGCGAGATGAGCCGGTTCCAAAATCCACTCCAGCAACCAAAATTGTGCCGTGTGTATAGGGTTGTTTGTTAAGAATAAATTCTGGATCACTGCGCCAAGCAGCAAAGAGGCCATCTTCAAATCCCGAGCGTGTGACTCGTTTTAAATAGACAGCAGGGATGATCTGATCGGTATCAACATTGCTACGACGTAGTGGAACGGCATTACCAGTATGAGTGACAAATTTATCCATGTCTGATTTCCCCTAGAGATCTGCCGGTGAAGAAAGTGTTCCACGTATCGCAGTTGCTGCTGCAACCAGTGGACTGACCAAGTGGGTACGACCACCTTTACCCTGTCGTCCTTCAAAGTTACGGTTACTTGTAGATGCCGATCGCTCCCCTACTGCCAGTTGATCAGGGTTCATGCCAAGGCACATGGAGCATCCGGCATTGCGCCATTCAGCTCCAGCGGCAAGAAAAACCTTATCCAGGCCTTCTGCTTCTGCTTGTAAACGAACGCGAGCCGATCCAGGAACAACAAGCATGCGCAATGTTGGCGCAATCTTTTTGCCTTCGATAATTGATGCTGCCAAGCGTAAATCTTCAATGCGACCATTGGTGCAAGAACCTAAGAAAACCGTATCGATTGAGATATCTTTGAGCGGCATTCCAGCAGTGAGATTCATATAGACAAGTGCTCGTTCTGCTGCTCCGCGCTCCTCTAAATCCTTGATATCGGCTGGGTTTGGGACTCTCGAATTCAATGGCGCACCTTGAGCAGGGTTGGTTCCCCACGTTACAAAAGGCGCCAATTCATCTGCATTGATGTTAACTTCAACATCAAATTTTGCATCAGCATCGGTAAACAACGTTGACCAATACATCATCGCTGCATCCCAATCTTGCGGTGCGTGGGCTTTCCCCTTGATATATGCAAATGTCTTCTCATCAGGGGCGATCAGACCTGCACGAGCTCCTGCTTCGATAGACATGTTGCACACGGTCATGCGACTTTCCATGGACAATGCACGAATAGCGCTTCCGCGATATTCCAGAACATAACCTTGGCCGCCACCTGTTCCAATTTTGGCAATAATGGCCAAGATAATATCTTTGCTTGTCACACCCGGCTTCAAAGTTCCTTCAACGTTTATCGCCATGGTTTTTGGGCGCACAAGAGGCAATGTTTGGGTTGCAAGCACGTGTTCTACTTCGCTGGTGCCGATTCCAAAAGCCAGTGCTCCAAATGCCCCGTGTGTGGATGTGTGTGAATCTCCACAGACAATCGTCATCCCTGGTTGTGTTAGACCTAATTGAGGTCCCACGACGTGGACAATTCCTTGATCAATATCGCCTAAAGAATGGATGCGCACGCCAAATTCAGCACAGTTGTTGCGCAAGGTATCAACTTGTAATTTTGAAACAGGATCAGCAATTGGTAGGTCAATATTGAGTGTTGGAGTGTTGTGATCTTCAGTCGCAATTGTTAGATCGGTGCGACGAACTTTGCGTCCAGATAAGCGCAGTCCATCAAATGCTTGAGCGCTGGTTACTTCATGAATGAGGTGTAAGTCGATGTAGAGCAGATCCGGTTCACCGGCAGCACTATGTACAACATGCTCCTGCCAAATCTTCTCGGCTAAAGTCTTGCCCATCGCGTTTGCACCTACACATTCGATTTGCGCATCTCAACAGTTGAGATGCTAGTATTGCATCGTGGACAAGAAGAATAGCGGAGTCGGCGTATTAGATAAAGCCGTAGCAATCTTGAGCACTCTGGAATCAGGCCCACATTCACTTGCCGAACTCGTAGCGGCCACCGGAATTGCCCGCCCAACAGCTCATCGATTAGCCGTCGCCCTTGAATTTCATCGCCTTGTCGCACGCGATCTATCAGGTCGATTCATCTTAGGTCTTCGCTCGGGAGAATTAGCTGCCGCTGCCGGTGAAGATCGTTTACTTGCTGCAGCAGCTCCTGCCCTTGCTGCGTTGCGCGATGCAACGGGTGAAAGTGCACAGTTATACCGCCGACAAGGTGATGTACGAATCTGTGTTGCCGTTGCCGAAAGACTTTCAGGACTTCGCGATTCAGTTCCAGTTGGTGCAGCACTTACGATGCAAGCAGGATCTGGTGCGCAGATTTTATTGGCGTGGGAAGATTCTGAACGCATTCATCGCGGTCTAACCAACGCTCGCTTCACTGCCGCTCAGTTAGCTGCTGTCAGACGTCGCGGCTGGGCTCAAAGTGTCGGAGAGCGCGAAGCTGGAGTTGCATCAGTATCGGCTCCCGTACGCGGACCCAACAATCGGGTAATCGCTGCTGTTGGCATTAGCGGACCTATGGAACGTCTAGGCAGACAACCTGGAAGATTACATGCAGCATCTGTTGCAGCTACAGCGGCACGGCTTTCAGAATATATAAAAAACTCTTAAAGGTACTTACGTAATCTCTTCGGAATAACTTTGCGAATTCGTTTGCGCCAATTGCGACCTTGTTCCAAGGGCGAAAGTGATAATACTTTGGACCCTGCTGGTTCACTTGGCACTGCAACATCATGTAAGGCAGGGGAAGACTGATCAAGAGAGTCGGCAATACGATCTAAATTACTGACTAATGACATGCTACGAACCATTTGTTCTGGATCAGACTTAGATGAGCCATCTATGAGCAAGTCAACTAGTGCAGCTCCCGCACTTCGCATGTCTTCGGTCAACAGTGGGTCACCTTGCCCGGCTCCATCATCTAACAATACGCCAACATTGGCACTAATAGCATAGCTAGCAGCAGATAGAGCTTCAGCGATTTTGCGTGTAGTGGATTGAGGAATTCCGCCGTCAACTGCAGAATCAAAAAGAGTACGTGCAATCGTGCGCACCTGAACAACCGTATGTTCTACTGCAACACCGCGAGAATATAATTCTTCGGCTTCATCAAGTTCAGCGGTTGGAAACCATTTGGCAAAAGTGCGTGCTTCTAGCGCTTGCGCGCGGACTCGAGGAATTTCCTCTACTAATAAACGCGCTTTTGCCAACCAATCCCCCGCCTGTTCTTGAGTAAAACCTGCGGCAACTCCTTCGGACATAATCCCGAGCAACTTGGCTGAGCGCAAACCCAATGATGCAATTTGGTCGATAGTACGACCAGCAGGTGACTTGGGATGTGCCCAATAAGAGAAAAGAATTGCTACTGCAGCACCTACCAAGGTGGAACCTAAACGATGCACTGCATTATTTTCAGTAATTCCTGGACCAATGACAATAAGGGCAGTTACTGGAACGTTGATGGATGCAACTTCTCCTAAGTGAAGAGCTCGAGCTGCAACCGAACACAAAAGCACGGTAACTCCAACAGTAATTACTCCGAAACCAAAAATTCCAATACTGAGAAAAGCAACTGCAACTCCCATCGATGTACCCAGAAGTTGTCCAAAACCTTCGCGGGTCGACTTGTGTAAGGAGATACGCACAGTCAAACTTGCAACTATCGCGGCAACTAGACCACCATTTTTGTAGAGCAAATCACCTACTTGCCAAGCAGTTGCCGCAGCTGCAGCAGTTACAACGATCTGCTGAACCCAAGCTCGTCGGCTAGTAAATAATCGGACGAACTTCTTAGCTATTTCTGGAACCTTAATTATTAATCACTTTCTCAATCTGTCCACCGTGGTCTTGTGGATGATTGGTGTAGGTCTGCAACCATTTAGCAATCGTGTACTTACCTGCCTCGGTATGCTGACCGAATCGTTCAAGATCTGCTAATGATAAGCGCTTGATAATTTCAAGAGAGCCTGCTCGAACAGATGAAAATATCGCTAACGAATTTTCCACTGGGAGTTCGGTATAACCAAGGATGTGGCTTTGCGCCCAAAGACCTTCGTCATAGCCTTGGATGACTGAGCCCTCGGGCTCAGCGACAAGGCGGCGAATGCGAGCATAAGACTGGGCCTCACTATCGGCCATGTGATGAATGACTTGGCGAGGAGTCCATTCCCCCGATTCGCCTTTGTCTAAATCTTTTGCACTTAGACGGGAAACTAGTTTTTCAAAATATTGAGTTGCTGATTGATAGTTATGCGCGTATTCGATGATCTCCATGTATGGAGTGTAGAAGCAAGTGCAAATAAAGATGTGTAGCCCCGAAGGGATTCGAACCCTCGTAGCTGACTTGAGAAGCCAGAGTCCTAGGCCGCTAGACGACGGGGCCGTGCTTATTGAGTTGTGGTGGAACTATAGTGCGCTGGGGTACCAGGACTCGAACCTAGACTTACTGAACCAGAATCAGCAGGGCTGCCAATTACCCCATACCCCAAGAAGGCGTGCGCAAGAATACCGCAGAAATTAGAGCGTAAGAGCCGAGGAAATTCGCTCCAAACAGGCTGCCTTGCCCAATAACTCCATCGATTCAAATAACGGTGGCGAAACGGTGCTACCGGTGACTGCAATACGTACCGAACCAAATGCGATGCGGGGCTTAAGGCCAAGTTCTTCAATCAGAGATGCGCGAAGGACTGCTTCAACCGTTGAATGTGTCCACTCTGTGAGCGGTGTTAAGTCTGCCAAAGTTCGCTTTAGTACTTCCTTAGATGCCGCATCAGTCACCTTAGATAGTGATTCACTTTCTACTGCAAAATCTTTTACAAACAGAAACTTCAACATCGCAGGCACTTCACTTAAACGTGTGATGCGCTCCTGGATAATCGGCAGTGCCGATTTAACAAGTGCGATCTCAGCATCGGTGCCAGAAATCACTTTAGAATTCAATAAAAATGGAAGTGCCCATTTGAGAAATTCCTCTAGGGATAGAGCGCGAATCTTATCCCCGTTGATTGCTTCGAGTTTCTTCATGTCAAAGCGAGCAGGTGAGCTATTGACTCGCTCTACCGTAAATAATTCGGTGAGCTCCTTCATCGTGATGTTCTCGCGATCATCTCCAGGAGACCAACCCAGAAGTGCTAAATAGTTACAGATCGCCTCTGGCAAAAATCCAGCTTCGCGATACCAAGCGATAGAAACTTCGCCGTTGCGCTTAGATAATTTAGCATTGTCTTGACCCATGACAAAAGGTAAGTGGGCAAAAGTTGGGTAATCATCAAGTGCGACACCCATTGCTTGGTAGACCCGAATTTGGCGTGGGGTGGAGGAAAGTAGATCTTCACCGCGCAGAACATGGGTAACTTTCATCAAAATATCATCTACCGCAACGGCCAATGTATAAAGGGGGGATCCATCACCGCGGACGAGAACAAAGTCCGGAACAAACTTATGCTCAAATGAAACTTCGCCGCGAATAGCATCTACAAAAGTAGTACTGCCATCTGGCATGCGCATACGCACAACAGATTCCCTACCCTGCGCCTTGTAGGCAGCCACTTGTTCGGCAGTTAAATCACGGCATTGTCCGTTGTAGCCAGGTGCTTGATTGGAAGCTCTTTGGGCTTCGCGCACTGCTTCTAACTCAGCAGGTGTGCAATAGCAATGATAAGCATCTTTTTGCTCTATGAACTTTGCTGCCCAATGAGCATAAATATCCATGCGCTGTGATTGCAAATATGGTCCGTATTCGCCACCAACTTCTGGACCTTCATCCCATTGCAAGCCAAGCCAGCGCAACGTATCAATCGCTGCGGCAATGTATTCATCAGTAACGCGCGTAGTGTCAGTATCTTCAATCCGAAAAAGGAATGTGCCGCCGGTATGTCTGGCATAAGCCCAGTCAAAGAGCGCAGTGCGAATATTGCCAACATGAAGGTCTCCCGTAGGTGAGGGAGCAAAACGAACTCGTACTTGTGACTTAACCATGATTGCTTACCTTATTGGTCAGAGCGCCAAGTCCTTCAATGGCCACAGTAACCGTTGATTTCTCAGGCATCGGGCCAATTCCGGCAGGAGTACCTGTGAGAATCACATCTCCCGGAAGTAAAGTCATTACTCGCGAAACAAAATTAATGATTGTTGGAATATCGAAAATCATGTCAGAGAGCTTTCCAGATTGTTTTACTTCTCCGTTAAGTGTGGCTGTGATTGCCTGATCACCTGGCTGAAAATGAGTATCAATCCAAGGTCCAAGTGGGCAGAAAGTGTCAAAACCTTTTGCTCGAGTCCACTGACCATCTTTCTTTTGCAGATCCCGCGCCGTCACATCGTTTCCTAAGGTATAGCCAAAGATCACATCTGCGTAGCGCTCCTTAGGAACATCTTTGCAAATTCGTCCAATAACGATGGCAAGTTCTGCTTCGTGATCCACACGATCACTCATAGCCGGCCAAACGATTGTGTCGCCAGGGCCGATGACAGATGTATTGGGCTTAAGAAATATGACTGGTTCGGTGGGCACCTCTCCGCCCATCTCTTTTGCGTGATCGGCATAATTTTTCCCAATGCAGACAACTTTACTGCGAGGCAATACTGGCGCTAACAAACGAACTTGTGAAAGCGGGACTGCTTTGCCTGTGGGAGCAATTCCCGCATAAAGCGGATCTCCAGCGATAACAGCAATCGTGTCATCATCATTGAGCAGCCCGAATAACGGATCCTGTCCTAAATCTAGATTGGGATCAGCTGCTGCTGGAGAAAAACGAACAATACGCATAGGCCAAGAGTATCGCGCCTTAGAGCGCGATTATTTCATCATTCGTCGCGCTGGCTTCACGGACAACAAGAACGCTGCTAATTCTGCGTCGACGTCCAATAGGGCGCTCAGCAGTAATACTCCATCCATGCAAGCTAATCGTGCTTCCAGGAATAGGAACTCTTCCTAGCTTCTTTGCCATCATTCCACCGATGGAATCAACATCGTGATAATCCTGTTCGGCGATAGTAATTTTCAATTCTTGCGCGAGATCTTCCACATGAATACCAGCTTGAGCGCGAGCCTTATCCTCACTTAGCCAAACAAACGGATCTTCTCCATCATCAAACTCATCTTCGATTTCTCCCACAATTTCTTCAAGAATATCTTCGATGGTGATGATGCCAGCAGTTCCACCATATTCATCAACGACTATCGCCAAGTGAATCTGGTCGCGTTGCATCTGCTTAAGCAGCTCCGCCGCCATCATATTTTCAGGCACAAAGGTTGCTAGACGCATATGTTGCTCTACGTTTTCATTCTGCTCGGAATCGTGATGATCCAATGTGCGCTTGGCTAAATCTTTAACGTAAGCCAAACCGATGATGTTATCGATATCCTCGCCAATGACGGGCACTCGAGAAAAACCTGACCGCAGCGCTAAGGAAAGAGCTTGTCGCAACGATTTATCTTTTTCAATCCAGACCATTTGAGTGCGAGGAACCATTAACTCACGCACCAAAGTGTCACCCAACTCAAATACAGAGTGAATCATTTCGTGCTCATCTGATTCAACTAAGCCGCGCTCGTGAGCTTGATCCATTAAATCGCGCAGTTCTGCTTCATTTGCGAATGGGCCATGACGAAAACCTTTCCCGGGCGTGATTGCATTTCCGACTGCAATCAACAACGAGGTAATCGGACTCAAAATACTTGCAAGAAAAACTGCGACGACCGCGCCAATGGGTGCCCAATTTCGCGGATTTTGCTTTCCTAAAGTGCGCGGTCCGACACCGACTATGACGTAGGAAGCAATCACCATAATTATTACCGTAAGACTCAGCGCGATAGCTCCATCTAGTCGTGCAAACATAATGACTGCAAGTAAAACTGTTGCAGAAAGTTCGGCGGCTTTGCGCACTAAGAGAACAACATTGAGGTATCGGGCTGGATCTTTACTGACGCGGCGCAAAGATTTACCACCGCGATGGCCTTCAAGTTCCTCCACCATGACGCGAGAAATCGAGGTCAAAGCTGATTCACTTCCTGCGAGAAATCCAGCAATCGCCAGCAAGACAATGATGAGGAGTACATGAAGCCAAATCATTTGCTCCACCGTTTCACTAACGATTCTTGCAGGGAAAACATCTCTTCCTCTTCTTCTTTGAGAAGATGATCATAACCAACGATATGAAGGAGTCCATGCACGCTCAAAATTGCTAACTCATGTTCTACGGAATGTCCAGCATCTGATGCTTGCCTTGCAGCAACGGCAGGACAAAGAACTATGTCACCTAAAATAGCGATTTCACTCCACCCGGGTTCTACTTCATCCATTGGGAATGAAAGTACGTCGGTGGGTCCGGGTTCATTCATCCACTTAATATGTAGATCAGTCATTTCATCTTCATCGACTAAGAGAAGGTTGAGTTCGCATTCTGGGTGCAAACCTAGCTCTGCAAGTGAAAAGTTCAACAAAGATTCAAGATTGGCGCTTGCGCACCCGATCTTTGAGCGATTATCTAACTCAACACTCATAAGTTATTTGCCAGGACGTAGCTGGCGTGGAGCACTTGCTGCTCGAAGTTCGTCAAACTTTCCATAAGCTTCGACGATATCTCCCACCAAGCTATTGCGGATAACATCGTGAGCAGATAAATCAATAAAGGCAATGTCATCTAGGCCTGTCAAAATATCTCGGATGACATTCAAACCAGATTTCTGTCCAGATGGAAGATCAATCTGGGTGACATCGCCTGTGATTACCATCTTGGATCCAAATCCTAAACGAGTAAGAAACATCTTCATTTGCTCGGGAGATGTGTTCTGCGCTTCATCAAGGATGATGAAAGCGTCATTAAGTGTGCGCCCTCGCATATATGCCAACGGAGCAACTTCGATAATGCCAGTTTGCATCAAGCGAGGAATCGAGTCTTGGTCGATCATGTCATGCAGGGCATCAAAGAGCGGACGGAGGTAAGGGTCTATCTTCTCCGAAAGCGTTCCAGGTAGAAAGCCTAAGTGCTCACCGGCCTCAACAGCAGGACGAGTCAAAATAATACGATTCACACTTTTAGCTTGCAAAGCCGAAATCGCCATAGCCATCGCCAAATAAGTTTTTCCTGTTCCTGCCGGACCAATTCCAAAAGTAATCGTATTTTCATCAATTGCATCAACATAATGCTTCTGATTGGCAGTTTTTGGGCGAATGCTTCGACCGCGATTGCTCACGATGTTAAGAGAAAGAACCTCTGCTGGATGTTCTTGAGGAACATGTTCCAGCATAGAAATTGAACGAGTCACAAGATCGGTTGATAAAACTTGACCAGATCGAATAACGACAAGGAGTTCGTTGATAAGGGCTTCAAGGCGTGCGCCTTCTTCTAATTTTCCAGAAAAAGATATTTCATTGCCACGCACCGTGATTGAAAGCGCAGGAAAAGCCTCTTCGATAATTCTTAGATTTACATCGGCAGCGCCAAGCAGAGCAACCATGGGGATCGCATTGGGTATCGCGAAGAGAGTTCTTTCCATTAGGCCTAGTGTAGGTCTTGAGGCTTTAACCGGGCGGCCAAGTAAAGGCACGCCCGCCTAAAAGATGTAAATGGGCGTGAAATACGCTTTGCCCCACCGAGGCACCAGTATTAAAAACGGTTCGGTATCCGTCTAGACCCTCGGCCAAGGCGATCTCATCTGCCGCGCTAAAAAGTGCTGCAGTAACCACCGAAGAAATTTTTGCTAAAGCTGCTGCGTTTTCTACATGCACTGTAGGAACTAAAAGGACATGTGTGGGTGCTTGCGGGGTGATGTCACGAAAAGCCACAACATTTGCATTACGAAAAATAATGTCCGCTGGAATTTCACCTTCGATGATCTTACAAAAAAGACAATTAATATCTAGCGCCATAGATTTACCATAATCCTAAGAGAACATTCAATGCTGAAATTGCCGCAATTCCTGCATGCGCCGATCGCAAAACTGGACGACCAAGGAGGCAAACTTCGGCCCCTGCCTGACTGAGTGCGTTAATTTCCTCATCACTGAGTCCGCCTTCTGGTCCGATGACCAGCACAACGCTAGAGATAGCTTTCTTGTCGATAATAAGTTCAGATAACTTCTTGGTCGCACTTTCATGAAATGCGATGGCCAAATCTGCCTCTCGCACTATTTCTAAAATCTGCGCCGAAGTGGCGATCTCATGGACTTCAGGTACCCAGAATCGACGAGCTTGCTTACTTGTCTCTCGCGCAGTCACTTGCAATTTTTCTACACTACCTTTTCCAATTGTGCGCGCAGAGTTCCAGGGAATGATGCGATCGGCACCAGCTTCGGTCAGCAGCTCAATGGCTTCCTTGCTGCGATCCCCCTTAGGTAATGCCTGGATGACCGTGAAATTAATACCCATCGCTTCTTGAAAACCACTTTCCATAACCTCAAGATCAAGTGAGCTTTTGCCCACGCTGAGGACACGCACACGTGACCATGATCCCTTGCCATCAGATAAAAGAAGTTGATCACCTATTTCGGTACGTAATACACGTGCTGCGTGGTGGCCTTCATCTCCAGATAAAAGATACTTTTCCCCAACTTTTGTTGGGACATGTGAGGCTAAAAATAGTGTCAGCATCAGCGACCAAAAGCATCGCGAAATTTATTGAAGAAACCGCCATCGTGTCTCTCAACTACCGATTCGCCATCTTTTTCATTGCGCAATTGTGCAAACTTCTTCAAAAGAGTTTCCTGCTCTCGGTTGAGTTTTGTGGGCGTATGTACCTCTATATGCACGATCAAGTCTCCGCGCCCACCTCCTCGAAGGTGGGTTACGCCCTTTTGTTTAATAGGAATCGTCGCCCCACTTTGAACTCCGGCTTTTACAATCACTGGTACTGGTCCATCCAGAGTATCCACTGTAATTGTCGTTCCAAGTGCAGCTGCTGCCATGGTTATTCCTAAAGCTAAATGTAAGGTGTCTCCGTCACGTACTAAGAACTCGTGTGGACTTTGCACTATCTCTACATAGAGATCTCCCGCAGGCCCGCCACCTGGACCAACTTCGCCACGACCCGAAAGTTGAATTCGATTTCCCGTTTCAACTCCAGCAGGAATCTTTACAGAAATTGTTTGCCGCGATCGCACGCGACCATCGCCAGCACACTCACGGCAAGGATCGGCAATAACACTTCCAAATCCTTGGCAATTAGCACATGGGCGACTAGTCATTACTTGACCCAGGAATGAGCGGGTTACTTGTTGGGTTTCACCACGCCCTTTACAGATTTCGCACATTTTTGGTTTCGAAGAATTAGCACAACCAGATCCATCGCACTTAGTGCAACGAACCGCACTTTCAACACTGATCTCGCGCTCAGTACCAAAACATGCTTCATTGAGATCTACTTCAATGCGAATGAGTGCATCTTGTCCAGCGCGCATACGTGGACGCGGACCGCGATTGCCTCCTCCGCCGCCAAAGAATGCATCCATAATGTCGCCAAAACCAAAGCCACCTTGCGAGAAATTGCCGCTTCCACCCATGTCGTAGTTCTGGCGCTTTTGTGGGTCACTCAAAACTTCATAGGCAGCGGTTATTTCCTTAAAGCGGTCTTGAACCTTCGGATCTGGATTGACATCCGGGTGCAGTTCTCGAGCAAGTTTGCGATATGCACGCTTGATCTCATCTTGGTCTACATCACGTTCGACGCCCAAGATTGAATAGTGATCAGCCACTACACGCCCTCATTCATATATCTGCCTACATACCTAGCAACAGCTGAGACGGCAGCAATCGAACCTGCATAGTCCATTCGTGTAGGTCCAATGATTCCTAGTGCGCCCAATGGATTGGATTCGCTGCCATAGCCAACGGTAACCAAACTTGTTTGCCGCAGATTTTCTTCACTTTGTTCGTGACCGATACGTACTTGCACAGTTTCGCCAACATCTCCCAGCAGGCGCAACAAAACTACTTGCTCCTCCAAAGCTTCAAGAATTGGATGGATCTGCGCGGTAAAATCTTCTCGGAATCGTGCCAAGTTTGCAGTTCCGGCCAGAACAACTTTCTCCTCTGGCTTTTCCATGGACATCTCTGCAAGGGTTGTAATAATTACACCAACATCTCGTCGGTCCCCTGTTGTAATACCAGCAAGAAGAACACTTAATTTTGCTGCAACATCGGGTAATCGCTGCCCCACAGTAGTTTGATTTATTTGAGTACGCAGATTGGCTAAGAAATTTTCAGGTATATCATGTGAGAATTCCAAAATACGTTGTTCTACCCGACCAGCATCGGTAATCAGGATGAGCATCAATCTAGATGGTGTCAGAGAGACAAGCTCGATATGTCGTACGCGAGATTTCACTATCGATGGATACTGCACGACGGCTACTTGCTTAGTGACATCAGCCAATAAGCGAACGGTGCGCATTACGACATCATCTAAATCAAGAGCGCCTTCAAGGAAAGTTTCAATTGCTCGACGTTCAGCGCTAGAAAGTGGTTTTACAGTGGCGAGTTTGTCGACGAAAACTCGGTACCCTAAATCTGTCGGAATACGCCCAGCACTTGTGTGCGGGTGGGTGATAAGTCCTTCTTCCTCCAGGACTGCCATTTCATTGCGAATCGTGGCAGGTGAAATTCCCAGGCCATGGCGATCGGCAATTGATTTCGACCCCACGGGCTCTTGCGTCGTGACATATTCATCGACGATAGCGCGAAGGATTTCTAGGCGACGGGAGGACATAGGGCTACACGTTACTACACAACTAATTCGCGCACGATTCGATCGGCGATCAGGCGACCTTGTGCGGTTAGTTGCAAGGTCCCGTTGGACCATTGGGCTTGATCAAGATGTCCACTCTGGCAGTAACCAGAAATGCGTGAAACTTGATCTTTATTAAGTTTGTTCAGAGAGATTCCATCACGCATACGAATTGCTAACATTATCGCTTCATCTTTAAGTTGTTGTTCTGTCAGAACTTCGCGCTCTTGTTCAATACTATTTCCTGCAAAAAGAGCGCTCTTATACGCCGTGGGATGTTTTACGTTCCACCAACGAACGCCATCAAGGTGTGAATGCGCACCAGGTCCCAAGCCCCACCAATTAGCATTTCGCCAGTAAGCAATGTTGTGTCGAGACTCATGTCCAGGTTTTGACCAATTGCTTAGCTCATACCAAGACATCCCAGCATTCTGCGCCATTTCATCTACAAGCAAATACATATCAGCCATCAGATCATCATCTGGCATCGTCAAGTCACCACGTTTAATCTGCGCCGCTAACTTAGTGCCGGTTTCGACAATGAGTGCGTATGCGCTGATGTGATCAACGCCAAGGGAAAGCGCAGCGCTTACTGAGGTACGCCAATCATCCAAGCTTTCCCCAGGGGTTCCATAAATTAGATCAACGCTCACACTCTCATATCCTGCAGTCCTTGCTGCCCTCACAGCTCGCTCGACGTTATCTGGGTTATGTGTTCGATCAAGAGTTGCCAATACATGTGGCACTGCAGACTGCATTCCAAAGGAGATGCGATTAAAACCTGCTGCTTTAAATTCTTGCAGCTTAGCCACATCAACCGAATCAGGATTAGCCTCTAGCGTTATTTCGCAATCTGGAGCAACATTCCACTTTTCTTTGATGGTGCTAATAACTCGTCCTAAATCCTTTGCTTTAAGCAAACTTGGCGTGCCTCCGCCAAAGAAGATTGTTGGAACAGAACCTGAGCTTTGGGTGTGAGCGATTTCTAATTCGCGTAAAACTGCATCGATGTAATCACCCGACACTGTTTCTAAAGTCCCACCATCTCGAAGTTCGGTAGGGGTATATGTATTGAAATCACAATAACCACATCGCTTCACGCAATACGGAATGTGAACATAAAAGGACGTTTCCTTCATGTTTACTTTCGAGCGGCTTTCGCCTTTTCAATATCAGCATCTGTGGCTAAAGCTGCGATAAATGCTTCTTGTGGGACTTCAACACGACCCACCATCTTCATACGCTTCTTGCCCTCTTTCTGCTTTTCTAACAGTTTGCGCTTTCGGGATATGTCTCCGCCATAACACTTAGCAAGCACATCTTTGCGAATGGCTCGGATATTTTCGCGTGCGATAATTCGAGCACCGATTGCAGCCTGAATAGGTACTTCAAATTGCTGACGAGGGATGAGTTCGCGTAATTTTCCAGTCATCATCAATCCATATGCATAAGCTTTATCGCGGTGAACGATTGCGCTAAATGCGTCTACTGCTTCACCTTGTAACAAGATATCTACCTTGACTAGATCTCCTTCAGCATCCCCGATTGCTTCGTAGTCTAAAGAGGCATATCCACGTGTGCTGGATTTCAACTTATCAAAGAAATCAAAAACGATTTCTGCAAGAGGAAGGGTGTATCGAATCTCAACACGATCTTCAGATAAATAATCCATCCCCAAAAGCAATCCACGGCGCTGTTGGCACAACTCCATAATGGCGCCAATAAATTCACTCGGGGCCAGAATCGTGGATCGCACAATCGGCTCTTCTACACTCATAATCTTGCCATCTGGAAATTCGCTGGGGTTTGTCACAATGATGGATTTGCCATCATCCAGCTTCACGTTATAAACAACGTTTGGGGCTGTAGAAATCAAACTCAAGTTTGATTCGCGTTCTAATCTTTCACGCACAATCTCCATGTGCAACAGGCCAAGAAAACCACATCGGAATCCAAAACCGAGAGCAGCGGAGGACTCTGGTTCATAGACCAAAGCCGCATCATTGAGTTGCAATTTATCGAGTGCCTCGCGCAACAACGGATAGTCAGAACCCTCTAGCGGATAAAGGCCGGAAAAAACCATCGGCTTAGGATCTTTATACCCAGCAAGTGCCACTTTGGTGGGGTTGTTGTAGTTGGTAACTGTGTCGCCAACGCGAGATTGACGTACGTCTTTTACTCCTGTGATCAAATATCCCACTTCACCAACACCTAATCCTTTGCTGGAAATAGGTTCTGGAGAAATAACGCCAACTTCTAACATTTCATGGCGAACACCCGTTGAAAACATTTGAATTTGGTCTCTAGCTGATAAGTGGCCATCCATCACGCGAACGTAGGTAACTACGCCGCGGTACACGTCATAGACCGAGTCAAAGATGAGTGCGCGCGCTGGTGCATTTGCATCACCTTGTGGCGCTGGGATCTGCTCAATGATTTGGTCAAGCAGATCTGCAACGCCATCGCCTGTTTTGCCAGAAACGCGTAAACAATCCTCTGGCTGACACCCGATGAGCTTGGCAAGTTCTGCAGCAAATTTATCTGGTTGGGCAGCTGGTAAATCAATCTTGTTGAGAACCGGAATGATTTTGAGATTGTTTTCCATCGCTAAATAGAGGTTGGCTAAAGTTTGGGCTTCAATGCCTTGTGCGCAATCCACCAATAAAATTGCACCTTCACTTGCAGCCAGCGAGCGCGAAACCTCATACGTAAAGTCCACATGTCCGGGCGTATCGATCATATTAAGGATGTATTCCTTGCCATCAATCCCAGATCTCCAAGGAAGACGCACTGCTTGAGATTTGATCGTGATGCCTCGTTCGCGTTCGATATCCATACGATCCAGATATTGCGCGCGCATATGACGTGGGTCAACAACTTCAGTGATTCCAAGCATGCGATCGGCAAGTGTGGATTTACCGTGATCAATATGAGCGATGATGGCAAAATTACGGATCTGTGAAGGATCTGTAGATGCTGGTTGAGGCGCCTTCTCTATCGAGATTGCAGGCATGAACCTAGCCTCGCTTTAGTGTGAAGAGAAAATTAACGAACGCCGGCTTTGTTAGCCGATTTAGCCATGGAAGATTTCTTGTTGGCTGCTGCATTCTTATGAAGGACACCTTTTGCCACAGCAACATCAAGTGCCTGTGAAGCAGTGCGAAGTTCAGTGGTAATTGTCTTGGCATCTCCTGCGGTAACCGCATCGCGGAATCGACGTACAGCTGTCTTAATTGATGAGCTGACGGACTTGTTGCGAAGGCGTGCCTTCTCATTGGTCTTAACCCGCTTGATTTGAGACTTGATATTTGCCACGTGCGCTTGTCCTGTCTTATTTCGTTGATTCTTAGTCGAAGCCGACCTAAGGGGGTGAAGGCTACCAGTCAGGTGCGTTGAGGCTCAAATTGGTCAGATTTGGATCACAGAGGGATAGATCAGCCGCGAATTATGAGCGCGCTCGGGCAATATCCATTACTGCCCGCTCAAGAGCATAGATCGGATCAACCGCAGCGCCTTTAACAGCAGCATCTGCTTGAGCAATTGCTGCCACGGCAACAGAGATACCTCGCGGGCTCCATCCAGATAATTGGCGTCGTGCTTTATCAATCTGCCACGGAGCCATCCCGAGTGAGCCTGCTAATTCAAATGACTTTGTTCCACGATTTGCCCCGGAAACTTTGGCAAGGGCGCGAAGTCCAGATGCGATTGCGCTAGTGACCATTACAGGGTCGGTACCTGTTGCGATAGCCGAACGCAATGCCATGAGAGCTTGAGAGATGTTGCCATCTAACGTCGCATCGGCAACATCAAAACCGGTTGTTTCAATTCTTCCTTGATGGAAAGTATCGATCATTTCCTCATCAATTACGCCTTTGGTATCTGACGCAATTTGTGTACACGCTGCAACTAATTCACGAAGCTCACTTCCCACAGCATTAACCAACGCTGCTATAGCTCCTGGAGTTGCTTTGCGGCCAAGATCAAGAAATATATTCTTGGCGAATTCTTGCTTCTCTGATTCCTTCTTCAACGTCTCGCATGCCAAAATTTCTGGTTTGGCCTTTTTAATGCGATCCAGCAGCGCCTTGCCTTTAATGCCGCCTTTGTGCACAAAGATGACGGTTATCGTTGGATCCATATTATCTAAATAGCGTGAAACTTCATCTTGGACTTCCATTAATAAATCTTGAAGATCGCGAATAACTAGAGCCCGCTTTTCTGAAAAAAGTGACGGTGCTAGCGCATCAGAAATATCACCGATGATTGCATCGGCTGCAAATATTGTTGTAATTTCCGTGTTCTCTTCTTTGAGATGTGCCAACAATTTAGCTAACGCGCGATCTGCAATGGCACTTTCAGGCCCGAGCAAGAGATAGATACTCATCCCAGCCTCACTTTCTGCCACCATGCACCTGAATTGCTCACACGAACTTTTAAGTGGTGGGCTCGTGCGGTAATCGCTATCGCTCCACTGATATCAGTTCTATAGATCGCACTCGGAAGTCTAGCCAGCAGCGCCAACGTTTGTGGAGCAGGATGGCCGTAGGTATTGCCCGCGCCAACGCTAATGATGGATACCGCCGGTGAAAGGCGCTCGAGCATCCCCTCATCTTGATAGAGGGAACCATGATGTGAAACTTTATAGATATCAACTTTCCCTATTGCATCGCGAATTTCACTTTGGACTGCTGGTTCCACATCCCCCGCTGCAAAGAGGGTGAAATCCGGCGCAGTGATCAAAAGTGCAATGCTCGAGTTATTAATGGCAGAACCATCTCCAGGCAGTACATCAAAACTTCCTAGAGATGCATTGGGCCATAACACTCTCAACTGGATGAGACCTCTGGCGCTATTGACCTGTGTCTGCATTCCACGGACAACAACATTGGTTGCAACTGGACCGAGCAACTGCTTAACACGATCGCTCTCGAGCTGAGGATCTGAGTTATTGGAAATCCATACTTGCCTAATCTTTCTATGATTAAGGACCCCGCTGAGACCTTCAACGTGATCTGCATGAAAATGTGTCAGCACCAGAAGTGAAACTTCCCTGACTCCTAATTGACTCAGGCATCGGTCAACAAGAACGGGATCTGGTCCCGAATCGATAAGAATGGCTCGATGGTGACCCAAGTTGATTGCGAGTGAATCTCCTTGTCCAACATCACAATTTGCGATTTGCCAGTCACCGCCGGGCCATCTTCCAAACCAAGTAAGCAATAGAAGTAATGCGATCGAACAAATCAGTAATTTCTTACTAGTCATAAACGCAGCTATGAGGCCGATCAGAACACTGAGAGCAAGAATGAAGCCGACAAGGTCAGTGGTAAAGGTAACGACAGGAAATCGTGCGGCCCAGTGTGCAACTGATGCGATCCACCAAGCTGGAAATTCGGCAAAGAAAAGCAAGATCGTTGCCAAGGGCGGAAATATAGGTGATGCAAGAGCTGCTATAAAACCAAGAACCGTAATAGGTGCCACTACGGGAGCAACCAATAAGTTAGCAATCACAGTCATTGGTCCGATGTAGCCAGATAAGGCAACAAGTATCGGTGCGCACATCACTACCGCTGCCATTGGCGGACTCAGCGCTGCAGCAATAGCAGACGGGAGAAAGCGAGATAGCCATGTGGAAATTCTTGGGGCCAGCAATAAAAGTCCTGCTGTTGCTAGCACCGAGAGTGCGAAACCTGGATCACGCGCTTGCCAAGGATCGCCAATGACAACGGCTGCGATTGCAAAACCTAAGGCAGGCAAGGGACTGCTGCGTTCTCCAACTGCGCGTGCAAAAAGTACAACACTGGCCATTGCTGCAGCTCGAAGTACCGAAGGTGATGGTCTGACAAGTGCAATAAAGCCGGATAGCGCAATGGCAGTGAGCAATATGCGCCATTTCAAAGTGCGAATAATCCATTGCATGCACCAAAGAACAAATAAGGAGATGATCGCAAAATTGGCACCACTCACCGCAGTAAGGTGCGTGAGCCCGCAGCGCCTCATAGCGATTCGAAATTGTGAGCTTTGTTGCGAGGTATCTCCCAAAACCATTCCAGGAATCAATGATCCGGCATCATTTTTTGGCGACAAGTCCCGTAAGTGCGTTCGAATAGAACCTAAAGTTCGTGCCCAACGCGAGGGAGTAGATGTAATCACGACCTCAGATCGCACTAAGAAAAGGGCTGCACCACGGGCTTCGTTGCTCAATTCTAAATTGCCACGCGCGATAAATATCTGACCTGGTAATAACAAACCCATATTTGAGTCCTGTGAAATAACCCGTATCGGAACCCGCAATCGAAACTCTAATTTTGTTTGGCCGACCGCGAGTGCGCTTCCTAAGAATGAGTAACTGGCAGGTGCAAGATTTGACCCAAATACTCTTGGATCACTTTGATGCGGATCTGTGGTTACTTGGACCCGTATGAGTGCAGATGAACCCATGTAGCCTTGAATGCGAGAGTGATCGATAGCGCTCTGGCGAAGTGACATCGCACCAGAGCCTAATAAAACTGCCGAAACAATAACTACAGCTAAACCAGATTTCCGATACATTGCAATGAGCGTTATTACTAATAACAATGCAGTTGCACGCCATGGTGCTACCCAGCTTTGAGCCAGCGCACCTAACCAAATCGCACTTCCTAGAACAAGTGCCCGATGATCGACTAAATTTGAATCTTGCTCTTGAGCGCTGCGAATTTAGAACTTCCAATCCCAGAAACTTTCTGTAAGTCTTCGAGTGTTGTGAAAGGACCATGCAGTCTTCGATAGGTAAAGATCCGTTGAGCCAGGACTGGGCCAATGCCAGGGAGTGAATCGAACTCAGATTTCGTTGCGCGGTTTATGTTTATCGGACCTATTTTCTTGCTTGCTACCTTGCCAACAATGGATTTACTTGTAGTACCTGCTGGCTCAACGTAAATTTGCTCGCCATCTTTGATGATGCGAGCTAAATTCAAATTGCTCAGATCAGTTCCGGCGCTAGCCCCACCTGCAGCGGTGATTGCATCGGATACCCGCGAATCTGCAGATAAAGAGTAAACGCCAGGGGTTTTAACCCCACCGGCAACATCGACCATAACTTCTGGAATCAAAACTTGTGCTGGTATACCGATTGGTTCAGAGATAGGAGTGGGTTGTGTATTTGATCGCAGAACGACGAAGCTTGAAACAGCGATGATGGGGATGATAAGGATCAGCAAAGCTCTTTTATGCTGACGTGTGAAGTTTAATTCTGCCAACCACTGACTTAGGCGGTTGCGATAGTCATCGAGTAGTTCATTCATGCGCCAATCCAAGGGCGCATTTTTGCTTTTACTGGAAACTCAGAGCTTGCGTGTTCAGAAGAAGTCCTTGTTGATAATCCAGACTCTTAATGGCCTTTACAACCTTCAAGACCTTCATGACCTTCATGACCTTCATGACCTTCATCAGAAGACTTCCCAGAATTAGGAAAATACGAGAGAATTAAGCCATGCATATTCTGGCAATCGGAGCTCATATTGGCGACGCCGAACTGATGGCAGGACCGCTGCTCACGGAAGAAGTTTCACTCGGTAATAAAGCCACTTTGCTCGCACTTACCCCAGGTGAACTCGGTAACCCAAAAGTTTCTGCGGCTAAATATCGAACACAGAAGATTAGTGAAAATCGCATATTTTGCGAAACTATTGGGGTGCAATCGCTGATATTTGAAGATTATCGAGATGGATTCCTAGTCGCAAATGATGAGGCAGCAACCAGGGTCGCGCGAATAATCAGGGAACTTTGTCCTCAAGAGATATTGACACACTGGTCGGGAAGTTTCCACCCAGATCATCGGAATGCACATTTATTGGTTAAACGCGCTGTCTTCCTAGCGAATCTACCTTTGGAAAATGAAGAACACCCTCCGTTTCGAACAAGCATTACATTTTCAGAAAACTGGGAGGACATGACAGGCTTTGAAGTCACGCAGGCTAGGGCGATTTCAGATTCATCTTTCGCGCTCTGGCGCAAAGCAATCGAAAGCCACGAGTTCGCTCACGGGCAAACAAGTGGCTTTCGATACATCGATTACTACACAGCGCTCATGACAATGCGTGGGTGCTTAGCAGACAGCACTCGCGCAGTTGGCATGATGAAGGATCCATTACCGCTTTCGCCTTTGCTGTAGTTCGTTTAGGGAATTATTTAATTCCTAAACTGATACCCATTGCATGATGTAGGTATTTAGCATGCTCGAGGAAAACCTCGTCATTAGATGAGACCGAAGCTCCAGGAACAGTCGGAGAAACGAAGGTAGGGACTTCAATTCCCATATCTCCCAGGGCCTTGGCAATTCGAGTAATTAACTCTTGAACAATTACCGTTGCCACGATGGTCGAGCTACCTCCAACAGGCCTACTCCAACTTTCTACGTTATAAACTGCATCCTCGATCGGCACTCCAGTATCAATTACTTGATCTACAACTGTAGAAAGTTTTAATCCACGGGAATGCTTGGAAGCAGCGCCCGCGTTCTTCATCGAAGTAACGCCGATTGTGAAGCAACCCTTTTTCTTTGCGTACTCGGCAGCTTCAATCGCAGCAATATTTGTTCCACCGTGAGAAAGGGCGATCAGGATGTCACCTTTGTTTATTGGCTCATTTTGAAGTACTTGAAAAATATAATTTTCAGTCCGTTCAAGCCAAAGCAACTCTCGTACGCCACCAGGGCCTAACACGTTGTGCCACATAAGACGCGGATCGAAAATTGGGTGAATCCCAACAAAAGTGCCATAGCGAGGGTAAGCATCCATCGTAGGAATCACAGAATGCCCACTTCCGAAAAGGTGGATCAAGCCTCCGGACTTTCGAACTTGCGCACATTTTAAGGCAAGCTCGTCAAGTAAAGGGCCCTGTTCCTTTTCGATTGCGGTGATGAATCCAACTATGTGTTGAATGAAGGATTTCTCTGGCATTGTGTTCCTCTCGGTTGGTTTACGTGGTTAGTTGTGATCATTGAAATAGTTACGAGCTGTGACTGATGCGCCAACGGCACCTGCATCAGATCCAAGAATTGCAACTTTTATTGCAGTATTTCTCACTGAAGGAGACGCCGTGCTCTTGAATCCTTCTTCAACGCCATCGCTCAGCAATGGCCAAGAATCAACAAGCCCTCCGCTAACAAGAACTACTTGGGGATCAAATAAAGAAGCCAATGAACCCAGCCCTTTCCCAATGCGTGTAGCAAAATCTTCAAGCACTCCGCGTGCCTGAGATTCTGGAGATTCACTTGATTCTCGAAGCAACTGCGTGACGCTAAGCCCCAGATCTTGCGCAGCATTTTGCAAAGAATTACCAGAAGCCCATCGTTCCCATGGTCCCAATTCTGGATTTGGATATACGCGAACTGGGGCAAGGAGCCAACCGAATGATCCGGCCGTGCCATTGTGACCGACATAAATTTTCCCATCAATCATTACTCCACCACCAATACCTGTACCTAAAGTTACAAGCACTACATTTCGACAACCCTTTGCAGCACCAAAATTCACTTCGCCAACCAGAGCGGCTTGCGCATCATTTATCAACGTTGTTGGCAAATGCGTCTGACGTTCCAAATCCACCATGAGATGCGACTGGTTTAAAAACGGTAATTTTGGAATCCATATTGGTTTTTCCGGATCACTTCTGCCGGGTAAACCCAAACCAACGCTGTGCAAAGGGTCATGAGATTTTTCGGATTCAATTATTCGCACTAGGGCGCTTAATAACCCGTCATAAGTTTTCGGAGTTTTTTCAAGACTAATCTCATCAAACGTCACGCCATCACTCACCACAGATCTGATGTGGGTTCCCCCAACATCTATACCCATTGTGCGACCAGTCGGGTTTGCGCGCTGCGTGGATTTCGTCATTTTATGCCACTCGTTGCGAAGCTACTAACAATCTGTCGACGCATGACAATAAAGAGAAGCGCTACAGGGATTGCTGCTATCAGTGATACCGCAAATATCTCACCGTAAGCCGTGGCGTTATTACCTCTAAATTGTTGAAGGCCAAGTGGAATAGTCAACGAAGACTCACTTTGCACAACGACCAATGGCCAAAGGTAATTATTCCAACTCGATAAGAAAGCAAGTGCACCCAGTGCAGAAAGCGGTGACTTTGCCATCGGAAGTATTATTTTGCGAAAAACCTTCAGGGGCGAACAACCATCGATAAGTGCAGCCTCGATCAGTTCATTTGGAATAGAAAACATGAACTGTCTCATCATAAATATGCCAAACGCGCTCACTGCCCCAGGAATAATGAGGCCTTTTAAAGAATCCAACCATCCAAAATATTTAACTTCAATGAATAGTGGAATCAGAATTGCTTGGAAGGGCATTAGCATTGCCATAATCACAAAGGCAAAAAGTAAATTCTTGCCTTTGAAGTGGAACTTAGCGAACCCAAATCCAGCCATAGCGCTAGTGATAACTATGGAAAATGTGACGGCAAGGGCCACAAGCAAACTTGTCTTGAAATAGGTTAAAAAGGGAGCTGTTGCTAGACCGTTACGAATATTGTCGAGGGAAAAATGAGTTGGCAAGCCGAAAATTCCAGTAGTGAAAATCTCGCCTGTTGGAGTAAATACCGCTTTTAGTGCCCAAATAATTGGGATCAGGACCATAAACGTAATAAGAGCTAGAAATGTCAGATTGAGATAGCGAGCAAAAGTTTTCACCATGTTAGGTCAAATCTCTCGTTCTTTACTAAAAACTCTAAATTGCATACCAGCGACAACAAGTGCGACAACTAAGAGCGTGACAGCAATAGCTGAAGCCTTGCCAATATCGGTGTACATAAAGGCAGTCTGATAAATCAATTGGGATAAAGTCCGCGTGGAATCTCCAGGGCCTCCGCCAGTGAGCAGATACGGCTGGATAAAAAGTGTGAGCGCATCTGAAGTGCCGACCATCAATAGAAACAGAAGTATGGGTTTCATCAATGGAATTGTGATCCACCGAATCTTCGAGAAATATCCAGCTCCATCAATGCTTGCTGCATCAAAAAGTTCTGCCGGTAGATCACGAACACCGGCAAGTGCGATGATCGTGTAATAACCTAAATTGGTCCAAAGCATCATCATCACGAGTGAAGGCAGGGCCCAACTAGAACTTGTAACCCAATTGATCTGCGTACCAAGCATAGAATTTAAGATTCCGTCGCCTTTGAACATGGCCTCCCAGATAAATACTGCAACTATGCTCGGGAAAACCAAAGGGAAAAGAAGAACTGTTGAAACATAGTTAGTTCGTTTACCTTCATTGATCATGATGGCGAGGATGAATGCTATAAGTGCTCCGGGAATTGCCATTTCTAGTGAAAGTTTTCCAGTTACACGCACTGCACTCCAAAACTGGGGATTAGCAAAGATCTCATGATAATTCGAGGTGCCTTTATAGGTTGGCGTTCCCATTAATGACCACTCAGTCAAACTCAGGTAAATAACTCCGATGAGTGGAATAAGGAAGAATACAAAAAGCATAATGAGTATGGGAGATACAAAAATCCAACCTGAAGATCCAAGCCCTGAGATTTTTTGAGAATTTGCCCCTTTACCTTGTGGCACATTCGCACCTTTGGACTTGACACTCATGCTGCTGGAATCACCCCGAATCTCAATAATCTGCTGCCGTTTATCTCATTAAAGGTAGCGGGAGGAGCCTGTAAAAGCGCTCCCCCCGTCCATCACTTTCCCCCGGAAGTTGGATGGAAAGCCTTAGCGCATTAAGAGCAAGGCCTCAGACTGCGCTACTGCTAACGATTCAGAGGCTGATTTGTGCTCTAGAACAACGCGTTGAATGGCACGATCAATAACATCGATCAACTCGCTGTACTTAACAACTGGTGGAAGGAATTCGCCAGTTGCGAAGTTCTTGGAAAAAGCACTCCAGCTTGGATATGCCTTGGTTGCAGCAGACTTGAAAGTCGCGTTGTCACCTAGCCATACACCAGTCTTATCAAAGTAGTCCTGTCCCTTTGACTCAAGGAATGCTGCGAACTTCCATGCTGCAGCCTTTTGCTTTGAGGTTGTAGGAACGAACAATCCGAAGCCATAGAGAGTTCCACCGGCTTGAATTCCACCCTTAAAGGTTGGTTGCTGTAAAACCTTGTACTTGACAGTTGGGTAAGTATCTTTGAGAACTTGAACAACCCAAGGTCCACCTGTGTTATTCATCGCTGCTGTTCCAGCACCAAAGAGATCTTCTGGGTAATTCGATGCTGTTGGTCCAAGTGCTGGTTGATTTAGGCCTTGTGCATTGGCCAAATCGCCCCACATTTGAAGTGCACGAACTACAGAAGCAGTATCAAGTTGAGCTTTCTTTCCATCTGCACTGAAAAGTGAACCGCCAGCTTGGCGTGCCATCATCTGCAGAGTCAGAGTCTCACGAATGGCGTTGTATTGAGGCAATACAAGTGCTTCCTTCAAGCCACCACTTGGTGCTGCTTGCAAAGCCTTGCCAACTCGAATTACATCGTCATAGGTCTTTGGATAATCTGCAGCGGTTAATCCTGCTGCTGCGAATTGATCTGTATTAATCCAGAAGACGTGGTTAGAAACTTCGTGTGGAATTCCATAGACAGTTGCACCTGCGGAGAATCCGTTAACAACTGCTGGAAGATAACTAGCAAGAAGATCTTTCTTGCCATTTTTCAATCCAAAGGCAGCAAAGTCAACTGGTGAAACCATCTTCTTGGAGATTAGTTCAGAGGCATACCCACCAAAGAAATTGAATAGGTCTGGTCCTCCACCGCCGGCAATTGAAGTCTTCAACTTAGTTGGCAATACGCCCCACTCAACTGGCAAGTAATTAACTTTTACAGTTGGGTTAGCTTTTTCATATTGCGCAATGAGATCTTTCTCGAAAACGTTTGTTGGGCCATTAACGTGCGTCCAATATGTAATCGTTGTTTTAGCTGCCGCACTTGCTGGAGCTCCAGCGAGAATGCCTGCGCTTACTAGCGCAAAAGCGGCAATGCTAGCGATCCATGTTTGGCGAAATGCTTTCTTCATAACATCCCTTTCTCTAAACATCTCCTAGAAAAGAGTGCCGAGCGGCAACTCTCAGCAAGTAAGCGGGAAACTTGCTTAGGTTTTTAGAAGGGTAAATCCGCGGAAGCAAGGGGTCAATAGGTCCAGTATTGGACAAATGAGGGTGTCCTGCGCCTCCTACCCCTCGTAATATCCACTCTCTGGCTCTAGAATTCGGCCAGACTTGAACTAATGCCGTGGGCAGTAGTCATTCCCCAACAATGGAGGTCGCCTCTTTTGAATAGAAACCTCGGTGCCGGAACGCTTTCACCCAGCGGCATCAATCTTCTATTCGGTGATCAACGCAAACAGAGAATTTTATCGCTACTTCGGCAACGTGGCCCAATGACTCGAGCAGAAATTTCCCGCGCGACAGGCATTGCCAAATCTTCCATCTCAGTACTTGTAGATCAACTTGCAGTTGAACATTCTGTGCAAATTATCCGAGCGACTTCCAACAATCGAAGTAAATCTGTGAAAGGAAGACCCGGCGAACTTGTCGAAATTGATCCAAGTTCAGGTGCGGCCATAGGAATTGAATTTGGCGTAAATAGAATGATCGGAGTGATCGGAGATTTATCTCATGAGATTCTCTCCGAGTTTGAAGTATCCCTTCTTCCTAACTACAGCGTAGAGGTTGCGCTCAAGACAGCCGAAGACATTGTTAACCACTTGCTTTCTGTTACACGCATAACTCCCAGCAGAATTATTGGCATTGGCTTAGGAATAGCTGCTGTGCTTTATCAACCAGAAGAAGTAACTGCAGACGAATCAGAATCACAAAATGTCTTGAACCGAAATTTTGCTGAAAACCTTTCGCGAATCACTGGATTTTCGACAACACTGGAAAACAGTGCAAATCTTGCTGCCTATGCCGAGCTTCTTTGGGGTAACGGATTCGGCCTAAGAGATTTTCTTTATTTCAAATCTGATAATCTCATTGGGGGTGCCGTCGTCATGTCCCATGAAGTGATAACTGGTTCTCGTGGTGGTGTCGGCGAGTTTGGACACTTGATTTTGGATCCAAATGGGCCCGTCTGCCGATGCGGTCAGCGCGGCTGCTTGGACACATATTCAAGTATCCAAGCAATGACTAGCAGTGCGTCAGTCACTTTCGGCCATGACATTGATCTTCCCCATTTTCGGTCGCTGATTGAAAAAGGCGATTCAGTTGCATTGCGAATTCTCCATGATGGTGCAGAAAAATTGGGTGAAGCAGCTGCCGTCCTAAGTCGAGTACTCAATCCTGAGCAAATTATTTTTAGTGGCGAATTGATCGCCTTGCATCCCGATGTTTTACAACTCATCACTAAAAAATTCGAATCGCACACGCTCCCTCTAAATTCACATGTGAAACTTGTGGCCGGTAGCTTGGGAGACCAAGCCACCGCTTTGGGAGGTGTGGCACTGATCCTTGGGCAGGGTAGGTAGCTGAACGAGTGTTATTAAGTAATGCGTTGCGATCTAATATTTTGAGATAGGTGCCTGCTACTCCTCGAGAATGTGTGAGAGTCATAACTACGGGACTGTGAGTCTGTCCCAATAGGATTTGATTTATGCCCCGACGCGAAATTAGCTCGCTAAAAGGTCTCTTTTTTGTAGCGCTACCCGTTCTTGTTTTGTTGTCCATGTCTTTACCAGCTCAAGCAATTGAAAACGGTCAATCTGATGTTAGCAATAAATTTACGGTAAGAATTGACTTACATAGTGAAATTGTTGAGACATCAGATTCTACCGTTGACTCTGTGACAACAGTGACAACGACTACTACTTCGATCAGCGCTAGATGCACTGGGGTTCAGATTAGCGCTCGTGTTGTTTTAACGGCAGCCCATTGCTTCTATTCTGAAGTTAACAACGATATTTTTACAGTAGATGAAATATTTATAAACAGCACTGGCAATACCTCAATTCCTAATGGTGAACACCCTTTATCTATCAATCTAAATCCACAATATATTGATGGTCATTTGCCAAATCCAAATTCTGAAGATATTGCATATTTGATACTTAAGTCAGATCACCCGCTAGCTTCATACCTATCGATCGCCAATTCTGGTCAAATAGAAAGCATAATCAAAAATGCCAGCGCTTTGAGAGTCTACGGATACGGGCCAATCTCAGATACGAATTCAGATGCCCCAAGTAACGTGCAAAGTTATGAGGGAACGGCCAGCCCACCTATAGATGATTCAAAAACCGGAGCCGTGGTGCGTTCGAAAATTGCATCAAGTTGTCTTGGTGATAGTGGCGGACCTGTAACTGCAGTTCTCGATAAAAAGGAATTACTCATAGGTATGAGCAGTTTGCTTTACAATCCAAATCAGTTTTGCGGAATGAAAACAGACTCGGATTATTTTCTAGCTCAATTTGTAAAGGTTGGAAGATATTCCCAATTTATAGCATTGGCAAAGGACTCTGTTCCCAATTCCTTACCTAAAAAGTCTGTTACCGACAAGGCTCCCATGAAGAAAACAACTATGAGTTGCCATAAAGGAAAACTAGTGAAGCGAGTATCTGGTAATACTCCCAAATGTCCCGTGGGTTACAAGGTAAAGAGATAAAAAGGATTCATCGAAAATCCAGTCTTAATGTATGGGTAGATAATCCGCTTATAAGGATCAAAAAATCAGCCTGAGATAACGACGTTAACCATCTTGGGAGCACGTGTGATGATTTTACTAATCTGCGCCCCTGCCATTTCTTTGGCGATAGCCGGTAGCGCTAAAGCTTGCGCCTCTAATTCAGCATCGGTAATAGTTGGTGAAACCTCTATGCGCTCTTTGATTTTGCCATTGATTTGAACGATCGCAATTACTGAATCAGCGATGAGAAGTGCTGGATCAACTTCGGGCCAGCCTGCAAGGGCAATGGCAGGATTGTGGCCAAGACGCTCCCACATCTCCTCGGCTGTATACGGTGCAACAAGTGAGAGCATGATGGCAACTGCTTCAACTGCTTCACGAGCTGCTGGATCTGCTGGCCCACACCCTGAGTCAATTGCTTTACGAGTGGCATTCACTAATTCCATCACGCGCGCAACGGCGACATTGAAGCGGAAAGATTCCACCGCAAAACCTGCATCATGCAGTGCCTTATGTGTTGCTTTGCGTAGCGAGATATCACCTTGTGCAAAATCCACACCGGGTGCACTCGTGATGTCACCCGATAAACGCCATGCACGATTGAGAAACTTCACTGACCCAGCAGGTGAAACATCTGACCAATCCACATCATCTTCTGGTGGACCAGAAAAGACCATCGATAAACGGATTGCATCTACACCGTGATTGGCTAATTCATCTGATAAGCGAACTAAATTACCGCGGCTTTTACTCATTGCTGAGCCATCCATCACAACCATTCCTTGATTGAGCAAACGCGTAAATGGTTCGTTAAAAGAAAGCATGCCCATATCGTGCAAAACTTTTGTGAAGAATCGGCTATAGAGCAAGTGCAAGATTGCGTGCGTTACCCCACCAACGTATTGGTCTACGGGCAACCACGTATCGACAGCTTCTCGGCTGAAGGCTTGCGTGTGATCGGTATTGCTGGGATAGCGCAAGAAATACCAGGATGAATCCACGAAAGTATCCATTGTGTCTGTGTCGCGTTGCGCTGCGGCGCCGCATTTAGGGCAGGAAACGTTGACCCAATCAGTTGCGGCACCAAGTGGTGAAGTTCCCTTGGGTTTGAGATCTAAACCTTTTGCATCAGGCAATTTCACGGGCAAGGTATCTAAAGGTGCAGCTACATCTCCACATTGTGGGCAATGGATAATTGGAATTGGGGTGCCCCAATACCGCTGACGTGAAATAAGCCAATCTCGCAAGCGATAGTTACGCCCTGCTTTGCCTAGACCGTCTTTCTCAAGCTGTGTATTGATAAATGCAATGGCTTCATCTTTGCTCTTGCCATTGAGTGGGCCAGAGTTGATTAGACCACCATCTCCCGTTGTAGCAATCCCAGTAACTGATGGATCTTCCTCGCCGGTATCGACAACAACGCGCACGGGTAATTTCATGGCCCGAGCAAAATCTAAGTCGCGTTGATCATGGGCAGGAACTGCCATGATTGCCCCAGTTCCGTAATCAGCAAGGACATAATCACTAGCCCAGATTGGCAACTTCTCTCCGTTAACGGGATTGATTGCATATTGTTCAAGGAATACGCCGCTCTTTGGTCGATCCGTGGCCAATCGATCGATATCGCTATCGGCTTTAATCTTTTCAAGATAAGCCTTAAATGCTCCTTCGACGGCACTGCCTTGAGCAAGTTCGGCTGCTAAATCGCTATCTGCAGCAACAACAAAGAAAGTCGCACCATACAAAGTGTCGGGGCGTGTGGTGTAAATCGTGACTGGCTCATCCCGCCCTTCAATCTGAAATTTAACGTTGGCACCAGTTGAGCGACCAATCCAATTGCGTTGCATTGTTAAAACCTTTTCAGGCCATTGTCCTTCAAGTTGAGACATGTCATCGAGCAAGCGATCGGCGTAATCGGTGATCTTGAAATACCACTGCGTCAACTTCTTTTTAGTTACCGCAGTATCACAACGCTCACAGGCTCCTGCAACGACTTGTTCATTAGCTAAAACCGTTTGACATGAAGGACACCAGTTAACTTTGGACGCTTTACGATACGCAAGACCGCGCTCAAACATTTGAATGAAGAGCCACTGATTCCAGCGGTAATACTCGGGGTCGCATGTATTGAAGGTGCGGTCCCAGTCGAAGGAACATGCGTAGCGACGCATAGATGCCTTCTGCACTGCAATATTTTCATAGGTCCAAATTGCCGGATCGCTGTTGCGCTTAATAGCGGCGTTTTCAGCGGGCAATCCAAATGCATCCCATGCAATTGGATGCATAACGTTGAATCCTTTTTGTACCCAGTAGCGAGCAATTACATCGCCAAGTGCGTATGCCTCAGCATGACCCATATGTAGATCCCCGGAAGGATAAGGGAACATATCCAGAACGTATTTCTTCGGGCGAGGATCATCAGGCCGACCAGATTTAAATGGAGCTATCTTGTCCCAAACCGGTAACCATTTTTCTTGCACGTATGAAACGTCATATCCTTCATGAACGTTATCGCGCGTATTATCGGTGGACATGTTCCAAGGTTACAGCCATTGAACACCCGTGAGTTCTTCACTCACGCTCCAGAGATTTGTCGCCAGAGTTTGGTCGTAAGCCTTAGACATACCACGAGTAATTTTGGGATATCCGCGCATTTCAAAAAGGCCATCTGGTCCAATATAAGAAGAACTTGGGATACCAGGGTGTGTAGCTGCGCATAAAGTTGGAAGTGCTCCTTGAGAGGCACTCTGGGCAAATAGGGAGTTCATGGCTGAGGTAATTTTCTCCTCAAGATTAGCTCCTCGCATTTCAGGTCCAACACTTTGTAGATGTGTTGATGACCATCCAGGATGAACTGCGAATGAGGCTATCCCCCAATTATTAGCTTGGCTGCGACGATGCAGTTCTTGAATAAAATTTAGATTGGCAAGTTTGCTCGCACCATAAGCACTCCATGGTTTGTATTTTCCTTGCGCTAAAGCTTGTGCTCGAATCGTAGCAACGCTGTTATCGCCAAAATTTCCAAACCTATGGGCTTGGCTTGAGACCGAAACGATCCGACCTTTCACTTGCTTGTGAAGCAATCCAGCAAGGGCAAAATGTCCAAGGTGATTGGTGCCAAACTGCAATTCAAATCCATCACGAGTATGTCCCAAGGGGGTTGCCATGACTCCAGCATTGAGAATGAGGGTGTCAAAATCATGTGTAAATTTTGCTGCGAATTGCCTTACCGAATCTAAATTAGTTAAATCAAGAATTCCATATGAAATTTTACCGCTGCCAATTTTGCCAATCTCGGCAACCGTTGATTCACCTTTTTCTGCGCTTCGTGCAGTGAAAGTAACGTCCCCACCAGCGCGAAATAATTCTCGGGCAGCTTCTTTACCTATACCACTTGTGCCACCGGTGATAAGAAATTTCTTTCCAGAAAGGTTCCCCATTTGAGTTGCCTTCCAACGTGGAGAAATCGTTGCCATGTTTCACTCTTTCTTGTGAAGACTTCACTGAATTCATTATTTGTGGAGCTGAGGGGACTTGAACCCCTGACCCCCTGCATGCCATGCAGGTGCGCTACCAGCTGCGCCACAGCCCCGAATTACTTACGAGAGGGCGACCTTATCGCAGGTTTGGCTCGGCGCCACTTTCTTCTCCATAAATAGGCTCTGGAATTGAGCCAGCATTATGTTCTAAAAGATGCCAACCCCGCGGGCCAGATTGCAAAATTGACCATGCTGCGTTGGAAAGTCCACCGATGACGCCCCAATGTGATTGTGGTAACTCTAGTAATTGTCCTAAAACACACCGAGAAGTTCCGCCATGCGTTGCTACAACCAAAAGTTGGCCATCTGCACCCTTGGAAAGTGCACGATTTATTGCACCAACAGCACGTGATGCAACTTCAGTGCGTCGCTCGCCTATCGTTCCAGCTGGACTGTCATCACCATCAATCCAGCGAACAAAGTTCTGAAAATCTTCTTTGCGGTTTTCTTCACCAGTGCGACCTTCCCAATGTCCACCATTGGTTTCTCTCAAATCTGGATCTATTCCGACAGGTAACTTAACCAGATCAGCTAAAGCTTGCGCGGTAACTCGAGCGCGTCCTAAATCACTTGAAATGATTGCAGTGGGTTTCATGCCAGCTAATAGCTGTGCGGCACGTTGCACTTGATACAACCCCACTTCATTGAGTGGAATATCAGAATGGCCTTGAAAGCGGTTTGCGGTGTTCCAATCAGTTTGACCGTGACGCCATAAAAGAACACGGTTTGCTTTAGGCATTTGATGCACTCTCAGCAACAATATTGAGCGGGATATTCGGACAATCATTCCAGAGTCGATCAATCATGTAATAACGGCGAAGTTCAGCACTTTGGATGTGCACAACGAGATCGCTGTAATCGATCAAAATCCACTCTGCACCATTTTCGCGACGTACTGGCTTCTGCCCTACTTCATGCAATTTGCGCTCAACTTCATCGGCAATCGCACTCACTTGAGGTGCATTCTGCCCTGTTGCTATAAGGAAAACTTCTGACAAAACCAATTGCCCAGAGAGATCTATTGCTACAAGATCTGTCCCTAATTTATCTAAAACTGCAAGGGCCGCAATGTGAGTACTTTTAATTACTGCTTTACTTGCGGGCATAGAGTTTCTTCTCCTTGATATAGGCCACAACTTGCGTGGGTAAATCTTTTTCGTGGACATTCATTGAGAGCCTCACTTGCGTTGCTGAAATTGGTAACGCCGCAATATCAACCCCTTGGCCATCACGAGCAATGAGAAGAAATTCGACCAAATCTTCTAGCTCTTGGCTGCGATGCCACTTGGAAATGTTTACTGCCACATCTGATCCCATCACTAAAAGCCAACGTACACCAGAACGTTGCGCCTGAAGAGCCAGAACTGTATCAATCGTATAAGTAGGCCCGTTACGGTCTATCTCGATATCGCTGACAATCACGTGTGATGCAATATCTGCAGGCAAAGTTGAAACCGCTAGTTTCACCATCGCTAAGCGATCGGCTGCACTGGCCAAAGGTTTCTCATCGCGCATCCAAGGATCACCCGCCGGGATCACAATTACTTCATCGACCAAATCTATTGCGAATAGTTGCTGGATCAGGTGGAGGTGTCCATTGTGGATGGGGTCAAATGTTCCACCATATAGACCAATGCGCTTCATTGCTGACCTACAAGCAAAAGCTTAAAATGAGATTCATCAATAATCTTCACACCTAACTCTTGTGCCTTTTCTAATTTAGAGCCCGCATCACTTCCTGCCAGCAAATAATCGGTTTTCTTTGAAACCGATGAGGAAACCTTGCCGCCGTGCTCAACAATTGTTTCACTGATCGAATCTCGAGTAAATGATTCAAGTGCACCCGTAACTACAAAAGTCAGGCCAGCCAAACTTTGCGGCGAAGTACTGGTTTTTTCAGCAACCATAGTCAGGCCAGCTGCGCTCCATTTTGCAACAATTTGGCGATGCCACGGCTCCTTAAACCATTCCACAATAGATTCTGCAATTGTTTGACCTATGCCATCAACTCTTGAAAGTTCTTCGGTGCTCGCTTGAGAGATTGCATCCATTGAACCAAAGGTACTGGCGAGAGTTTGGGCAGCCGTAGGACCCACATGTCGAATAGAAAGCGCCACTAAAGTGCGCCAGAGAGGACGAGATTTAGCTTTTTCTAATGCATCGAGCAAATTTTGCACATTCTTACCAGCGCCACCATCTTTCTTTGTGAAAAATGCAGATCCAGCCAACTTCTTAGCTGTTAAGTCAAAGAGATCTGACTCATCAATAATGATTGCATCAGTTAAAAGTGCTTGGGCTGCTTCGTATCCCAATACATCAATGTCTAAAGCAGCACGAGAGCCGATGTAGTAAATACGTTCACGCAACTGAGCTGGGCATTGCTGGGCATTAGGGCAGCGAATATCAATGTCGCCTTCAGTAATTGCACGAAGCTCAGATCCACATTCAGGGCAATGTGTGGGCATAACAAAAGCCCGTTCTGAACCAGTTCTGCGAGCTAAAACAGGGCCCAACACTTCGGGGATAACATCGCCTGCTTTACGGATGAGAACTACGTCGCCTATCAAGACGCCTTTTCGTGCAACTTCCTGCGCGTTATGCAAAGTGGCATTAGTGATGGTAGAGCCAGCGACTTTCACCGGTTCCATAAATGCAAATGGTGTGACACGTCCTGTACGCCCAACGCTTACCTTGATATCGAGCAATCGAGTCGTAACTTCCTCAGGAGGATACTTAAAGGCAATCGCCCACTTGGGTGCGCGCGAGGTCACTCCTAAATTTTCTTGCAAATGGATTTCGTTAACTTTAATCACCACGCCATCAATTTCGTGCTCGATATCGTGGCGATGTTTTTCATTTTCTGCAATAAACGCCAGGACTTCGGCGCGTGATGAAAAGGTGCGGTAGCGATGAGAAGTTGGTAAACCAAAACCCTTGAGTTGTTCGTAGGCCTCACTTTGTTGCGCAAAAGAGAATCCATCACTCGCGCCGACGCCATGAACAACAACACTCAAAGGGCGAGATGCGCTCACTCGTGGATCTTTCTGTCGTAGCGAACCAGCGGCGGCATTTCTAGGATTGGCAAAGAGTGGTTTGCCTGCTTCTTCCAGGGCATCATTGAGTTCGGCAAATGATGCAAGCGGGAAGAAAACTTCTCCTCGAACTTCAATCAACGCAGGAATCTTTGTGCCCTCAAGTTTGTGTGGCAAATTCTTAATTGTCTTCACATTGAGAGTCACATCTTCTCCCGTCACACCATTTCCACGTGTGAGTGCCTGGACTAAATGCCCCTGTTTATACAGCAAGTTAATCGCCAAACCATCAACTTTGAGTTCGCAGAGCCACGTTGCAGCCGGAGCCTCTTTAGTAACGCGATCAAACCAGGTGTTGAGTTCAGGTGTGTCAAACACGTTATCCAAGCTCATCATCTTTTCAAGGTGATCGCGCTGCTGAAATTGCGTAGCAAAGCCTCCGCCAATTTTTTGCGTTGGAGAATCCTCTGCGCGAAGCTCTGGGTGCTTTGTTTCTAAGGTTTCTAGTTCGCGCAATAGTTGATCAAACTCAGCATCGCTAATATCGGGCTTATCTAAAACGTAGTAGCAAAATTGATGATCGACTATCTCTTGCGTTAATTGAGCAATACGATGCTGCGGTAAATTACTCATGCAGAAGTTTCGCAAACGGTTGCAGATCCCACCACGCGATCGCCATCATAAATAACCATTGCTTGACCCGTGGCTAAACCAAGAAGTGAAGATTCAAGATTGGCCACCAATTGCCTACCGTCAAAGTAATAGGTACAGGCGAGAGCTTGGCCATGTGCGCGTATCTGAACAAAACCTTGCGTAGGCGTTGAGGTAACTGATGGGCCACACCACACCGGTTTCTCCCCATACATGGCAGTGATAGCCAATTCTTCGCGGGAGCCAACAACAACTGTGTTCGTCTTTGGTTCAATTTTTAGAACAAATCGAGGAGATCCATCAATTGTTGGAACCGAAAGTCCCAAACCTTTCCGTTGTCCGATTGTGTAGGTATACGCACCCTTATGTTGACCAATTTCTTTGCCATCTTGGTCCACGATAGGTCCAACTTCAGTACCCAAACGATCATGCAGCCAACCGGCATTGTCCCCAGATGGTACAAAACAAATATCGTGACTATCTGGTTTGTTTGCTACTGATAAACCGCGTGCGGTAGCTTCTTTTCGGATATCGACTTTCTCGGTATCTCCCAAAGGAAAGATCGCTCCTGCAATTTGTTCGATGGTTAATACAGATAGAACATATGACTGATCTTTGGAAATATCGATAGCCCTATGCAGTGTCTTACCCATAGGACCTTGTTTGGTTGTTGCATAGTGACCAGTAACGACACCGTCAAAACCCATAGCGCGAGCACGATCTAACACAGCGGCAAACTTAATTTTTTCATTGCAGCGCAAACATGGATTTGGAGTACGCCCAGCTGCGTATTCTGAAAGGAAATTTTCTACAACACCTTCGTGAAATTCCTCAGCCATATCCCAAATATAGAAAGGTATGCCGACAACATCTGCCGCCCGGCGCGCATCATGGGAATCCTCAACGGTGCAACATCCGCGAGCCCCCGAACGGTACTTTTGTGGATTTGAAGAGAGAGCTAAGTGGACTCCGATCACATCGTGGCCAGCTTCAACTGCACGTGCAGCCGCAACCGCTGAATCGACACCACCGCTCATCGCTGCTATGAGTTTCATCGTAAATTCGCCGCTCGAGCACGTTCAATGACAGCGGGCAAAATAGCGATGACGCGGTCTATTTCAGCACGTGTAGTTGTTGCTCCTAGAGAAAAACGCAAACTCGAACGCGCTGTCCGATCCGAATGTCCCATAGCCAAGAGCACATGACTAGGTCGTTGCACACCAGCACTGCAAGCAGAGCCAGTGGATGCAGCAATACCTTCACCATCTAGCAGTAGAAGCAATGTGTCACTTTCTGTCCCGGGGAAAGTTGCATTAACGATTCCGGGTAAACGATCTCCAGCGCCATTGATGTAGCAATCCGGCACTGCTTTCATAATTCCGGCTATTAAGTGATCGCGAAGTTGACGAATTTCATCTGAGGGAATGTGCGCTTTGGCAGCTGCAGCAAAAGCAACAATTGCTGGCGCGTTAAGAGTGCCACTTCGAATTTCGCGCTCTTGTCCTCCGCCATGTAAAAGTGCAGGTAATTCCAATCCCCGTTTCAACACCAAGATTCCGATTCCTAATGGTCCACCAATCTTGTGGGCACTTAATGTAAGTGCTGTCAGGCCTAACTCGTGAAAATTGATACTGACTTTGCCAAAACTTTGAACCGCATCACTATGCACGGGAATGTTAAATGTGCGAGCTATTTCAACGACTTGAGCCATCGGCTGAAGCACACCAGTTTCATTGTTGGCGTGCATGATGGAGATAACCGCAATTTCTTTACCTCGCGTCGCTACCAACTCTTGCAGTTGGACAAGATCGATAACTCCATTTTTTTCGACTGCAATTTCAATAATTTCAGCACCTTCATGTTCGGCGAGCCAATGAGCTGGATCCAGAATTGCATGATGCTCAACTGCGGAGATCACAACTACTTTCTTTGACTGCTTTGTCCCTTGCCAGTAAAAACCCTTGAGGACAGTGTTATCTGCTTCTGTGCCAGAACCTGTAAAGATAATTTCACTTGGTGCGCAACCAATAATTTTTGATAATTCCTCACGAGCTTGCTCAATATCTTTACGTGCTGCTCGTCCTGGAGTGTGCAAACTCGATGGATTTCCTAAAGTACTCAGTTGAGTAACCATGGCATCGATGGCAGCCCCGACCATCGGCGTGGTCGCCGCGTGATCTAAATAGATGGACATGGCCTAAGTCTAGGACTTGCTGGCTCGCACGCCTTCGCTGGCTTGAGGCAGGACCGCAAAGAGATCTCCGACTACGCCAAAATCTGCAATTTCAAAGATGGGGGCTTCTGGATCTTTATTGATGACCACGATCATTTTGCTTGTCTGCATTCCTGCGCGGTGCTGGATTGCTCCAGAGATGCCGCACGCGACATAGAGCTGAGGGCTCACTGTCTTTCCAGTTTGTCCCACTTGATGTGAATGTGGATACCAACCAGCATCAGTTGCCGCGCGCGATGCACCTACTGCTGCACCTAATAAATCAGCGAAAGTTTCAACAGGAGCAAAGTCTCCGTTAGTACCGCGACCACCCGATACAACAATTTGCGCTTCTGTTAATTCAGGGCGCCCACCTTTGACAAATGGTGCGCTAGAAATAATCTCTGCTCGTTGTGCACTTTCACTTAACACAAACTCAGCATTGCTGACTGCAGGTGTGCACGGTGACAAATCTGCATTTACAGAGTTTGGTCGCACCGTAATAATTGGTGTGCCATGTGTGACTTGAGAGTGCACCGTAGTTGAGCCACCAAATACCAACTGTGTAGCGGTTAAGTCCGCTGCAACATCTACCGCATCTGTAATGAGGCCAGATTCTGTGGCCACGGCAACTCGTCCAGCAACTTCCTTTCCGAATGCGCTCGATGCGATCAAGATGGCAACAGGTTTTTTGGTTGCCACCAGTTGAGAAATTGCATCTGCTGCAGCAGGTACACCAAAGCGAGCAAAGGAATCACTTTCAACGATAAGAACACTTGCGATCGGCCCGACTACTACTTGCGAAGCCATAGCTGCACCTGCCGAAGGCGCTGCTAAAACTATTACGGTAACCGTGCCGGCACGAGCAGCACAGGTTGCAAGTTCTGCCGTTGTCTTTGAAATTTTATTGTCACTAAATTCTGCCAAGACAAAGATTTCGCTCATATCAATTTCTTCTCTGCTAAGAAATTGACCAGTTCTGCGCCACCCTTGCCTTCATCGAGAACTTTAATACCGGCAAGTTTTGCTGGACGAGGAAGGGCATCCTTAACAGCGCTCCATGACTGGGTAGCGCTAACTCCGAGGAGTGCGAGTGTGCGAACCTCAATCGTTTTTTTCTTTGCCGCCATGATGCCCTTAAATGATGGGTAACGCGGTTCGTTAATTTTTTCTATCACGCTAATCACTGCCGGAAATTGTGCTTTCATCGTGTCAACGCCTGCTTCGGTAACGCGTGTGATAGTTACGCTGCTTGATGTTGGATCTACTACAACAGAACCTGCGAAAGTGAGCTGTGCCCAACCCAGTCTTTGAGCCAACATCGCTGGAACAACGCTCATACGCGCATCAGTGGATTCGGTTCCACACAAAACTAAATCAAACTTTCCCTCGGAAATAACAGTAGCTAATACCTGCGATGTCGTGAGCGCATCAGCGCCTACCAAGGCAGGATCTGTTACAACGATTGCATCATCGGCTCCCATTGAAAGTGCTTTACGGACCGCTTCAGTAGTGCGCTCTGGTCCCATCGAAATCAAAGTAATGCTGTGGCCTTCTCCATGTGCTTCAAGAATTCGAAGCGCTTCTTCAACGGCATACTCATCGAGGTCATTAAGAACTGCATCCACTCCATCGCGATCGAGTAAACCGTTGACCATTTTCTTTTCGGCCCACGAGTCAGGAACTTGCTTAACACAAACCGCGATCTTCATAACCCTATGTTACTAGGAGGTAGCGGCTGCGACAATTTACAAGCGATTCAGAACAAGATGGCGCGATACAACCAGCAGATCCCCATTTTCTCAGGGCAACTCTGGCTCATGCGGAGGAACTTCATCGTGGGGATAGAAGTAATTCTCGATGTTGTTTTTAACGACGCATCACGCGGTTGAAATGCAGGCATTGCACTTATTTTTTCTTTTTGTAGATGAAATTATTTGAACGGTTTTTGATGCGAGCAAAGTCACATCAACCGATAACCCAGTGATTGATCACCCATCGTCGCAAGTGAAAATCGCCCAACACAGCGCGCGCGTCTGGCTCGTTTCGCGCTGATACTCGTAAGTACGCCTGAGGCACCGTAAAATCATCCAATGCTTGCAATCCTCTCCCCTGGTCAAGGTTCACAGACCCCAGGTTTTCTCGCCTCATGGCTTGAGGATGCAACTCTGAGAAATTGTGTTGGTGAATGGTCTGAATCAATTGGTTTAGATTTAGAATATCTAGGAACACAAGCTGACGGTGATGAAATTCGAAACACCGCAAATGCCCAACCACTCATTGTTGCTGCAGGTTTAATTGGTGTGCAAGCTTTAGGTATCGATGCGAACTTTGATATTAGCGCTGGACATTCTGTCGGAGAAATTACAGCCTCAGCTATTGCAGGTGTCTTCTCGTATGCAGATGCCATGACACTTGTTCGCGAACGCGGACTAGTAATGGCAGTTGCCGCATCTCAATCAGAAACTGGAATGTCGGCAGTTTTGGGTGGCGAGCGCGAAGCAGTTCTTGCATCCATCGCAGAGTTGGGCTTGGTTGCAGCCAATGACAACGGTTCAGGCCAGATAGTTGCTGCCGGGGATCTCATCGCTTTGGCGCAATTGGGAGATAATCCACCGACTGGGGCGCGAGTAAGAGCACTGGCAGTTTCTGGCGCATTCCATACTCATTACATGCAACCTGCCATTAGCCACTTGGATAACTTTGCCCAAGCCATCTCTGTTCAAGACCCGAACATGAGCCTGCTTTCCAATAAGGATGGCCAACAAGTATCAAGTGGAGCCCAAGCGCTTACGCGCATTGTGAGCCAAGTAGCCAATCCCGTTCGATGGGATCTGTGTATGCAAACGCTTGCCGAATTAGGCGTAACGGCCGTAATTGAAATTCCACCTGCAGGAACACTTGTCGGTTTAATTAAACGCACCCTTGCCGGTGTTGAAACTTTGGCTTTGAAATCTCCAGATGATTTGGGTGCTGCCAGAGATCTCATCTCGAGACATTGTCGAAAGGTTGCAACTCAGTGATTCAACTTCCTGCTGGCACTAATAGCCGCATCATGAGTGTGGGCGGATACCAACCATCACGAGTCGTACCCAATTCAGAGATTATCCAACGTATTGACTCAACAGATGAATGGATTCGACAACGCACTGGGATTGAAGAGCGTCGCTTTGCTGGTCCAGATGAAAGTGTTCTGGATATGGCAGAAACGGCATGCATCCAAGCTTTATCACGCGCCAAATTGACTATGGCAGATATTGATACCGTCATCGTTGCGACAATCACATATCCATATCAGGCGCCGAGCGCTGCAACAGCTCTCATTGCTCGACTTGGAAATCCCAAAGCCGCTGCCTTTGACATCAATGCAGCATGTGCTGGATTTTGTTATGGCCTTGGGATGGCAAGTGATTTAGTCCGCACTGGAACTTCCAAACATGTGTTGGTTGTTGGAGTTGAGAAGATTTCAGATTTCACTGATCCAGATGACCGCGCAACTGCATTTATTTTTGCCGATGGAGCTGGTGCTGTCATTGTTGGTCCATCTGAAACTCCACAGATCGGCCCCATGGAGTGGGGATCTGATGCTGATTCACGTGATGCAATTGTTATGGAACCTTCCTGGAATTCTTTCCGCAATGATGCTCAGGGAGTTAAGTGGCCAAATATTTCCCAACAAGGTCAAGCTGTTTTTCGATGGGCCGTTTATTCTGTAAGCAAAGCAGCAGCTCGGGCACTTGCAGCAGCAGGTGTGCGACCTGATGAACTCGCTGCATTTATTCCCCACCAAGCAAATCTCCGGATTATCGAAACAATGGCCAAAGAGATCGGAATCCCAGATTCTGTGGTTATTGCTCAAAGTATTCGGACATCTGGCAACACCTCTGCTGCTTCAATCCCTCTAGCTATGGCCGCTTTACTCGAGGAACGCCCCGATCTGCATGGCGGATTGGCGTTACTCATCGGTTATGGCGCAGGATTGGTCTATGCAGGACAGGTAGTCCAACTACCGCCCAAGCCCTAAACCCCCAACACATCAACCACGCAATGAAAGGCACTACATAATGGCGCTGACACAAGACGCAGTACTCGCAGGCATCAAGGAGATCGTTGAAGAGGTTGCAGGTATTCCTGCTGCATCGATCGAAATGGGTAAGAACTTCACTGATGACCTCGATGTAGATTCATTGAGCATGGTGGAAGTTGTTGTCGCCGCAGAAGAACGCTTTGGCGTAAAAATTCCTGATGATCAAGTTTCCGAACTCGTCACCGTTGGCGATGCCGTGAACTTCATCGTTAAAGCCTCCGCTTAAGTTTCTTATAGTAAAAAGATGACTCGTCGTCGCGTTGTAGTCACTGGGCTCGGTGCAACCACTCCCTTAGGTGGAGATGTCGCAACTTCTTGGTCAGCACTTCTTGCTGGCAAAAGTGGTGTGCGCACTCTTAATGAGGAGTGGGCATCCACCATTCCAGTAACTATTGCGGGGCGAATAGCAGTAGAACCATCCGATGTAATGGATCGCGTAGAAATGCGCCGTCTGGATCGCTCTGAACAATTTGCCGTTATTGCTGCACGCGAGGCTTGGAAAGATGCGGGTTCACCTGACGTTGATCTTGAACGCTTAGGTGTTGTTATCGCCTCTGGTATTGGTGGAGTAACTACGTTGCTGGATCAATACGATATTTTGAAAGAAAAAGGCGCACGTTTTGTCAGCCCACATACCGTGCCGATGTTAATGCCGAATGGCCCCGCTGCAAATGTTGGTCTTGAACTCAAGGCACGAGCTGGCGTACATACACCCGTAAGTGCATGCGCCTCAGGTGCCGAAGCAATCGGGTATGCAATGGAGATGATTCGAAACAACCGTGCGGAAATTATTGTTACCGGTGGTGTTGAAGCAGCTGTACACGCACTTCCTATGGCCGCCTTTGCTGCGATGAAAGCGCTCTCAACTCGCAATGATGACCCTACCCGTGCATCCCGACCTTATGATCTTGACCGTGATGGATTTGTTCTGGGTGAAGGCGGAGGCATTGTTGTTCTTGAAGAATTAGAACATGCAAAAGCCCGCGGTGCCAAGATTTATGCAGAAATTGTTGGGCAAGGTTTAACATCTGATGGATACCACATTGCAGCACCTAATCCAGATGGCAGCGGAGTGCAGCGCGCAATCGCCTACGCACTTGCCGATGCAGGTTTAACAACGCGCGATGTCGTGCACTTGAATGCTCATGCAACCTCCACTCCAGCTGGCGATGTCGCAGAAGCAAATGCTCTACGCGCGGCCCTTGGCAAAGATGCGGACCATGTTGCAGTTTCTGCCACAAAATCTATGACTGGTCACCTTCTTGGCGGGGCAGGCGCAATTGAAACTGTCTTCATTGTTAAAGCACTACAAGAACGTATGGCTCCCCCAACAATCAACATTGATAACCTGGATCCGCAAGTCACGATCGATGTCGTGGGTGACAAACCCAGAGCCCTCCCTGCTGGAGATATTGCCGCGCTCAATGATTCATTTGGCTTTGGCGGCCACAACGTTGTTCTTGCTTTTCGTTCCTACTAAAGGCTCATGATGGATACCCGCGATCCTCAAGTTCGCATTGAGCACTTGGCAGATCCTGATTCTGTAGAACTTATTACACCTCGCGATTCATCTGGCATGTTGGCAGCAACGGCAAGTGTTGCTGGAAATCGCGTTGTAATTTTTGCATCCGATGCCACGATCCAAGGTGGTGCGCTGGGAGTTGAAGGTGCACATGTCATCAATACTGCATACCGCGCAGCAATGGCGTCACAACTACCCATAATTGGTATTTGGCATTCCGGAGGTGCTCGCTTACGCGATGGAGTTTCATCGCTCAGCGCTTTTGGCGAAGTATTTCAATCAATGATTATGGCAAGTGGAAAGATTCCACAATTATCTTTAGTGCTTGGACCCACAGCAGGTGGTGGTGCATATGGGCCAGCTCTCACTGATGTTGTGGTTCTTGCACCTGAAGGTCGCATCTTTGTGACAGGTCCTGATGTGGTTAAAAGTATCACTGGAGAAAAAGTAGATATCGCAACACTTGGTGGACCTGATGCTCATCGGAAAAATAGTGGTGTTGCTCATGTAATTGCTCACAGCGAAGATGAGGCATTTAGAAAAATCCGCGACCTCACTTCACTTTTTGCAAACCAGGGTCATATTAAAACTGACTTAGTCGAATTAGATTTGGCTCTACTTGTCCCTGATGTCACTCAACGCACCTATGAAGTTCACCCTCTAGTCAATGCGGTCCTAGATAAAGATAGCGAATCTTTAGAAATGCTACCGATGTGGGCCGAAAGTATGGTCACAAGTATCGGTCGACTTGGCGGAAGAACTGTTGGAGTTGTTGCCAATAATCCGCAACACTTAGGTGGAGCTTTGGATTCTGCAGCAGCAGAAAAAGCCGCTCGATTTGTTCGCACCTGTGATGCTTTTGGAATCCCACTGATTGTGATTGCCGATGTTCCAGGATTCTTGCCCGGTGCTGGTCAAGAATGGGAAGGCGCAGTGCGCAGAGGAGCAAAGTTACTACACGCTTTTGGTGAAGCAGTTGTTCCACGTATTACCTTGATTACACGTCGTGCATATGGCGGTGCCTATGTAGCAATGAATTCAAAATCTCTCGGTGCAACAAAGGTATTTGCTTGGCCCACCGCAGAGGTCTCAGTTATGGGTGCAGTGGCTGCGGTGCGTGTATTACATAGGCGTTTACTTGCAGATATCCCTGCCGATCAACGAGATGCCATGGAGTTAGAGCTGGCGGCAGAACATGACAAAGTTTCAGGCGGAGTTCAGCGCGCGATAGAAATAGGCGCAGTTGATGAGATTATCCAACCTACGTCGACACGATCTGCTTTAGCCCGTGCTATTGCTGCCGCGCCTCAGCGCCGCGGCAATCACGGAAATATTCCGCTGTAGCTATTTAGTCTTAAAGGTCACTGAAACTGTTGAAGTGAGAGTCTTTTCGATTGTCGTCGTATCGTAGAAACCACCAGCATCAGTCATCGTAGAATCCGGACTCGTGACTTGGAATGGTCCGGCAGTCACACTAATCACTGCCCCAACTTTTCCACCAACAGCTTCGGTGAGTGCAACTGCACGAACTTGAGCATCTTTCATCGCTTCACCCAAAAGTTGTGGGCGAAGAGTTGGCAAGGTTGAGACGTAATACTGAGGTCCGTAGTTATTGACGTTCACTCCTGTTTGCAAAAGTGTGCCAATGCTCTGGCTTAATTTAGAAACTAACTGAACATCCTTGGTGCGAACCACAACATCACGTGAAGCATTGTGGGAAAGAATTCGGCCGGTGGAATTACCATTAACGTATTCGGGATTAGCATAAGTTGATACGGCACCCAGTGTGAGTGCATCTGCCGGAATTCCACCGTTAATAAGGTATGCGCTCACTGCTTCTACATCAGCGCCAACTTTTGCAATTGCATCTGCGACTCTAGGGGTTGATGCCTGCACATTCAGTGTCCACACTGCGTTATCGGCCGTTGCAGATACTTTGGCAGAACCGGTAACAGTGATTCCAGAATTGCTTCGTGCCGCAAAGCCCGCACCAACTTTTGTCAGTCCCCCACCGAGTGCTATTGCAACGATAACCGAGGAGATGATGATGGTGATCGCCTTGCGGCGTTCAATGGTGATGATGGGACTTTCATTTAATTGGCTCATGGCTAAATATTACCTGAAGCTGGGCCAGATCAAATAGCACGGCTCTGTGAAATACCTTCCAATTCCACTCGCCTAAATTGTTCGAGCTCTTGGTCCCACTGACTTCCCAGCAAATTCTCTAGCGCGTTTCGTAACGCTTCCTCATTCACATTGCTCGTTGCGAGCGCGCTAGAGATCTGGTTTTCATTGATCATGATGCTGCCTGCGCCATCTATTACTGCGCGGTGAATTCCTAAGTTTGGCGTATACCGGTAGAGAACGCTTTCATGTGCACTTTCTTCACGAATTTCAAAGCGTAAGTAATGCCACCCTCGAAGTGAGCTTGCAATCTCAGCACCAACACCCTGACAATCACGCCATTCCACAGTTGTTCTAAATGTTGCAGCTAACAAGGGTTGTTGTTGCCATTGCACTTGCGCTGATTGACCTAAGAGATTGTGCAATGCCCACTCGACATGGCGCGTTAAAGCGCTAGGCACTGAATGAATAGTGAGATAGCCCCGCGACAAGGTAATGGGACCCTTGGAGGGTTGAGCGTTAAGACGATCCATGATTCTCCTAGTAAGGCCCGCTAAGCGTTGGTTTGACCTTCCCCAGCCCACCAAAAGCGCGAAACCCATGAGAATTACATGAATGTGATGCTTATTTTTGCATGCAAAATCCCTTTAGGCAATACCTCCTTTACCTAGTACCCTTTATTCCAGTCGGACGCTTAATCAGTACCCGTTTCATGGCAGTAGTGCTTTGCTCGGTATCGCTGGCGCAAGAGGATGACTGGTGAATGAGGATTTCTCTTTCACCCCACATATCGAAGGAAAAGTAAAACATGGCAACAGGTACAGTTAAGTGGTTCAACTCTGAAAAGGGTTTCGGTTTCATTGCAGTTGACGGTGGCGGACAAGATGTATTCGTTCACTACTCAGCAATTCAAGGAAACGGTTACAAGTCCCTTGAAGAGGGTCAGTCAGTTTCATTCGAG
>CAIJOY010000028.1 GCA_903822425.1 uncultured Actinomycetes bacterium | reverse complement strand
GCGATCCTTTTCGGTGACTGCACGGTTGCCTGTTTCTCCATACCAGCCCATGGCACTTGCACAAATAAACACTTGAGGTTTTACTGCGGCAACAGCATGAGCAATCGTTGTTGTGCCAAGAAGTCTGGAGTTAAGAATCTCTGCTTTGTATTTTCGAGTCCATCGTTTATCACCGACACCGGCACCGGCCAGATGTATGACAGCATCGACGCCTTGAAGTGCTCCAAGATCTACTGTGCCAGCTTTGGGATCCCAAGTAATTTCATCAGGTGCAACTGTCGCTCTGCGCACTAAACGTTGCACAGTGAACCCTTCGGATTTTAAATGTGCTACTAGTGCTCCACCTATGAGTCCAGAGGAGCCAGAGACCGCAATTCTTTGTAACATCGCGTGTGTTAGAGCCCTAGATCTGATTCGAAAGATCCGATTTCAAGGCGCTCTTTAAGAGTGACCAAGAATCGTGCTGCGTCGGCACCATCAACCACGCGATGATCATAGGAAAGTGCAAGATAAACCATCGATCGAATGGCGATTGATTCACCACCATCGCCGCCTTGTACAACCATTGGGCGTTTAACTATTGAACCGAGTCCAAGAATGGCAACTTGGGGTTGGTTGATAATAGGAGTATCAAAGAGTGCTCCGCGACTACCGGTATTGGTTAATGTGAATGTCCCACCACCGAGTTCGTCGGGACTTATTTTGTTATCACGAGTGCGAGCAGCTAAGTCAACAATCTTGCGGGCAATTCCACCCATGTTGAGGTCACCAGCATTATGAATGACGGGCACAAGGAGTCCGCGCTCTGTATCAACTGCTATGCCCAAATGTTCTGCTGCATGGTAGGTAATTTGGTCACCTTCAACAGATGAGTTCACGACGGGATGTTGCTTGAGTGCTTCACAGATTGCAACAGCGAAGAAAGGCAGGAATGTGAGCTTCACACCTTCACGTGACTCAAATGTAGATTTTGCTTGATCACGTAAACGAGCGATCTTGGTGACATCCACTTCAATAACCGTTGTGAGCTGTGCGCTGGTTTGTAATGATTCCACCATGCGAGAGGCAATCACTTTACGCAAACGTGACATCGTGATTGTTTGACCACGAAGAGGGGATCCGGCAGGTGCACTTACTCGCACCGCGGCAGGAGCCGTCGTTGGTGCAGCGCTGAGAACTGGAGATGGTTTAACCGCTGCTGCTTGCACATCTTCTTTGCGTATGCGCCCGCCAACGCCTGTTCCAACGATCGTTGCTAAATTAACACCAAGATCGGAAGCTAGTTTTCGCACTAAGGGAGTGACATAAGCATTTTCAGGTTGTGAAATTATGGGGGCACTCACTACTGGGGCAGGTGTCGGAACAACCACTGGCGCTGCGGCAGCAACAACGGGTGCGGGAGCAACAACGGGTGCGGGAGCAACAACGGGTGCTGGAGCCGGTGTAGAAAGTGAGGCATGCGTGGCATTGCCAATGAGGGCAAGTCGGGCGCCAACAGCCACTGTCGTATCTACCGCAACATCGATTGCCAACAAAATGCCAGCAACAGGAGATGGAATTTCGGTATCAACCTTGTCAGTGGAAACTTCAAGTAAGGCTTCATCAACTGCAACAGCATCGCCAACGTTTTTAAGCCAACGCGTAACGGTGCCTTCAGATACCGACTCACCGAGTGCTGGCATGGAAATCACAGTGCCAGTGTTGGAGGTGCTTGTTTGAGGAGCAGGTGTAGCAGCAACGGGTGCCGACTGCCCAACGGGTGTCGACTGCGGAACGGGTGCCGACTGCGGAACGGGTGCGGCTGCACTATCTGCAATTACCGCTAACTCGGCGCCAACTGCAACTGTTTGATCAATCGCAACGATGATCTTTTGCAATATCCCAGCAACTGGGGATGGAATTTCTGTATCAACTTTGTCGGTAGAAACTTCTAGTAGCGGCTCATCAACGGCAACATGATCGCCTTCGGCCTTAAGCCATCGAGTGACAGTTCCTTCGCTCACACTCTCACCGAGTGCGGGCATAGTGACTGAAAATGTCATTGACGATCTCCCTTTAGAGCTTCTGTGTAAAACACTGGTCTGATTGTAATTGCATTCTTAGCCGTGCGCATGCAGGGGTTTGCCTGCCAGAGCCATATGAGCCTCGCCCATGGCTTCTGACAGGGTTGGGTGTGCGTGAATGAGTGGTGCTACATCCTCAGCACTTGCTTCCCAGTTATAGATCAATTGTGCCTCAGCAAGGAGTTCTCCAACGCGTGCGCCAACCATATGAATTCCCAAAACTGGTCCGCCTTTTTGGGAAACGAGTTTGATCGAACCTGCGGTAGCCAATATTTGTGCCTTACCATTTCCGGCCAAATCGTAATTCAATTCAACAACGTCATGTCCGCGCTTCTTTGCTTCAGCAGTGGTTAAACCCACCGATGCAACTTCTGGATCCGAGTAGGTGACTCGAGGCACTCCGTCGTAATTGATAGGGCGTGGATTCAATCCAGCGATCTCTTCTGCTACGAGAATGCCCTCCCCAAAGCCCACATGGGCAAGTTGCAAAGTTGGAATCAAATCTCCTACTGCCCAGATTCCTGGAACGCTGGTGCGGCATTTGTTATCGACGGTGACATACCCACGATCCATCGTGATGCCTTGTTCCTCATAACCTAAATTTGCCGAAACTGGTCCACGACCAACAGCTACCAGCAACAAGTCTGCTGTGAATTCTTTACCGTTTTCAAGTTTTACTAAGACACGTTCTCCATTGATAGATGCAGACTTAAATCTATCGCCAAGTTCAAATTTAATACCGCGCTTTCGGAATGCTCGCTCTAGCTGCTTGCTTGATGACTCATCTTCAAGTGCAACAAGGTGAGGGAGAGCTTCAATGATTGTGACATCGGCGCCAAAGGATTTCCAGACCGAGGCAAATTCACATCCAATAACTCCGCCACCTAGAACAATGACACTAGCAGGCACGTAATCTAAATTCAGCGCATGATCACTGGTGATGATTTTCTTACCATCGATTTCAAGACCCGGCAAAGTGCGAGCAAATGAACCAGTGGCTAGCACAATATTTTTTCCTACATATTTCTCACCATTGACTTCAACAGTGTTCTTGGCAACGAGCTTTCCGTGACCCTCGACGTAAGTGATATTGCGAGATTTCACTAAACCCTGGAGACCTTTGTGTAGCCGAGATACAACGCCATCTTTGTAGGCATTAACAGCAGGCATATCCATCGATAAAAATTGTGCATTTACTCCAAAATGGCTGGCATCTCGAGAATTATCGGCGATTTCACCAGAATGCAGGAGCGCCTTGGTGGGAATACAGCCTCTGTGCAAACACGTACCGCCGAGCTTGCCAGATTCAATCAAGACCACAGATTTACCCAATTGTGCGCTGCGAAGTGCACAGGCATAGCCACCAGAACCGCCGCCCAAAATTACAAGATCAAACTCAGCCACGATCTTCCTTTCCACCTTCGACTTTCGATGAAGTGCTACAGATTACTTAGAGAGATTCTCAGCCAGCGTTACAAGTGATCGCATTGCAATTCCTGTACCACCGACCGGTGTGTATCCATGCGCTGTGCCTTCGTTGTATGCCGGTCCAGCGATATCTAAGTGTAGCCATGGAAGATCTGAAGGAATGAAATCTTTGAGGAAAAGACCTGCAACGAGCATTCCGCCCATACGATCGCCAATGTTTGCTAAGTCTGCAACTGGGGAATCTAGTGATGCACGCAACTCCTCTGGTAGTGGCATAGGCCAGAATGCTTCGCCACTTTGTTGCGTTGCAGCCAGGAAAGTGGCAGAGAAATTTTCATCATTTGTCATGACTGCACTGGTGCGTGTACCTAATGCAACAACTTGTGCTCCAGTGAGTGTTGCTACGTCGATGATGCCATCTAGGGTTGACTTGCCCTTGCGGCCAATTTCAATAGCTTTTGAAAGCGCATCAGCAAGAACCAGACGACCTTCGGCATCTGGATTAAGAACTTCGACAGTTTTTCCACCATAAATAGTGATGATGTCACTAGGACGCGTTGCGGTATCACTCACCATGTTCTCGGCCAGGGGAGCCCATGAATCAATGGCAATAGGTAATTTCAAAGTAGCGATGGCTAGTACTGCAGCACATACTGCGGCAGCCCCGCTCATATCGGATTTCATAGCCTCCATGCCAGCTGCTGGCTTGAGTGCTAAACCACCCGAGTCGAATGTGATTCCCTTGCCTACGTAAGCGAATTTCTTTTTGTATTTTGTCGGTGTATATGAGATATGAAGCAAGCGTGGAGGATTCGCTGATCCTTGACCTACCCCGGTGATACCACCAAAACCTTGAGCTTTGAGTTGCTTTTCATCCCAGATAGAAACCTTCAGTCCGGCTGCACTTCCACCTGCGAGTGTTACTGCTTGTGAAATTAGTTGCGTGAAAGTTGTCGGAGTGAGATGGCTAGGTGGCATGTTGATCAAATCACGGACCAAAGTTGTGTATTGGCCAACTATCACGGCGCGCTTTGCTGCGGCTTTTGCTTCAGTTTTAGTTGCAAAATTCGTATGCACAGTGATTTCTGAAATCGGTTCCCTCTGAGCGGCTTTTGTGGATCCTCGAAATTCATCAAAAGAGTAAGCGCCTAGGACGGCGCCTTCTGCGATAGCTGCGATACTTTCGATGTCATCTGTAGGAAGTGAAAAGGCTACAGATTTATTGCCTGCAAGATCGCGAGATGCTGCTCCGCTAGCGCGACGAAGAACTTCATGGGGGTATTTCTTTTTTTCTACACCAAGACCAGTGAAAGCAATGAGGCGGGTACTAGTTCCTGGAAGTTTAATAATTTCATCGGCCTTGCCTGTGGCGCCTAAATCACCCAGTACCGAAAGGAGAGTTTTCTCATCCAATGTTAGAACGCCAGATTCGATAACCAATTTTTCTGGGTGTGCTTGCTTAAATGCCAACCCTATGACGAGGACATCTTGGGTTACAGCGCCATCGGTGAGATGTACTTTAGCCACGAAACTTCTCCCTTTACTCAAACGGTGTCCAGCAGGTATGAGCCTAGGCGATAGATTGGTAGGTATGAAACTCTCCCCGCTGCATGACCGCCACCTAGCTCGTAAGGCCAAAATGGCCGATTTCGGGGGCTGGCTGATGCCGATTGATTATCCAGAGACAGGGGTCATCGCCGAACATACCGCTGTTCGTGAACGGGTAGGACTTTTTGATGTTTCTCATTTAGGCAAAGCATCAGTCAAGGGTGTTGGAGCATTGGATTTTCTCAACTCGGCGTTTACAAATGATTTGAATCGAATTGGTGATGGGCAAGCCCAATACACGATGATGTGCAAAAGTAATGGTGGAGTTATTGACGATCTGATTGTTTATCGCAATAGCGCTGAAGATTTCTTCTTAGTTCCCAATGCTTCAAATACGACAGACGTTGTTGCCGCCTTAAAATCGAGTGCGCCTGCCGGACTTGAAATTATTAATTTACACGAACACTATGGCGTTATCGCTGTGCAAGGCCCTAAATGCATCGATGTTCTTAAATCTCTCGGAGTGGAAACAGATCTTGGATACATGAGTTTTTCGCACGTCACTATCGCAGGTGCACCTGCAATTCTGTGTCGCACCGGATACACAGGCGAATCTGGATATGAAATTCTGCCATCCTGGCAAGATGCTCTACAAGTTTGGGATGCTCTGGTTTTAGCAGTAGAGCCATTTAACGGGATGGTTTGCGGTTTGGGCGCTCGAGATACATTGCGTACCGAAATGGGATATCCCCTGCATGGCCATGAACTCTCCCTCGAGATCACACCTGTACAAGCAAGTGCAAGCTGGGCTGTTGGCTGGAAGAAAGAGAGTTTTACGGGGTCTGATGTTTTACATCAAGAGCGCGAGAAGGGTCCGCATCGTTCTTCATATGCCATGAAATCATTAGATCGCGGGATTCCTCGTAGTGGCATGGAAATAAAATCCCGTGATGGGCAAGTGGTCGGTGTGGTAACCAGTGGAACGTTCTCACCCACGCTGAAAGCAGGTATTGCATTGGGACTTATTTCAGGACCTGCTCACGTGGGCGATCGCTTTGCTATTGATATCCGTGGTCGCAACTGCGATGTAGAAATTATTAAACTTCCCTTTGTTGCCTCGCACGTAAAGTAAGAGCGCTCTTACTGGCTTCAAATTCGATAGCTGTGAGGAATGCTGCACGCCGCTTTGTTCTTCTCAAAGCGCTCAACACCGCTGGTGCACTAAAACCTAACAACATAGTTGTGAACACGGCTCGCGGTATATCCCAAGCCATAGAGGACGCGAAATGAAAGATGATAAATCTGTGTGCGTTTTGTAGTACCGGCGCACCTGGTGAGAATGAAAGTTGGGTTTGAGTGCCTATCGCCCAAGGCCAAAACTGTAAATCCATCAAGAGACCGAATAAGAGCGAAGCAAAGATTCCGAAAATCATCATCAACGCAACTTCAGATCGGCCTCTGATCAAGATTTTCCCGATTCTTTGCGGCAAAGCTCCTGCGATTAAGCCAATCCAGCCAGCGGCAAACATTTGATACGAAAGCCAAGGGCCAAATCCACCAGTGATAAGAGCTGAAACAAACATGGATGTAATGCCAAGAACAAAGCCAAAAGAGGCGCCGAAAGTTCGAGCGGCCAGAATCAAGATAAACCACATCGGTTCAATTCCTGCGGCTCCAGCACCTAGTGGACGTAGCGCTGCAGTGATTGCAGCAAAAACTCCAAGTAACGCTACGGATTTCGCATCCAATCTCTTATTACTTATTTCAATGATAAGAATCCCCAGAGCAAGTGGAACAGCGATCCAGAAAAACCATTGATTGTTGCGATGAGTGGATGACGTGAAAAATGGCCAAAGAAACCCCGCAGCACTCACACATGAGGCCACTGTTAAAGCAATCACTGAGCGAGCATTGAAAGTGTAAACACCCGCTGTTGTGGTCATAAATTGGCCTCGATAACGTTGACAACATCTTTTACCGTTAACCAAGGGGCAGGAGCCATCACTTTTGCTACTTGAGGAGCAAATGCTGGTGAAGATAAAAGAATCTGCAGTGTTGGGCCATCTGCAATGATTTCTCCATCAGCAATAAAGATCACTCTTGTAGCAACTTCGGCCACTAATTCCACGTCATGAGTTGCTAACAAAACAGTGCGATTACGCAATTGAGTAACGAGGGAAGCTTTTGCGGTGTAGTCCAATCCGCGAGTTGGTTCATCTAGTACTAAGAGTTCTGGTTGGGCAGAAAGCACAACACTGAGAGCAAGACTTAACCGCTGCCCCTCAGAGAGATCGCGAGGATGGGTGTGTGGTGAAATTCCTGGCAGCAACGCTGCCAAAAGTGCTTGCGTCGTGCCAGGCGCCACCTTGTTATCGTTATCTGCTTGCGAACATTCTTCTTCAACACTTTGCCCATAAAGTAAGTCGCTAGGTTCTTGAGGGATGAACCCAATCAATTGTGCGCGGTTTTCTCCCTTCATATTTGTCGGATTCCTACCAGAGACAGTGACACTTCCATGGCGTGGGGTTATAGCTCCGACAATACTGCGGAGTGCAGTGCTCTTTCCGGCTCCATTTCGTCCCATCAAGGCAACGATCTCACCTTCAAAAATTGTTAACGAAAGATTATGCAGAACTTCTTTGCTTCCATATCCGCACGAAAGCTTATTCAGCACAACCAACTCAGAACCACTTGCAGACGAATCTTCGATCACATCGGGCAATTTCGAAAGGCGCGATCGCAACGGTTCAGTCATGCGTCGCATTTGTCGCACAGAGAGTCCAACGACTGGAAGATCAAGGGCGCGGGCTAAATGGACGATCGGGGGAGCGATAAGTGAATCTTTGAGGATTTCCTCTGGAGTTCCGATGCGGGCCTCAGAATCGGCATCTATGTGAATAATACGATCAACGAATTGGATGACTCGTTCAAGTTTATGTTCGGCAAGTATTACCGTTAGTGCAAGGTCATTAACCAAACGATGAAGTATTGATAGGACTTCCTCTGCTGCTACTGGATCAAGTGCACTAGTTGGTTCATCCAGTACAAGTATTTTGGGATGCATCACTAATGCTGTTCCGATTGCAACGCGCTGCTGTTCTCCACCGCTTAGTGAGGCAATGGAACGAGTGCGCAGGTGTGAAAGGCTTAGGAGATCCAACACTTCTTCAACGCGTTTGCGCATCACATCGGGGGATATATTGAGTGTTTCCATGCCAAAAGCTAATTCGTCTTCAACAATGTCGGTCACAAATCCATTAAGGGGATTTTGCCCAACGATGCCAACTAAATGAGCTAACCCGCCGGGTTTAATGTTCTGTGTAGAAATTCCGTTGACTAAAATTTCCCCAGCAAGAATGCCGCCAGTGTGATGTGGAACTAGACCATTAATTAACCGCAGTAATGAAGATTTGCCTGATCCAGTAGAACCCATTACGAGGACAAATTCACCTTCGCGCACGCTAAATGAGAGGTCTTCGATGACCGTATTTTGCGAGTTGGGATAGATCAATGAGACCTTGGAAAAAGTAATCATCCGATTGCACCGCGCAGAGTTTTTACACTTCGTGCGGGCGCGCTAAACAGTGGCCCAATCGCTGCTAAAACTAGAAAATATTGAGGACGGGCAACACTTAAAATACAGATGCACGTGATGGCATATTCGCCAGTGTGCCATTTTTCGGGTCTATAGCGGGATCGTTTTCGACTAAATCCGTATCCACGCGAATCCATAGCTGCGGCTAATTCCAAGCTACGAGCCAAGCTCTCCTCTAATAGAGGTATGAGCATTTTTCGCCAAGATCGGATTCCACGATTGTTCTGTCCGCGCATTCTTTGTGCTTGACGTATTCGCGCGATACTTGTTATCAATGCAGGGAACAAGGAAGTGGCAATTACGACAACCACACCGATTTCATAAACCATGATGGGAAGAAGTCGCAACATACGATGCGGACTGGTGAGAGATGCAGCAGCACCCAAAAATGCAATAATTGCCGCGAGAATGATTCCTTCGTGTGCGGTGGCAAGTAATCGTTCGGCAGTCACCGCGCCGCCAATTCTTATTCCTGCCATCCACGAGGGCAGAGGAATCATGGGCAGAACGAAAAGCGTTCGTCCTGGAACTGGCACGCCTATGAGCACCCCAACGATGACACGAATTATGATCACCCAAGCGCCAAATTTGAGCGCCCATCGAAAACTTCCTCGCCAAGGTGCAGGAGTTGCTTTCAATACAACGATGAAGCCCGTTGCAGTCACAGTGAGCAAAGCCAGGACCACTGAATTTGCCTTAGCTGTGGAAATTGCCAAAGCGGTAGCCCAAACCCACCAAAGGAAGGGATGCAAAGGCGTACTCATTGGCATTTCATATCTCGGTATTGGTGATCAAACAGGTTTCTTAGGAATCAAAGTCTTTGGAGTATCTACTTCAGCTCCGCATTCTTTGGCAGGGTAACCATTGAGTCCGCATACAAAACCGGATGCAGAGGCTCGAATTTTGACAACCTTGGCTAGAACATCAAATCCAATGGCATCTTTGTCGATTACTACACACGTAGCGATAGTTTTTTGAGGAATTTCGTGAGTTGGTCTTAGCGCTAAGCCACCAAAATCTACGATAACACCGATGCGTTTTTGATTGACCATGTTAAATTTAGTTGTGGCACACAATTTGCCGAAATTCGGAAGAGCTCGTGGGGCTGCAGCATCCGGAATGCTGTCGCTGCTAAAAGTAAAGACCCATCCTTCAACTGAGCCATCTGGCACGATTGTTGTTGGGCCTGTCATTGCAGTAACCCATGGTTTTAATCCAGTAGGTGATTGGAAGTAACCCCAGTAACGGTAGCCTTTTTCAGTGGCGCTGGCTGGAGCGGCAAGTGTTGATGCCATGAGGAGCAGTGAAAGTGTCGAAATACTAAGTGAGAAAAACTTTTTCAATTCGGTGAGTCCCTTATTTGGGAGCCTCACAGGGGTGCGCCTTATTAGAAAAACATTGCACGCATGCGCAAACATTTTCGTCTAGACGAACGCCCCGCAAACCTCGGCGGGTGTTTCGAGAAAAGCCCTTAATTCAGGTAATCCGACTCAGCAGCATTAGCTGCTTCACGGTTGCGGGTCAGCGCCGGATTCTCACCGGACTTCCCCTGAAGAAGGACATATGAAGTTGTTCGCGAACCAAACCATAAATTGAAGGGTTTGGCAATGCGGCGCGCATGGCATGAGGGTGTTAGCATTTTAAGCCCCCGAGAGTAGGAGTATCGCTGTGGAATATCGTTGTTTAGGTAGCACCGGTATGTATGTCTCTGAAATTTCCTACGGCAATTGGATTACGCATGGGTCACAGGTTGAGCAAGCAAGTGCAATTGCATGCGTGAAAGCCGCGCTGAGTGTGGGCATAACTACCTTTGATACTGCAGATGTATATGCAGCGACAAAAGCGGAAGTGGTTCTTGGTAAAGCACTTAAAGGCGTTCGCCGCGAATCTTACGAACTTTTCACAAAGGTGTATTGGCCTACTGGTGAAGGAAGAAACGACCGGGGTTTATCACGTAAGCACATCATGGAATCTTGCAACGCCTCCTTGAAACGATTGCAAACCGACCACATCGATCTCTACCAGGCCCATCGTTTCGATTACGAAACCCCTTTAGAGGAAACCTTGCGTGCTTTTGATGACCTCATTCGGGCCGGAAAAGTTAATTACATTGGAACTTCAGAATGGCGAGCAAGTGAAATCGAACGAGCTTTAGAAATACAAGACGCGTGTGGATATGACCGTTTTATTTCTAATCAACCTCAATATTCGATGCTGTGGCGCGTGATTGAAGCCGAAGTTGTTCCTCTATCGATACGCGAAGGTATAGGTCAAATTGTTTGGTCCCCAGTTGCTCAGGGAGTCTTGACTGGTAAATACAAAGCCGGCAAGCGCGCCCCTGCTGGATCTAGAGCTACCGATAAAAAAGGCGGATCAGCAATGATTTCCCGATGGATGCGTGAAGAAGTTTTAACGGCAGTTGATTATTTGCGCCCTATTGCAGATGAAGTTGGCTTATCCATGGCTCAATTGGCGGTTGCCTGGGTGTTACAAAATCCCAATGTTTCATCGGCGATTATCGGTGCGACTAAGCCTGCCCAAGTTCGCGAGAATGCAAAAGCATCGGGCGTTAAACTCTCTGGTGAGATCATGAAAGCCATTGATAAGGCGCTAGGGATGTTGCCAGAAACGGATGCTGCTTTGAATATGAGTCCAAATCCTCGCGCCTAAATTGTTTAAGGCAGTTTATCTCCAGGTTTGAACTGAGGCTTAGGGGCTCTGAGGCGACGAAGTTGGGTTGATCGTGACCATCCATAGACGCCGAGTCCACGAGAAGGGGAGTCTGGAAATTTTTCGGTGACTAATTTCCTAATTTTGCGACTCAAAACGAACCCTTCGATAAGTGCTCCAAGAAAAACTGCATACATGAGTGCAATCGCAAAGATTGCCAGTGAAGTGATTCTTGAAATGATTAATACGACAAAGAGAAGTGGCAAGAGATATTCTGCAATAGAACGGCGCGCATCGACATAATTTCGAACGAAACGACGGGCTGGTCCGCGATCACGAACAGGCAGGGCAGATTCTTCACCGCGCATGTAAGCACCGCGAGATGCAACACGAGATTGACGTTGCGCCTCTTTTTGCTTGCGACGCTCCTGTCGATTAGTTGCGGGAGCTAATGAATTAACGACTCTTTTTGCTTGAGCATCTTTGCGTTTAGGGGTCGCATGCCCTTTGCTATCTGCATCACCTGATTTATCTGTTGTCATAGGAGTGACTATAGAGCCAACATTCGGGTCAAGGCTAACCTTGAGTACTGCGCTACCTCAGAATCGACCTGGATCTGATTGACCAGGTGATTATTTACCAAAGATTCCATCACCCACACTAAGTGAGGCAGATCGATGCGATTCATTGTTGAGCAGTAACAGACAGTTTTATCTAAGAAAACGATTTCTTTATCGGGGTGCTTTTTGGCTAATCTTTGCACCAGATTTAGTTCAGTACCTATGGCCCATTTGGACCCGGTAGGCGAAGCATCCACGGTACGAATAATCATTTCGGTGGAGCCAACGACATCGGCTACGGAGACAACTTCATGTTGGCATTCTGGATGCACCAAAACTTGTACGCCAGGAATTGCTGCACGCACAGCCTGGACATTATCTAGCGTGAAGCGGCCATGAACTGAGCAATGTCCTCGCCAAAGGATAATTTTTGCATGACGAATCTCTTCTTGCGTGAGACCCCCCATGGGTTTCCAAGGATTCCACAGCACGCAATCATCCAGGGATAAACCAAGGGAAAGCACTGCAGTGTTACGGCCAAGATGTTGGTCAGGGAGGAAGAGGATTTTCTCTCCTTGTTCTAATGCCCATGACATGGCTGCTTTCGCGTTTGAACTTGTGCAAATGGTTCCGCCATTTTTGCCAGTAAATGATTTGATCGCAGCAGATGAATTCATGTATGTAACAGGAATTGTTTTGCTGGCAACACCGAGTTCCTCGAGTACTTTCCAGCATTCATTAACTTGGCTTGCTGTTGCCATATCGGCCATTGAACAGCCCGCGGCAAGATCTGGCAAAATAACTTTTTGTTGAGCAGAGGTAAGAATGTCAGCACTTTCTGCCATAAAGTGCACGCCGCAAAAAATAATAAATTCGGCTTCGTGCGTATCAGCAGCCGCTTGGGCTAATTTGAATGAATCACCAGTGATATCGGCGAATGCTATGACTTCATCTCGTTGATAGTGATGGCCCAAGACAAGTGCCCGACTCCCGAGTGATTTACGTGCAGCGACAGCACGGGCTACTAATGAGGGATCACTGGCGGCAGGTAGTTCACCGGTGCATGAGACCCCACGCTCGCTGGCCAAGTCATTGCCTCGCCCGAGGAGCAGAAGATCACTGAGTGCCATGGCCCTATTGTGTCTGCTTCTTTGCGATCTTGCGAGTAGGCTTCGCGGGTATTGATTCACATCACAGTTCAAGGAGAGCAACTATGACAACCGAAACCACCACCACTGGAATCATGCTGACCGAAGTTGCTGCAGCTAAAGTCGCAGCGCTTTTAGAGCAGGAGGATCGTGACGATCTGGCCCTTCGTGTTGCTGTGCAACCTGGGGGATGTTCAGGTCTTCGTTATCAACTCTTCTTTGATGACCGTGTGCAAGATGGAGACATCACTCGCGAGTTTGGTCGCGTTAAAGTTGTCGTTGACAAGATGAGCGACCCATACCTGTCTGGAGCATCGATTGATTTTGTGGATACCATCGAAAAACAAGGGTTTACGATTGATAATCCCAACGCAGGCGGATCATGCGCTTGCGGCGATTCATTCCATTAATTCATATTTCCCTGCAGATCAACTTCGCTAGATCGCACAGATAAACCCATGAGGATTGGTGTTGCTGGTTCGGTTGGTAGCGATCATTTAATGACTTTCCCTGGAAAGTTTACAGATTCACTTGTCGCAGGTTCCTTAGAGAAAGTATCACTCTCTTTTCTTGTTGATGGTTTAGATGTACGTCGCGGGGGTTGTGCCGCCAATATTGCATTTGGGATGGCGGTTCTAGGACTGAAACCTGTTTTGATCGCTGCCGTTGGCCAAGATTGGGCCGACTATGAATCTTGGCTCACCCGCCACGGTGTAGATACCTCGCATGTTCTTGTTTCCAAAACGCTACACACGGCCTTGTATATGGTGACAACAGATACTGAACTCAATCAAATTGCTTCCTTCTTTCCCGGAGCCATGAGCGAGGCACGAGATATTGAACTGCAGCCGATTATTGATAAAGCTGGCAAGTTCGACATCCTAGTTATTTCTCCTGATGACCCAGAAGCGATGTTACGTCATAGCGAAATTGCTAAAGAACAAGGCATCGCGATCGCTGCCGACCCTTCGCAACAAATGGCGCGGATGGATGGCGAAGAGATAAAGAAATTGATCGATGGAGCTGCCTACTTATTTCTCAATGAATATGAGTCGGCTTTAGCAATGCAAAAAACAGGGTGGAGTGATCAAGAGATATTGGATCGCGTAGGTGTTCGAATAGTCACGCTGGGTTCAAAAGGTGCAATGATTGAAGAAAAAGGAAAAGAGACGATTGTTGTTGGCGTACCTCAAGAGAAAGCCAAACTTGATCCAACCGGTGTTGGAGATTCTTTTAGATCAGGCTTTATAGCTGGACTTGCCGCTGGGTTAGGCCATGAACGCTGTGCGCAATTAGGTTCGATGTTGGCTACCTACGTTATCGAAACAAAAGGAACTCAAGAATATAGATTTACCCGCGCAGAATTTATAGACCGTTTTGAATTGGCGTATGGAGCTAGCGCAGCAGGTGAAATTGGTGCAGCGTTAGGCAAATTTGGAGTCAGTGCGTAAATCTGAAACGCAAGCAGAGATTGCTTCAACCAATGCGGTGACATCTTCATGTCGAGTTCCGTGGTGAAAAGTAATGCGTATGTTTCCTTTGCTGGGTGCGCCCATCGCTGCTAAAACATGACTTGCTTGAATATTTTCAGCAAAACAAGCTGACCCCGCATCGACCAAGAACCCACGGGCATCTAGTTTGCGCAGGAGTTCTTCAGCTTCAACTTCGACAAAGCAGATTGATGAAATATTAGGTAGGGAGCTACCGATGTCTCCAGCGACACTTGACCCAGGAATTTGAGTGAGAATCTGATTTCGCAAGGTGGTGGTGAGGTCGCGCAAAAGAGATGATTGAACTTTTTCCTCTTCCTGCCAAGCTGATAATGCAACTGATGAAGCCAATAATAAAGGCAATGAAAATGATTCGGGAGTGCGAGCTGCACCGATATGAGGCATTGGATTTCGCCAATTGCTCGAGGGTGCAATTGCGATAACACCAAGACCAACTGGACCTTGCCAACTGACTGAATCAAATGCGGCGCTATCCCATCGAGAAGGCATTGCCATACTCGGCGGAGCTGCTGTGAAATCCAAAGCGATTCGCGAGTTCGCAAGCTCGTGAATGATTGATTCGACAGGTTGCGTAACACCGGTTTCAATATTGCTGACCTGCAAAGCAATCAAGTCCGCGTGAAGTTCTGATAGCTCCTTATTTATATCGATATGACCCTTCGCATTCACCGGCACGATGGTGGTGTGTTCGTGTTTTTGCCCTAAGGCATGAATTTCTTTTCGATCCAGCGCCGAGTGGATTAAATGATCGGTAGGCCCCAACAGACCTGCAACCGCGTAATAGTTGGATTGGCTAGATTCGCCGATGAACTCCAGTTGGCTATGTGGCACCCCTAAACCATGAGATAAAGCCGAGACTGCTTCATCCCGCAAAATCCTGGCCCTGGCACTTGCTTGTGAGAGTTTGCGAGGGTCGGCCCATCCTTGATCGATCGCATCTCCCAATATTTCTCGTGCCTTAGGATGCAACGGTGATTCCACTTGGTAGTTTTTAGTGATCTGACCCACGTCTGGAAGGGTACTAGTAGAAGCGGCGAAGGTGGAAACGGGCACTATCCTTGAGCCCATGTCAAAAGCTCATCGCCGAAAGTTTCCACCGATCTTGCGAAAGAGCCTTTTTAGCATGTCAATAGCACCACTGATCCTGGCCTTAAGTGGATGTTCCAAAGTGTCTGGTCTTGGTTTTCAAGAAAACCTCACCAGTGTCAATGATGTTTCTCTTCCACTATGGCAAGGCGCATGGATTGCTGCCGGAATTGTTGGAGTATTCACTGCCGGCTTAATTATCTGGTCAGCAATTTTTCATCGCGCCAAAGGTTCTGAGTTTCCTAAGCAAACTCAGTATCACATTCCCGTAGAAATTGCCTATACGTTGATTCCGCTGGTCATTGTCGCTGTACTTTTCGCATATACAGCCCGAGATGAATCCCGCATTACAGATAAGTCAACTACGCAAGTGATGCATGACATTTCTGTTAATGGAATCCAATGGTCCTGGCAGTTCGCTTATCCAGAAGCTGGAACTCAAGCAATTGTCACCGGTACTCCAGAGCAGCCACCAACTCTGTATATGCCACTGGGCGAAAGAGTTCGTTTCACACTTGAATCAAGCGATGTGGTTCATGGTTTCTGGATCCCTGCTTTCATGATTCAAATTCAGAACTTACCGGGGGTAACGAATTACCTGGAGTTCACCGCTAAGAAATTGGGCACATATCCTGGTCGTTGCAACATACTTTGCGGACGTGATCATTCCCGCATGTTATTTAATGTAAAAGTAGTGACACCTGCTGAATACCAAAGTTACTTAACCCAGTTAAAGGCGGCCACATCATGACCACGCTTGCACAACCACCCCGCTTGTCCCAAAGAGCACCCAAGCAACCTGCACCCAATAAAGGTCGCCTCTTCGTGAAGTGGGCCACTTCAACTGACCATAAGACAATCGGTTATTTGTATTTGATTACTTCTTTTGCCTGGTTCCTTATCGCTGGAATTTTGGCGCTCTTGCTTCGTAGCGAATTGGCTGCGCCTGGATTGCAGTTCTTAAGCAATGAGCAGTACAACCAGATATTTACTATGCACGGCACGATCATGTTGCTGATGTTCGCTACGCCATTATTCGTAGGTTTCACAAACGTCATTATGCCTTTGCAAATTGGCGCAGCAGATGTGGCATTTCCTCGGTTGAACATGATGTCGTACTGGCTCTATCTTTTTGGCGGTCTCATGGCTTTTGGTGGTTTCCTGGCACCGGGGGGTGCTGCATCATTTGGTTGGACTGCATATGCGCCATTAGCAAACTCTCAATTTTCCCCTGGGATTGGTGGAGATCTTTGGGTCATGGGCTTGGCGCTTTCCGGTTTAGGCACAATTCTTAGCGGTGTAAATTTCATTACAACAATTTTCACGATGCGCGCACCGGGTATGACAATGTTTCGTATGTCAATCTTCTCCTGGAATGCGTTACTTACTTCAGTATTAGTTTTACTGGCTTTTCCACCATTAGCGGCAGCTTTCCTTGGACTTGAATCTGATCGACTCTTTGGTTCGCATTTGTTTGATCCTGCAAATGGGGGAGCGATGCTGTGGCAGCATCTGTTCTGGTTCTTTGGGCACCCAGAGGTTTACATTTTGGCTCTTCCATTCTTTGGTATCGCCACCGAGATTCTTCCAGTCTTTAGTCGTAAACCTATTTTCGGCTACAAAGGTTTGATTGCAGCCACAATCGCAATTGCAGCGCTTTCAGTCTCAGTCTGGGCCCACCACCTATTTGCTACGGGACAAGTTCTCCTCCCATTCTTTTCCTTCATGACTTTCTTGATTGGCGTTCCTACGGGTGTGAAATTCTTTAACTGGATCGGCACTATGTGGCGAGGAGCAATATCCTTTGAAACTCCCATGCTCTGGACTGTCGGATTCTTAATTACCTTCCTTTTCGGCGGATTGACCGGAATCATCCTCGCTTCGCCTCCATTGGATTTTGCCGTCTCAGCCTCATATTTTGTGGTAGCACACTTTCATTACGTTTTGTTCGGCACCGTGGTATTTGCCATGTTTGCTGGCTTCTATTTCTGGTGGCCAAAAATGACAGGAAAGATGCTCAACGAACGCCTGGGCAAGATTCACTTTTGGATGACTTTTTTCGGATTCCATTTAACGTTCTTAATTCAGCATTGGCTTGGAATCAAAGGATTCCCGAGGCGCTACGCAGATTATTTACCCACAGATGGCTTTACATTCATGAACCAAGTTTCAACAGTTGGGTCATTCCTTCTGGCTGCGGGCATGATTCCTTTCTTGATCAACGTGTGGATTACCCGCAAATCTCCGATGGTTGGCGTAGATGATCCATGGGGTTACGGTGCCTCTTTAGAGTGGGCGACAACATGTCCTCCACCACGGCACAACTTCTTATCGATGCCTCGGATTCGAAGTGAAAGACCTGCATTCGATCTACATCATCCAACGATTAAGACAGAAGGCCACCACTAAATGAAGATCTCTTGGCGGCTCTTCCTCGGATTTACCGTTCTCTACATTCTTCTGGCAGTAATTTACTGGTACCTCGGAGGAGAACCTGTAGGAGTCACTGCAATGGGGCTGAGCGGGGGACTAGCCGGTTTGATTGCTTTCTACCTGTGGTACGGGCATAAGAACGTGGGAGGAACTCTTCCTGAGGATAATGACGATGGCGAAATTGCTGATGGAGCGGGCGAACTTGGTTTCTATAGTCCACACTCATGGTGGCCGCTGCCTGTTGCACTTTCAGCATGCGCCCTGGGGCTTAGCTTGCTCATCGGTTGGTGGTTGACTCTGATTTCAGTAGGAGCACTCATTATTAGCATCATCGGTTTTGTAACCGAGTATGAGAAACCCTCGTCACAAAGGCACTAAATCTTAAATAAAGTTTAGTGACCTTCGAGTTCTTTGAGGTCAGTTTCATTAGGCTTTGCAACTTGATCACTTGCCGCTTGGCTCATTCGTGAACGCAGCTTATTGCGAAGCGCATTTCCACGTCGCACTCCATGAGAATCTTCAGTGCTCAGCTCAAGGGCTGGAATTTGCTCATGCTGAGTGAGCTTCCAAGCATCAACCTGGGAGATGGGTGCATGTACTTCCACGAACTCTCCATGAGGCAGGCGTAGAAGAGTGCCAGTTTCGGTGCCATGCAGCACTAAGTCGCGATCTGCTCGTTGGAGTGAAAGGCATAGACGTTTTGTAATGACGAATGCAATCGGTGGTAGAACAAATATTCCAATTCGACTAAACCACATGATCTGGTTAATGGTGAGGGAGAAATTCGTCGCAATGATGTCATTACCGCCGTTGAAGAGAGTGACGAGTATGAAAGTTACAGACATCGCGCCGAGTGCGGTTCGGTTTGGAGCGTTGCGGGGGCGATCCAGCAGGTGATGTTCACGCTTATCACCTGTGATCCAACTTTCGATGAAGGGATACAGGGCCATTCCCGTAAAGAGAATGCCTGGGACAATCAGTCCAGGAATCAGAATGTTCCATGAGATGGTGTGCCCAAAAGCGTGGGTTTCAAGGGGTGGCGCCATGCGCACTAATCCATCAAGCCAACCCATATACCAATCGGGTTGAGAACCTGCGGAGATCTGACCCGGGGTGTATGGGCCATAAAGCCAGATTGCGTTGATTGAAGCGACAGTGGAAAGAAATGCAATAACTCCGAAAACGATAAAGAAAAACCCGCCAGCTTTGGCCATGTAGATAGGCATCAATGGATACCCAACAACATTCTTCTCTGTTCGTCCTGGACCTGGATATTGGGTGTGTTTTTGGTACCAGACCAACATCAAGTGGGCCGTAATGAGCGCCAGAAAAATTCCAGGTAACAGCAGTACGTGTACGGTAAAGATTCGAGGAATGAAAACCTCTCCTGGAAATGGTCCGCCGAAGGCGAAGAAGGCTAAGTAAGTACCCACAACCGGGATCGCTTGAAGAATTGCTTCTGCAATGCGGATACCCGTTCCCGAGAGCAAGTCATCTGGAAGTGAATATCCCAAGAAGCCTTCAACTATGCCCAGAGTGACTAGCCCAACGCCAATGATCCAGTTGAATTCGCGAGGTTTGCGAAAGGCGCCAGTAAAGAAAACGCGCATTAAGTGCGCAACCATCGCAACCATAAAGAGCAAAGCCGCCCAATGATGGATTTGGCGCATCAATAGACCACCGCGGATATCAAAGGAGATGTGCAAGGTAGAGGCGTATGCCGCTGACATCTTAAGTCCACTCAATGGTTGGTAGTCACCTTGGTAGAGAACTTCACGCTGTGATGGATCAAACCAGAAGGTGAGAAATACGCCAGAAAGCAGCAGAATAATGAATGAATACAAAGCAACTTCACCCAACATGAATGACCAATGGTCAGGGAAAACTTTGTTGAGATTCTTTTTCATCCATGCGGCAGCACCTGTGCGCTCATCTACATAGTTAGCAACGTTTCCCAGTGCTTTCTCTTTTGCGGTCATGATGAACGCTCCCAGAAGCTAGGTCCTACAGGTTCGGTGAATGGTTGGCTGGCAATTAAGTAGCCTTCGCTGTCGACAGTGATTGCCAATTGAGGCAGCGGGCGCGCTGCTGGGCCGAAGATCACTTTGGCAGCGCGAGGTACATCAAATGTTGATTGGTGACAAGGACAGAGCAAATGCTTGGTTTGTTGTTCATAGAGGGCCACAGCACATCCCATATGCGAGCAGATTTTAGAAAAAGCAATTATGCCCTCGTGTGTCCATGATAAACGTTCAGGGGAGAGCTGAAAATCTTCCGTACGAAGACGAATCAATAGAACAGCATCTTTTCCAATGTTGTTGAGAGTGCGCTCTTCACCAGGAGTGAGTTGCGGCAGAACTTGCGCCACTGCTCCTACCTCTAAGTCCGATGGCTTAATCGGACGGTTACCTGGATCTGTGACAAGTCGTGTGCCAGTTTTCCAGCTAGTAGTTTGCAATTGCTCTTTAGGCAGGGGCCCCAAATCACGCAGCAAGAAAAGAGGAGAAATTCCTACCAACCCCAGGGATAAGCCGAGTGTGCGTTTGATGATTGAACGCCGTCCTAGACCGGATGCAGCAGCACCTTCCTTAACGGCTGCAACAAATTCTTTTCTCTCATTTTCAGGGGATCTAAATTCGTGACGTTGAGCAATGATTTCATTATCAGGCATCAAAGTCTTCGCCCAATGAACTGCTCCTAGTCCAATGCACAGCATGGAAATCGTTAGTCCCAGACCCAAGAAGAGTTGGTGAGCATTAGTAGATCCGAGGATCGGCACGAATACGAAAAGATTATGTGGAATGTAAACGTAAGAAGCGATAAAGAGCACTGTTCCTAACGCCGAGAGAATGAAGAGAAAGGCAACCGCGCGTTCTGCCTTCTTTTCGGCCGCTGGATCCGAGTCGGCTAAGCGATGAACGTGATCTGGCAAGCCCGGATCGGAAAGGTTTGCAACTTCGTGTGACATAAATTATCTCGCTTTCGTTGCTAGCCAGACTGCGATACCAATCAGCAGTCCGAGTCCGAGGGTCCAGGCCAATAATCCTTCTGTTACTGGTCCAACGCGACCGAGTGCAGCACCACCCAAGCTAGGTTCCACTTGTGCAGCTTTGATCCATTTGATGATGGAAAGTTTTTCTGCTGGAGTAATGATCTTGTCAGAAAAGACAGGCATCGATTGAGGCCCGGTGATCATTGCTTCCACAATTGTTTTCGGATCTGATTCCATAAGAGTCGGGGCAAACTTTCCTTGGCTTAAAGCGCCGCCTTGGCCTGCAAAGTTATGACACATGGCGCAGTTGGTGCGAAAGAGCTCTCCGCCTTCTGCAGTACTTCCATCTCGTTCGTAATTTACAATTTCACTCCCAGGAATTGCTGGGCCAGGTGCGAGAGATGCTACATACGCTGCCACAGCAGCAACTTGTTCTGGAGTATAGGCAGGTGTCTTGCGCATCGCCTGAACAGTCATGTCAGCCATAGGCATGCGGCCGGTGCCTACTTGGAAATCAACTGATGCGGCTCCGACGCCAATGAGTGAAGGAGCGATGCTGCCACCTTCAGCATTTAATCCATGGCAAGAAGAGCAGCCCTTAAGAAATATCTGGCGTCCCTCATCGATAGCTACCGAGCGGGAAAGAGATCCACTCGCTTGCTTGGTGCTTGCACTTGCGACAGAAAAAGTTGTTCCAATCATAAAAAGTGCGAATAGCAAAAGCATTGGGCTCGCCAAACGGTGCTTTCGGTATCGCGACAAACGCCTCACTTTTGTACCTTTCCAGTTACTTAATTAAGTAGATTGCAGAAAATAGCGCGATCCACACTACGTCTACGAAGTGCCAGTAGTAGGAAACAACGATCGCTGTTGTTGCTTGAGAGTGGGAGAACTTGCGGGCTTTCTTAACGCGAAATAGGACGATAAGGAAGGCGATGAGACCACCAGTTACGTGTAGTCCATGAAAACCAGTTGCTATGTAAAAAACAGAACCGTATGCGCGAGATGAAAGAGATAGGCCTTCGTTGACTAGATTGAAATATTCAAAAATTTGTCCACCTACGAAGAAGGCGCCCATTAAGAATGTCAGAATGAACCATTCCTGCATGCCCCATTTTTGAAATTTAAAAATTGACGCACTCCGTTTGAATTGGAAACGCTCGGCCGCAAAAACTCCGAACTGGCACGTAACAGATGAGAGCACGAGGACTGTTGTGTTAACTGAAGCAAAAGCAATATTGAGCATCTGTGTCGATGCCAGCCACAGTGTGGGTCCCTGCACTGCGCGAGTGGTGAAATACATTGCAAATAAAGCGGCAAAGAACATGAGTTCACTTGAAAGCCAAACGATAGTGCCGACCGCTACAAGGTTGGGGCGGTTCACCTTTGGGGAGCTCATTGTTGTGCTGGACATGAGGGTAATCCTCTCTCATTCCAGCGTAAAAATCTGCCAAAGTGCGCCTTCGCACAAGGATTCAGTTGCTTTAAAACGGTGAGACAGGTCACTTGGCCGACAGGGTCGCGGCAAGACATCGATCGGCCCGTTGATTAGACTTGCCTGCATGTCCCAACGCTATGGAGCCCTCAAAGTCGTCGTTTATTCTGATGATTCCACTGTTCGTTCTTCGATAGTCAATGCATTAGGCCGTCAAATAGCAACTGATCTACCAGAGCACGAGATCCATGAATTTGCTACAGGACCAGCAATGAGACTCTACTTAGATCGCCATAAAGTTGATTGCATTATTTTGGACGGGGAAGCAACACCTGAAGGCGGTTTGGGAATCGCTCGCCAGCTTAAAGATGAAATTTTTGAGTGTCCTCCAGTTTTGGTCCTAGTTGCTCGGGCCGATGATGCCTGGTTGGGCGCCTGGTCGCGTGCTGACTCGGTTTTATCTCACCCGATTGATCCATTCACATTCGCTCAATCGGTCGCAGAACTTTTGCGATCCCATCTTTCCCACATTTCTCACATTTCCCACAGGGCTTAGTTCTTTTTGGTGATGTCTACCGAGCACTTTACCTGGGCTCAGAACATCCAGGATCTCACTAGTTTGCATGAACTTTCACCATTACAAGCACAGTGGTCTATGCGGGAGATCCTCGATGGCAAAACAGAGAAAGAGACAATCAAACAATTTCTTCTGGCTCTAAAAGCTAAAGGTGAATCGGCTTCGGAGGTAAACGCATTCATCGAAGTGATGTACCAACATTGTGGACCTATAAGTATTCCCGCAAGGGCGGTTGATACTGTCGGGACCGGTGGCGATGGCGCCAATACGATAAATATCTCAACGACCTCAGCGATCATCGCAGCTGCTGCTGGTGCTCGAGTGGTAAAACATGGAAATCGTGCGGCTTCAAGTAAGTCAGGGGCGGCTGATCTTTTAGAAGCGCTGGGTGTTTCCATCACCCTTGATGGAGAAGGTGTCGCTCGATGCGTTGAAGAGTTGGGTATTGGATTTTGCTTTGCCCCAATTTTTCATCCCGCCATGCGCTTTGCTGGCCCTGCCCGTAAGGAACTCGGGGTTCCTACTATTTTCAATATTTTAGGACCGCTAGCTAACCCTGCTAAACCTCAAGCCGCTGCTGTGGGAGTTGCTAATGCAGCCATGCATGCATTGATGGCAGAAGTCCTTGCAGCGCGGGGAGTGGATGGCTTCGTTTTTCGCGGTGACGATGGTTTAGATGAAATTACCTTAGCTACCACAACAACTGTCCTGACTATTGGTTCTGGGAAAATTGTCTCATCCAAGATTGATCCGCAAAATTTCGGCATCCAACGGGCCCCCCTTTCTGCGATAGCTGGCGGAGATGCCGATGAAAATGCTCGGATAACGAGAGCTATTTTTGCTGGTGAACATGGGGCTCCGCGTGATGCAGTTGTTCTTAATGCTGCAGCAGCGATCGCAGCCTACCTAGGGAAAAATGAGCGGGGCATTGATGAGCGCATACAAGAAGGAGTATCGGCAGCGATCGCAGCAATTGATTCTGGTGGCGCTGCTGATCTCCTGCAGCGTTGGTCTACTTTAACCGCGGAGATCGCTGCCGGTTAAGTTTTTCCAATTGATCGATAGTTGAGATATTCATAGAACCCAATCGCCCCACAATGGCGTGAAATACATCCACAGTCGCACGTGCATCATCAAGAGCTCTATGTGTTGGACTTGTTCTGGCGCCAAAAAACTCGGCTAACACTCCCAATGTGCAATTAGGGACATCCTCCAAGGTAAGAACATGGCGCGCAATTCGCAAGGAATCAATGACTCTGTAATTTGGCCAGGGATGGCCGTGATCGGCGGCGGCTGCTTTGAGAAAACCAATATCAAATGGAGCGTTGTGTGCTACTAAGACGCTGTGTTTGTCGGTGCCAATAAACTGCATAAGCGTAGGGAGAATTCGCGATATTGGCGGGGCATCAACAAGCATTGCATCATCTATTCCTGTCATCTCCGTGATGAAGGAAGGCAGTGAGTGTCCAGGGTTGATGAGAGTGTGAAATTCTGCGATAAGTTCACCGCCGCAAACTTTGACTGCTCCAATTTCTGTGATGCCCGCACCATGGGCTGGTGATCCACCAGAAGTTTCTAGGTCGATCACCACAAAGGTGGTTTGCGAAAGGGGAACACTCATGCGTGAACCCTAAACCTTTCCTATGACAATGGTGGAGGTCTATCCTTGCGTACATGGGAATTGAAGGCGCACCTGAAGGATTAGTGGAAGATTTTGCACGCCGCGGGAATGGCACGAATGCAAAAATTGGAATTCTCTTTGTTCATGGATTTACTGGCTCTCCCGCTTCCATGCGCCCATGGGCTGAATTCTTTGCTGCTCGGGGCTACAGCGTACGAGTGCCTCGATTGCCCGGACACGGAACCCGATGGCAGGATCTCAATACGATCAATTGGCAACAATGGCCTGCGCGAGTCGTTGAAGAGTTAGATGAGTTACATAAATCGTGCGAGCAAGTATTTATTTTTGGTTTATCAATGGGCGGTGGAACTTCTCTCTATGTTGGCGCCCATCACGCAGACAAGATTGCAGGGATAGTGTTGGTAAATCCCATGATCCACATTCCAGGAATCGCTGTGAAATTTGCACCGATCATCTCGCGCCTGACTGCGAGTCTTTCATCGGTGGGTGATGACATCAAACGTCCAAACATCTCTGAGTATGCCTATGACGCGCTACCCACCAAAGGCGTAGTACAACTGGCCAAGCTTTTGAAGAGTTCGCGGTCGACTCTCAAATTCGTTAAAGCACCTCTGTTACTTTTCCACAGCAAAGATGACCACGTGTTAGCTGTGAGTAATACGGAAATCGTGATGGATGAGGTTGGCAGCTTGCGCAAGCAGCGGACAGAATTATTGAACAGCTATCACGTAGCAATTTTGGATTATGATGCTGATCAGATCTTTGAGAACTCACTGCTTTTTGTTCAGGAGATTACGGCTGTACGTTGACGCGAAGTCAGTGCCCACAAGACCGAACTAATTACGCCTAAAGCAATCAAGACCATACTGAGTGTCACTTTCTCACCTAAAAGTAAAGCAGCCCATCCTAAACTCATGATTGCTTGTAGTTGTTGAACTTGTGATCCGTGGGCGGTTCCAGCATCGCTCAACCCGCGATACCAAGCAATAAATCCGATATACATTGAAGACAAGCCAATCACTAAGAGCCCGATAATTCCATGTGCTGTGATTACGTGGCTGGAATGAGTGCGAGTCCAGATGAGGGCCGAAGCTGGAATACAAATGGGCAAGGATAGAACTACCATCCATGAGATTACCTGCCACCCCGGCATAAGTTTCGTGAGTTCAGCCCCTTCTACATAACAATAAGAAGAGGAGAGAACGGCGCCCATCGTCAAAAGATCCGCAATCAAATCACCGTGCGTGCCTCCACCGCGCGTGCCTCCACCGCGCGTGAAT
>CAIJOY010000027.1 GCA_903822425.1 uncultured Actinomycetes bacterium | reverse complement strand
TTACCGAGACCGATACCGTTAGCCCCTGTAGCGGAGCCCTTAACCTGGCCCCGTAACAACCCTCGCGGGTGTAGCTCAATGGTAGAGCCCCAGCCTTCCAAGCTGGCCATGCCGGTTCGATCCCGGTCACCCGCTCCAAAGATTTAGTCCAAACCTCCTACCAACATACTCAAGTAGTTTCCCGTCACTGTAATCGGGTTCGAGCTCGTCGAAGCCTTACTCGAAATCGTTAACTTGAGAGAGTAATCGCTTGTCACCAATCGTCCATCAACTGTTACGTCGGCTACGACGTTAACCACGGATTGATCGTCACCGGAAATAGTTCTAGTTCCATTCGATATTGAATACTCAATCCAAACGATTGGCGAATCGCCAAATCCAGAAATAGAAATACTTAAAGGATACGGAAAGAGATTATTTGTTGGTTCGTAGGTTTGTATGTGAACTCGTAAAACATAAACAAGTCCATGCGTGAAGCTTCCAAAAGATTCAGAAATCTGCCCGGAACCTGAAATGCCGGAAATCGGATTCAGAAACGAAACACTTCCCACGTAGGCGTGTGATGGTCCGACCGCGCCTTGTATTCCTTGTGAACCGGCATCACCCTTAGGCCCCGTATTTCCAATCGAGCCTTGAGAACCAGCGCCACCTGCATCACCTTTCGCACCTGTATCTCCTTTTGCACCTGCATCACCTTTTGCACCTGCATCACCTTTTGCACCTGGTGAACCATTTGTCCCATCGGAACCATCTGCACCGCGCACACCTTGTATTCCTTGTGAACCAGTTGTACCCGTACCACCAGATGCACCGGTTGACCCGTTACTTCCGGTGCTTCCGGTTACTCCTTGCGCACCCGTTAAACCAGTCAGGCCAATTGCACCGGTTGCTCCGGCAGGTCCGGATGAACCAGCGTCTCCTTTTGCTCCAGTAGCACCCGCTGCACCTGTTTCTCCTTTGATTCCTTGAGCTCCAGTAGCGCCAAGAATTGATGCAGATCCCGATGCATTCTTTCCATCACTTCCGCTTGCACCAGCAACCCCAGGAGTTCCCCGTAATCCAATTGCGGCGGGCCATTTGCCTCCTGCTTTTGGTCCATAAAAATTCATTGCTTTAAGATCGATATAGAAATCCCCATCAATTCCAGTTGTTATTTTCGGGGCAGAAACTCCACTGAGAATTGTGTTGGGAGTAATAGAAACCGTTCGACCAGCCTGTATTGGTTTTGAAATCTGAGCTTTGGGTGATGCATCAGCTGGTGTCGATAAAATAGTTGAGACCGCGAGGGAAGCGGCTAAAAAGCAATATCCGAAATTCGTTTTTACGGTCATTCTGCACACTCCTATTGCGCCAATGTTGGGTTCTAAAAGTTTCTACTCCAACCTCACAGCCAACAATCAGGAATTCCCTGTGGGGGCTGCCTTCACATCTGACGATTCCCCTACGCGCGAGCAAGAAGTCCTTGAGCAAAGATGTTCAAGGCGGTCAGAAACTCTGATCAGTTTTTAAGTAATTCGGAGTACCTTCCACAGCATCAAGGGGTTTCCTACAGGTAGTTAATGACGTTAGGTCATTGGCGATCAAATCCTTGCGAGGATGGAAGGCAGGCACATAGATGTCAAAGAAAGTAATCACGGTTGCGATTACAACTGTTGCCCTAACACTTGGCGGCATTGGTCTTTCAACTGCAGCATCTGCAAAATCAAATTCAAAGGTAAAGGTTGCTGTTAGTAAGACAGTAACTAAACCGTCAGCGGCAAATTTAGGAACATTGCGCAAGGGCGGACCTGAAGCAGAAGTTGCAACCGTTCTTGCTGATCTAGTCACTAAGGGAACAATCACCCAAGCACAAGCAGATGCAATTACTGCAGCACTTGTTGCCACTCATCCAGCCGGTAATCCAATGGGCCCTCGTACTGGTGGACCACTTGGCACAAACCGTGGGGCAGAAAAGACACTTATCGCCTCAACTCTTGGCATTGATGTTGCAACATTACAGACTCGTCTTGCTGCCGGAGACTCATTGGCAACAATCGCGGGCACTAAGACACCAACACTGATTGCAGCACTTGTTGCAGATGTGACGAAGAAAATTGATGCGGCTGTTACGGCCGGTCAATTAACTCCAGCTCAAGCCACAACCATGAAAACCAATCTCACTGCCCAAGTTACTGCTGAAGTAAATGCAGTACGTGGACAAGGCGGAATGATGGGCGGACGCGGAATGGGTGGACACATGGGCGATGCCGATGGAGGGCAAGGAATGATGGGCGGAACAACACCTCCAACAATTCCTGGAGTCCAGGGCTAACTCAGCGCAAAGTATCGGTAAGGGCCCGTCACCATTAACGGTGGCGGGTTTTTGCTTTCCCCCATGAACTTCGTGAGAGACTTCTGACATGCGCATTCATATCGGAAGTGACCATGCTGGTTTAGATTTTAAGGCTTTGATCATCGCTCATTTACAAACTAAGGGCCATGACGTTACCGATCACGGCCCACATGAGTATGACGCACTCGATGATTACCCAGATTTTTGCATTCCGGCAGCGCAAGCAACTGCGCAAGATCCTCAGGCTCTCGGAATAGTTTTAGGTGGCTCTGGCAACGGGGAACAAATGGCAGCAAATAAAGTTGAAGGAATCAGGGCTGCACTGTGTTGGAGCGTTGAGACTGCCAAACTAGCTCGCGAACATAACAATGCAAATGTCATCTCTATCGGAGGTCGCATGCACACCCCAGATCTTTGCCTTGAGATTTTAGATGCGTTCATCGACACGCCATTTAGTAATGATGAGCGCCACATCCGTCGCATCAAGAAGATTACGCACTTTGAAAATACAGGCGAAATCTAAACTTTTGTGTAAGTAAAATCAGTCACACGATGTTGCTTTGTGATGCCTTGACCTTCAAATCTTGTTAATGGGCGCCAATGCGGACGTTCTGCAACTCCCCCAACAAATGATCGTGACTGAGCAAATTTTTCTTCAATCCAGGTCGCGTAGGGAACCCAATCAGTTGCAATGTGAAAAGTGCCATCGTCTTTAAGCTTTCTAGCAACCAGCTCAATAAAATCTTCATTAACGATCCGGCGCTTGTGATGGCGCGTCTTTGGCCACGGATCTGGAAAGAAAAGATGCACAGCATCTAGGGATTGATCACTCAGCATCTGCCCCACAATTAAATGGGCATCTTCATCCATTACTCGCACATTTTTTAAGGAGTTGGATTCAATGCCTCCTAAAAGTTTTCCTATTCCTGGTTGATGGACGTCAATCGCAAGAAATCCAGTCTCTGGAAAATGCTTGGCAATATGGATTGTTGCCTCCCCCATCCCAAAGCCAATTTCGACAACAAATTTCTTCAGTGAAGGGAAGTTTTCAGGCAGATTGAGCACTTCCGGAGCAAAATCAATTCCAAAATCCTTCCACAATCGATTTCGAGCCTCAGTCTGGGCAGCAGTTATTCGCGTCCCTCGCAATTTAAAGCTCTTGATCGTCGGGCTTTCCATTAGGACACCCTTTCATGATTGGATAGAACAAGAAGAATCCACCACAACCGGTCTAGGGAGTTTCACGTGCCAGGAGTAAATCTCACCCAAGTTGAAGCTAAAGAACGCTCATCCCAGATCGCTGTCGAAAGTTATGTGGTAGATCTGGACCTTACTACTGGCCCAGAAACATTCATCTCAAAGACAACGATTAAGTTCAGCGCACTTAAAGTGGGCTCCAACACTTTTATCGAAGCTGTCGGCAAGAAAATTATCACCGCAACTTTGAACTCTCAGGTCCTAGATACATCTTCCTACGATGGCGAAACCATTCACTTGCTCAATATCGCAGCAAAGAACGAGCTCTACCTTGAAATCGAAGGAATTTACTCAACATCGGGTGAAGGACTTCACCGATTCGTGGATCCCGCTGATTCTGAAGTTTATTTGTATACCCAGCACGCAGTTGCTGATGCGTGCAAAACTTTTCCTTGCTTTGACCAACCAGACTTGAAAGCGACGTTTACAATTTCATGCACGGTGCCTGCCCATTGGGAAGTTATCTCCAATAATCCGACATCATCTGTTGTGGCTGTGGGAAGTGCTTCCAAAAAGTGGAATTTTGAAACAACCCCCGTGCTGTCTACATATTTAAGTGCCATCGTTGCTGGCCCTTATCATCGCGTTGATGATGTTTACTACGGCGAAAAAACTGTTCCGCTGGGTCTGTTCTGTCGCAAGTCTTTAGCAGAAAGCATGGACTCTGAAGATATTTTCAATATCACCAAACAGGGATTTGCTTTTTACGAAAAAGAGTTCGGTTTAGCCTACCCTTTTGAGAAATACGACCAATTAGCCGTTGCTGAATTTAATGCAGGGGCGATGGAGAATGCCGGCTGCGTTACTTTTGCTGAGGACTATTTTGTCTTTCGTAGCAAGGTAACTGATAAAAATTACAACTGGCGAGCCAACGTCATCTTGCACGAGATGGCACATATGTGGTTTGGCGATCTTGTCACCATGACATGGTGGAACGATATTTGGCTCAATGAATCCTTTGCTGAATGGGCTTCCTACTACACCCTTGAAAAAGCAACGCGCTTTACAAACTCGTGGACTGTCTTTAACGCAGAGCGCAAAACCTGGGCATATCGCCAAGATCAACTCTCTTCAACGCATCCCATAGCCGTTGAGATGAAAGATATTGAATCTGTGAAGACTAACTTTGATGGAATTACCTACGCCAAAGGTGCATCGGCTCTTCAGCAGTTAGTCACACACGTTGGGAAAGATAACTTTATGGCTGGCCTTCGCCAGTATTTTGCAAAGCATGCCTGGGCAAATACCACGTTACGAGATCTCTTAATTGAAATTGAGAAAACCAGTGGCCGCGATCTTGAACCATGGGTAGCAACATGGCTACAAACAGCAGGTGTTAACACCATGCGTCCTGAGATCACACTTTCCGGGGACACCTATACATCGATTTCTATTGTGCAAGAAGTGCCTCTGATGCCAGTAGGTTCAAAAGAACTCCGCCCCCATCGCATGGCGGTAGGACTCTATGACTTAACGGAAGGATCACTGATTCGACGTAAAAGTGTTGAATTAGATGTCTCTGGAGCTAAGACTTCCGTTCCCGAACTCGTAGGTGAAAAAATCGCTGATCTAGTTTTGATTAATGATCGAGATCTTTCTTACGCAAAGATCCGTTTCGATGAGCGTTCATTAAAGACCCTCATAAAACATCTGGGTGATATCAAGGATCCATTGAGCCGTGCACTTGCATGGTCTGCAACGTGGGATATGTTGCGAGATGGCGAACTCTCGGCCACCAACTATGTACCAATGGCAATTACGGCACTCGCCGGTGAAGCCGATGACGCAGTTGTCTCTATGACCTTGACGCAACTCGAGACTGCAGTGGAAGTGTTTGCATCCGATGCCCATCGATCCCAACTTCGCGTCGTCCTTGCCGATGGCATCGAGGGACTACTTGATTCAGCAAAACCTGGCAGTGACTTACAGCTGGCCTATGCGCGAGCATTTGCTAACGCTGCAATAACTCCTGCCCAGGGAGTGCGAGTGCGCGGAGCGCTCAACGGAGATATCTCAGGTCTGATCATTGATGCAGATCTTCGATGGCATCTCCTCGGTTGTTTAGTTCAAAAAGACCTTGCGAGCGTGGCTGATGTCGATTCCGAATTAGCTAAAGACAACACTGCCAATGGCCAGCGTTATGCGGCCTTTGCGCGAGCGGCCTTTGCTGATTCTTCGACCAAAGCCAAAGCCTTCAATGCAGTTATTCATGACAATCTCAGCAATCACATTCAAGTCCAGACGATTCGTGGATTTCAGCGTCCTACACAGCGAGAGCTACTAACACCATTTGTTGAGAAGTATTTTGCAGAAGTTCTCACTGTATGGAAATCGCAAACATATGAAATTGCGAGCAAATTTGCGACGGGGCTTTATCCAACTTATGTGATTACTCAACAAACTTTAGATCAAACTGAAAAGTGGCTCATCACTGTTGGCAAAGATGCCCCAAGCGGATTGGTGCGCATCATGTCTGAAAATCGTGACGCAATGGCACGCGCCCTTAAGGCACAAAAGCGAGACTCGCAATAGCCCTCACGCTTTAAGCAATGGCTGCGCCGACTCCAAAAGGTTCCAGGTATGGGATCCATTGAGAATCCGCACGTCCTGTGCCTAGTACTCTCCACGCCGCACCCACTGGTTCGCGAGGAAGTGAACGAAGGCGCCAGCCCAATTCTTTCAACTGTTTATCTGCCTTGAGATGGTTGCAGCGATGACATGCAGAAACAACGTTCTCCCAAGTATGTCCTCCCCCGCGACTTCGTGGAACAACATGATCAATAGATGTTGCCGGTGCTGTGCAGTAAACACATTTGCCGTTATCGCGCGCAAAGAGTGCACGGCGTGAAAGTGGAACTGTATGGCGATAAGGAACGCGAACAAATTTGTTGAGTTTAATCACCGAGGGCAGAGCTATTTCTCCGCCAGTGAAATGCAAAAGGACGCCAGATTCTTCGATCGTGGTTGCGCGCGAGTTGAGAACCAAAATAAGTGCACGGCGCTCTGGAACAACACCTAGGGGTTCATAGGTTGCATTAAGGACAAGAGTGCGCGACACCATCGCTCCGATCAGGCGCGTGGCTCGCGCCGATTGGCACATCTTGCCTCAGAAAAGCATTACACGGGTGGATTTACGCCGAATTAAGTTAGAGTCGCCTCATTATGCGAGCAAATATTCACCTCTTAGGTGCCGCCAGCACTCTTTCGGAGCGCTCACTCTCGCTCTGGCATTGGTTTAGCGGATCCCCGCTCCACATTATTGTGATTCTTCTCTTTGCCTTGCTAGGACAACGCCTTGGCAGCCGAACAATCTCCAAAGCCATGAATCGTTTAGCTAGTGCCGACTTAATTCCGGGTCCTACAAATATGGTCGCCCGCCAAAAAGAACGAGCCCGCACAACAGGCACAGTGCTTACAAGCACCCTTAATGCAGTCATCTGGGTTATTTCACTTGGAATGATTCTCGATGAATTTGGATTGAACCTCGGACCACTTATTGCATCTGCTGGAGTTATTGGCGTAGCACTTGGTCTTGGTGCCCAAACAATTGTGCGCGATGTTTTGTCTGGGCTATTTATGCTTGTTGAAGATCAATATGGAGTTGGTGACAAAGTTGAAGTTCTAGATGTATCGGGTACCGTAGAAAAAGTTGGTTTGCGCATCACAACTGTGCGTGATGCTAATGGCATTCTTTGGTATTTAAGAAATGGTGAAATCCTAAAAGTGGGAAACCATTCTCAATCGGGTTGATTCACCAGCGAATTAGCTGCCATTTCCAAGTATTGCCATAACTCCTCTTTTGCATCAGGAGCCAAATCAAGTCCATCTAGCGCTTGCTTCATGCACGATATCCAAGCATCGCGGGCTGCTGAGTCAATATGAAAACCTGCGTGGCGCATTCGCAAACGCGGGTGCCCACGAACCTCTGAATAAGTCGAGGGCCCACCCCAATATTGCTCCAAAAACATCTGCAAGCGCTTAGCGGCGGCTTTGAGATCAGAATCTGGATACATCGGTTTCAGGATTGGATCGACAGCGACTCGAGCATAAAACTGTGAAACTAAATCTTCAAATGTGGCACTTCCGCCCACTCGCTCAAAAAAAGTGGTCATCTTTTCAAATCTTTTGCCGTAGTTCCAGGTGCAATCTGCAAGACAAAATAAGAGGTAATAATGCAAAACAGCCCAGATACATAGAAGGCCGCGGCGTAATCTCCAAACTTTACCCGCACGACCGCTGCACCAAAAGCTGCAATTGCCCCACCAACTTGGTGTGATGCAAAAACCCATCCATAAATAATTGTCGAGCGCTCTGGACCAAGCACCGTTCGACAAAGCATCAAAGTTGGCGGAACTGTAGCAACCCAATCAAGGCCATAGAAAATTACAAAGACGAGAGTAGATGGATGAATAGTTGCAAAGAGGATAGATGGCAACAGAAAGAGTGAAATCCCTCTGGAGAGATAGTAAATACATAATAATTTTCGTGGGTCATAACGATCGGTCAACCAACCCGAAAGTACCGTTCCAACAAGGTCAAAGACTCCAACAAGTGCTAACAAACTTGCCGCTGCAACTTCCATCATGCCGTGATCATGAGCGGCAGGAATGAAATGAGTTCCCACAAGGCCGCTGGTGGATAGACCACACACAAAGAAGGAGCCAACTAAATACCAAAAGTCCTTTACCTTGCTGGCTTGCTTCAATGAATCAATTGCTAATTTTCCCGCAGGAATCTTGTTAGGTGAAGGCGCTAACCAATCATCAGGGGCGCCGTAAGGAAGGATGCCCAATGCCGATGGTTTTTCATGCAAGAAAAATATGATGATCGGCACCATCATGAAAGCACCAATTGCTACTGCCAGGGACACACTCTTCCAGCCGAAGTTCACTGCCAACATAGAAAGGCCCGGCAGAAAAATAAGCTGGCCGGTAGCAGTTGCTGCAGTAAGCAATCCGATAACAATTCCGCGTTTTTCGACAAACCATCTATTGGCGACGGTGGCAGCAAATACCAGCGCCATAGAACCTGTACCCACTCCGACGACTAATCCCCAGAGCAACATCAAGTGCCACGGCGCGGTCATAAAAACTGTTCCACCTGCACCAAGTCCCACTGTGGTCAGCGCCGCGATTACTACATTGCGAATTCCAAAACGTTCCATAAAGGCAGCAGCAAAGGGAGCGGTAAATCCATAACACAGAACGTTGATGGATACAGCCAGTGAGATCTGGTCACGACTCCAACCAAATGCATCCTCCAGGGGAATAATCAGAACCGTTGGAGCCGATCTAAAACCTGCAGTTGAGACCAGAGTAAAGAAAGTAATGCCAACTGCAATCCATGCCGGATGCAGTTTAGTTTTTACTGGAACTTTCTTTGCAGGCATTACCTCAGCCTACAGATAGACGAAGCCAAACTGCTGTGTCTGCAGGAATAAGCGATCCTTCAAGTGGTGCGCTTGAAATAAGTACCTGTGCCCCTGCTGGAATCTCAATAGATCCTCCAAAATTGAGGTAGCAGGCAAAATTGCCAGGGCGAGAAAACGCAATGACATCTTTCCCAGCATCTATCCACGTCATTGTGCCGTCACCAAGTCCACTTTCCTGACGGCGTAATGCCAACGCGTGCCGATACATATTCAAAGTCGATGATGGATCGCTGTCCTGCACTTCTACAGAAAATTTTCCCCACTGACTACTTTGTGGCAGCCATGCCTCATGTGGCTGCTTATTTTTATCAGATGAGAATCCAAATGCACCGGCGGGATTAGTTGTCCATGGAAGTGGAACACGGCAGCCATCACGGCCACGATCAGTGCGCAAACTCATTTCCCAGCGAGGATCAGTTAATCGATCCTCGGGAATATCGCGTGCTTCCGGGAGTGCAAGCTCTTCGCCTTGATAAACATATGCACCGCCTGGGAGTGCAAGCATCAGCAGTGCACCAGCCCGCGCTCGTCTAGTCCCGCGAATAATGTTGAATTTACTTGCATCGCCTTGGCGATCCAAAGTGGTGTCGCCATTTCCAGCTTGCAAACCTAAATCAAAACGATCAACAGAGCGAACAACGTCGTGATTATTAAATACCCACGAAGATGGTGCGCCAACTTCAGCCATCGCATCCATCGAACGATTAATCATCTTTGTTAGGTCTGCGGGGGTCCACGGTGATGTGAGGAAATCAAAGTTAAAAGAGTTTGCCAATTCATCATGACGCAAATAGCGCGCAATTCGCGATGCTGGGCTAACCCATGCTTCGGCCACGGCCATGCGCTCTCCTGGATAGGAATCAAGAATCTTGCGCCACTTGCGATATATGTCATGCACGCCATCTTGATCCCAGAAAGGACGATTCTCGGGTGCCAACATCTCAGCCTTAGGATCTGCAGCAACGACGTCTGGAAGTCCTGGCGCTTTCACCATTCCATGTGCCACATCGATACGGAAACCATCAACGCCGCGATCTAGCCAAAATCGTAAAACCTTTTCAAAATATTCATTTACTTCAGGATTTTCCCAATTGAAATCTGGTTGTTCCACTGCAAATAAATGTAAGTACCACTGGCCGAGTTTGCCATCTGCCTCTACAACGCGCTGCCATGCTGAACCACCAAAAATTGCTTACCAATTATTCGGAGGAAAATCTCCATTAGGGCCCTTGCCTTCGCGGAACATATAACGCTCGCGTTCAGGTGATCCCGGCTTAGAAGCCAGAGCTGCCTTGAACCATGCATGTTGATCGCTGGAATGATTAGGGACGATATCAACTAAAATTTTCATGCCGTTTTCGTGCGTTTCCTTAATCAATCTTTCTGCATCAGCCAAAGTTCCATAATCGGGTTCGATAGCCATGAAATCAGAAACGTCGTATCCGTGATCTTTTTGTGGCGATGGATACCACGGAGTAATCCAGAGTGCATCAACGCCTAATTGCTTGAGGTATGGCAACCGTGAACGAATACCTTCAACATCACCTTTTCCATCACCATTGGAATCAGCGAAGGAGCGAATATAGATCTGATAGGTGACTGCATCACGCCACCAAGCCCGTTCTGAGCGAGATGGTATTTTTGAAGACGTGCTCACTTTTTTGCCTCCGATGGTTGTGCCATATATTGCAAAAGGAATCTGCGCTCTTCATCATTGAGAGGGCGCGATTTTTTCGTTTCCATTGAGACAGCCACTTGAACCGTTTTGCCTGTTGCGTGCAAAACGCCTTCATAGGACATTTCATAAAAAAGTTCAAAAGATGCATTGCCGATTTTAATCACCGATATAGCTACATCAATGTTAATTCCACCTTCATAAATAGGTTCGATGAAATCAACTTCGGCGCGGGCAACGACCATGTCTGCCAAAATCGGTTTTTCTCCACGAGCAAGACGCGCATACCACGTCATATCAGCACGAGCTTCTTGCACAAAGGTCAAATAAGTAGCGTTGTTGATATGACCAAAAGCGTCAAGATCATCCCAACGAACATGTGTTGCACTGTGATGTTTCATTAACGCGTGAGCTTTCTATAAGTTACGCGGTGCGGACGAGCAGCATCCACACCAAGTCTTTCAATCTTATTCTTCTCATAGGATTCGAAGTTTCCTTCAAACCAGAACCATTTAGATTCGCCTTCATAGGCCAAAATGTGCGTAGCAACGCGGTCCAAAAACCAACGATCGTGCGAAACAACCACAGCACATCCTGGAAATTCGAGCAAAGCATTTTCCAGTGATCCTAAAGTTTCAACATCGAGATCGTTAGTTGGCTCATCAAGTAGCAATAAATTGCCGCCCATTTTCAAAGTCAATGCCAAGTTCAGACGATTTCGTTCACCACCTGAAAGTACGCCCGCTTGTTTCTGCTGATCTGGGCCTTTAAAGCCAAAGGCTGAAACATATGCACGGCTAGGCATTTCAACTTGCCCAACTTTCATAAAATCAAGCCCGTCAGAAACAACTTCCCAGAGTGTTTTCTTTGGATCAATCCCGGCACGTGACTGATCAACGTAAGCAATTTTCACAGTCTCGCCTACTTTGATCGTCCCAGAATCGGGTTGCTCAACACCCATGATCATTTTGAAAAGCGTTGTTTTACCAGCACCGTTTGGTCCAATAACGCCAACGATTCCGTTGCGTGGCAACGTGAAGGAAAGATCATCAACAAGTTGGCTATCACCGAATCCTTTGGAGAGATTTGCAACTTCCACAACAATATTTCCCAAGCGAGGTCCAGGTGGAATTTGGATTTCTTCAAAATCAAGTTTGCGCATCTTGTCAGCCTCTGCCGCCATCTCTTCATAGCGAGCAAGGCGAGCTTTAGATTTAACTTGACGACCTTTGGAATTTTGACGTACCCATTCGAGCTCTTCAGTCAGGCGCTTAACTCGCTTGGCATCCTTTTGTCCTTCAATCTTCAAACGCGTGGACTTCGTCTCCAAATATGTGGAGTAGTTGCCTTCGTACGGATAAGCACGTCCACGATCGAGCTCAAGAATCCATTCAGCAACGTTGTCCAAGAAATATCTATCGTGAGTAATCGCAACCACGGTGCCGGGATACTTGCTCAAATGCTGCTCGAGCCATTGCACAGATTCGGCATCCAGGTGGTTAGTTGGTTCATCGAGAAGCAGTAAATCTGGTTGCTGCAAAAGCAATTTGCACAGTGCTACGCGACGGCGCTCTCCACCCGAGAGAACCTTGACATCGGCATCAGGTGGCGGGCAACGAAGCGCGTCCATCGCTTGCTCTAATTGTGAATCTAAGTCCCATGCGTTTCGGTGATCGAGTTGCTCTTGCAAATTTCCCATCTCGGCTAACAACTTGTCGTAATCTGCGTTGGGATCTGCCATCTCTTCACTCACTTCGTTAAAGCGAGCCATCAGAGCCATTGTTTCGGCAACACCTTCTTGCACATTTTCCAAAACATTCTTCTCATCATTAAGTGGTGGTTCCTGTAGCAAGATCCCAACGCTGTAACCGGGAGATAGAAATGCTTCACCATTTGAGGGCTGTTGCAGCCCCGCCATAATCTGCAAAACGGTCGATTTACCAGCACCATTGGGTCCAACGACGCCAATCTTTACGCCTGGATAGAAGGCGATCGTGACATCATCGAGAATAACTTTCTCGCCGTGCGCTTTACGCGCCTTCTTCATCGTGTAAATAAACTCGGCCATGAAAGTAAACCTTAGTGGCTCAAGTGGCTAGACTACGCATCGACAAGTGGTCTTCAGCGCCTGTAGCTCAGTCGGATAGAGCACTCGCCTTCTAAGCGAGTTGTCGCAGGTTCGATTCCTGCCAGGCGCACTTACTTTTTCTGCAAAACCTAAGAGTTTATAACAGGGACATAAACATCCTTAAAGATGAGAAAAGCGGCCGGCTTTCGCCGACCGCCTTCCTTCTCGTGGAGGTATTACATCTTTAACGGATCAACCAGTGATTTTGGCGATCTGCTTAACATCAAGGGCATATAGCGAACCAGTGATTGTTGTGAACTCAAGCTCTGGCTTTGTAGTTGGGCAAGTAGGGCTAAGCAGGTAGTTAAGGAATGACTTAACTTCTGTTGCGTTCTTTGCCTTTGTATCAACAAGTGCGTAAGAAACGATACCTAGTGGGTAGGCACCTGCCTCTTTAGTGGCGTAATCAAAGGTGAGGATACCGTTGGCATCTGCAGTAGCAGCTCCCAAGAATGTTGAAGTTCCACCAGCATCAGGTGCCTGGTAGTTTCCAGCAGCATTCTTGATATTTGCAGGCTTTAGACCAGCAGCTACGGCATAATTCTTTTCAGCATATGTGATCGTGTACATGCTCTTGCCAGCTAGTGCTGTTACAGCTGCTGACCCTGATGCGCCAACAATTCGACCTAAGTTGGCCGAGTCATTGATGTTGCCAGGAAAGCTTGTCTTGAAATCGTTGTTACCAGCTTTAGTCCAAACTGTTGGAGCCATTCCTCGTAGGAAGTTTGTGAAGTTGCCCGAAGTTCCAGAGGAATCTGAGCGATAAACGACAGTGATCTTGTGATCTGGCAAGAAATACTTGGTTTTTGTAACAAGTGTCTTTAGCACAACTGCTACACCGTCGACCTTAACAACGTTTCCATCCTTGTCCTTCTTGTAAACAACAGTTGTTGTGGTGCGGTTGTTATCAGCAACAATGGCTGGGTCGTTCCACTTCTTGATCGTTCCGCCAAAAATACCTGCAACAGTGGCAGGTGAAAGATTGAGGATTTGTGAATTTGGGAGCTTGTACATAACAGCAATAGGTGCAGCCACTACTGGAATGTGAATAACAGTTGTTAAGCGAGTTGCGGCAGTGTGTGGTGTATCGGAGAAGTTGATATCGCCAATGCCTTTATCTGATGCAGAACGTCCAGCGCCTGAACCACCAGCGCCATAGGTAAATGAATTACCACTTGCAGTTGCCCAGCCGACTTTACATACATCGAGCAGTGGGATTGGAAAAGTTGCTCCGGCGCCAGTCAAGCTAACTGCGGCAGATGCTGGTTGGGCTGTGAAGAGTGCGACTGCAAGTGCAGCTACCGCGAGCTTCATAGACTTTGTATTCTTCATGTACTTCCCCTCATAGGTTTTAGGTTCTCTTACAGCCCGAAACCTATGCAGCAAGGTTGAACAACTTGGGAGCGCCATCCAAACAGTAATTGACGCTTAAGTGAACAGTTGGTGTCGCCTTAACCGAATCTTCCGGTGACATAGTTCTCGGTTCTCTTATCCTTAGGGCGAGAGAAGATTTCCCCGGTAGGTCCAACTTCAACCATTTTTCCAGGACCCCCATCGGAGAGAAAGAATGCGGTGTAATCAGAGACTCGAGCAGCCTGTTGCATGTTGTGAGTGACGATGATGATTGTCATCGTTGATGAAAGATGAGAAATCGTTTCCTCAATCTTGAGAGTTGAACCTGGATCTAGCGCTGAGCATGGTTCATCCATCAAGAGAACTTCAGGGCGAACAGCCAATGATCGGGCGATACATAAGCGTTGTTGTTGTCCGCCAGATAAAGAACCGCCATAGGCACCTAGTCGATCTTTCACTTCATTCCAGAGTCCAGCGCGCTCTAGGCACTCCTGCAGCAAATCATCCTTGTTCTCCACTTTAATTTGGGCCAACTTCAAACCAGCGAGAACGTTTTCAGAAATTGTCATGGAAGGAAATGGGTTTGGTTTTTGGAAAACCATTCCGATTTTTAAACGAATCTTGGTGACATCAGTACCCGGTGCATAAACATCTTGACCATTGAGCAGTACTGATCCAGCCATCGCAGCACCTGGGATAAATTCATGCATACGGTTGAGTGTGCGGATAAATGTAGATTTGCCGCAACCAGATGGGCCAATCAAGGCAGTCACGGTGCCAGACCAAAAATCTAAAGACATATCCTCAAGGACTAAGCGATCTCCAAACCAGGCATGGACGCCGCGCGCTTCAAGACCCACTCCTAAGGCTTGGGAACCCGGAGACTTTGGCGCGCTCTGTGTTTTAGCAACAGAGCCAAGGGATGAAACAACAGATGGGGTTTGCATATTCTTCTCCGGATCTTTCTGGTTTTCTGAAGTTGTCACTTGTTTGTCCTTCTTTCACTTAATAATCGAGCAGAAATAAAGAGCACAAGAACAATCACTAGCAGGACCAAAATTGCAGCCCATGCGCGGGTAATGGACTCTTCGGTACCAACCGAATATGACTTCCAGATATAGAACGGAAGCGATCCCATAGGTCCACTGAATGGATTTGCATTAACTTGATCCCCGCCACCACTCAGAAGAAGCACTGGCGCTGTTTCTCCAGCAATACGTGCAATACCTAAAATCATTGCTGTTACTAATCCGCTACGGGCTGCTGGAACAACAACCATGGCAACAGTGCGCCATTGAGTTCCACCCAGTGCAACGCCAGCTTCTCGTAAATCATTGGGGATCAGAAGGAGCACTTCCTCAGAGGTTCGTGCAATTGTGGGAATCATCAGAATCGAAAGTGCAAGGGAGCCAACAAAGCCCGAATAGGACTTAGTGAGTGGATAAACAACTGCTGCCAAGATAAAAAGGCCTGCAACAATCGATGGAACTCCACTCATTGCCTGCACTAAGAATTTGATGGGGCGCATGAAGCGGCCACGAATTTCTGTCATGTAAACAGCGGTCAGAATTCCCAGAGGCAAACTAATAACTAGAGCCACTAGAACCAAAATGGTTGAACCAATAAGGGCATGCAGCAAGCCCCCTTGGGCGATGGGATCAGAAACGCTATTGAGTTTCATATCGTGGGTAAATAACCCAAAGTGCAGTCCCTTATACCCGCGCATAAATACTGTGGCCAAAATACTTACAATCGGCAATACGGCCACGCAAATTCCAAATGCAACAACTGTGCGCGCAACGGCATCCTTTGCAGCCGAAATTCCTCGAGTCACCAAGTGAAAAAAGAAATCAAGAACACTCAAGGATGCAAAGAAAACAAAAACATAGGCCAACTTGCCCTTCATGGGGGTTGCGGCCACCACGCCATATGAAATTGCTGCTGCCACAAGGAAAACACTTGCTGAAATCAATCGTTGCTGAGTAGATGCCTGCCACGGCTTTTGAGGCTTCATGAGCGTCGCTGTACTCATCGTCCCTTGCCGCCTGATCTAGCAACAATAAAATCGGCAATGGAGTTAACGACAAGAGTCATCAAGAAAAGGATCAATCCAGCAGCCATCAGCGCCTTAATTTCTTGTGGGCCGGCTTCACCAAATTTCAACAAAATCATTGATGCAACGTTGCCACCTGCACCCAATAGAACATGCCAATTCACTTGATAAACCACATTGAGCACGGTGTAGACAGCAACAGTTTCACCCATTGCGCGGCCTAACCCCAACATCGCTCCACCAACGATGCCGCTTCGCCCATAAGGCAACACGACAGCGCGAATCATTGACCAGCGCGTCGCACCCAGTGCGTAGGCAGCTTGAATGCGATCAAGAGGAGTCTGACTAAAGACCTCTCGCGATACAGATGTCACGATGGGGATGACCATAATTGCCAACACCAAACCAGCAACAAACGGTGAGCGAGTGAAAACTAATGGATCTAGTTGAAATACAGGGATGAATCCCAGATAGTGATGGAGTAATTTTGCCCAATATTCAGCGCTCGGCATCAAGATGAAAAATCCCCACAATCCAAAAAGGATCGATGGAAATGCAGCCATCAAATCGACCACTGCCACCATAATCTTTTTTAGAAATGCTGGTGCATAGAAATTTAGGTAGAGCGCAGATAAAACAGAAATTGGAACGGCAACAATGATTGCGATAAAGGCACAGAGCATTGTCCCCACAAGCATTGCTCCCAGACCAAATACAGTTGCGGTGGGATCAATATTGCCTGCATCATCTAGCACCACCTGCCATGAACTTGTGGTGATAAAAGAGAAACCTTCTGTGCGAAGTACCGAAAATCCTTGGAAAGCAAGAAAAAGAAAAATAAGACTTAAAATAAATAAAGATGAAAGAGCGCCGCTAGTGACAACTCCACGAAATACTTTGTCCGAAAATCGTGGCTTCGTTGTGATCTCGCGCTTGGCAGGAGGCGCAACAGCGCTCAGAAGGTCTTGGCTCACACCGCGATCTTGCTGCCTGGGCAAGGAAATTGCGTAGAACTTTGGTTACGAGAAGGTGAACGAGAGGTGAAATCACGCCTCTAGCCCTCCATGACTTAAGGTTGCCCCATGAGCAACGACTCCCCGCATCTGATCTGGATTGACTGCGAAATGACCGGTCTTTCCCTGGAAAAAGATGTCTTGGTGGAGATTGCCGTCTTGGTGACAGATTCAGAGCTCAAGGTCGTGGGCGATGGTGTGGATGTCGTGATTGCAGCCACCCCTGCGCAACTAGCGGGGATGAATGAGTTTGTTACCCAGATGCATACCTCCTCAGGGTTGATCACAGAAATTCCCCACGGGATTAGCGCATCTGATGCCGAGACGATGATCTTGGCCTATCTAGAAAAATCAGGTACTCAGCTAGGAAAATCTCCATTAGCCGGAAATTCAGTCAGCGTTGATCGCAACTTCATCGCTCGAGATATGCCACTTCTCAATGACTACCTCCACTATCGCACTGTGGATGTTTCATCGATCAAAGAGCTTGCACGTCGCTGGCACCCGCGGGTCTATTTCAACGCCCCCGAAAAAAGCGGCAACCATCGCGCATTGGGAGATATTAAAGATTCAATCAATGAGCTCAAGTATTACCGCGAAGCAATCTTCGCCCCCGCCCCTGGCCCAGATTCACAGGCGCTACGCGAGATTGCCCAACGATTCACGGCAGAAAAAGAGCTGTAGTATTTGCACCGCATGGTGGGCGTAGCTCAGCTGGTAGAGCACTCGGTTGTGGTCCGAGATGTCGCGGGTTCGAGCCCCGTCGCTCACCCCACTTTTTTCCAACTATAGGGAGTTCACCCGATGGATATGACCTTTGATGTTGTCGTTGAAATCCCTGCAGGAAGCCGCAACAAATACGAAGTCGATCACGAGACCGGCAAGATCCGACTAGATCGCATGCTCTTCACATCTACTCGTTATCCCTGGGATTACGGTTTTGTCGATGACACTTTGGGACAAGATGGCGACCCGCTAGATGCCCTGGTTATGTTGGATGAACCAACATTTCCTGGATGCGTTGTTAAATGTCGAGTCATTGGCATGTTTCGAATGACCGATGAAGCAGGCGGAGATGACAAGTTGCTCTGTGTGCCAGCAGGAGATGTCCGTAAAGAACACTTGCGCGATATCACTGATGTTCCAGAATTTGATCGCCTAGAAATTAAACACTTCTTTGAAGTCTACAAAGACCTCGAGCCAGGAAAAAGCGTTGAAGGTGCACTGTGGGTTGGGCGAGAGGAAGCACAAAAGGAAATCCGTGCATCCTATGAGCGCTATGACTCAAGTAATAAGTAGTTCTTCACAATAAATATTCAGAAGTAGAAACTACTTTGCGGGCAGCAGTTGATTTGGGCACTTACTCAAGATCAAAATAATTGCATCCTTTTCTGAAGCCGTTAACCAAAGCCCATATTTGTTCTTCACCGCTAACTGCCTAGCTACATAGTCACACCTAAAACTCTTCAGCGGTGGCAGCCATGTGGCAGCATCTCCATCACTTTTTTGAGAATTTAAACTCCCCTTAACCGCCAGCAGATTCAATGGATCATTAGCAAGTGCAGTTCGTTGAGTGAGGGTGAGTGCAAAAGCACCTGTCTGCCAGGCATTTGATAGGGCCACCACATGATCGATTTGCACCAAAGAACTCGTTGCCACTCCACGAAGGAATTGAATATCCTCCCCCGAATATGGGTCATGCAACACCCCGCTCAAAATTACGCAATCTGAACTCTTGTATATGACTGTGACTAAGTCACGTTTTAATATGTCATTGCGAGTATCACAGCCATTTTTATCTACATCTTTCCAAGCAGGACCAAATTGATCTCGCGTATATCCAGTCTTAGGTGCTCGTCCCTTAACAGAAATGCTGGCTAGCACCTGCGCAATGCTGGCATCGCTTTTAACTTTGACTGCTGTGGCAATTGGAAGCTCTGTGGACAGAGCAAAGAAGAGGAGTGGGACTAAAAACAGTGCAGTGCGCCTACCTGCCCCAGTAATCCTTGAATTCCTACTCTTAGTCACAGACCTATATTCCACCCATTTGCCATGGCAGACCAAACCCCGCCACGCTGATAGGGTTTGCTCCGCGCTCGCGGTTTCCCCACATCGAGCGTGCTCGGGTTGTTAGCTCAGTTGGTAGAGCAGGTGACTCTTAATCACCGGGTCGGGGGTTCGAGTCCCTCACAACCCAC